>NZ_RHOF01000017.1 GCF_003946445.1 Loigolactobacillus jiayinensis | reverse complement strand
GATTAAGATGTGATTAATGGTATCAAAAAATGTAGGAAAACCGACAACAATCTCGTCGCCCTTTTCCTACATTTTATAACCGCCGTTTACAGCTAGCACGCTAGTTACTAATAAATGTAACTGCTCGCTGATCGAAGTACTGATTTGTTCGGTTAATTTCTGATTATTATTGATCAAGAGTTCACGGTAAATAATTGATTGAAAAAGTGACATGATGATACCAACAAGCTGCGGAATAGCGGTTTGGTCTAGCTGTAGCTTCTTTGTCGCGGTCATTAAAAAATCAACCAGTAATTGCTTAACTTTGTTGATCAGATCCAGCAACCATTTAACCTGTTCATCAGACAGTAGCATACGTTCACGAATTGTGATCATGAAGGAATAGTAATTATCTTGTTTGCTAAAAATTTGCCAGATTTGGTTGAAAGCATGCAGTAATTGAGCTTCAATATTCGCCAGTGAATCAGCTTCGTGAAATTTAAAGTCGACGCCATTGATCCGTGACTGAATGCCTTCATAAATGATTGTATCGAGGATTTCACGCTTACCGTGGGGAAAATAATAGTATAACAATCCTTCGGCAGAATCAGTTTGTCGATTGATTTCGCGGGTGGTTGTGGCTTCAAAGCCTTTAGTAGCAAATAATTTCCGTGCTACCGTTAAGATTTTATTCTTTTGCTGTTCGCCTTTGGAGCTATCTTTTTTCAATTTATTAACCTCATTTTTCAGCTTTTAGTACATTTGTATAGTTATTTAATCAATACTTTTATTATACCGGAAATATAGCCTAGTTGAGCTGATTTCACTAAGTTCAGTTAGATGATAAAAAAAGAGTCGTGCCAAATTTTTCTGGCCCAGGCTCTTTTTGAAAATTATAGATGCTTACATCACGCCAAAACTCTGCAAGATCATGTAAATATTTAGGCCGACTAGAACGATGGTTGAAAGCCAGGCACTATATTTAACCCACGCCTTGTTGGCAAATTCACCCATTAGCTTTTTACTGCTGGTAAAAATGACCAGTGGAATAACTGCAAAGGGTAAAGCAACGCTCAAGAAAACTTGCGATAAAGTCAATAAATTTTCGATTTTAGCTTCATTGCCGTGATAATAAATAGCGAAGGCCAAGACAGGTGTGACTGACAATAGGCGGGTGATTAAGCGTTGTGCCCACAGTGGCATCTTTAGCCGAATGAAACCTTCCATAATGATCTGGCCAGATAAGGTACCCGTAATGGTTGAACTTTGACCGGAAGATAATAGGGCAACGGCGAATAGCATACTTAGAAATGGGCTAGCAATGGCGCCTACGATTTGTTTGTTGCTTAAAGCATTAAACAAATCAACGAAGTGACCTAATGAGCTATTCGTACCATAGAATAAGGCAGCGCCTAAGATCAAAAGTAAACTGTTAACGATAAAAGCGATGAAAAGTTGAATATTCGAATCAATTGTTGAAAATTTAATCGCTTTAGCAACATCTTTGCGCTTGCTACGATCAAGTGCACGGGTTTGTGAAATTGATGAGCCCAAGTATAAATCATGGGGCATGATCGTAGCACCAACGATTCCTAATGATAAATACAACATTGAATGGTTGGTCAGAATTGTATCAGAAGGAATATAGCCGTGCATGATACCAGCCACACTAGGATTTGCAAGTAGGACTTCGTAAGCAAAGACGAGTACGATCACTGCAACTAAAGTGGCAACGATGGCTTCGATTTTACGGAAACCTAACTTCATTAACACTAGTAGCAGTAACACATCGGCGGTAGTAATTAAAATGCCAACAATTAAAGGAATATTGAATAATAATTTCAGTGCGATACTAGAACCGATAATTTCGGCGATATCAGTGGCCATAATTGCAAGCTCAGCAACGAGCCAAAGCAAGATGCCGACGCCTTTAGACGTATGTTCACGCGTTAATTGGGCCAAATCTTTACCAGTGACGATGCCTAATTTAGCTGTCATTGCTTGTAAAAGCATGGCGATCACGCTGGAAATTAAAACAACGGATAATAAGGTGTATTTAAATTGGGCGCCACCGGCAATTGATGTGATCCAATTACCTGGATCCATATAACCGACGGCAATTAAAACGCCAGGGCCAGTGTAAGCCATTAAGGTTCGCCAGAAACCAGCATTTTTTGGCACTTGCACACTGCCATTAATTTCATCTAAACTCTTATCTGCTGCTACGTTTTGTACAAATACATTCTCTCCTTGAGCACTATTTACTTTCATAGTATTGCCCTCTTTTCTATTGATTTAGAAATTCAGGTGACCAGATGCGGTCAATCTGAGACATCTTTTTACTAGGGAACCCAAGCTAAACCACGGAACGGTTAACCAAGTTAGGCTAGTTATTTTGATAAAAGTGACGTGCGGTAACGATAATTACTTACTCATAACAACTGAATTGTGCCACAATATGAGATTGTTTAATTAATTGAGCGCTCGCTTAAATCCTTATTTAATATACCACGTCTAGTTAATAAGTCAACGATTTAATTTTATTTTTTTGGGTAACCAAAATTAAATCACTATGGATGCTTCAATTAATAGCAGGCATTTCATGAAAAATTAACTAGTTCGATGATTACCCGTTAGTAAGGTGGCACTGATCTAATTTGGCCTAAGTTGATTCAATCAGCGGGCGTTAAGCCATAAAAGTAATGAATTTTAGGATATTAGCTAAATTAAATAATTCCATTTATTTAGGTGACATGAACTTTTTAATTTTACTATTTGATTTTAAATTATAATATGGTATATTAAGAGTCGGTTTTAAGCGTGCGCTCAATTATCTGTCAGTAGTAGGTTTTTAATTTAATTAACGAGGTGAGAAGCTTTGCAACAGGAGAAGGCACGCTATTATCATAGCTTTACCGATGACTTTGTTGCCAGTCAGCAACAGAATTATACCTTGGCAACTGATTATTCATGGGAACCCCAAGGAAAATTATTTTATTTTACAGCATTTATTGTTACTTTTTTAACTAAAGTGTTCAGCTGGTTCTATCGCTATTGCTGGGCACGACCGACCATTGTTAATGGGCAATTACTACACGACTATCCAGCGGGTTGCTTTCTTTACGGCAACCATACGCAACCGCAAGGCGATGTTTTCATTCCGTTTAGTTTATTGCGGCATAAACCGCTTAATTTTTTAGTTAGTCCCGCTAATTTAGGGATTCCGCTATTAGGCCACTGGTTACCTTATGGTGGGGCGTTACCAATTCCTAACACATTGCATCAATTAGGTCGCTTTCAGGCCGCAGTGTATCAACGGATTGCGGCAAAACAGTGTGTCGTCGTTTATCCAGAAGCCCACGTGTGGCCGTATTATACGCAGATTCGCCCATTACCTTTAGCAGCGTTTCATTATCCAATTGGGACTCAGGCAGCTTCATTTTGTATGACGACAACCTATCAAAAACGACGTTGGCGGAAGCGGCCGCACATTACGTTATATCTTGATGGACCGTTTTACCCACAAGCTGGTTTACCGGCAAAGCAGCAGCAAATCCAGTTACGGGATGAAATTGCGGCGTGTATGCAAAAACGTAGCCGCGCCAGTAACGTTGCGTATATTCAATATAAACCATATGAAGTGGCAAAATAGACTAGGTCATGTACTGCAGCTGCTTAATAGTACAGGCCAATTTGTGAATTAAAAGTAGGTGAATTAAATGAATATCCTTTATTGTGGTGATAGTAAGGTCAAGGATGGCCTGCTAATTTCAATTTTATCGTTACTGAAAAACGTGACGGTTCCAGTGCATATTTATGTGCTCACGGCGACGATCACCACTGAAGATAAGCAATACCAGCCAATTACTGCGGAAACAATTCAGGTTATTGCTGATTTAATGCAGCAAAAAGATCACCGTCATCGAATTACTAAGGTTGATGTGACTGAGTTACTTAAATTAGACTTTCCAACGCAAAATTTAGCAACCGTCTTTACACCAGGATGCATGTTACGGTTGTTTGCCGATGAAGTCCCGGAAATACCAGACAAGATTCTTTACCTTGATACGGACGTTATTTGTCGGCAAAACTTTGTGGCCTTTTATGAGCAGAATCTAGCGCAACTAGAATTAGTTGGTGTGTTGGATCATTATGGCAAGTGGTTCTTTCATCAACAGCTTGATAAATTAGATTATCTAAATTCTGGCGTTTTATTGCTAAATTTAAATATGATTCGGCAGACACGCTTATTCGCTAATTGCCGGCAATTATGTCAAACGAAAAAAATGTTTATGCCTGATCAAACGGCATTGAATAAATTTATTCAGGCACGGAAGATTGCGCCACGACGGTTTAATGAACAACGACGCTTACACGCCAATACTGTATTTCAGCATTTTACGACCAGCTTTCGATTCTTCCCGTGGATTCATACATTAACAGTAAAACCATGGCAAGTTGAACGGATGCATGATGAATTAAAATTATATGAATATGACGATATTTTAACTGAATATCGTCAGTTAGTCCCTAGATTATGAGGTGAGTTGAAATGAAACAAAAAATAATTCCCGTCTTTTTTGCAGTTGATGACCAGTACGCACCCTATCTTGCTGTCGCCTTAAAGTCCTTAATTGCCAATACAACGGCAACTAACCGCTATCAATTAATTGTTTTGTATCATGAATTAAGTCCCGCTAATCAGAAACAATTACAGACTTTAGCATTGACTCAGCCACAAATTAATTTAAAATTTGTCCCACTGACGAATGCACAGTTACAGAAAATCACTGATCATGACAATAAGTTACGCTGTGATTACTTTACTTTTACGATTTATTTTCGGTTATTTATTGCAACGATGTTTCCAGAATATGATAAGGCGATTTATCTGGATGCTGACACAGTTGTATTGGCCGATATTGCTGATTTATATCAAATTGAGCTGGGTAATCAATTGCTTGGTGCTGTGCCTGATCCATTTATTGCTGCTAACCCCAAGATGGCCACTTATGCGGCTGATGCGGTGGGCGTTACCGCGGATAAGTATGTAAATTCCGGTGTGTTGTTGATGAATTTAAAAGCGATGCGTACGGAACACTTTGCTGAGCATTTTCTAAGTTTGTTAAACGAATACCATTTTGCGAGTTTGGCGCCAGATCAGGACTATTTAAATGCCATCAGCCAGCAGCGTATCCGGTATTTGGATCCAGCTTGGAATGTACAAATGAACGATACCTCAGCCGCACCGCAGTTAGTGCATTATAATTTATTTGCCAAGCCATGGCATTATGATGACGTGGCTAATCAGCAGTATTTCTGGCATTATGCGCGCATGACGCCTTACTATGATCAGATTGTTGCGACTAAACAGCGTCATAATGTGCACGATACACAACAGGACGACGCTAAGTTACAACAGCTACTTAGTATGGCTCAGAAAACGATCCATGCTGCGATCACCTTTAAAAGTGTCCGCGATCAAGGCAATGTGGTTTATCTCTAACTAAAAAGGGGGCGACAACGATGATCATTGGTGGCAGTAAAAAAAGCGTCATTGAAAATATTGAGCAAAATATTACGACCGAAAAGTTTAATAGTAAAGTTGAGGTCAATGATGCCACTTTATCACCGGCTGAAACTAGTCGTCTACTGGCAGCTAATCTTAAACGGCGGCAATCAGCACGTTATGCCTTCAATAATTGGCTAGCGCGCATGATCATGAACAGTACGACGAAGTTGATCAATCGGCACACGGAAATTATTGGCTTAGAAAATTTACTAGGGTTGGAAAATGGAGCCATTGTGACTAGTAATCATTTTAGCCCGTTGGAAAATACAATTGTTCGACAAACCCTACGGCAAATTGGAACTAAGCGGCTGTTTGTGGTCAGCCAAGCCACTAATCTCTTAGCGCAGGGTGTAGTCGGTTATTTATTAAAGTACGCTGATACGCTTCCAATTGGCGGCGATAAAGAATATATGGGTCGCGAATTTCCTAAGCAACTGCAGCAATTATTGAACCAGCAACAATTTATTTTAATTTATCCAGAGCAAGAAATGTGGTTTAATTACCGCAAACCACGGCCACCTAAACGTGGTGCTTATTACTATGCCGCCCGTTTTCAGGTGCCAATTGTGTCTTGTTTTGTTGAAATTATAGAACTACCGCGGCGCGACAATGCTGAATTTAACCAGACGCGTTATCGCATGCACGTGTTACCAACTATTTTCCCAGATACGGCTAAATCAGCGCGTGAAAATAGTATCGCCATGATGCAGCAAGATTACGCACAGAAAAAGCAAGCCTACGAACAGGCCTATGGGCAACCGTTAAACTACCAATTTTCCACTAGTGATATTGCTGGTTGGCGTGGCTGAAAAGCTTTATGTACCGTTACTTTAACTTTGACAGTTAAGGTGACGGCTTTTTTGTAGCTCAGTTATTTAAAATTAAACCAACTAAAATAGCAGCGAATAAAGCAATCTCGCTGCTGGCAACGCTCAATAGTATTGTTTAGGATCACTTTTTATTTGACGCGAATCAAAAAGCCGCTGATCGTATCTTCAATGACGGTTTGTAACTGTTGGCTTAGGTAAGCGGGGGTTGACGGCTCATCATCTTGTAGCCAATCGACGATAACGCTGACGACTGCCCGCGAGAAATATTCCCGCAAAAAGCTAATATACGCACCGGTGAGTGGAATATTCTTAGTTTTTAATAGATCACGCACGATTATATCGGTTAGTTGTTTTGTGTGGGTCAAAAAATATTGATCAAATGAATTTTGCTCACTGATCGCAAGCGCGTTGCGATAAAATGATCGATTAGCTTCAAGATAGTTAATTAGGTCTAATAGCGATGAGGTCCAGTGCTCATAATCAACATTTTCTTCGAGGTCAATACCCGCTTCGGTGTTGAAGATCCAAGCCAATAGATCATATTTATCTTGGAAATACTCGTAAAATGTTTGGCGGCGTAATTGTGCTTGTTGCATGATCGTGGTGACGTTGATCAATTTAAATGGCTTCGTCAACATTAAGCTTTTAAATGCAGCCGCAATTTGGCGTTGAGTCGTTGAGATCATGAGTAACAGTCCTTTATTTTGATAATAGCTCACGTTCAGGTAAGCGGTGATACTTTTACATGTTCGCTTTTAACCGCTTCCACTAAAATTCTACCATCTCTAATAACAGATAGCTAGTATCCCTAGAAAATAGTTATGACCACAAAAATAGCGCAATGTCTTGAGACATTACGCTATAAGATAAGATTAAGCGCTAGTTGGGCGCCGGTAAATCAGGCGTAGGGCGAGACTGAAAATAGCGATAACCAACAAAATTAAAAGCAACCGCAACAGAACGTCCATACTGTGTAAGCGTGAGATCCAATAGCCGCTAGCAACAGCAATAACCATTAAAACTGTATTTAAAGCCCATTGACTACCCGTAAAGGCGTTACCGGCATTTTCCCGTTGACGACGGGCAATAATCGGCATAACTAAACCAATCGCACAGAGCCCCAGGGTGACCACAACGTTCATGATCAGTGAGTCTGTCCACATAATGGTGCCTGGTTTAGCGTCAGTAGGGAAGAATGCTGCAAAAGCGGAGAAGAACGTAATTGCAAGCATCCACAAACCGACTAGAAAACCAGCGCGATCATTTTTAATGTAGGTATAGGCTGGTTTGGGATAGCGATCACTATGCAAACGAACCATCATAAAGGCCCAGAATAAGAAGCAAGTCGCAAATGGTGAAACGATCCCATTTAGATTCAGCAACCAGTTAAAAATATCATTGATTTGTGGGAGTAAACCACCAAGGAACATAATCACCGCACAGATGGCAGTGGTCATCCAGTAACCGTTGATCGGTAAACCATCGGCAGTTAATTTTGATAATTGTTTTGGCATATATTTTTTACTGATATCGCCAAGGAAGACGCGCGTGCCGGCATCCAATAAAACGGCTAACTGGGCACACATATAGATTGCTTGCGTGATGGCGAAAACGTACATCAAGATTTTACCCCAACCGAATTGGCGTCCTAGCGCAAGAAAGGCGTAATAGGAACCGTTCATTTTTAAGTCGTTTGGTAAATGATGGGCGTTGAAGAAGACCCCTAAAGAGAAGGAACCAAAGACAGTTAAGAAAATCGTCATGATGGCGATCATCATCATTGCTTTTGGAAAATCTTTACGTGGGTTCTTCATATCAGTAACGTATGGCGCCGCTAATTCCGAACCGTTCATGGCAAAAATCAACAGACCTAATGTGGTGAAGAAATGGCCATCAATTTTAGGGATGAACGCTTTGAACGTAAACGGCTGGGTTGCAATATGACTGCCAGTAGTCAACGCGACAACGGTCATAATAACGAAGAGAACGGTCATAATAAACATGGCGCTCCCGCCGATAACACTCATAATTGCTAGTGATTTGTTTTTGAATAAATGCTCGAAGAAAATGAAACCAACGAAAACGACAGTCGTTAAAATACCGAACATGGCTTTTGACATATAAGCATCGATATTCCCGTTACCACGAAGCAGCCAACCAAAGGCGATGACCACTGAGTTGGCCACATCGACGATATAAGGAAGGCCGACTACCCAATAAAACCAAGCGGCAAAATAACCAACTTTATCACCACTGGTGCCGCGTACCCAAGATGACAAGCCGCCACCTTCAGCACTGAAAACAGAGCCTAAGTGGCCGACCATTAGTGAATAAGGCAAGACATAAATAAAGAGCATAACGACCCACGACGTGACGACGCCAAGGCCTTGGTTTTGAAAGTTATAAATAATATCATCGAAGCCAATGACGGTAACAAAGTCCATTAAGGCAACCACCGGCCATTTTAAATAAGTGCGATTAGCGCTTTCTAATTCTAGTTTTTCCATAATAACCTCCCAAAATAGTGTGGCGCGCAAGGCATTTATATTTTGCATTAGCTTGGCAAGGACACCCCGCCACATGAAATGGCTGGTTTGACCTGCATAACTAAGCGGAACGCACCACATTTACACTAACAATGCCGCTTGCAATCAAGTGATCTGTTAGCTAGACAACTATTTGGTTGGTATTGGCGGGTTATTTTGGCAGAAGCCAGCTGCACACATGACAACCGTCCTTTCTCTCATAAAATTCAATCTTATCTAGTATAATGAAAAAACTATGAAAATACTAGTACCAAAGTACTTCTTGCAGTAACTTACAATTTTGTTAGCTGATTGTTAGTTGATTCGCAGGCGTTGTTAGTAAGGCTTTGCTAAACTAGGTGTCATCAGTTAAATAAAAAACAAGGAGTTATTTTAATATGACGACACAATTACCACTTGTTGACGTAACCGACGTTCGCAAGGTTTATGGCAAAGCTAACGAGAAACAATATGAAGCCTTGCACGATGTTAGTTTTAAAGTGCAGGCTGGCGAATTTGTTGGGATCATGGGGGCTTCTGGTTCAGGCAAAACCACATTACTTAATATTTTAGCAACGCTGGACCAGCCAACCAGTGGTTCCGTCAAAATCAATCAGCAGGAAGTAACCCGTTTACGGGGCAATCAATTAGCGGATTTTCGCGCTAAAGAAATTGGGTTTATTTTTCAAGATTTTAATTTGTTGGAAAATATGACGGCATACGAAAATATTGCCCTACCTTTATCGTTACAAAATGTTTCTGCGAAAAAGGCACGACCGGTGATTGAAAAAATTGCGGCAACACTAGGTATTAGCAAAATTTTAACTAAATACCCAACGGAAATTTCTGGTGGCCAGAAGCAGCGAGTAGCTTCAGCGCGGGCGTTAGTTCATCAACCGAGTATTTTAATGGGTGACGAGCCAACTGGCGCACTGGATTCCAAAAGTGCTAAAAGTTTACTTGATACAATGACGACTTTGAATCAGGAACAGCAAGTTTCAATTCTGCTGGTCACGCACGATCCGTTTTCAGCGAGTTACTGTCAACGAATTCTGTTTATTAAAGACGGGCAGATTGGCCAAGAACTTAACCGTGGCGAACAAAGCAAAGCCGCGTTTTATCAGGATATTCTTGGCGTACTCGGCCGAAATGAACAGCAGTAGGAGGTGATGGGCGTGTTATTTAAGTTATCGTTAACGGGTATTAAAAGCCGTTTTAAAGATTATTTAGTCTTATTTTCTGGTTTAGTCATGGCGGCTGCCATTTTTTATATGTTTGAAGCGTTGGCCACTAATAATAGTTTTATTAAGGCCAATGCTACTTTTTCCTTAGCGCCGTTTGTTTTTCAGTTTGGCTCAGTATTATTAGCCATCATCACGTTTGTTTATATTCTTTACGCTAATTCGTTTTTGCTAAGTATGCGCAAACGCGATTATGGCTTATTTATGATGCTAGGTGCTAAGTCAAGTAAACTGGGTCAATTAATTTTTTTAGAGACCCTGATCATCGGCGCTTTATCATTGCTCGGCGGCTTATTTGTGGGCGTAGGGTTGACCACTCTTGTTGGCCAATTATTAATTAGTCGGTTGGATGCCACTGCAACTCATTTTACCGGTTTTTATTTGCCAGCAATGCTAGTGACTGGCGTTTTCTTCTTGATTTTATTTGTGGTAGCAGCGCTGTTAAATCAACGTGTACTACGCAAAACACCAGTTTTGGCTTTATTAAAAAGTGCGGCGCAACCCGTACACGTTCAGGTCAAACCGGCTAAAACGATTGGACAAATCATCTGCGGCTTAGCTTGCTTAGCAGTCGGGTATGTAGTGATGCGGTACATTGGCAGTTTGCAAATTTTAGGTATTGGCGTAGCACTGGTCACGATCGTGCTAGGGACTTACTTAGTTTTTAACTCATTATTTACGTGGTTGTTAGCGCGGTTACAGCGACATGAAAATTTTGCTAGTCATGGCTTAAATAATTTCACTCTGGCACAATTGAATTTCCGTATTTTCGATTACAATCGAATGTTGGCTATGGTAACGCTGTTGTTTGCATTGGCATTAGGCGCAATCACAACTGGGATGGGTTTCCAGAAAAATATTAAAGTTTATACGCAAAGCGCGCCTTATGATGTCGTGCTCCATGATCCAACAACGACGGTTAAGCAAGCAGCGGCCAAAATTGATATAAAAAGGCAAAATCATTATACGTATAAGGTTGGAGCAAACGTGGTTTATTTTATTCGTGATCAATTTGATGAACAACCATTAAATGCGCAGAAACCTTGGCGTAAAAATCAAGTTGCAGCAGAATATCAATCGATTCAGGGACAGCAAATGACTGCTAATAGTGAATTACGCTGGCAACAGTCGCTGCAAACCTTATTATTGCCGCAAGATAGTCAGAAAACGGTCAAGCTAGTGACGGCCGCTACTTTTGACCAAGTAGCAGGGACAACGCAGCATTTGACTACAATTGTTGCTCATGATTTCTTTAGTGACTTACCAGCAATCAAACGG
This sequence comes from Loigolactobacillus jiayinensis, assembly GCF_003946445.1. Classification (GTDB taxonomy): domain Bacteria; phylum Bacillota; class Bacilli; order Lactobacillales; family Lactobacillaceae; genus Loigolactobacillus; species Loigolactobacillus jiayinensis. The sequence continues at coordinate 55,185 of NZ_RHOF01000017.1, read as the reverse complement.
GTAACCAAATTAGATCAACAACGAAATCATGTTCCAGCTACTTATGCGCTAGGCACCACCAAGTATGATATGTACCAAATGATGAATGGCTTATTATCTGGTTTTGAATTTATGGGCTTCTTCCTGGGTGTGGCGTTTTTAGCGATGTTAGCGAGTTGTTTAATGTTCAAAATCTTATCCGGTGCAGCCAATGATCGACTGCGTTACCGGATGCTAGATAAAATTGGGGCGCGCCAACGCTTACTGCGCAGTGCGATTGCCAAGGAAATTGGTGTTTTATTTATACTACCTGGCGTGGTTGGGGTGATTCATGTTCTATTTGGCCTACAAATATTCACGACAACGCAGTTATTACCGAATGCCTACCATGACCTATGGCTACCGTTTTTGATTTTCTTAGTGCTTTATAGTTTATATTATTTATTGACCGTCAAGTTATACCAGAATATTGTGTTACGCAAATAAGTACACAAAAAGCCAACTCCCAACGGAATTGGCTTTTTGCGTTATTCTAATGGTCCCTCATCAATACGATTGTAGTAGGTAACATGAACTTCACTACCGGATAAAATTAGCTTGGTAACACTACCGTTGCGCGGACTTTTGGTTAAATCAAATTGTCCTTGGCCAAATTTGCCAACGATACTACGCATCGTTGTGCCATGGCTAACTAATAGAATCTTAGCGCCAGCTGGATTATCACGGCGTAACATGTCAAAGCCTAGTAACAGACGATTCCAGTATTCGATGCTGTTTTCCGCATCGTGAAAGGGATCAGCTTGCTTCATAAAGTCTTTGGAAGCGTCGATCGAATAATTACTGATGATCTCGGCGTAAGTGGCACTCTCATGACCAGCGCCGGTCAACGACCAAGCTTCGTGAGAATTCATGCCTTCAAAGTAGCCATAAAATTCTTCACGGAAAAAAGGTGTTTCAAGCGGCTCTGTCAGTTCACTAACAGTGTTCTTCTTAAGGATCAAGCGTGCCGTACTACGCGCCCGACCAGTATCACTACAGTAGGCTTGATCAAACTTGATCTGCGCTAACCGCTGGCCAACCTTATCAGCATCAAGAATACCTTGCTCAGTTAATGGTGAATCGGCCCAACCTTGCATCCGATTGTAGCGATTAAAGTAGGTTTGGCCGTGGCGTACGAAATAAACGGTCGTTTCTGTCATCTTGCTCCTCCTTGTAAACTAAAACGTGCCGTTTTCAACATCCTGAATAAACTGACTTAAATGATCGAAGTAAACTGGCGCATTATCGATCATATGGTGATGGCCACCATTTGGCGTTGTGACCAGCCGTGAATTAGGGATCTGCTCTGCCATTCGTTTAGCTGTTGCTAGTGGCATCGTCTCGTGTTCACCAAATGTAAGTAGTGTTGGGACCTTAATATTCTTGATCTGATCACGGATATCCCATGATTTTAGCTTACCAGTAACAACGAATTCGTTGTTACCTTGGAAATCATTATAGACTGGTGTTGCCATCGTGCTGACCAAATGTGAAATCGCCGGTGGTTGTTTGCGGTCAACGTAGCCAGCATTTAAAATGTCGACGTAGCCTTGATAGCGTTCGTTATCAAGGTCATTACGGGCTTCGCAATCTTTCATATAAGCGACTGCATCAGCCGGTAAAGCTTCTTCGCGAATTTTATTGATGTTAACGACATATTCGTCAATATTATCAACCATACTCGAGATAATTGCGCCTTTTAAATGTTGCCCATATTTCAAAGCATAGAGCATGGTTAAGGCGCCACCCCAAGATTGGCCAATTAAGTAGAAGTTATCCAGGCCTAACTTTTGGCGAACTTCTTCAACTTCATCCAAGTAATAATCATAGGTCAAAAAACGATCACGAATGGCCGAATCAGAGAAATCAGGTTGATCTGAATACCATGAACCCAATTGATCGTACATGGAAACACGGACACCTAATGGCGCTAACTTTTCAGCAAAATTTTCGTAATATTCGTGGTTGCCACCAGGGCCGCCATGTAGCGTTAATAATTGAATATCGCCGGTGCCATCAGTATGGGTCCACAAGTGATAGCCGCTATCCAAGGTAATGATATTAGTTCCGTTTTTCATACACTCACCTTTTTCTAATAAGATACTTTCATTTTAGCATTTTCAGCGGCCAACCTAAAGGATTGATGAATCTAAATATATACTTAAGTTTAATCGAAGTAATCGCTTTTAATACGAAAATTAGTTAAAATAAGTGAGTTAAGTTGGTGCGTTTAAAAAACAGTCTGCTTTTTAAGCGTGTTTGCACTGGATTAGCGGTGAAGCCCGACCTAGCAAATGGGGCATGATTAAGCAAAAAAGTAAGGAGTTTTTATGAGATGAAACAAACTTGGCAAAAAATTAGTCGGCGCGTGGTCGTTGTGGCTGTATTAGCTGGCGTCTTTTTCGGCGGCAGCGTTATTGCACATGCCGATACTTACGATAGTAGCAGTAGTAGTGAGAGTGTGGTTAATGAACGTTGGGGCAAGCCAACCTTTATTTATGGGGGTGGCTTGAATCAAAGCCAGATTCAGCAAACCATGAATATTATGAACATTAATAGTAATGACGTCACCACCAGTAGCGTCACTGGGCAAGATTTGATCAACTATTTAGGCTCAGGTTCCGGCGATACTAGTGTTATGATCTCATCGGTTTTAGTTACCCGCGAAGCCAGCGGCCATGGGATCACCATGAAAATCGATACGCCATCTGACATTACCCAGATCACTGCGGATGAATACAAAAATCCATTGATCACCGCCGGAATCACGGATGCTACTATTGAAGTGGCTAGCGTTAAGCCTGTTACTGGCGAAAGTGCTTTAACTGGTGTCTACAAGGCCTTTGAAACTAATGGTGAAACCATTGATCCTGATCGGGCAGCGCTAGGCCAAGAAGAATTGGAAACCACTAATTCTGTGGCCCAAGATGCCGTTAAACAAAACGCAACGGACAATCCAGATCAAAGCAGTTCGGAAAGCACAGCCGATGCTAAGAAAATCAAATTGCAGTTGGCTAATGCCTTAACTGATATCAAGCAGCAATTAGCCGATTTAAAGGAGCAAGGTAAGACGGCTAATACCACGCAAATTACAACAATTGTTAATAATTCGATCAAAGACAATAATTTATCTGGTAAAATTAGCCAAACCAATATTAAGCAATTAGTAACACTGGCGGGTAAATACCAAACCACGTCTGGCGTGTTGGATAAGTCAACGATGAATCAGTTAGACAAAGCCAAAAGCAGTATTGGGTCGGCTTTGGATAAAGTTGGCGGCGCCTTAAAGAGTGCCCAAAGTAGCAGTTGGTGGCAAGAATTTGTTAACTGGGTCAAAGGTGTTTGGCAAAGTATTTTTGGCTAGGCACTAGTCTGAAAAGTGGGACAACAGCGTAAAGGCTGGGGGACCACTTTTTTCATTTGAACGTTATTTTGTTATACTGGAGAATAATTATATTATTAAGAAGGAGCTGGCGCCATCGTGTTTTATTTTGTAAATACCAGTATGAATTTAAAAAAATCTGGAATCGAGCATGCGGAAATGAAGCGTTTGGCCTTGTTCAATCAGCATGGCGTACCAGCTAAAATTGTTACCCGATTTTTTTCGTTAAGTTTGCATGATACCTTAGCAGCTGCTGGTATTGCTGAAGCTAATCAGATTAATTTATTTGATTTCATTCAACACTCAACTGACTTTAAAGCGCGTAAATTAACGGCAGCTGACTTGACGTTACCACCAGACTATCAAGTGATTCCCGATGCGCATAACTATAAGGTGATGCAAAATAATCAGTTGATGATGCGAATCAACACATTTAGCGTCAATGATTCACGGCTAAATAATGTGCAGTATTATGATCAAAATGGTAAATTAACTAAAACTGACTGGTATGATACCCGTGGCTTTAAAGGTCTAGAACAGTTTTATACTTCCGCTGGGCAAGTCGCCAGTGAACAAGTTTTTGATCCTGAGGGCACAGTTGTTTATCAAACTTTTCATATGCAGGATAAACAAAATAACTTAAAAAATTCACTGTATCGTTTTATTGACTATCGTGGTCATGATTGGTCATTTAATGGTGAAGAGGCAATGATGCGCTTTTTCCTTGATGAACTGAATCGTGCAGATGCTGGCCGAAATGTGTTTGTCGTTGATCGCACCTATGAGCTGGCGTGGTCGGCTTTGCGTATGCACACGCGGCCATTTCGCGTGATGCATTTACACAGTAACCACGTTAATGATCCAGCTGATCCACAGCATTCAACGCTTAATTATAATTATGAACTTGCGATTAATAATTTAGCTGACTGGAATGGGGTAATTGCGGCCACACAGCAACAGGCTGAAGATTTTAGTGCGCGTTATGGTGCACAAACGCCAATCTTCACCATTCCAGTTGGCGTTGTAGCCAAAAAAATTCCACAGGTCAAATGGGCTACTCGGACGCCAGGCAAAGTAGTGATGGTTGCACGTTTGTCGGAAGAAAAACAGCAAGATCAGTTAATTAAAGCAATTAAGCAAGTGCACGCTAAGTTTCCCGCCGTTTCACTAGATTTCTGGGGATACGCTAATGGCGATACCGGCACCAAGTTACATAAGCTAGTAGCGGAACTTGGTGTCGGTGATTACGTTAAATTTAACGATTATACTGCTGATGTCGGTCAGGTTTATGACCAAGCACAGTTAGCTGTACTGACCAGCCGTGCAGAAGGCTTTGCGCTCGCCTTGTTAGAAGGCCAAGCGCACGGACTACCGCAAGTCGCCTATGATATTAAATATGGCCCGCAAGCAATTATCCGCGATCAGCAAGATGGCCTACTTGTCCCATTAGATGATGTGGATGCCTTAGCCGACGCTATTTATGACCTGTTAAGCGATCCGGCTAAGCTGCAAGCCTTTAGTCACCAAGCGTATCAGGATAGTCAACGTTATTCAGATGTAGCGGTATGGTCGGCGTGGCAGCGATTGATTGATGCTGCTGATCAGTACTATACGCAGAAAGGTGGGGCGCAGGCATGATTTATTTTGTTAACCAGTACTTAATGGCTTTGAATTCAGGTGTTGAGCATGCGGAGTTTAAGCGCTTGGCGTTATTTAAAAATCACCATGTTCCAGCTAAAATTGTTACCCGTGATTTTGACGTTTTATTGCATCAAAATATGGCTCATTTTGGCTTAGTTGCTGCGGATATGGTCAATTTATACGACTTTTTCCGCGGTAGCGAGCAATTTCCTGAACGAGTATTGAAATTACCAGATTTAAATTTAGCGCCAGCGTATAACATTGATCCTGGCGCCAACGTTAGCCATGTACGTGACGGTGATCAAATAATTGCTGACGTTTATTTCAGTCCGGGCACGGTTGGGCACCTTTACTACGTGAATTATTTTGATGCGTTTACCAATATTGTTCAGCGGACTTATTATGATGCACGTGGCTTTAAGGCTAGTGACCAGTTCTTTTCGCCAGCTGGTGAAGTGATTGCTGAGTTGATTTATAACTTAGACGGTAGTCGGTTGTTTGAACGTTATTATGGTCATGACGATGCCAATAATAATCAAATTACTGCCATTCGTTTATTAGCCTATCACGGGCGTGAATGGCAATTTAATTCAGAAGATGAATTGATGCGTTTCTTCTTAGAAGAACTTAATCAGCGCGATGCGGGGACCTTCATCGCTGATCGACCTTTAGCTGCTGATTGGCCAGTAATTAATATGCAAACGGCTGCGCGTAAATTTATCTTTTTGCCAACGACTCACGCCAACGATCCACAAGATCAAGTTTTCAGTAATATGAATGGTGCTTACGTTTATGCAGTGCATGATAATCTAGCCAAACTAGATGGCGTGATTACAGCAACCCAACAACAACAAGCTGATTTGACGCGCTGGCTAGGTGGACAACCAGTACGGCCAGTTACCGCAATTCCGGCAGCAGTCGTACTGGACACTACCTTAAAAGCAAAACAGGTGGCTGCTGATCGGCGGACGACCGGTAAAATTATTTTCGTTGGGCGCGTTGATCAAACTAAGCGGTTAAATCAATTGATTGAAGCGTTCAGCCAGGTGCACCAGCGGATGAATGAGACAACGCTGGAAATTCATGGTTATGGTGCCGAAATTAGTAGCCTGCAGCAGCAAGTCGCACAGCTTGATCTGAAAGATGTAGTCACTTTTGTGCCATATCATCAGGACTTAGCAGCGACTTATGATCAGGCGCAACTTTTTGTTTATCCTGCTGAAAGTGACGGCCAATCATTGGCGTTAGTTGAAGCCTTAGCCCATGGCGTACCAGTGGTTAGTTATGATATTAATTACGGTCCCAAAGAAATTATCACTGATGGTGATAATGGTTATTTAGTGCCTTCAGGTGAAGTTAAAGCATTGGCGAGTGCGATGACGAAAGTTTTAGTTAATCAAAAACGCTGGCGGCAAATGAGTCAGAACGCTTATCATAGTGCACGAAAATATAGTGAAGCCCAGGTTTGGCCATTATGGCAAAATCTTTTAGAGTTGAACTAATACTAATTAAATTTTCAGCCGAAGAGTTCGGAAACGGACTCTTTTTTCTATGCACTGAGAATTTGATGAGGATACCGTCTTTCGATTGTTCTCTGTGATAAAATGTGATATCCTCTATATGTAACCGTTTACAACAGTTTAAAAGGGGCAATTATGTTGCAATTGGGGTTTAATAAGCAAAGGTCAACCTTATCTCAGGAGAAGAAAGGAAGTAGTGACATGGCACAAGATATCCAGTATGAGACTTTCGACAACTTACAAAAATTTATGGAGATCGGCTTTGAAGCAGTAGGTGTTCCTACCGCAGATGCACAAACATGTGCGCGCGTATTGATCGAATCGGATAAGCGCGGAATTGATTCACACGGTGTTGGGCGGTTTAAACCGATTTATATTGATCGGATCGAAGCTGGAATTCAAAATGTTATCACTAATGTTGAAGTTGTCCGCGAAACCAAAACAACGGCAGTACTCGATGGTGGCAATGGTATGGGTCACGTTATCGGTACTCAAGCGATGCAAATGGCGATCGATAAGGCTAAGGAGTACGGCATGGGCATGGTAGCGGTACGTAATTCAACCCATTACGGTATCGCTGGCTATTATCCAATCATGGCAGCACGCAATGGGATGATCGGCATGACCGGCACCAATGCACGGCCATCGATTGCACCAACCTTTGGGGTAGAGAATATGTTAGGCACTAACCCATTGACGATTGGTTTTCCAACGGATGAAGAATTTCCATTTATGATCGATGCGGCAACTTCAATTACCCAACGCGGTAAGATTGAACACTATGCACGGATCGGCAAAACAATGCCTTACGGTTGGGTGATCAATGAAGATGGTGAAGGTGTAACTGATCCAGATATTGCCTTAAAAGGCCTAGTTGACGGAACTTGCGCTTTGGCACCATTAGGCGGTATCGGTGATGAGTTAGCTGGTTATAAGGGCTATGATTACGCAACGGTTGTTGAAATTCTATCAGCAGCTTTGCAGGGTGGTAGTTTCTTACATCAATTAAGCGGCTTTGATGCTAATGGTAAGAAGCAACCCTATCATTTAGGCCATTTCTTCATTGCTATTGATATCAACGCCTTTACGGACGTTGCCAATTTTGAAAAAACGGCTGGCGATATTTTACGGGCTTTGCGAGCTTCTAAAAAAGCTAAAGGTCACGATCGCATTTACACTGGTGGCGAGAAAGAGTACTTAGCTTTCTTAGATCGTTCAGAACACGGGGTACCGTTAAATCCAGCAGTTCGTGATTCCTTAACGGCTGTTCGTGATAAATACGAGATTGATTTTAAGTTTGCTTGGGAGAAATAGGTAAACTAAAAAGGAACGAATCACGACGTAATCGTCGTTGGTTCGTCCCTTTTTTTAGTGGAACAAGCTATTAATAGTTGCGGGTGAGTAACTGTTGGGTCAGGTTTTCCAAGTCAACACGCGGTTGGCCTGCAGGAAGCTTGTGAATTGCCGTTAAAGCATGTTCAGTATACTTAGTTGCTAACTGTTGGGCCGCAGTAACGCCACCGGCAGCAACGACTAATTGCCGGACTTGCTCACAATCGGCTGCAGTCATAGCTGCCCGCTTTTGCAATAAGGCTAATAATTCTGGATTTGCTTGTTGTAACACTAGAACCAATGGGGCGGAATAAACGCCCTGCCGGACATCTTCCAGTACTGGTTTACCGAGGATCGTGCTGCTTTGTTGATAGTCAAGAATATCGTCAACAATTTGAAAAGCAGTACCGATTGCCATTCCGATTTGTTCACTTTGCCGGGCAAAGCTTTGACTATTGCCACTTTCGTATGCACCAATAAAGCAGGCGGTACTGAAAAGTTGTGCCGTTTTGCCTTTAATTTGGAGTAAATAGTCGTCTAAGGTCATCGATAATTGGTAGCGCATCTTCATTTGGTGGATTTCACCATTGAGGATCTTTTCCATGCTACGAGAATTGACTTGGATACTGCGTAAATCACTAGCGTAATGTGCCAGTAATTTAAAGCAGACAACGAATAAATAATCACCAGCATAAACTGCGGTATCCTTACCAAATTGGGCTTGAATGGTCGGCTGATTACGGCGCAAATTAGATTCATCAACGATATCATCATGAATCAAGGTAGCTGTATGCAACGTTTCAACTGCTGCAGCTAGCGCAATCATTTTCTGACGGTCGGTTTCATGAAATTGCGAAAATAGAAGGCAATAAGCAGGGCGTAATAATTTACCACCTGCGTGGATCATATCAATAATCGCTGCTGTAACCTGCGGATCATGGGTTTTAATATTTTGTTCGATCAAGGTCAGTGTTGCCATTAGTTCTGTCGAAAGCTGGGGATACTGCTGCCACATCGCATTAATTTTTGTCATAGCGCGCCTCCTTTTTTAAATGATATCTGTGGCGGTGGTGTTTCTTCTGAATCTGCATTTGCTCATAACTCACTTTGAGATAAGTCAGTGTGCGCACGTGTTCAAACAAATAATTAGCAGAGATTCCAATTGCAATACCGGCGAGAACACCAATAAAAGATAAAATTGGTAAGTACAGCATGACGGTCCAACTCTGGGCAATCAAGCTGGCAATTAGTAATTGACCGACGTTGTGCAGGACACCACCAGTCGTTGAAATACCAATGATACTAACGTTTTTTGGCCCTAGTTGCTTAACTAGTAACATGCCGAAGTAGCTCAGAACAGCACCACCAGCTGAATATAGAAAAGTGGATAAGGTACCACCTAAAAGTGTGGTCAAAATCAGACGCATCCACATCAGTAGAAAACTATCGCGAAACGGCATTGTAAATAAGGCAACAATTGTAATTAGATTGGCAAGGCCGAGTTTAGCACCAGGGGCAAAGGCAAAGGGAAAGGGAATCATCCGTTCCAGTAAGCCGATGATCACCCCTTGTGCTACTAGCAAGGCAATAAAGACATATTTTTGAATTTTAGGTTGGGTCATTAACTTTTCCTCATTCATTCGGTGACCATCCCACCCTGAGTTTGCGAGCCGTGGTTAACCTTAATTTCAATTAATAGTTTGTGGGGCAGGCAGACGATTGTTTGGCCTGGCTTGGAGATCCAGCCGCGGCGCACACAAACCTGATCTTGACAATTAGCATCGACAATTGCAATTTTGTTGTCTTTGATTTCAACTTCATTATAGTCACCATCAGGCGCTTGGTAACGGTATTTGGTTGAGCCCTTGTGTCCAGTTAACTTGATTGAATACAATTTTTTACCGTTATGGCTGATAATGGCAGTTCGAACTTGTGTTGTTGGCGCTGAATTATGGGCCGCCACTTGCTCTTTTTCATGTAAGGCAAAAATAACTAGTGGGGTAAAGGAGCCGATTACTAATAGGACGACAATAATGATGTCCCAAGGGCGAATCATTTTAAGATATTTATTCTTAGCCAAGGGCGGTTACTCCATTCTATTGCCAAGGCATCTTTGTTAAAAAAAGAATGGCTCTGGGTAAGTCACCCCAGAACCATCCCCGTGAAAGATTTGACTGTAATTGTTAATTTTTACTGTAAATTGACTTAAGATCACCATACCACCAGTGACCGAGATGCTTTTGTAACCACGGCACAACCCAGAAATCGAGACCAAATGCACGACCAGAACCGTTCATTAAGGCTAGTGCCATAAATGGCATCCACATGTTGACCCAATAGAACATACCGGATAAACAAAAGACAACAACGAGACCAATTGTAATTGCGTTAGCTAACCAAGTGAACAGACCAAGTAAGATACAGACGGCTAAAGCAATTTCAACGATAGTCATAAATTCTTGCATGAACAGGGCAGTTTGCTTATTAGGAATGAAGAATTTCGTAACACTTTCATACCAACTTGGTAAATGCTTGAAAATCATCATTGGTTGTTTACCATAGTCATAAGATAAGCTGAAAAATTCATTAGTTGGTGCGGCTGCAGCAGTTTCAACTGCCTTTTTGGCAGTGCCAGCAGCTTCTGAGGCACCACTAGTGGTTACTTTTGGATAGAGCCAAGTGAAAGGTAAGCGTAATTTACCATTAAACCAAGAGCCACTACCTTGAATCTTGTACCAGCAGTCAACTAACCACATGGAAGCGTAGAAAATTCGTGCTGGGACACTCCACAAAACGTTACCATAGCGAGAAATATGTCCCCAGAATGGATTACGGCCATGACGATTACGGAAGAACTCGTGCATGCTGTATTGGAAAATATAGTAACCAGCAAAGGTGGTAAAGAAATATAATAAATTGATCATGTGTTTCATAATAGTACCGAACCAACCACTTAGATGGATACTGCCAAATACGTTGGCGACACTGTAATGAGCACCAATTGAAACAACAAAGCCAGAATAACTACTTTTCAGCGGTTTCGGTGTGGTGCCATTAATAGTTGCAACGATATGTTCCGCAGCTGTGTTACCGGTTTGTTCTGCAGCCTCAACGATTTGTGGTGTGCCACGATCGCCTTCGTTAGTGTTCAGTGATAAATCACCGGCCACATAGGTATTGGCATATTGTTTTGATTGCATGAATTCGTTAGTGACCAAGCGGCCAGCACGGCCTTGTTCCATATCAAAATCGCTAGTATCAGTGTTGGCTTTTAAACCAGCAGTCCAGATAACGGTATGGGTTGGGACATGGTTGCCATCTTTTAAGGTCATGTAGTCAGCACCAATTTCAGTAATTGGTGTGCTAGTACGAACGTCAACGCCTTTTTTCTTCATGAAACGTAATGCTAAATCAGCATCTGGGCGATCTAACATATTCAAAATTGTTGGGACAGCTTCATCGAGGATCAACGTGATTTCGCTAGGATCAATTTTATTTTCTTTAGCTAGAATTGGGCGCCAGTCAATCATTTCACCGATAGTTTCAACACCAGTAAAACCACCGCCGACAACGACAAAGGTCAGCATTGCTTTACGCTTAGCTTCATCGTGCTCTAAGGCTGCTGCTGCAACCGTGGCCTTAATATGTTCCTTGATCTTAACGGCATCTTCAAAGGACCATAGACTAAAGCCATGTTCCTTGACGCCAGGGGTACCAAAGTCGTTAGATTCAGCACCCATTGCTAAGATCAGATAATCATAGTTGTAGCGACCATGTTCAGTGGTGACCACGTTTTTGTCATGGTCAACTTTAGTTACATTATCTGTAACCAATGAAACGTTCTTTTTATGGGCAAATAATCGTCCTAGATCGTATTGAACAGATTCCAAAGGAACCCGATCAGTGGCAACTTCGTGTAGCTCAGTCATATACGTCATGTAAGAATGACGATCAATGAGTGTGATATGCACGTCATGATTTTTTTTGAATCGTTTTGCTAAGCGTCTTGTAGCTGCTACACCGGCAAAGCCAGCCCCCAGCACTACAATATTTTTCTCAGCCATAAATAAACACTCCTTAATAATTGCAGATAGAATAAAAATTTCACAATAAAATAAAAATTAAAAATAGTACAAGCGTGATATTAGGTAAATTATACAGAATTGAAGCGGCTTTGTCTATCGGTATAGACAAAAGAGGTCGGTATAAATAAAAGGTACAGGTACCAAAAAAGAATTCAGAATAATTAGACCAAAAATAAGGTGCAGGTACAATTAATTATATAGACTTATTTTAACGCATAAATGGTCAAAAAAGGCGATATTTACGGTAAAATTTATTTTTAACTGTATCGCGCTTTAGAGCACGCTTACATTTATTCTAAAACTAGGTGTTTAGATTTTAGATTAAAAAAGACTCATTATAATTAAAACGTTTTCTCATGCAAACCGTCTTTAGCTTGATTATGATTAAGAATGTAATATACTTAACTGTGTGAAGTTAAACACAAATTTATGAAGGTGGGGGAAACATATCATGAAATTAGGCAAATTTGTCACAAGCTTATCGGTTGTGGCTATGTCAGCTTTGACGTTAGCCGCAGCAATGCCAGTTCAGGCCGCTGATTCATCTAGCTCGTCAGCAGAATCAAGTTCAGTAACACAGCAGAAAGTCACTGCTGGTAAGACGATGAAGGCTGGTACTTATAAGTTAGAGGAGAAAAATTACAGTCACGGGTATAAGGTGAAAATGTCGATGACCGTTGATAAGGACGGCAAGGTTACAGCGACGACTTATGATTACGTGGATAAAGATGGCAATTCCAAAACCAAAGATGCCGATTATGAGAAATCAATGAAGGCTAAAAGTGGCGTTGGACCAGCTGAATATATTCCAGAATTGAATAAATCATTTACGACAAATGGGTCTGATACTGAGGCAATTGCAGTTGTATCTGGGGCAACTGAATCATCAAATGACTTTAAGAACTATGCGCAACAATTAGTCCAAGCTGCCCAAGCAGGCAAGACGAAGACAATTGTGATCAATAACGGTAAGAAAATGAAGACCGGCACTTATAAATTAGCTGAACAAAATTATTCACATGGTTATCGGATGACGATGGCGATCACTGTTAATAAAAAGGGTAAAGTGACTAAGTCAAATATGGATTACGTGAATAAGAATGGCAAGTCCAAGACTAAGGATGCCGCTTATGAAAAGCAAATGAAGGCTAAAAGTGGCGTTGGCCCTAAGGAATATATTCCTGATTTAAATAAAGACCTTAAGGGTAAATCCGCAACAACTTATCAAAACGTAAAAGTTGTTTCTGGTGCAACTGAAACTTCAAACACTTTCAAGCTCTATTCCGCACAATTAGTTAACGCAGCACAAAATGGCAGCAAGGGTGCCATTAAAGTTAACAATTACGTTTATGCTGAATAGGTAGTTGTACTGTTAACGGTCTACTAATAGAATAGGAATGTGGTGCAAGTTGGCCACGTTCCTATTTTATTTTTATAAGGGAGAAGAAAATGACAAAAGAAACAACCGTTAAGCCGATGACGTTTAAACTATTTTTGGAGTTTATTCGACTGAATGCCAAAACGGCCAGTGCCATTCCATTTGTACTCGGTTTATTATATTCACTTTATTATTTTCAAAGTGTTGATTGGCTAAATTCACTCCTTTACTTTATTGCGCAGATGGCAATCGCCTTTTTTGTCACTGGATTTAATAATGTGCAGGATTATAAGCTAGCCGTTGATCAGCATTATCGCGCGACGTATAACATAATTGGGCGTGAACATTTATCGGCGCACCGAGCGCTAAATTTAATGTTAGCTTTTCTAGTGCTAGCATGTGGTCTAGGTTTAGTCTTAGTTTGGCGCACTAATTTATTGCTATTATTTATCGGTGGTGCTGGTGTTTTTGTGACGATTTTCTACACGTTTGGCCCCATTCCGTTTTCACGTTTCCCGCTGGGCGAGTTGCTTTCGGGTGTTGCAGAAGGGTTCGGGGTTTTCTTTATCACGATCTATGTTAACGTGTCACCGCAACAATTAATGGGCTTTTTCTTTGATTGGCCACGTTTTACTCTTAATGGGAATCTAGTCACGTTGCTTATTGTGGTGTTAGTAGGGTTACCTAATATTTTCACGGTTGCCAATGTGATGTTTGCAGATAATATGTCAGATCTGGCGCAGGACATTCGCAATCAGCGCTTTACCTTACCCTATTATTTAGGGATTAAATGGGCGTTGCCGCTGTATGCAGCCTTACTGTATTTATCGTTTATCAGTGTTAGTATCAGCGTGATTTTACGCTTATTGCCACCAGAAAGTTTATTGGTTTGGCTGACGTTGCCGAAAATTCAGCAAAACATTCGTATTTTTTCCCGTAAACAAGTTAAGGAAACAACTTTTGAAACGGCAATTCAGAATTTGATGCTGTTTCAAGGTGTACAAATTGTTGCTTTAATAATCGCTATTTTACGGACACAAGTATTTAAGTAAGTTTAATTCCTAGTTGTGACTACTTTTTGTAGTTATGACTAGGAATTTTTGCTATTAGCAGACTATTTACGCAAAATAAAAAAATGACTTGCCAAAGCAAACGTATGTTCTTATAATGGGGTTATGTGATAGCGAGGTGGGTCAAATGGATTATGCGAATGAGCCCCATGGTGTTTTTTTCATGATCGATAACAAGTCGTTTTACGCCAGTGTAGAAAGTATTGAACGCGGTTTAAATCCGTTACGCGCTGTATTGATCGTCATGTCGGAGGCAGATAATACTGGTAGTGGCTTAGTCTTGGCCGCATCACCGCAGGCTAAAAAGCGTTTTGGCATTAGCAATGTTTCGCGACAATATGAAGTACCAATGACACCAGAGCTGCTGGTAGTACCGCCACGGATGAACTTATATATTGAGAAAAATTTGGCGATCAATAAGATTTTTCGCTCGTTTGTTGCCGATGAAGATTGTTATCCTTACTCAATTGATGAATCGATTTTAGATATGACGCACTCATGGCGTTTGTTCGGCAAAACACCGTTAAATGTAGCTCGTAAAATTCAAAAAACAGTCCGCCAGCAACTTGGGTTATACACAACGGTTGGGATCGGCGAAAATCCAGCCCAAGCTAAACTGGCATTAGATCTATTTGCCAAGCATGATCATGAATTGATTGGTACCTTATCTTATGCGACGATGGCCAGCAAGATTTGGCCGCTAACTGATTTAACTAAGATTTGGAGTATTGGTCGACGAACGGCAGCTCATTTACAGCGTCTAGGTATTCACAGTATGCGTGATTTAGCGCAGGTTGATCCGTTTGAATTGCAGCAAGAAATGGGTGTGATCGGTGCGCAATTGTTTGCATTGGCGTGGGGAATCGACCGCAGTCAATTACATGAGTTGGTTAAGCCACACGATAAAAGTTGGGGCAACTCGCAAGTGTTGCCGCGCGATTATTTAAAACAAGCTGAAATTGAATTAGTTTTACGAGAAATTGGTTTGCAAGTGACTGCGCGAATGTGGCATCATCAGCAAAAGGCAGGTTGTGTTAGTTTGGGTATCGGGTTTGCACACGCCGCTGCACAAGAAGATGGGCGTACTGGCTTTAGTCATTCATTACGAATCGAGTCAACAGATAACGGTCAAGCGCTCGTCACTTATTTATTGAACCTATTCCGCCATGCTTGGACGGGCCAAGCAGTCCGCCATATCGCAGTTTCTTTTTCTAAGTTAGTGCCAAATAGTGGGTTGCAGCTGGATTTATTTCAAGACGCAACGCGACAACTTAAGGATGATCGTTTTGAACGCGTACTTGATTCAGTTAGAGCGCGCTTTGGGACCACGGCGTTATTTCCAGCCAGCAGCTTATTAAAGGGTGGCACCATGTTGAAGCGAGCCGGGTTAGTTGGTGGTCATAACGGTGGTAATAGCTATGAATGAAACGCCACAACAGGCTGCTAAAATAGTACAACAACGACTGCTGCTTTATTTTAAGCCACAACGGCAGCAGCGTTACCGGATTGATGTGGTCAATAATAGTTATGGTCAAACTTATAATTTTTTTCTGGATCTGCAGGCACCACGGCAACGTGAACGCTCGATTCCATTGCATCGCCTGCAGGTTTATCAATTAACTTATTTAGAAACTGTACTTAAGTTGTTACGACAAACAACGCAATTGACCTTTAACTTTATCAATTTTGCGGATCAACGTTGGCCAGAACGACAAAGTTTGATCGGACGGGGGAATTGAATTGATTTTACACAAAACCAGCGATGAACAGCTAGCAACGGATTTCTTTAAATATCATTATCATGATCGTGGCATGCTGAAGTGGGGTGGCTTTTATTTATCTGATCACACCAGTGCGTTAAAAAAAATGCGTGCGGCTGAAGTCGCTGAGGTGGCTTTACCAACGCAGGCAATGGCACAAGTTAGTGAGCTGTTATTCAGTGCTTGGCAGCGGCAGCAACGTGTTCATTTACAGCTAGAACAATTAGAAGGTGGCGAACAAGTCGTATCACTTACTGGACTTGTCATTGGTTTAGCTGATAATGAATTAGGCATTCAAACGGATGAGCAGCAACTCGTGTGGTTAGTTTTAGCTATGATTAAACATGTAGAATTATTGGTCTGAAGTGTCTTCCTAAGTTAAGCTGAACATGCTATGATTTGCTTATTAAAATATAACTAAGCTTACGGAGCGACTAGGCGAAGCCAATAATGGCGTTGGGAGCAGTTATAGGGACTAAAAGCAGGTGGGGAGGGGACCTAGGTTATTAATTCAGTTGTTTACGCCCATTATTTGACGATTACGGGTAATATTTTGCTAGCGTTTTTGTATGCTTATTTGTTGCGGCCTAAGTATCAGGATGCAACTGAGTATCAAGGTGTGCTGGCAACAGCCGGTCGGTTATTTCGGCAAGCACGAACTATTTTAATGCAGATGCCGGATAAGTTATATGCCAGTTTATTTGTAATTTTTGTTGGCTTACCGGTAATTAGTAGTTTACCTACCTTGATCAGTCTATTAACTGGTGATCGGCAGTGGTGGCAGGCTTTTTTGTTGGTGATTTTACTAGTTGTAATAAATCTAGGTTTTTTAGTGCTTGGGATGGTGGTTAGTGTTGTCGTTATTAAAAATCGGTTACCTTTGCCTAAAAAAATTCAAGATACAATCAATCAGCAGACAATTTTTGACTTATTGGCGTTCAAAACGCAATTGACAGTTGCAAATTTAACTGAATTGGTTGATGCAGAAGAAATTCCTGAATTAATTCGCCAAGATTCACGGTTATTGAGCCTCTGGCATGGTCTAAACCAACCAGTTCTCCCAGAATTAAGCACTGAGGAATTGCAATTATTAGTACTTAGTCAGGCTAGTGATTACGTGGCTGCGTACGTATTGACGCGTGACTTTGCTGGTTATTGTGAATTAGTCACCATAATTAGCGAGCAGGAGGCCCAAGAAACGGCGTATGCTAATTATTTGCGTAGTAACCAACGGCAACTGTGGTTTGTGTATGCTGTATTAGCGCTTGCAACGGTGATCGCTATTTTTTAATGCGTCAGTGAACCACGCCAAGCGTTTGCTGTTTTCCATTCTTTTTTGGCACAGCAACTGGTTGAAAACAGATCAGTTACTTTGACTGCTGGGACTGACTTGAGATGATATTCAAAAGTAAAAACAAAGCCATGAACCTAATTAATTAGGCCATGGCTTTGTTTTTATTATGCTTGGTTGTCATGTTCTTCAACGAAGGTGGTAATATCACCAGCTTCAGTTTGTTTAGCTTGCCGGACACGTTCTTTAATATTGACTGGTTTTCCTGCACGACGGAGATCAGCAAATTCAGCAGTAGCCGTGAAAAGAATGTCGCTAGCGGCATTAACGGCAGTTTCAACTGAATCTTGAATAACGCCGATAATAAAACCAACACCAACAACTTGCATGGCAATATCGTTGGAAATACCGAATAAGCTACAGGCCAATGGAATTAACAAAAGTGAGCCTCCGGCGATTCCTGAAGCCCCAGTAGCGGAAATCGCTGAGAGTAGACAAAGTAAGAAGGCCATCGGGAAAGAAACGGCGACTCCTAACGTATGGGCGGTGGCCAAAGTCATAATTGAAATTGTCATCGCCGCGCCGCCACTGTTAGCCGAGGCCCCTAATGGAATCGAAATTGCATAAGTTTTTTCATTTAAACCGAGTCGCCGACTGAGATCCATATTGATTGGAATATTAACGGCCGAACTACGGGTGAAAAATGCTGGAATACCACTTTCACGTAATGTAAACAAGGTCAGTGGGTAAGGATTCTGGTGAGTCATAAGCCAAACCATTGCTGGATAAACGATTAAAGCAACAAAGGCCATGGTGCCAACGACCAATAAAATTAATTGGCCATAACGCGCTAACCCACTAAGTCCCGTTTCAGCAACTGACCGGAAAACTAAGCCAACGATCCCTAAGGGTGCTAATTGAATAATAAATTGAACAACGTTAGTGATTGCGCTAGAGAAGTCACTAACTAACTTTTTAGTGGTGCCACCAAATGGTCGTAAGCCGATCCCAATTAAGCTGGCCCAAACCAGTAAGGCTAGATAATTGCCTTCGGTTAACGCCTTAACTGGATTCTCAATTGCGCTGTTGAACAAGTTATTGATCACTGCCGCAATACCTTTAGGCGCTGCAGCAGCACTAGTTGTACCTTTAGGTAGAAGAATATCAACGGGGAAAAGGAAGCTGGCGCCGACTGCAACCAATGCAGCAATAAAGGTAGCCATTAAGTAAAGGACAACAATTGAGCGCATATGGGTTTGTGCGCCTTTTTCGTGTTTTGACATTGACGACATGATCAACATAAAGACTAGTAACGGCGCAATGGCTTTAAGCGAATTGACAAATAAATCACCCAATATTTCCAGCCAACTCCACCCCGGTACTATGACACCGAGAATTGCCCCAATAATAATGCCGATCAAGATCCGCTTGATCAATGAGACTCTAGTAATACGTGCCCACATAATTTCTCAACTCACAATCTTTTTTTATTATTAAAAGTATAAAGGATTATGAGAAAAAAATAAACTGATTTTAATATTAAAATCAGTTTATTGACCTAAATAGTCGGCATAAAGGAAGTTTTAAATTAAAATTCTGATATTATTGCACACTGCAATTAATAATGACGTGCGGCAATCTTTTTAATTAAATGAATGAGTGTAGCACTAATAGGGGAAAGAAACAGAAACTGATCAAGCTACTTATTTTGCTGAAGCGTGGGCTTTAAAATAGCGACGGCTTGTTCGATTGCTAGGTTCAAGCGCTCGTAATCAGCCGCCGGCACATTAATAAGCTGCTGTTGCAATTTAGTTTGAACGGCCTGTTCATGCTGGCTAAATAAGGCGTTACCTTGGTGGGTTAGCGTTACAATAATGATACGGCGATTTTGTGGGTTAATTGTGCGCTGAACTAATTTTTTATTTTCTAAACTAGTGACGGAACGGGTAACTTGGGCTGGCGATGTGCCAATAGCTTTAGCTAGTTCAGACATTGATGATTGTGTTGCATCTTTTATTAAAGCAAGAATCAGCAATTCATTTTTGGAAAGCTTAGTTTTTTGAATCATTTGCGGATCAAAAACCAATTGACTCAACATTGTCATTAATTCAAAAACGGCAGTTAAATTTTTCTTATTGGCCATACGAAGTAACTCCTTTTTTGCGTAGTATGTATTGATAACACTGTGGTGTGTTTGTGTGCTGGATTTGCATAAATGATTGTGTTCAAGTAGCGACAATACGTTGTTAATAGCTTAAATAACATTATTGTATCTGTCAAATTTTATTTATAATTAAAATTTAACGATTGTAAAACGTTTTGCTAGAATTAAAAACAAGTTATTAGCTGAAACACTGCCAAATTGGTGATACACTCACTAAGATCCGCGCTGCTGTTTCAATCGCTGACTTAGCATGATCATGAATGGCAGCCAAGAAGAGCGTGGCAATTGCGTTAAGCTCTGAATAATTGAAAAAATTCGACTTAAATTTAATGTTTAAGTCGAATTTTTTTATCTAAGCCAAAGCTAAGTGTAGAAAAAAAGTTTTTGCTAAGAATTCGACCTTAGAAAAAGTAAATAGATGATTTATACTAGTTGCCGTCAAGTTAGGCTTTAACGGCGTATCCTATCCTAAACAAAACGCTTTTACTAATAAAAATAAATGACTTTATAACAAAATGCTCATGAAGCACCATTAAAGATAAAAAGCATGCTATCCTAAAAATATCCTGTGGGAAAGGACGTTGTTCAATATGAAATGGGAAGACAACATGCTACCGGCTTGCAAAGGCTATTGGCGTCAAAAAATTTTCTAGTGTCACAATGGTAAGACTCGGATAAGCTATAAAGTAAGTTAAAAATTTAAAAGGGGCAAGGCTGTCATATTAAAAAACGGAGTTGCGACGTAAAGTCGTAGCTCCGTTTGGCGTATCTGTTGATATTTAAGAAATATTTTCGTGGCGAATACCATAAGTAAAGTAAATTACTAGCCCGATTGCAAACCAAATCAATGAAGCAACCCAAGTTTCTAACGAAAGTGTCAGCATCAATCCGACACAAGCAACGGCTGAAATAATTGGTAAAATTGGCGACCACGGTACATGGAAGCCATCATTTTTAATTTCAGTGTGCTTACGTAAGGGAATGATACCAACAGAAACGAAGGTAAAGGCAATCAAGGTGCCAATGTTAACCAAGTTAGTCAATTGATCCAGTGGGACTAAACCACCTAAGAATGAAATAATGACAGTAACTAGCAATAAACTGTGTTGGGGGAGATGATTCTTGCCTTGCAAGCGGCCTAAGAATTTTGGCAATAAGCCGTCACGACCAATTGAGTAGATCAAGCGTGAGCTACTGTAAATCATAGTAACCATCATGGTAAACATGCCGGCTAGGGCGCCTAATGAAATAATGCCAGCAGTCCAATTTTGCCCAACCTTTTGCAAGGCAAAAGCTACTGGGTTGGCGACATCTAAGTCACGGTAAGAAACCATCCCAGTTAGAACAACAGCCACTAAAATGTACAATGCAGTAGCAACGATCAAGGTGCCAATGATCCCAATTGGCATGTTGCGCTGTGGATTTTTAACTTCGGCTGCGGATGACGAGACCGCATCAAACCCGAGATAGGCGAAGAATACGGTTGAAGCACCTTGTAAAATGCCGATCTTGCCAAATGGCAAAAATGGATGCCAGTTGGTTGGTTTTACGTAAAATATACCGACGAGTAAAAAGATAATGATAATACTGATTTTAACGATTACCATTAAATTATTAATGCGCACCGATTGCTTCATACCTTTACTCAATAACCAAGTAATTAACCAAACGATAATGATTGCGACAACATTGATATAAGTGCCGTGTGCAGGATCGAATGACCCGCTGATTGCTTTTGGTATGGCTAGACCAAAACCTTGTAGTAAAGAGCTGAAGTAGGCGGAAAAGCCGGTTGACACTGCCGCCACGGCTAACATATATTCCAAAATCAACGCCCAACCAAGAATCCAACCAATAAATTCACCAAAAATCACGTTACCGTAAGAATAAGCAGAGCCGGCAATCGGCATTGCGGACGAAAATTCAGCGTAGCACATGGCCGCTAACGAACAGACAATGGCCGCCACAACGAACGAGAGCATGATCCCAGGGCCCGCTTTTAAGGCGGCGACTGTTCCTGGTAAAATAAAGATCCCCGTTCCGATGACAGCACCGATCCCCAAAGCCATTAAATCAAAGGCGTTCATTGATTTAATAAACTGATTATCCTTAGCTAGGTATTTATCCAGGCTTTGTTTTTGCCACATTTTATCTTTAATCGACAATTCATTTCCCCCTCATAATATCACTACTACCAACTCGGTTCTCAGATGTTCTTCATGATAGCATAGCTAGTAGACAATGAAAAGAAAATGATAACTCACAGGCAAGTCTCATTTTCGCTAGTTACTGGGTAAAATAAAAAAGTGGTCAAAACAAGGCTGCCCTAGGCAACAGTTGCTTTGACCACACGCAAAAATAATTTTATGCGAAGAAGTAGATGCTCCTATCTATAGCTGATACATTTTTTCAAATTTCTAATTGTGAACTGCTAAAATTTTTATACGTTGAGTGGCCTTCAAGCCAATTAACGGCGCTGAGCAATTTTATTTAGTCACTTTCCCAACACTTAACAGTCTATCATCTAGGTATGAATTTTGTGTGAATAAAGCCTAATATAAGCTTAAAGAAAGCGGTCACTCAGTTTCTAAATTAAAGTTAGATTAGCAATTTAGACGTAAAGATGGTTAAATATTTAATAATTAGAGTGCGTAATGGGGGATTTGAAATGCAAATAGAATTTCAGCGGGCACAGCGTAATGACCTGCCCTTTATTGTCCAAGTTTATAATCAAACGGTGGCTAGTCGGATGGTGACAGCCGATTTGGAGCCAGTTACGGTTGAACAGCGTGAACCGTGGTTTAAAGCCCATCAGCAGCGCCGGCGACCACTATGGCTGATCACGGCAGATGGTCAACCAGCTGGCTGGCTTAGTTTATCCGACTATTATGGTCGCGCGGCCTATCACGCAACCGTTGAAGTCAGTCTCTACATTGATGAACAATTCCGCGGTCAGCACATTGGCCAGCAAAGCCTTGAATTTGTTGCCCAGCAGGCACCAGCATTAGGTATTACGACTGTTTTAAGCTTTATTTTTGGTCATAATCAACCGAGTTTGCAGTTATTTGCTAAGCAAGGTTACAGCGAGTGGGGTCGTTTACCCCAAGTGGCAGAATTAGATGGTGAATTACGTGATTTAGTTATCTTAGGTAAGAAAATCGACTGAGAAATGAGGAATTTGTATGCGTTATACAACAGCAGGGGAATCGCACGGTCCTAAGTTAACCGCCGTGATCGAGGGGATACCAGCAGGCTTAACTTTATCAGCTGATAAAATCAACGCCGCCTTAGCTCGGCGCCAACAGGGCTATGGCCGCGGTAATCGGATGAAAATTGAACATGATCAAGTGGAGATTGTTTCCGGTGTTCGCCACCAAATCACCTTGGGGTCGCCAATTACGTTACAAGTAACTAACCGAGACTACGCGCATTGGGATGAAATTATGAGCCCAACCGCCGTGGCTACACCAGAGAACTCAATTCGCCAAGTGACGAAACCACGGCCTGGCCATGCTGATCTAGTTGGTGGTCAAAAGTATCAACAACGTGATCTGCGCAACGTACTGGAACGTTCTAGCGCACGCGAAACGACCATGCGGGTTGCAGTCGGCAGTGTTTGTCAGCAATTATTAGCGGCTATCAACGTAGAAGTACTCGGCTTTGTGCAACAATTAGGCGGTATTCACGCTGATCCAGCTAAATTACCAGAATTAGGTGATTTAGCTACTTTACGTGCGGTAACTGAAGCCAGTGATGTGCGGACCTATGACGAAACTGCTGCTACTAAAATTCAAACTTTGATCGACGCCACTAAAAAGGCTGGCGATACTTTAGGCGGTGTAGTTGAAGTCGTCGCAACTAATTTACCAGCTGGTCTTGGTAGCTACGTCAGTGCCGATACAAAATTGGATGCTAAATTAGCCCAAGCCATCGTTAGCATCAATGCATTTAAGGGTGTTGAATTCGGTGATGGCTTTGGTTTAGCTGAGCACCCTGGTAGTGAAGATATGGACGAAATTTTGTATACACCGGAACGCGGTTTCTACCGTGGTAGTGACCATTTAGGCGGCTTTGAAGGTGGCATGACGAACGGGGAACCGATTATTGTCAAGGGTGTTATGAAGCCAATTCCAACCTTATATAAGCCATTGAACAGTGTTGATATTGCCACAAAAGAAGCGTACAAAGCAAATGTCGAACGCTCTGATACCACGGCAGTACCAGCTGCAGCAGTCGTTGCTGAGGCGATGGTCGCTATTACATTAGCGCAAGCCGTATTGGCAAAATTTGATGCTGACGCTTTGCCACGTTTGCAAGCACAGGTGACAGCATACCGTAAAGAGTTAGCGGCTTATTAAGGGGGGTATTATGGATAAAGCATTAATTGCACACGCGCAGGGGCTGCATGGCACCTTAATCGTACCCGGTGATAAAAGTATTTCTCATCGTAGTATCATGTTTGGCGCTTTAGCTAAGGGCACTACAGTAATCGACCATTTTCTTTTTTCGGATGATTGTAAGCGTACATTAGCGGCCTTTCAAGCGTTGGGTGTACCGATTACGATCAAAGGTGACCAAGTGACGATTACCGGTGTGGGTTTTAACGGATTAAAAGCACCAAAGCAACCCCTTGATCTTGGTAATTCAGGCACATCAACACGGTTATTGTTGGGTGTATTTAGTAAACAGCCATTTCCAATCCAATTTTTTGGTGATGCTTCCTTGAGCAAGCGGCCGATGCAACGCGTAATTGGGCCGTTGAGTCAAATGGGTGCTCAGATTACAGCAACCAATAATGATTTTTTACCATTGACGATTGCTGCTAACCAAAAGTTAGATGCAGTGGAGATGACGGTACCGGTGGCTAGTGCGCAAGTTAAAAGTGCACTGATTTTTGCAGCATTACAAGCAGATGGTGTGTCTAAATTAACTGAAATTGCCCAAACGCGCGACCATACGGAACGGATGCTGCGTCAATTTGGTGGCAAAATCGATAAGGACGGTCTAACCTTAACCATCAAGCCACAAAATCAGTTTGTGGCGCAAAAATTCCGCGTGCCGGGAGATATGTCATCAGCTGCCTTTTTTGCCTTAGCCGCAACCTTAGTACCGAATAGTCAGTTACGACTAGCGCAGGTTGGGTTGAATAATACGCGTACTGGCTTTTTAGATGTATTAAGTCGGATGGGCGCCGATTTTCGCGTTGAAAATGTGGACTCGAAAACCGCCGAAGCTAGTGGTGATGTGATTGTGACCTCAAGCAAATTAAAAGCAACCACAGTCCATGGTGCTGAAATTGCTAACGTGATCGATGAAATTCCGTTGATTGCTTTAGCAGCGACCCAAGCTGAAGGTGTCACCGAAATTAGTGATGCCGCTGAGTTACGGGTTAAAGAAACTGACCGTATTGAAACGGTAGCTACGGAATTACGTAAATTAGGGGCTAATATTGAAACTAAACCAGATGGCATGATCGTTCATGGGCCAACAGCGTTACACACAGTTACCAGCGACCAGGTTGATTCACACGGTGATCACCGGATTGGGTTAATGTTAGCGGTAGCTGCTTTAGTTAGTGATAGTCAATTAACTTTAACTGATGCAAGCGCAATTAATGTCTCTTATCCTAACTTTTTCACTGACTTAGAACAGGTATTAGACTAAAATACTGTTAAGTAAACGTTTTCCTTAACTTATTTTCAAAAAAAGCAGTGATCTTTTGTTGTTATTTGAAAGTTAAGATGATATCATTTTAAATGAATTGTGGGTGCTGGTGTCGCCCTATTTAATCACACCGATAATCACTAAGGAGGGACATATTTAATGTCTAAATCAGTAGTAATCGAAAGTGTTAAAGCACGCGAAGTCTTTGATTCCCGCGGTAACCCAACCGTAGAAGCAGACGTTGTTTTAACTGACGGTACTTTGGGCCGTGCATCCGTTCCATCAGGTGCTTCAACAGGTGAATTAGAAGCAACTGAATTACGTGATGGTGGTAGCCGTCTTTTAGGTAAAGGCGTAAGCAAAGCCGTTAACAACGTTAACACAGAAATCAATGATGCCTTGAAGGGTGTTTCACCATACAACCAAGCTGCAATTGATCAAATCATGATCGACTTGGATGGTACACCTAACAAAGCACGCTTAGGTGCCAACGCTATTTTAGGCGTTTCTATGGCAACTGCACGTGCTGCTGCACTTTCATTGGATACACCTTTGTATCGTTATTTGGGTGGGGTCAATATTGAATTACCTCAAACATTCCATAACGTTATCAATGGTGGTGCGCATGCCGACAACGGTATCGATTTCCAAGAATTCATGATTACACCAATTAAGAAGACAAGCTTCCGTGACGGTATCGAAAAGATTGCCGACACTTACCATACTTTGAAAAAAGTATTGGAAGAAGCTGGCTTCCAAACTGGCTTAGGTGACGAAGGTGGCTTTGCTCCTGATTTGAAGTCAACTGACGAAGCTGTTACGATGCTTTATAAAGCAATCGAACAAGCTGGCTATGTTCCTGGTGAAGATATTGGTATCGCACTTGATGCTGCTTCATCAGAATTCTATGATCAAGAATCTGGTATTTACACATTTGAAGGTCATAAATTCAACGCTGATCAATTACGCGATTACTACGTCAATGACTTATTGAAGAAATTCCCAGCTATCATTTCTATCGAAGATCCATTCTCCGAAAATGATTGGGATAACTTCGCTAAGTTCACTGAAGAAGTTGGCGACCGTGTACAATTAGTTGGTGACGATATCTTCGTTACTAACCCTTCAATCTTCCGTAAAGGGATCAAGAAGGGCGTTGCTAACTCAATCTTAATCAAATTAAACCAAATCGGTACCGTTACAGAATCAATCGAAGCTATTCGTTTGGCTAAGAATAACGGCTACACAACAATGATCTCACATCGTTCCGGCGAAACTGAAGATACATTTGTTGCTGACTTTGCCGTTGCCGTTTCTGGTGGCGAATTGAAGACTGGTGCTATGGCACGTTCAGAACGTGTTGCGAAATATAACCAATTATTACGCATTGAAGAAGAACTTGGCGGCCAAGCACACGTTGCTCATTTTCCACACAACGTTGACTTTGACTAGTCATTAAAATGTTATTTAAAGTAGGATCACAGTTGTGGTTCTGCTTTTTTTTGTAAATATTAAATTATAATTCAATGAGTGTTTTAATTGTGCTATAATGTTACCATGAATTTATCGAGTTACTGACAAATTCTGCAGACTATGTTGTTCGTAAAAAATTTGGACCCTACATCTTGTGGTGCGAACTTTACTACCAACTTGATCACCGTCCGTAGCATCAAATATTGTTGTTAAAAAATTTCCACAATTGTGGAACAGGAGGCAGATTTATGTCACAAGCAACTGAATATATCAAAGAAGTACGTGCTACTTTAGCGCAGCGCGATGGTAACCAAACAGAATTTCTTGAAGCTGTCGATAACTTCTTGGCGACGATCACACCCGTATTTGAAGCACATCCTGAATATATTGAAGCTAACATTTTGGGCCGACTTACAGAGCCGGAACGTGCGATTCAATTCCGTGTGCCTTGGGTCGACGACGCCGGCAAAGTACAAATTAATCGCGGTTTCCGTGTTCAATTTAACTCAGCCATTGGCCCGTATAAGGGTGGCTTACGTTTCCATCCTAGTGTTAATCTTTCTGTTATCAAATTCTTAGGTTTTGAACAAATTCTTAAGAATAGCCTGACTGGTTTACCAATTGGTGGCGGCAAAGGTGGTAGTGATTTCGATCCTAAAGGTAAAACTGATGGTGAAGTTATGCGCTTTGCCCAAAGCTTTATGACCGAATTACAACGACATATTGGACCTGATATTGATGTCCCTGCTGGTGATATTGGTGTTGGTGGCCGTGAAATTGGTTACTTATTTGGTCAATACAAGCGGTTAAATGGTTTTAGCGGCGGTATTTTGACTGGTAAAGGGCTCAGCTACGGTGGTAGTCTTGCACGGTCAGAAGCGACTGGCTTTGGCTTACTTTATTACGTTGATGCAATGCTCAAAGCACACCGTGATGACTTAAGCGGTAAGAAAGTTAAGTTATCTGGTGCCGGTAATGTTGCCATTTATGCCATTCAAAAAGCAACTGAACTTGGTGCCAAAGTGGTTACTGTTTCTGATTCTGATGGCTACATTTATGATGAACAAGGTATCGACTATAAGATCGTTAAGCAGATCAAGGAAGTTGAACGTGGCCGAATCAGCGAATATGCTAAGCGTGTTTCAACAGCACAATATTCAACTGGCTCCGTTTGGGAAGCACCGGTTGATTGTGATCTTGCTTTGCCAAGTGCAACACAAAATGAAATTGACGCCGATGGTGCAAAATTATTAGTTGCTGGTGGGGCTAAACTTGTTGCTGAAGGGGCCAATATGCCAAGTACGCCAGAAGCAATCAAAGTTTATCGTCAAGCTGGCTTACTTTATGGCCCAGCTAAAGCTGCCAATGCTGGTGGTGTCGCTGTTTCTGCCTTAGAAATGAGTCAAAATAGTCAACGCCTTTCTTGGTCATTTGCAGATGTTGATCAACGCTTGCAAAAGATTATGCAAGATATTTTTGAAGAATCAGCTGATGCAGCTAAGCAATTTAATTTAGGCGACGATTATGTGGCAGGTGCTAATATTGCCGGCTTCTTGAAAGTAGCCGATGCAATGTATGCACAAGGTATCGTCTAGTATGACGTTACCGAACCAAGTTTTGATCAGCCAAGATCTATCTTGTGTTGGTCAAGTTTCATTAGGTGTGGCGTTACCGATCGTAGCCGCGTTAGATTTACAGCCAGCGGTTTTGCCAACGGCTTTGCTATCCACGCATACTGGCGGTTTTGGTGCGAATACGTATCTTGATTTAAGTCAGCAAATGCAGCAGATCATTGCGCACTGGCAAACACTAGAGTTGAAGTTTAATGCTATCTATCTCGGTTATTTAGGCAAGGCCGCGCTACCAGTGTTGGCAGAACATTTATCTAACTTGGCGACGGCTAATGCACAGATTTTGTTGGACCCAGTTATGGGCGATCATGGCCGACTTTATAGCGGCTTTGATCAAGCTTATGTAGCAGCGATGCGACAATTGGCCCGGCAGGCAGACGTGTTAACGCCCAATGTCACTGAGGCACGATTTTTACTGGAACAACCGCAAAGTCAGCAAGGTTTAACGATAGCGGCAGCTACTGATCTAGCTAGCCAACTAAGCCAACAGTTAGCGGTACCGAACGTTATTTTAACCGGAGTACCGTTGATCAATGGGCAAATTGCTGTGGTTGGTTGTTCACAACAAAAAACATGGTCCTGGCAAACAACCCGCCTACCAGGACATTATTTTGGCACTGGTGATATTTTTGCAAGCGTATGTTTTGGTCTGTGGTTACATGGGTTAAGCTTGGAAGATGCCAGCCAACAAGCAATGCTTTTTGTTCAGCAGGCCATTGAGCGAACTGCCGCTGCGGCAACGGACATTCGTCTTGGCGTTGATTATGCTGCTGGTTTTCAGCAACTGTTAGCTAAGTTGTAAAAGAATTATTAATATATTTTGGGCTGCGGTGTGTTTTACCGTGGCCTTTTATTTTGGGGAGCGATTGTAGATGCGACAAGAAAGAAATACATTACGGGCAGTTATTTTTACTGGTTTATTTGCAGCAATTATTTTTATCGGAATTTCATTATTACGGATTCCGATCCCAGCCATGGTAGGGCGGCCCTTTATTCATTTCGGTAATCCATTAATGGTATTAGCTATTTTATTTTTAGGTGGGCGCAATGGTGCATTTGCTGGTATTATTGGACTAGGCGGTTTTGATCTGCTTAACGGATACGCGGCAACCTCATGGTTAACCGCGCTGGAAGTTATTGTGATGGCAGTGGTGATCAGCACTGGTTTTAAACTTTTTCGGCATGATGATCGGGTCAGTCATATCGTCATTTTAGCAATCGTGGCTGGCGTGACTAAGATTATCACTTCATATGCGGTGTCAATTGTTGAAGCGTTAATGGTAGGAACCACTTTTAAGGTGGCCTTGATCAACTCATTTTTAAGCTTACCAGCAACCGTGATCAACTCGATTTCGACCGCTATTATTGTACCGATTCTCTATTTTGCCTTGCGGGGCAGCTTACACGCCATTCAACGACGCGCATAATTTAATTGAAAAAGGGAGGTGGCGTTGTTGCCGCAGCGCTTATTTGTAATCACCGGGGCAACAGGAACGGGTAAGACGACGGTGAGTCAGTATTTGACTAAATATTATGAAATTCCACGGGTGATCACACATACTACGCGGCCACCACGGCCAAATGAACAAAATGGTGTTGCGTATTATTTTGAGACCGAGGCTAGCTTTTTTACTAAGCACTATATCGAATACGTTAAATACGCCGACTATTATTACGGCTCTTCTCGTGAGGCGATTACTGCAGCATGGGCCAAATGTGCCTATGCTAGTATTGTGTTGGATACTAAAGGTGCGGTAACCTATGTGCAAACATTAGGTGCACAAGTGGTGCCACTGTTTTTAACGGTGCAACAGCCAGCCGCTTTGCTCGCACGATTGGCTAAGCGTGGTGATCAGCGTGAAATGATCAGTCAGCGCGTGGCCAGTGCTGAATATGAACGTGATCTACAATTGCCACTTGAGTTGATCGATCAGGCACAGGTGATTGTTAATGATGATTGGTCGACAGCAAAAAACCAATTGGATCAGTTGATGCAACGTTATGGGATAACAAAAAAAACTGACTAGGTTTGAAAACCTAGTCAGCTTTTTTATCGGTTAGGCAGTTTGATCAGCCTTATTAATTGTCACTGGTTGATGAGCTTGTAATGCTAATTTGCGTACTGCTTCATCAATTGTGATACCATTGGCAACTTGTTCCGGATGTTGCTTTGAAGTTGCATAAAAAATCTGTTGATCGGTGTCTAAAGAGATCCGATACCAACTATTACTAAAATTACCAAATTTCATGGTGTATACCTCCTTGTATCAAGGAAAATGTCCTTGTAGTTAGTCCCAACCACCGAATCAAGAGGCGCTTGGTGACTAAGATGTTACGTTATTTTTTTGTAACGCCCAGCACGTTCTAAATAGTCTACAACCAAAATGAATTTTACGCAAGGATTTAGTCCACAATTATTCCTACGCTAATATAAGATGCCTGATTCAATATTGTAAACGGTTAACGTAACAGCTTACAGAATAGTTTACAATATCATTTTAATATTAGCAAGTGAAATGCAACACAAATTTAATCGGTTACCACCAGTGAAGTCGAGTATTATGCGGAAGCTAATGTGGCTAGAAACTTTCACTAAGTTTCTTTTAATGAAAGCCTTTGAAAATCAGCTGTTTATTACATTTTCATTTTCAGTCAGTTAACTTGCAACTCTGTCTTAGTATGCTAAACTAATTTTAGGAACAAGTGTTCAATTACACGCAGAAAAGTCAGTTTTGAGCTGATTTTTCGGCGCGTTTTAGTCTAATTTAAGCTTAAGTTAAGCTGGATTATCTAGACTAAGTGTCGATTGAGCTACTCGCAACATGCGAGTTAGTTGTGCATAATTGGTAGTAATTTTAAATTTTAATAATTCTTTACCAATCAAACGCGCATTGTTAAGTTAGATATGGTTTAATAGAAAACTAGAGATCAATTAATGAAGAGGAGGCCTTTTGATGGCTTATCGAACACCGCCATTTATTACCCCATTTGCGATTGTTTCAATCGTTTTAGGCTTAGCTGCGACTAACGTGGTGGCGGATAAAGTCGCGCCAGTTAAGAGCAAAACTGAACAGACTAGTCAGGTTACTAGTTCGTCAGCTGTTGGTAGCTCAAGTAGCGTGCGACAAAGCAGCTCATCACGGCCAGAAAGTAGTAGTTCAGTTAAGGAAAGTAGTAGCGTTGAAGAATCAACGGATACGGCGTCCCAACCAGATACAACGGATGCTAATTCACAGTCACAAGCCACAACAACGACTGGTCAAAATAGCCAAAGCGCTGCAGCCACTTCATCTAGTGCTGCTGCAACAAGTTCAAGTGCTGCTGCCGATTCATCATCTGCAAATAGTGCTTCATCCACAACAACGACTGGTACGACTGGAACGACAACAGGTACCACAGGTGACACAACAACGGATACAACAACTGAGTAAATGGAGGTGATTGAGTGTTATCTTTGCTTGATATGTTGAATCATTATTTAGGTTACTTCAACATGAACGTCAAATTAAAAAACCGTGTGTATACTGGGATCGGTATTGCAGGAGTATTATATCTTGGCTACTTAACGTTTAATTATCTTCGCTTAGGTGCGTGGACGCGTGGGTTGTTGTTCTTACTGATTTTCCTAGTGCTTGTCTACTTTACGGCATTAAACGTGATTTACTACTTCACAACGAAAACCGCTAAGTTCGATATATCGCCTAAAATCGAAAAGCTTTTAGGTGGCCGTGCAGCTGGTGCCGGTGACGATCCAATGGTTGTTGGCAAGCATGCTGCACATACAACTAAAGTGATCCCAGCGGCTGGTTTATTCCATGAGCAAAGTCTGTTACCAGCTAAATTAGTTGTCGATGCGACGCAACAAGCCAACATCGAACAATTAGTTGATAGTTTAGTGGCCAGCAATTATTTACAATTAAATTATGCTAATCGTTCTGATGACGATGTTTATCAATTGGCGCAGAAATCTGGGCAGCCGGTTTATGCTTTAGGTGACTTGGTACAATTACCATTTTATGAATTACGTGAACAAAGTGGCCATTATGTTGTCTATGCGGGGCGTAATGCAATCGATAGTTTACCAGTAGGTGAAGTCACTGAAGTTGGTTTAATGCCGACTAAGGATGCAGCTGCAAAATATCAAATTGTTTTGGCTAGCGCGCAGTTAACTGGTGGGCCGTATAAAATTGCTGGTCGATCTAGTGTTGTCGCGGGTAATGAACCGTTCAAGCTGGTGATCCAAGCGGCGTATAAAGATCCAAATCAGGCCGTCACACCAACTGCAACAACGCCATTAACAACAGGCAATCGGTCAACGCCAACTAATACGACGTCTAAATCAACTATAACCGAATCAACGCGGATGTCGCGACGTAATCGCTAGGATAAAGCACCTTTCATTGTGAAGGGTGCTTTTTATGGTTGAAGCACTGTTCTAAAAAAGATTGACGATTTCTAATAACAAGGTTAAACTTAAATTAGAATAAGCTAATAATTAATGACAGATTACTGCAATTAACCGTACGAATTTAATGCGGGATGTGTCGCTTGCACATAACCTGTATTCAGGCGGTAAATGTGTGATTACTTGTAAACTCACGGCGCTTATGCTGTGGGTTTTTATTTTTAGATGGCATACAAGACTGTTTAGCTGTGTTTCTTGGTCTTTAGGTACTAGCTTATCAACAACAAATGGAGGCATTTAAAATGAAAATTCTAATGTTTAGTGTTCGTGATGATGAACAACCAGCAATCAAAGCGTGGGCCCAACGTAATCAGGCGACTGTTGATACGTTTGAGCAAGATCTTAATTTGGCTACCGTTGAGCAGGCTAAGGGCTACGACGGTATCGTGATCGTTCAACACGCTAAAATTGATAGTGAACAAGTTTATACTAAGTTACATAGCTTTGGTATTAAACAAATCAGTTTACGTAGTGCTGGCTATGATGTTGTCGACCTAGCAGCGGCCAAGGCAAATAACTTACTGATTACCAATGTACCAGCGTATTCCCCACGTTCAGTGGCTGAATATGCCCTAACGCAAACCATGCGTTTAATTCGTAATTTAGAATTATTCGATGAGCGAACTAGCCGGCATGATTTTCGTTGGGGTGGTTTAATGGCACATGAAGTCCATACTTTAACGATTGGTATTATCGGTGCTGGCCGTATTGGCGGCACGGTTGCCCGGTTATTCCATGCTTTAGGTGCTAAAGTAATCGCCAGTGATCCGGTTAAGAATCCTGAATTAGCTGAATTTGTCACTTATATGGATCAAGCTAGTGTTTTAAGTCATGCTGACGTCGTGACGTTACATACGCAATTGTTGCCAACAACGACACATTTGATGGGTGCAGAACAATTCAGTCAAATGAAGTCGACTGCTTTTTTGATCAATGCTTCCCGCGGACCTGTTGTCGATACACCAGCCTTAGTAGCTGCCTTAAAAGAAAAACAAATTGCTGGGGCAGCCATCGATGTGATTGAAGACGAACAGGAATTTAACAATAAGAATCTCACAAATACTAAGATCACCAACCCTAATGTGTTAGCATTACAAGCAATGCCCAATGTGATTTTCACACCACACATTGCCTTTTATACTAATATGGCGGTTCAAAACATGGTTGATATTAGTTTAGATGATACTAAAAGCATTCTTGAAACTGGCCAAGCCCAACATCCAGTTCAGTAATGACAGTTCGTCATAATTAAAATGAGCTTTTTCTCATAAAAAGGTAAATTTCTAAAAAAGATTCAGAAATTCACCATTTTTATTTGCGTATAGATTAAAAATAAATTAAAATTAAAAAGGTGGCTTTTGGCCACAAAGAACGTTTAAGTGTCAATTTGGTAATTATATCGTTGGTTACCAACGGATATGGTGTACTTAAGTTTGGAGGGAAAGTTATGTCAATGATCGAGTTTCACGATGTTGAAAAATATTATGGCGATTTTCATGCCCTAAAACATATCAACTTAACGATCGATAAAGGAGAAGTTGTTGTTATTATCGGACCATCTGGTTCTGGTAAAAGTACGCTACTTCGTTCTATGAACGGACTAAATACGATTTCTGAAGGTAAATTGGTCGTCAATAATTTTGATTTAGCGGATAAAAAAACAGATATCAATAAAATTCGCCGCGAGGTTGGCATGGTTTTCCAACATTTTAATTTATACGCAAACAAAACCGTGCTCCAGAATGTGTCGTTAGCACCGCAATTAGTTTTAAAAGAAGATAAAGCTCAAAGTGAAAAAGAAGCGATGGATCTGCTGAACTTAGTTGGTTTAGCTGACAAGGCGCAATCGTATCCCAGCATGCTATCTGGTGGTCAGGAACAGCGGGTGGCAATTGCTCGTAGCTTAGCCATGAAGCCCCAAGCGTTGTTGTTTGACGAACCAACTAGCGCACTAGATCCAGAAATGATTGGTGATGTGCTAGATGTTATGAAAAAAGTTGCTGCTGACGGCATGACCATGATCGTGGTAACTCATGAAATGGGCTTTGCTAAGGAAGTTGCAAACCGGTTGATCTTCATGGCCGATGGTGAAGTATTAGAGGATGACGACACTAAATCTTTCTTTGCCCATCCAAAGGAAGAGCGCGCACGGCAATTCTTAAGTAAGATCATCAATCATTAGTGAAGGGGGGCTTGGGCGATGAAAAAATTTGTCCAGCGCGTGCTACCGCTTGCCTTCTTATTGAGTTTGGTTTTACTGATGAGTGGCTGCGGCAAACAGAGTTTATCACAACAAAATGTTTTAAAAGCAGATCAGGCCAGTAATACAATAACTTGGGGCGTCAAAGCTGACACTCGGTTATTTGGACTGATGAATATTAAGACTGGTAATATTGAGGGCTTTGATATTGATATGGCAAAGGCGATCACCAAGCAGATCCTAGGTAAAAATGGAAAGGCCAAATTTATTCAGGTCACCAGTAATACCCGAATCCCAATGTTAAAAAATGGGAATATC
Source organism: Loigolactobacillus jiayinensis (assembly GCF_003946445.1). GTDB lineage: Bacteria > Bacillota > Bacilli > Lactobacillales > Lactobacillaceae > Loigolactobacillus > Loigolactobacillus jiayinensis. The sequence continues at coordinate 19,793 of NZ_RHOF01000017.1, read as the reverse complement.
GATGCGATCATTGCGACAATGACGATTTCGCCAGAGCGGGCCAAGCAAGTTGATTTTTCTAAGCCATACTTCAATGCCGGGCAAGCAATTCTGGTTAAAAAAGGTAGCAAAATTAAAGATATTCGTGACCTGAATTATAAAGGGGCTAAAGTTTTAGCTGTGCAAGGGTCAACATCAGCGCTAAATGTGGCTAAGTTTGCGCCAAATGCTAGCGTTTTAGAATTATCTGATTATGCACAAGCCTTTACTGCGTTACAATCAGGCCAAGGTGATGCACTGACTACGGATAACGGGATTCTTTACGGGATGTCCTTAGAAAATCCTGGGTACGTTGTCGTTGGTGGTGCGTTCACTAAGGAACCTTATGGGATTGCAGTTAACAAAGGTCAAACAGACATGACCGATGCGGTGAATAAAGCCGTTAGTGACATGAAAAAAACGGGTGAATACCAACGCTTATTGAATAAATGGTTTGGTAAGGTACCTGGCTTTGATGAAGGGGGGAACTAAGTATGATTTCGATTTTAGTTGATCATTGGCCAGCATTTTGGTCTGGGTTCCTGTTCACCCTTGGTTCTAGTATCTTAGCTTTAATCGGTAGTTTGATCGTTGGAACTGTTTTTGCCTTACTGGAGATCAGCGAGCGTAAATGGGTACGAATCATTGGTCGAGTGTACGTGGAAATTTTTCGGAATATTCCGCTACTGGTTATTACCATGTTCTTTTATGTGGTTATTCCGATGTTCATTGCCAACGTCAATGGGTTTACTGCCGGCACCATTGGATTGACCATCTATACGTCAGCCTTTATTGCTGAAACTATTCGGGCGGGGATCGAAGCCGTTGACCCTGGCCAAATGGAGGCAGCACGTTCCAATGGTTTGAGCTATTTACAGGCAATGACGCATATCGTTTTTCCCCAGGCTATTAAGATCACGATTCCACCATTAGGGAATCAGTTCATTAATTTAGTTAAAAATTCTTCTGTTCTTGCCTTTGTCGCCGGATTTGATTTGATGTATCAAGGTAACTTGATTGCATCAACCACTTTCGATACCTCAAATACTTATTTGGCAGTGGGACTTTTATACTTAATTTTGACCCTACCGTTAAGTTATTTTATGCGTTATTTAGAAAAGAAATGGGCTTAGAAAGGGGATTAACTGATGAGTAATTTTATTCAAGCATATTCATGGCTCAACATTCGTTATCTCCTGGAAGGCCTATGGATCACTGTGGAGATTTCCGCTGTTTCAATCGTTTTTAGTTTTATTATCGGCGGTTTATTAGGACTGTTGCGTTACGTTAAAATCAAATATTTATCAGCCATCGTAGGTTTTGTGATCGATATTGTCCGTAACTTACCCCTGCTGCTAATTTTGTTCTTTACCTTCTTCGGTTTGCCTAATATTGGGATCAAGCCGGATGCGATTATGGCTGCCATTTTAGCAATGACCGTTTTTGAATCAGCAATGGTTGCTGAAATTATCCGTAGTGGGATCCAAGCCGTTGATCCTGGGCAAATGGAGGCCGCACGTAGTAACGGGATGTCGTACAGTCAAGCGATGCAACATATTATTTTACCGCAGGCAATTAAAAAAATGATTCCGCCATTGGTCAGTCAGTTTGTTTCCCTGATCAAGGATACATCGTTAGCAACGATTATTATGTTGCCAGAATTGATGTATCATGCGCAGATTATTTACGGGCAAAACACAAACTATGTTTTACCGATGTTCTTAGCATTAGCGGTATTGTATTTCATTGTTTGTTACGCTTTATCCTGGCTATCCCGCATATTAGATCGGCGGCTGGGCGCGTAAACTTCGAAGTGTGTCAGCTGAGGTAAAACTCAGTTAGCGCACTTTTTTGTTTGTCGCCATGACTTTTCTATGATAGAGTTGATAATTATAATCAACTAAAATAAGATGAATGAGGCTATTAAATGATAACTGTAAGTGATGTTAGTTTACGTTTTCCTGATCGGCAATTGTATTCTGACGTTAATTTGAAATTTACTCCAGGTAACTGTTACGGCATTATTGGTGCAAACGGTGCGGGTAAATCAACTTTTCTAAAAATCTTGTCCGGTCAGATTCAACCAACTACTGGACAAGTGACAATTTCACCAAATGAGCGGATGACAAGTTTAAATCAGGATCACTATGCTTATGAGGATAGTACTGTTTTGGATACAGTGATCCAAGGCCACGAAAAGCTTTATCAAGTGATGCAAGCTAAGGATGCTTTATACGCTAAGCCTGATTTTAATGACGAAGATGGCATTAAAGTTGCTGAATTAGAAGGCGAATTTGCTGAAATGGACGGCTGGAACGCAGAAGCTGAAGCAGCCCAACTATTGCAGGAATTAGGCATTAACGATGCGATGCAACAACGAAAAATGAGCGAATTAACAGAAAATGAGAAAGTTAAAGTCCTACTTGGTCAGGCATTATTTGGTAAGCCTGATATTTTGTTATTGGACGAACCAACCAACGGGCTTGATGCGCCAACGATTCAGTGGCTGGAAAACTTCTTAATGGGCTTTCCGAACACTGTCATCGTAGTTTCACATGATCGCCATTTTCTGAATACAGTTTGTACACATATGTGTGACGTTGATTTTGGTAAGATTCAGTTATTTGTCGGTAATTACGACTTTTGGTTGCAATCCAGTCAATTAGCAGCACAATTAAAAGGTCAAGCTAACGCAAAAAAAGAAGATCAGATCAAGGAACTACAGGCCTTTGTTGCGCGTTTTAGCGCTAACGCTTCTAAATCAAAGCAGGCGACTTCGCGGAAGAAACAACTTGAAAAAATCACTTTAGATGATATTAAGCCATCTAGCCGCCAATATCCGTTCATTAAATTTGAGTTGGCCCGAGAAATTGGTAGTGACTTACTGCGGGTCGATAATATTAGCAAAACCATCGCCGGCGTTAAGATCCTAGATAATATCACCTTTACGCTTAAACCTGGTGAAAAAACGGCTTTGATCAGTCGTAGTGATGTGGCAACCACAACTTTGATGCAGATCCTGGCTGGTGAATTGACACCAGATACGGGTACCATTACTTGGGGTGTTACCACGTCACAAGCTTATTTACCGCGGGATAATTCTGCTGAATTTGCAGCTGACATAACGATTTTAGATTGGTTGCGCCAATTTGCCAGCAAAGAAGAAAGTGATAATACGTTCTTACGTGGCTTTTTAGGGCGCATGCTTTTTTCTGGTGATGAAGTATTGAAGAAGTTAGACATGCTATCTGGTGGCGAAAAAGTACGGTGCATGCTAGCAAAAATCATGCTTAGTCAGGCCAATGTCCTATTACTAGACGATCCAACCAACCATTTAGACTTAGAATCGATCACCGCGTTGAATGATGCATTAGTTGATTTTAAGGGTGCCTTAGTTTTCACATCCCACGATTACGAATTTATTCAAACGATTGCGGATCACATTGTAGAGGTTAGTGCTAAGGGTGTAGTTGAGCGCTTTGATACACATTACAATGAATTCTTGGATCATGAAGATATTCAAAAACAAGTGGCTGCATTATACTAAAATTTGTGTTTGCCAGCACGCTCCGCAAAATAAAAACGATACGTAGCGATTTTTTTACGATCATTGATGCTTTAATGATAAACGATCATTGAAGCATCAGTGGTCGTTTTCTTATTGATATCATAGGATATTTGTTGACGTTCAGTGAGCTGTTTCGTTATGCTTAGGTATAAAGACTAGGTAATTCGAAAGGATGCTATACATGACGAAAAAACTGTATCCCTTAATTTTTTGTGCAATAGCTGGCTTATTAGCTGGTTGTACAGCTAATTCCACTCAGGAAACGCCAAGTAGCAGTTCGGTAGCTAGTTCTAGTAGTCAGCAAGCTGATTCCAGTGAATCATTACAAAGTAGTATGCCATCTTTAAAACGTGGAACCGATCACGAAACGCCGCTTTTACAGCAAACATGGCAGTTCAAACAATTTGTGATCACTGGTATTAAGGCCGAGTGGGATGGTACGGATCAGATCGAGTTAGAGATTGGTTGGCGCAACATGACCACAACTGCCCAACGGTTTGCTGATGTTGGACAAGTGACGGTGACCCAAGGTGATCAGCAATTAGCGATGGTCGCACGTGATGATGATTTCAGTGATTCGATCACTGCGCAAGCTGACGAAGATTTTGAACTGACTTATCGCTTGAGCAATCACACCCAACCCTTGAAAATCAGTATTGATCCAGAACAAGGCGAAACAAGAACACGTACAGTTAATCTAGATCAATGAGAGCCAAGCGGTTGTGGTAATTTGCCATAACCGCTTTTTATTTTCTGAATAGGCTATTTAAACGTGTGTCATAAGCTACTGCCGCTGGTTCTTAATAATAATCTTGATTAAGTTACCTTTTACTTTGCGTGGTTAGTTGCATCAAGTGCAGTTATTCGTTAGAATTAGTGGTTGAATTTCTTACACGGAAAAAGCAGCTAATTGCGAATATTAGTATTAAGAGATCAAAGAAAATGGGGCGCGGAATTAATGGATGCAGCGACGATTTTAAAAACAAAATTTGGTTATACTGAATTTCGCCATGGACAAAAGCTAGTGATCGATAAATTAATGGCTGGCAATAACGTGCTGGCGTTGATGCCAACTGGTGGTGGTAAATCGTTGTGCTACCAGATTCCAGCATTACTTTTCTCTGGGTTGACGTTGGTAATTTCACCTCTGATTTCCTTAATGAAAGATCAGGTTGACGCTTTAAATGAAAATGCGATTCCAGCCACATTTATTAATAGTTCATTGACTTATACGGAAATCAATCAACGCCTAGATATGGCTGCTCGGGGCGAGGCTAAATTATTGTATTTGTCACCGGAGCGTTTGGAGATGCCAGATTTTATGGCTGAACTAAATCAATTAAAGATTGATTTAGTCGCAATTGACGAAGCCCATTGTATTTCCCAATGGGGCCATGATTTTCGGCCTAGTTATCTAAAGGTCACGGCGCGGCTTCAAGAGTTAAATAGCCAACCCGTCATAATTGCATTAACCGCCACGGCAACAGAGCGAGTGGCAATTGATATTCGGCAACGTTTGGGGATCGCGGCAGAAAATGAAGTTAAAACCGGTTTTGCACGTGATAATTTAGCATTACAAGTAGTCAAGGGCCAAGACCGTGATCGCTATATGCTGGATTATTTGACGCTAAACGCTCATGAATCAGGTATTATTTATGCGAGCACACGTAAGGAAGTTGACCGGTTAACGGCTTTATTTCAGCAACATGACTTAAGTGTGACCACGTACCACGCCGGCTTAAATGAAACTGTTCGGCGCCAGAATCAAGAGGACTTTTTGTATGATCGTAAACTGGTAATGGTGGCTACCAACGCTTTTGGCATGGGAATCGATAAAAGCAACGTTCGTTTTGTGATCCATGCCCAAGCGCCAGGTAGCTTAGAAGCGTATTATCAAGAAGCTGGGCGGGCTGGTCGTGATGGCTTGCCTAGTGAGGCGATCTTGTTATACCGACCATCAGATGTTCAACTACAACGTTTCTTTATTGAGCAATCAGACATGGCTGATGCACCACGGCAACAAGAATATTTGAAATTACAAGCTTTGATGCAATATGCCAATACGCAAAGTTGCTTGCAACAAGCGATTTTACAGTATTTTGGTGAGCAATCAGCGCCATGCGGCCGTTGTGGTAATTGTCTGGATCAGCGGGCGGCTACCGATATTACAGTGACCGCGCAGAAAGTATTATCCTGCGTTTATCGAATGCACGAAAATTTTGGTAAAACATTGGTGACACAAGTTTTGACTGGTGCTAATAATCAACGGGTACGTGAGCTGAATTTCACTAAATTATCGACTTATGGGCTTTTAAAGGGGCAAACACAAAAAGCCGTCAGCAGTCTTATTGACTTTTTGACGGCGGAAGGCTACTTACAGGCTAGTGGTGGCCAATATCCGGTGTTGACCGTAACTACCAGTGGTGCAGCAGTATTACGCGGCCAACAACAAGTTATGCGTAAAACGTCGGTAGCCACGCAGGTGGTACAGCCCGAAGATGATGCCTTATTTGAACAACTACGCCAGTTACGGTCGCAGTTGGCCCAAGCACAACAAGTGCCACCATTCGTTATTTTCTCTGATAAAACGCTCCATGATATGTGTGCACGCCTGCCGCAAAATACCAGTGAATTATTAGAGGTCAAGGGTGTTGGTGAGCATAAGGCAGCACAGTACGGTACGGCGTTTTTAGAGTTATTAGCAACGGGTGAGCAAGATGAAGTTTAGTTGGTGTAATCAAGGCCCAACTATGACTGTGACCCGGTTTTTGCAACAACAGGGTGTTAGTAAACGTCTGTTGAAACAATTAAAATATTATGGTCAAGTTTGGTTAAATGGGTACCCTTGCCGGTTAATTGACCTGCTACCAGTAAATGCCGAAATAAAAATAAAGCTGCCAGCGGAAAGTGGTGATCCGCTGGCAGCAATTAGTTTGCAACCTTTAATATTATTAGCTGAGACGCCCCATTGGCTAGTTGTCAATAAACCAGCTGGGTTGGCATCAGTGCCCGGCCCACAGACTGGTAGTGACACACTGGTCAGTCGTGTGCGTGGCTATTTATTACAGTCTGGTGCAGAAAATGTGGTGCCACACTTAGTCAGTCGTCTTGATTATGGTACTAGTGGTGTGGTGTTGGTCGCTAAGCATAGTTTTGCTCACAGTCGCCTAGCTAGTGCCACAACGATTCGCGAGAAAAATTATCTAGCTGTTGTTGCAGGGATGATTCACGCCAGTCACGGGATGATCACATTACCATTGGGACAGCGGCCAACGCAACCTGCAGGCATTATCGACTTAGCTGGTAAGCCGGCAACTACAGAATTTTGGCGTGAGGGTTATTTACCCCAATTAGAGGCTACTGTCCTCAAGCTAAAATTGCACAGCGGTCGGCGGCACCAAATTCGGATTCATTTGCAGGCAGTCGGGCACCCTTTACTAGGCGATAACCTATATGGTGGGCCACTGGATCGGGGCATAAGCCGGCAAGCTTTACACGCCCAACAACTTATTTTTACTGATCCTTTTACCCAACAATTGCAGACGATCACGGCACCGTTGCCGACTGACTTAGCGCAATTGTTTAAAAGTACGAGTAGTCAGTGAAATCTGCACTATCAATAATTTCAAAATGTTCAGCTGCGATACCAGTAGCTTGGCTGATAGTTGCAGTTAAGTCGGTTTTACTGATATGACTCCAAAAGCGGTAGTCATTCTTGCCATAATGCATCCAGTCACCTAATTTACTAATTTGGGGATATTGCGTTAGATCAGGTCGGGTGACATCGATAAAATGCAACACATAATCGGCGGCGTCATCACTAAAAGCAGGACGAGGTTGAAAATAATGGCGGTCGAGCATAGTATTTCCCTCTTTCTCACGGGTGACAAAAGTAACGTTTTCCTTGTTAAAAATTATACGTGGTCTAGCTAATAAGTACAAGTGATTAGGTTTTCCTTAGTCTAAATTAATTTTTCATAGTATTTATTGGGTGGAAATATAAAAAAAGCACGACGTCATAATTGAAGTCGTGCTAAGATTTTACTGCCAAGTATCACGTAACCATTCAATGGCCAAATCAAACCAGTGAGCAACATGGGGTTGATCAGCATCAGCTTTCCAAGCAGTTTGCTGATTGGCTAGTGCTAAGCCATGGGGACCATGACGGAAAATGTGACTTTCAAACGGCACGCCTTGTTGCGCTAATGCATTTAAGTAAATTAAGCTATTTTGTACTGGTACCAAAGGATCATCCGCAGTGGTCCAGACAAAGGTGGGCGCACAATTAGTGTTGACTAATCGATCTGCAGCCAATTGTGCTGGTTCTGTTGTTAATGTTGCAAGTTTTTCAGCAGATGCTGGCCAACCAGCATCTAAACGGATGACTGGGTAGCCAAGAATAGCAGCATTTAGTTTAAGCTCAGTACCTAGGCCAACTTGCTGCACAGCAGCTGTTTGCCAATTGCCATTATAAAGACTAACAATATGACCACCAACGGAAAAACCGGCAGCAGCAATTTTTTGAGGATCAAGGGACCAATCCGCTGCGTGTAGACGTAATTGCCTAATAGCTGCAGCTAAATCTAATATTGGTTGCGGTAGCAATGGGGTTACTTCGTTGCTAAAATGGTAACGTAAGTAGAATGACTGAAAGCCACGCGCTGCAAAAGCTAAAGCCAAAGTTTCTGCTTGAGCCTCTGGGATATGGGTGTAACCACCACCGGGAACGATGATCACTGCCGGAAAGCTTGTTTGTGGGGTGTTAGTATCAGGCTCACGAATATAGGCTTTGAGATAAGCTGGTTTAGTTAAAGGAATCGTCATAACTTGCACAATATAACCCTACTTTCTTAAATAAGTATGTATGTTTATTGTAACGATATTAACTTGTTTTGTGTCATTTGAATTTAAATTTAGGAGCTGACTGCTGTGCGACTTACCACCGAGCGCTTAGTAATTCGACCATTTACTGAAGCTGATTTAACTGATCTCCATGAATTAATGAGTAACCCGCAGTTAGGGGCGATGGCTGGCTGGCAGCCACATCATTCGCGCGCTGAAAGTGATGCAGTGTTGACCATGTTCTTGCGTAGCGATGAGGTTTTTGCAATTGAGGCTAAAGCTGATCATAAAATGATCGGCACAATTGGGCTGCATCGACGTGCGCCTAGTGGAACTACGCCAAAGGATGACAGTCGTGAGCTAAGTTTTATGTTGAACGAAGGATACTGGGGACAAGGATTAATGCCTGAGGCAGTGACGGCAATCGTTACTTTTGGGTTTAATCATTTACGATTGCAGGAGATTTGGGTCGGCCATTTTGCTGATAATAAGCGTTCACAACGAGTAATTGAAAAAACTGGCTTTGAATTTGAGTACGAATTTGAGCGGCCACGATTGTTTAGTGATGAAATACCAGTCGATGAAATTTACTACAAAATGACTTTGGCTAGCTTTAGGAAACGTTAACAGAAAATGAAAGCAGTATGTAAATATTGCGGTTAAGCCAAAATTAAGCTTTAGCTAAGCGCTGGTTATGGTATAATGGGCTCCAGATAGAAATATTGGAGGTAGGAATGATGGACGTATCACCGGAGCAATTAAAAATTATGGGAAAAGCTTATCAGGAACGGTTAGCGGCAATTAAGGCTGATGCTCGTTTAACTATATTGGATACGGTAGTAGATTACGATGTGGATTCGCAACCTGTTACACCGTACATTGTTTATACTGATTTTAATCGAGCGCAGATCAACGAGAAAAGTAGCTCGATTTTTGTCTACACAGCGTACGAAAATGTCGATAAATATGGTCACTCAAAAACTGATTATCAAAATGAATTATTATTTGAATACAATGCTTGGAAGAAAGCTATCCATATCACTGTCTTGGAAACGCTAGGTGCGGAAAGTCAATTGGCTTTTTATGATTTTCAAAACCATGGTTTAGCACAATTAGCATTAAAGTATTTATTAAAAATTGCTCACAAGAATCAAGTTGAAAAGATCGATGGCAATGTTAGCTCGTTTGACGGCGAAAGCTTGAAGCAAGTAATGGCGTTGTTTGCGAAATTTGACTTTAAATTTAAAGTTCAAGATGCACAGCAAGGTTTAGCGAGTTTCGAACTTGTTTTAGCTTAGTCGCTGACGGTTGCTTTTAAGTATCGCTGCAGTATACTTAATGCACACCCTTGGCAGGGAGAAGGCGTTTATACCAGTTGTTTTATGGTGTAAGCGCCTTTTTTCTTTTTGCACTTAGGCTATATTTGTGATATGATATATCCATAACAAAGGAAACTAATTAGAGGGGTGTCAAGCATGCAATTAACCCGTGGTTTTGAACAAGCTGCTTGTATTATTACATTGTTAGCAACGCAAGATCCGGAAATTCCGATTTCGTCTGAAGTGATTCATCATCGCTTAAGTGGCTCACAGACTTACTTACGTAAAATTATGCGTAAATTAGTAGTCGGTGGTTTAATCAAATCCGTTTCTGGGAATAACGGTGGTTTCACCATCGCGCGGTCACCAAAAGAAATCAGTTTGTATGATGTTGTACTTGCTACTGAAGGGGATATTCAAACTTATCCAGACTCAGGTTTGATCGATATGGTATTCAAGGATTTTCAGCCAGTAGCCAAGCAGGGGACATCGGTCATCAACCAAGCTTTTCATGAAGCTGATTTGTTATGGGGTAAGGCATTGAAGCAACAATCAGTTTATCAAGTTATCAGCAATACTTTGGGTGGTAGTGAGATTCCATTGATCAACTGGAACGAGTCCGATGAAAAGCGCGAATTGTTGATTCAAAAAATGTTACGCAATATTCGTACCGACTTGAAATAAATTCCGACGCACTATTTTGCTGAAAAAGCGCTATAATGAAATTAACGAGTAGTAGCCCGTTACTTCATTTTAAAAGAGGCGGTAACAATGGCAAAAAAGCTCAGCAAAGCCGAAAGAAAAGAATTGATCCAAAAGGCTGAAGAAGCACGAGCTAAGCATCCACAGCCTAAATCATCTGTTTCTGGTTTTGAATCAATTGATAAGGAAGCTGAAAAACTTAGCGGTCAGAACTAAAATGAACTTGAAACAAGTGTGTCTGTTATTTTCATGATGGTTATGAAAATAATTGGCATGCTTTTTTAGTTTATCTGTAATTGTAAGCGATTGCTGTGAAAACACTGGTATACCGAGTACCAGTTTTAACGTAATTTCACAAATTGAAAAAGATTGCTGATTATTATGCTTGTGAAAAATCATTAACAGTGATTTTCCATAGTTGTTAGGCTTGTAATTGATTTCACTTGAGGGAATTCACAAGAATTTCTGATAGGAATATGCTATGATAAGAACCGGCTTTGAAAAAGAACTTAAAACGTAATTCAAAAAAATTTATTTTGGAGGGATTTATTAATGACGGAGAAACAACGCTATGGCGCTGATGCCATCTTAGAAAGCTTGATCAATCATGAAGTCAAATATGTTTTCGGGATTCCTGGTGCTAAAATTGATCGTCTGTTCGAATTATTAGCACATGCTGATAACGCAAAACGGCCTGAATTGATTGTTGCCCGCCACGAACAAGGCGCTGCATTTATGGCTTCTGGGATTGGTCGTATTACTGGTAAACCAGGGGTCGTTATGACGACTTCTGGCCCTGGTGTCAGTAACTTGGCCACTGGGATGGTTACGGCAACCGCTGAAGGCGACCCAGTTTTAGCTATTTCTGGGCAGGTACAGCGAGCTGATTTACTACGTTTGACGCATCAAAGTATGGCTAATACAGCATTGATGGCGCCAATCACTAAGTATAGTGCAGAAATTCAAGAACCAGAAAATGCTTCAGAAGTGATTGCCAATGCTTACCGGGCTGCTTTATCTGCTAAGCAGGGCGCTAGTTTTGTGAGTGTGCCCCAAGATGTCGTTGATTCTAAAGTGGTACGGCCAGCCGTGATGCCACTTCAAGCGCCTAAATTAGGGCCTGCTAGTCCAGCTGATATTACAATTTTAGCTCGGAAAATCAAGGAAGCTAAATTACCAGTCTTGTTGGTCGGCATGCGCGCTTCATCTGCTGAAGTCACACGGGCATTGCGGAATATTTTATACGTTTCTGATATGCCAGTTGTTGAGACTTTTCAAGCAGCGGGAATTATTTCACATAATTTAGAAAAGAACTTCTTTGGTCGTGTTGGTTTATTCCGTAACCAACCAGGCGATATGTTATTGAAGCAAAGTGATCTAGTTATCACTGTTGGGTATGACCCAATTGAATATGAACCACGTAATTGGAATGCTGAAAATGATGCACGGATCGTTGTGATTGATGATGCAGCAGCTGAAATTGATCATAATTTCCAACCAGAAACCGAATTAATTGGTGATATTGCCCAAACCCTTGATTTCTTGTTACCTTATATGCGTGGCTATGAAGTTAAATCAGAATCAAAGGATTACATGGCAGGGTTACATGAAAAACTTGAAGATCGTGACGAACCACCAGTAGTAGCACCAGAAACAAAATTAACACATCCATTGGCAGTTATCTCTGCTTTACAAAAACGGGTCACTGACGAAATGACGGTCACTGTCGATGTTGGTAGCTTCTACATTTGGATGGCGCGGCATTTTCGTAGTTATGAACCACGGCATTTGTTATTCTCTAATGGGATGCAAACGTTGGGGGTTGCTTTACCATGGGCAATTTCTGCCGCGCTTCTACGGCCAAATACGCAGATCGTTTCTGTTTCTGGTGACGGCGGCTTCTTATTTACCGGTCAAGAATTCGAAACAGCGGTACGCTTAAATTTGAATATCGTTCAATTAATTTGGAACGATGGAGCTTATGATATGGTTAAGTTCCAAGAAGAAATGAAATACGGTCAGAGTGCAGGAACTGATTTTGGCCCAGTCGACTTTGTTAAATACGCTGAGAGCTTTGGTGGAACCGGCTTACGGGTTAATCGAGCTGGTGATCTAGAAAAGGTGCTTGATCAAGCCTTTGCAACTAAAGGACCTGTGATCGTCGATATTCCAATCGATTATTCGGACAACAAAAAGCTTGGCCAAACTATTTTACCGGATCAATTCTATTAGGCTACTTTGTGGCGTCGTGTAATTAAGCTAGCGTAAACGTGCTAAAAATAGGTTATTTATCGTAATCGCATTTACTGGAAACGGTCTGTGTAAGGTCTATGATCTAACTATTTTTAGCACTCTCGAAGTGAAAGGATATTTTAAATCAATGGTAGAGCAAAAAAAACAGTCAGTTCTTTTTCAACATGGTACGTTAAGTTTGTTAGTGCCCGGTTTGTTTGAAGGAACGATGACTGTGGGTGAATTATTACAACATGGTAATTACGGTATTGGGACAGTGCAAGATTTCAATGGTGAATTAGTGGTATTAGATGGTCATGCTTATCAGGTGGTGGAATCTGGTGCGGTCAATGAATTGACTGCTGAACAGTCAGTGCCATTTGCTTCAGTTCATTTTGACGATCCTGTTGCTGAAACTGAACTCACTAATTTGAATAAGGCTGAATTAGAGCGTTATTTGTTGCAAAACTACCCGTATCGCAATGTCTTCTTTGCGGTTAAAATCGTCGGCGAATTTGCGCATATGCATACGCGAGTCGTTGAAGAACAGCAAAAACCTTATCCCAGTTTGACTGAAGCCACAAAAACTCAGCCGAAGTTTAATCAAGATAATATTCATGGGACATTGATCGGTTATTATGCACCCGAGCTATTTCAAGGCGTAGCCGTTTCTGGTTATCATGTGCATTTTCTCAGTGATGATCATAAAACTATCGGTGGGCATATTCTTGATTATCAGCTAAAAAAGGGTCAAGTATCAATTCAGCCATTCGCCACGTTGGAACAACATTTCCCGCTGGAAAATCAGGCATTCCGTGATCAGAATTTTGAATATGACGGTATGAGCCAATCAATTAACCAGGCGGAAAAATAAGTTAGCACCTTGTTAAACAACTGAATATTCGGTATACTATAAAAAAAGATTGAGGTTGCAGAGATCATAAGTCACCAGTTAGAGACGAAAAGCGTCGCTGAAAACTGGCAAAAGGGTGATCTGCCGAAATGTTTAATTGCTTTTTCAATTAAATGTTGGGACTTGGCTTAACAGGCCAAGTACTGTCGTGATGAAGTCATCACGGGGCGCTATCGACTGACAGAAAAAGACACCGTCTTTTTGTGTAGCAGTGGATGCTACATGAAGGGGCGGTTTTTTGTGCGTAAGCATGGCGCGACCTCTAAATTTAGACTTGGTTCAGGAGGAATTTTTAGATGGCGCAACAACACATTGACCATGAACAAGGTGGCGTGAAGCGAGAGCTAAAAACGCGGCATTTGTCGATGATCGCATTGGGTGGCAGTATCGGAACTGGCTTATTTGTCGCTTCTGGTTCAGCAATTTCTACGGCTGGTCCTGGTGGGGCTTTAATTGCCTATATCGGTATTGGCTTGATGGTGTACTTCTTAATGACCAGTTTAGGCGAAATGGCAACCTATATTCCGGTATCAGGTTCCTTTGCCACTTACGCTGGTCGGTTCGTTGATCCAGCACTAGGATTTGCCATGGGCTGGAATTATTGGTTTAATTGGGCAATTACGTTGGCGGTGGATGTTTCTACGACAGCAATTGTGATGCATTTCTGGCTACCACATGTGCCTGGTTGGATATTTAGTTTATTTTTCTTGATCGTGATTTTTGTTATCAATGCACTATCAGTACGCGCTTTTGGCGAAACTGAGTATTGGTTGTCGATCATTAAGGTCGTTACCGTAATTGTTTTCTTGATTGTTGGTTTCTTAACTATTTTCGGGATCATGGGTGGCAATGGCCCTGCAGTTGGTCTGCATAACTTTACAATTGGCAAGGCCCCGTTTGTTGGCGGTATTCCAGCCATACTCAGCGTCTTCGTCGTGGCTGGCTTCTCCTTTCAAGGCACAGAATTAATTGGTATCACTGCTGGTGAATCGGCTACCCCAGAAACAAGTATCCCTAAGGCAATTAAGCAAGTCTTTTGGCGGATCCTGTTATTTTATATTTTAGCCATTTTCGTAATTGCAGCAATTTTACCTTACACTAGTAAAGATTTACTTGGTTCAGGTGCTGGTGATGTCGCCATTAGTCCGTTTACCTTGGTTTTCCAACGTGTCGGGTTAGCAAGTGCGGCTAGTGTAATTAACGCGGTGATCTTAACGTCCGTTATCTCTGCCGCTAATTCTGGTATGTATGCTTCAACGCGGATGTTATGGGCAATGTCAAAGCAGCACATTGCACCGAAAATCTTTGGCCGCACTAATGGTCGTGGTGTCCCAGTTGCCTCATTACTAATGACAACTGTAGTGGGCTTATTCACTTTCTTAACCAGTATTTGGGGCTCACGAATCTATATGTTCTTAGTTGCCGCCTCTGGTCTAACCGGCTTCATCGCTTGGCTAGGGATTGCAATCTCACATTATCGTTTCCGCAAGGCTTTTATTGCCCAAGGCCATTCGTTAAGTGAATTAAAATATCACGCCAAATTATTCCCATTTGGACCAATTCTAGCGATGGTACTAGGTATTTTAGTTATCGTAGGTCAGGATTTAAATGCGGTAAAAACTTTTGATTGGCAAGCACTAGGTGTCAGCTATATGAGTGTACCGTTGTTCATCATTTTGTTTGTCTATTACAAAATAAGCCATAAGACGCACATGATTCCGCTAGATGAAGTGGATTTAACTAAGATTCATGATGATTAATTTTTAAGCATAGGTTTTGGTTTTAAAGGAAAATTAGCGACAAGGCTAATTTTAATCAGCCTAGGTTTAAGTGTAAAAAGCATTAGCGACTGCTAATGCTTTTTTGTTTCTGTAAAAAAGCCACCAAGTAGCTGCCGTGGCGGTTACTTGGTGGTCATTTTAGCGGCGTATAAAGTTTTGATCTTCGCGTATAAGCGAAAGAAGTCACTGCCATTGGCTTCTAAATTCCAATGTAGTAATGGCACACCGTAGGCAGCCATTTCCTGCATCAGTGGGGCCTGACTATCGATGGTAGAAATAATGAGATCGGCATCTTGCGGTCGGGCAGGCGGGGTCATTAATTGCGCGATTCGAATATGCTTTAGCAGTCGCTGTAACTCGGTGGTCAGCAGATCGTTATTTTCTGCAATTAACCAGACATGAACCATCTGCTGGTCCTCTAGATGGTGCAGTTGTGGTTGCAGCAAATAACAAACATATTCACTAACCGTTTGACGATTACGATAGAGCTGCGGCAGGGTTTCAGTAAGGCCTGGTTGTTCAAAAAACTGAGCAATTATTTGATAGAGTTGTGTTGATTTAAAATTGGTTAAATCAGGACGATAAAAGTCGAGCATTTTTGGATAGCGGGTTTGTAATGCGATTGTGGTTAGTAGAACACGCAAAACATCGTAGGTTAAAATCGGTTCATCCGCGGGCGTGATTTTAGTATGAAAGGTGGCGGTTAATTTGGCCAAAAAGTTAACCGTTAAGCGCCATATAGGATCGTCTTCAGCTGCAAAATGAGTCAACACAAGCTGTGCTTGTGTTTGACTACCGGTTACTGCGGTGATCAAACTAAATTGAGCAAAGAAGAAGAATTTGGCTTCGTTGTGCCGGTTTTTGGTGGCTAAATTACCAAATAATTCAGTCGGAAAAACGAGCTCGTCAAATGCACTATTATGGTCGGTTAAAATATTAAAACAAGTGGCGTCACGGATATAATAGCCATGATTAATGCGCAAGCGCATAATACCAAGCAGTAAAAGTTGTTGCAGTTTAAAAATTGGTGCTGTTGGTTGGGGATTAGCTGTTGTAAAAATCCGTTCAATATCAGCAGCACTAAAATTTTGCCACGGCCATTTGATACCATGAAAGCCAGTCCAATAGACGATGAATAAGAAATAGCGAATATGACTTTCATTACCAGTGATCTGCAGATCCGTGTACGAAAAGCGCAGCGAGTATTGGGCCATAAAACGCTTCAAGCCAGCCGATTTGCGCAACAATGTCGACTTACTGACAAAATGTTGCTCGCAAAAATCGTTGACTGTGGGTGTCGGGGCTTGTACTAAATAATCAATAAACTGAAAAACTAAGGATTGTTCTAGTAAAAACAAGCGATAGCGGTCCAGTGAAATTTTAAATGTTTGCTGGGATAGTAATTCATGGCGATCCACTGGTGTGTCCAACTGAGTATCTAGTGACCGCATGTCCCGCAACAGGTCTTGAAAGGTATTATAGGTTTGTTGATACGAAAGGTGTAACTTATCGCTGATGTCGTTGATGGTCAGCGAATGATTACCGATGGCTTTTAGAACACGAAACATTTGAAACTTTTGTAGGTCCGCTTTTTCTAAAAATAAGTCTTCAAACAGCATCACGAGGCTCCTAACATGTCTTTACTTCACATTTTACTGATTCTATAAGGTAAATGCAAACTACGCTGGCGATATAATTTTGCATTCAAAAAGCGCTAAACCGGTTAAAGTTTAGCGCTTGTGACTATTGGTGATTGCTTGCCATATGAAAAGCTGGGTTCAAGCTAGCTAATTTTTGGTCGATCAATTCAATGACACGCTTGCGAGCGAGCTCGTCGCTGACAAAATCAAGCTGATCACCGTCAATCTGAATTTTCGGGCTTTCATCATATTCGTCATACCATTGTGCGTAGCGCTGATTCAAAGTTTGGTAATACGCATATAAGCTTGGATCCTGTGTGATCTGTTCATACGGCCGGTTACGCTTCTCAATTCGTTTTAGCATTGTCGCAAAGGAAATGTTGATGTGGATCAGTAAATCAGGACGCTTGTGGTAGTCTTGTTGTGGTAATTCTTGTAGCATATTTTCTAACAAGGAATCGTACACAGCAACTTCGGTTTCGGTGGTGCGACCGAGATCAGCATTCAAATGAAAAAGTAGTGAGTCTTCGAAAATCGAACGATCCATTACGCTATTATTGATCTGATCAGCGGCTTTTAGTTGCGCCATGCGTTTGTTCAGGAAGTAGATCTGTAATAAGAAAGCATATTTTTTGGGATCTTGGTAAAAGTAAGGTAATACCGGATTATCGTCAACCGATTCATAGAATGCCTTTGAGTTTAGGTGGTTGGCTAATAGCGTGGTTAGACTAGTTTTACCTGCGCCGATAGTTCCTGCAAGTACGATCATAATAGTAGACTCCTTGTTTTTTGAATTCAGGTCGTTAGATATAAACCAATTATGTGGTTAGATGGTGTTTTAAATTAGGTCGACATGTTTAAAATAGCTTAGCCATTGGATTGTAAATATTCTTTATTAGCGCCGGCAGACATAAAAAGCCTGTTCCTGACGCTTTCTGCAACATACTCTGGCTAAGCAGCACCATATATTGTATCATGCTTAAATCTGATTGCAATATGTGGCACAACTTTTTTATTGGTTGCCTTTTAACAGCTTTTCGGGTACACTAACTACATTATTTAAACGCGATGATGCGCCTAAGGTCAGTTTAGAGAAATGGCGGTAGCTGCAAAGCCATTCTGACCAATTCCAGCGCAGTAGCGGGCAGTTAATCCTGCACGGTCAATGATCGTTATCGACAATTAAGGGTGGCTAACTGTAGCCAAACTTGGGTGGTACCGCGAAGCTGATTCGTCCCAATTGAGGGATGAGTCGGCTTTTTTTCGTGTTTAAAATTCAATTAATGGAGGAAATTAGTTATGTTAGATGTTAAAATGATTCGCCAGAATAAAGAAGAAGTGCAACAACGCCTGGCAACTCGAGGTGTTGATCCGGCCGAAATTGAGCATTTAGTGGCGTTAGATGAAAATCGACGTGAACAAATTGCGGTATCTGAAGGTTTGAAGCAAAAGCGCAATGAAGTTTCCAAGCAGATTGCTGCCTTGAAACGTAATAAGGAAGACGCTACTGACATGATTGCACAAATGCGCGCAGTCGGCGGTCAAATCAAGCAGGTCGATGAGAAGCTAGCTGAATTAGATGAGCAAGTTCGCTATATCGCGGTACGGTTGCCTAATTTGCCAGACGCTTTAATTCCAGTTGGCCCTGATGAAGCTGCCAATCACGAAGAACGCAAAATTGGAACGCCACGACAATTTGATTTCACACCAAAACCACACTGGGAAATTGGCGAGAACTTAGATATTCTCGACTTCGAGCGTGGTGCAAAAGTAGCCGGTAGTCGTTTTCTCTTCTATAAAGGGCTCGGTGCTAAGTTGGAACGTGCGGTTTACAACTTTATGCTGGATGAGCACGAAAAGGAAGGTTACACCGAAATGATCACACCATATATGGTCAATGATGATTCGATGTTCGGGACCGGTCAATTTCCTAAGTTTCGTGCCGACGTTTTCTCAACGATGACTGATGATAAAGAGATGACCATGATTCCTACAGCAGAAGTGCCATTAACCAATTATTATCGTGGTGAAATTTTAGATGAAGCGCAATTGCCCGTTTATTTCACTGCGCTCAGTCCGTCGTTTCGTTCAGAAGCAGGTAGCGCAGGCCGTGATACCCGCGGTTTGATCCGTCTACATCAATTTAATAAGGTAGAAATGGTCAAATATGTTAAGCCAGAAGAATCATTCAATGAATTAGAAAAAATGACGGCCAATGCGGAAAATATTTTACAGAAGCTCGAATTACCCTATCATGTCATTACTTTATCAACCGGAGATATGGGGTTCTCAGCTGCTAAAACTTATGATCTTGAAGTTTGGATTCCGGCGCAGGAAACTTACCGTGAAATTTCCAGTTGCTCAAATTGTTTAGACTTCCAAGCTCGGCGTGCCCAGATCCGTTATCGCGACAGTGATGGTAAAGTTCATTTATTACACACGCTAAATGGTTCTGGCTTAGCCGTCGGACGGACGGTGGCAGCTATTTTAGAAAATTACCAAAATGCTGACGGCAGCGTCACAGTACCAAAAGTACTCGTACCTTATATGCGTGGTGTCGAAAAAATAAGTAAATAATTAAAGACGAACAGTTATGAATGCATAATTACCCTTTTAAGGTAGTTATGCTTTTTTATTACGGATATTAATTTGAAAAACTGATTTAACATTCGTGATCTATAAAAAGTTCGTTTTAATTAGGAAACTTCCTTGACGCTACGCTGAAAACTTGATATAGTATTTGTTGTTGTCAGTTACGACTGATGGCGTTGGAAAAAA
>NZ_RHOF01000016.1 GCF_003946445.1 Loigolactobacillus jiayinensis | reverse complement strand
TATGATACCGCGATTATTGGCCGATTCATATCCGGTCTGTTATTAGGTGCTTACGAAAAAAAAACTACGCGACTACTTATTTTTAGTTAGAAAAAAGAGCTTAAAGACAATCGTCTTCAAGCTCTTTTTAATGTTAAGCTTAATCTTCAAAACCTTCAGTAACTGCTTCAGGAAAATGTTCTTCGACGATTTTCGCACAGCGACCACAGAATTTTGGTAACTTAGGATCGATACCGACATCAGTTCTAGTCATCCGACAACGTGGGCAAACCTCACCAGCTGCATGTTCCACAACAACTTTGACATCACCAAAATCTTCTGCTGTAGCGGGCGCACTAGCTGCGTCAGCAATCTCTAGGTCGGAAACAATAAGAATCTGCATCACATTGGCGTCTAAAGCATTGAGTAATGTCTTAACAGTTTCATTAGGATACAAAATAACTTTAGCTTCCAATGATTTACCGATAACCTTGGCATCGCGGGCTTCTTCTAAGACTTTCAATACATCTGAACGCACTTCCATGAAACTTGTCCATGCTTCAAGTAAATCAGCTTCATCCGCATAATGTTCGACTACTGGCATTTCGGCTAACTGCACATAATCTTCTGGTTCATGCAAGAAGCCCCAAATCTCTTCAGCAGTATGGGGCAAGATTGGCGTTAATAACTTAGTTAAATCAACCAATACTTGATACATGACAGTTTGCATTGCCCGCCGCTTTGGATCGTTGGCAGTTTCGATATACACGATATCTTTAGCAAAATCTAAGTAGAACGCAGATAAATCAACAGTGATGAAGCCACTGATCTGTTTATAAACCGTTGCAAAATCGTATTGTGCATACGCATCTAAGCACGCTTGCTTAACTTGATTCAAGCGTAGCATTAAATATTTATCCACTGACTGTAATTCATTATAATCAAGTGCATCACTAGCCGGATCAAAATCAGTTGTGTTAGCTAACAAGAAACGCATCGTATTGCGAATTTTACGATAACTATCAGAAACCTGTTTGAAACCATCCATTGAAACCCGCACATCAGCAGAAGAATCAACAGTAGCAACCCACAAGCGTAGAATTTCAGCACCCATTTGCTTAATGATCTTGCTTGGTGCAATCGTATTGCCCAATGATTTGCTCATCTTGTGGCCATCTTTATCCATGGTAAACCCTTGGGATAAGATTTGCTTATATGGTGCTGCACCAGAAACGGCCACACTAGTGATTAAGCTAGAATTAAACCAACCACGATATTGATCGGAACCTTCCAAATACAAATCAGCTGGATAGGTGAGGTAATCACGTTCAGCTAAGACACCTTGATGTGACGAACCAGAATCAAACCAAACATCCATAATGTCCGTTTCCTTGGTAAATTGGCCATTTGGTGAATGTTCATTGGTAAAGCCTTCAGGTAATAAGTCTTTTGCTTCTCGATCAAACCAAACACTGGAACCATGTTCAGCAAATAAATCAGCAACGTGATCAATTGTCTCTGGCGTGATAATAGCTGCTCCATCTTCACCATAGAAAATTGGCAATGGTACACCCCAAACACGCTGACGTGAAATAACCCAGTCACCACGATCGCGGATCATATTATACAGACGTGTTTTACCCCAATCTGGCTTAAAGGAAACTTTGTCGATTGCAGCTAAAATTTGATCACGAAATGCATCAACTGAAGCAAACCATTGTGGCGTTGAACGGAAAATAACTGGCTTCTTAGTCCGCCAATCCATTGGGTAACTATGCAAATAAGGTTCTTGCTTTAGCATTAAACCGGCATCAGTTACTTTTTGAATGGCCAATTTATTAGCATCTTCGTAGAATAAACCTTCAAAACCAGGTGCTTCGTCGGTTAACTTACCCTGATTATCCACTGGTGATAAAATATCTAAACCATATTTTTTACCAACTTTAAAGTCATCATCACCTAAGCCAGGTGCAGTATGGACTAAGCCAGTACCTGAATCAAGCGTCACGTAATCGCCTAACATCAATAGCAATTCACGATCTTCGTAAAATAGATGTTGTGCGGTCATGTATTCCATATCTTGACCTTTTAACGTTTTCAAGACTTTAACGTCCTGCCAACCCGCCTTTTCGGACAAGGTATCAATTAATTCAGAGGCAACCACAAACTTACGGTCCTCACCAGCAGGTTGTACAACTGAATAATCATATTCAGCTTCAACTACGATTCCTTCACTGGCAGGAATTGTCCATGGTGTAGTGGTCCAAACAACAAAGTAAGTATCATTATCTAAGATACCTTTGCCATCTTTGACTTGTTCACCATAGTAAGCGGAAGGAGATTCGATATCTTTATATTCCAGTTCGGCTTCAGCTAAAGCAGATTCAGAAGATGGTGACCAGTGAATGGGCTTGTTACCGCGATAGATATACCCTTTTTTAGCCATTTCACCAAAAACACGAATTTCCTGTGCTTCAAATTCTGGTGCTAAGGTTAAGTATGGTCGATCCCAATCAGCAGAAACACCTAACCGCTTGAAATCAGTTCGTTGCTTCTCAACTTGTTCCAGTGCGTATTTGTGACAAAGCGCACGAAATTCAGAAATTGACATTTTTTTACGATCATAGCCTTGCTTGGTCAATTGTTGTTCAATTGGTAAGCCATGTGTATCCCAGCCAGGAACGTATGGTGCCCGGAAGCCTGACATTGACTTAAAGCGGACAATAATATCCTTACTGATCTTATTCAGCGCATGGCCAATATGAATATTCCCATTGGCGTATGGAGGACCATCATGAAGAACAAACGTAGGCTTACCTTCATTTAATTTTTGGCGTTGTTCATAAAGTTTGTTTTCGTCCCAAGCTTTTTGCCATTCTGCTTCACGGACAGGCAGGTTACCCCGCATTGGAAACTTAGTTTTACCTAAGTTTAAAGTATCTTTAACACGCATCAACATCTCTCCCTTTTATCATTTAAATCTGCAAACCAACTGAGCACAAAATATTCCTTGGTAAACAAAAAAGACTCCATCCCTAATTGGGACGAAGTCGTCGTGGTACCACCCAGATTTGGAGCACCATAAGGCACTCCCTCAACTGTAGTTATAACGACTACAAGGCCGGCAACACTTACTAATTGTTCACTGTTGCATCAAGTAAAGATGATCCACTAAGCGTTAGCGCACTGTCAATCTCCCACCATTCATTGACTCGCTGTTGTGATAACGATTAGCTTACTGTTCTTTATGATTAATTATCGGAATTTTGTGAATCAGCTTCAACTGCTGGCTGTTCATTGCTGTTAGCTGCCTCGCTTGTGTTGTCCGGGAAAATAATCATCGTTTCCCCAGGGCCTTCACTATCTGTTTGTACAGCTGGTGTGTCTGCAGTTACGCTAGCCGGTTCGCTAGTCTGCGCCACATCTGATTGGTTTGAGTTTACGCTACTTGCTTCAGCATTGTCAAGCCGTTGTTGTAAGATTTGTTGAATCGCTTTATCTTGTCCATCATCATCGTGGGCCAATAATTCATCCCAGTCCTTACTCTTAACGATTTCTAATTGTGATTCAAGCATAACTTGCAAACGTTGACGGAAG
The DNA here is from genome assembly GCF_003946445.1 of Loigolactobacillus jiayinensis. GTDB lineage: Bacteria > Bacillota > Bacilli > Lactobacillales > Lactobacillaceae > Loigolactobacillus > Loigolactobacillus jiayinensis. The sequence continues at coordinate 67,281 of NZ_RHOF01000016.1, read as the reverse complement.
ACGCGCGTTTGTTTCTTCAAATCTTCAGTCTCAATAGTGATTTGCTTAGCCTTTTGCGAGGCATCGGCCAAAATCCGGTTGGACTTCTCAGTTGCTTCATTCAACAGATTCTGCGTATTCTTCTGCGCTTCTTGACTAATGATTTCAGCTTCTTTTTGTGCATTAGTCTTAACCTTATCGGCAGCTTCTTGTGCCACGATGATCGACTGATTTAGGGCGTCCTTTAATTGATTAAAGTAAGTGACTTTTTCTTCACTTGCCTTTAAAGCAGTTTGTAGATCATCTTTTTGCTTTAAAACCGCTTCATAATCCTTAATAATTTGATCAAGAAAATCATTAACTTGATCTTGATCGTAACCACGCATTTTTACGTTAAATTCCTTGTTATGAATATCCAACGGGGTTAATGCCATATGAATCCCTCCAAAAAACTATTTTCTTAAAACACCAAGTAACAAGCGATACTTGTCTTTCTTGGACTTACCTTCGATTTCACGTAACTGAATACGGCCAAAACCACGAACCGATATAATATCACGCAAACCTAATTCGAAATCAGGCCGTTCAAAAACTTGCCAGTTCAGCTTTATTTTACCATTTTCTACCAATTCTTTCGAACGCTGTCGCGAAATATTATAAACTGCGGAGATTAAAGCATCGACCCGCAACGAACTAACTGTTGCATGTTCTAATACCCAAGCATCTTTTGGCACCAACAAGTCAGTATAACCCTTTGGCTCTAGACGAACACCGATCCGCCCGATTTGGGTGATTTGTGCTTGAATATAATCGGCCATACTTGCAGTAACAAAAAACTGCCAGCGCTCACCATCAGTCATGATATCACCAAATACTTCTCGCTTGATACCAGCATTGACCAGTGTACCAAGAATTTTACCATGAGATAAATTAGCAAACTTAGTGGGATAATGGATCTCGAACAATTGAATCGCAAAATCATCTTGTGTTGGTTCAAAATAATCTGGGTACAATAAGGCACGTTGGCGTTCAGCCGAAACATAGCCACCATCAAATTGACAGCGCTGCTCGCCCTTTTCACCAACGATTGCTTCCACAATATATTGTTGGCGTGGATCTAAAAAATCGGTTAAATATGGGCGGTACTGATCACTAACATCCTGCAACCAACTGGCCACTTGATCGATAAACGGAGCTTCCGCCTTTCGAAAGTGTTGATAAACATTCTCGTCCATATTAGCTATCCTCCTTAGATTTGAACACACACCAAGCTAGAAGAAAATAATATTGTATAAAGCGCCTAGACCATATTGCGCCATACTTAGAACTATCAAGGCAACCAATGGGGCAAAACTTAAGCCGGCAATTGGTGGCACAAAACGGTAAAAAATATTTAGATATGGTTCACTGATCCGGCCTAATAAACGTCCCAACTTGGTTTGGTACGCATTGGGAAACCAAGACAATAGAACATAGATCACAATAATAAACATATAAATATCGATCAATCGGTTGATAATATTAAAAATAACATTGACGAGCATTAACACCGCATAACCTCCCTGCTGTTAATTACCTTACCCCAAGCCATCCTGACGTAGGATATCGGAAAGGTTACCATCGATTTCAAAATTAGCCGGCGTACATAAGAAAATCTCATCGCCGATTCGTTCAATATCACCATTGATTGCAAAAACAGTGCCCGTTAGAAAATCAACGATCCGTTTGGCCTGTGCTTGGTCAATGCGCTTAAAACTCAATACTACTGCACGACTATTTAATAAGTGTGATGCTGCTTCCTTAACATCGGAATAAAGTCGTGGCTCAAAAATCACAATTTTACTTGCTTTGGTTGGCGCTGCATTCATTGGAACAACCTTTTGACTATTAGCCGTTGGGGTTGCTCGATATTGTGGTGCTTTAGCTGAATTTGCTGGTCGTGCTGGCTGCTGTGATTCATTTACCTTCTGCTCTTGCGAGGTCGGCTCTGTGTAAAATTCGTCTTCGTCGTCGCTCATACCAAAAAATTTGCTCAAATTCAATTTACCAAATGCCATTTTTCTGACCTCCCTTGACTAAATGAAGATAGTTATTAACCAATGATTGGACTTTGCTTACTTTTTATTGAAACAAGGCGGTTCCAACGCGGACAAAAGTTGCCCCTTCTAAAACCGCAATTCGATAATCACGTGACATACCCATACTTAGCTCCCGACACGGCGCATAAGTTAGACCAAGCTGGGCAATTGTATCGCGCTTCAAGCGTAACTGTTTAAAGAGTTCATGTAAAGCATGATCATCAGCATCGATTGGCGCCATGGTCATCAGCCCAACGATCCGGATCTTCGTAAAATCAACTAACGAACGAATAAATGGTTCAACCTCAGCTAATTTTAACCCTGATTTAGATGCTTCACCAGAAACGTTGACTTCAACAAAACAATTGATTGGCTGCTCAGCCCGCTTTTCAATTTCCGCGGCTAAGCTGAGTCGATCTAATGAATGTAAATAGGCGATCTTGTTAATGACCTGCTTAACCTTGCGCTTTTGTAAACTACCGATAAAATGCCACTTTAAGTCGGTTGCCGTCAGAGCTGCCTGTTTTTCAGCTAAACCTTCTGGTCGATTCTCTGCCAAATTGGTCAACCCTGTGGCAGCCACCGCCTGTGCTTCTTCAATCGTATGGTATTTAGTCACCGCGACTAAAGTTACTGGGTCCGTGCGGCCAGCTTCAATCCGTGCGGCCGCAATTGTTTGCTGAACCTGCTGTACATTTTCTGCAATTGTCATCGCGCCGCCTCCTTTAAAAATAAGCTAACGTATAAATTATTACTTATTCCGACGCCGGAAGAACGGTGGCTTATCTAACCCGTTATCGTCATCATTACTATTATCGGTATCAGTACGCCGGAAAATATCAAAATCAGGTTTTTCCGTCCGTTTAAAACCGTTATCGTTGTCTGCTGTTTGCCGTTGGCTTGGTTCTTGGCGAATATCCCAATTACCAAATGGATCGTCACTGCGTTTATTATTTCCTGCAGTCCGTTGTGTGCCCGCTGAAGCAGAAGTCGGTGTATCGTTATCCTTGTTGCTTGCTCGTGCTGTATCGAAACTACGTCCAGCATTAGCGTTAGCTTGTGGATTCAAATTACGCCGTGGTGTCTGTGTCTTTTTATCATCGTCAATACCGGTTGCAATAACAGTAACAACGACTTCGTCCCCTAAACTTTCATTGATCGACGTCCCAAAAATAATGTTGACGTCACTAGTAGATGCTTGAGAAACAATGTCTGACGCGTCCTGAGCTTCAAATAAAGATAAATCAGGACCCCCAGTGATATTCAACAAGACTTGTTCCGCACCATCAATTGAAGTTTCCAACAACGGTGATGAAATTGCCTTTTTAGTTGCTTCACCAGTCCGATTTTCACCAGTTGCTGAGCCAATCCCCATTAGTGCTGAGCCTTGGTTTTGCATAACCGTTTTAACATCGGCAAAATCCAAGTTGACGTAGCCTGGTGACGTAATCAAATCAGAGATACCTTGTACCCCTTGGCGCAAAACATTATCAGCTTCTTGGAAAGCTTCTAACATTGGCGTCTTTTTGTCGACAACTTCTAATAAGCGATTATTTGAGATGATAACCAATGTATCAACATGCTGTTTCATTTCAGAAATACCTTCAGCCGCGTTCTTAGCGCGTCTAGGTCCTTCAAAACTAAATGGGCGGGTAACAACACCAACAGTTAAAGCACCGAGGTCCTTGGCTGCTTTAGCGATGATTGGTGCAGCACCAGTACCGGTGCCACCACCCATACCAGCTGTTACAAAAATCATATCAGCGCCTTTAAGTGCTTCAGCAATCGCTTCTTCACTTTCTTCAGCTGCCTTTTGGCCAATTTCTGGTGTTGCCCCTGCACCTAAACCACGGGTCAACTTACTGCCTAATTGAATTTTAGTTTCGGCATCTGAGTTATCTAAAGCCTGCACATCGGTATTAGCGGCGATAAATTCGACACCCTTAACGTCCTCGGCAATCATGCGATTAACAGCGTTACCGCCAGCACCACCAACACCGATCACTTTGATAACAGCCCCCGTGTTTTGTGTTGAGTCTAAAGAAAATTCCATAACTTGTATCCTCCTAATAGTCTGATAGTGCCATTATTCAAAGAAATTACTGATAAACTTCTTGATGCCGGCGAAACGTTCTTTCTTTGGTTCCGACGCTTCTTTTTGAGTTGCAGTCTGATTGTTTGCGGGTCGGAATTGCTCACTATCAGGTTTAACGACTTGCTTTGCGGTATAGTTGCTCTTGTTCGTAGCATAATTGCCTTTTAAAGTACTCTGAACGATTAAATCAATTTCGCTTAAATTAGCGGTGTAATTGATCAAACTCAATGCTTGGGCAAATGAGGGATGACGTAGACCCATCTCATCAGGAATATACAGCTTAACATTATGTTCAAAAACATCACTTGCTAATTCAACAATGCCCGGCAAGGCGGTCACGCCGCCAGTCATAACAATACCACCTGGTAAATCTAAAGCGCCAACTTTACGCAAAGACTGATTCATCTTTTCAAAAATCTGCGTTAAGCGTGCTTCGATGATCTCAGCGAGATACTTTTCATTGACTGTCACTGGTGCTTCCTTACCCACAACTTCAACTGGAAAATCTTCTTCTGAAGAAGCTTGCAGTGAATCAGCATACCCATAATCACGCTTAACTTTTTCAGCGCTGTCAAAGGATGTATTTAAAACGACGGAAATATCCTTGGTGATATAGTCGCCGCCTTCTTGATCTACATAAGTATATTTTAATTTGTGATCATGGATAACAGCTGCTGTACTTTGGCCGCCACCTAAATCGATCAAAACGGTACCGAAATCCTGCTCGCCATCAGCTAAAGCTAATTTGCCTAGGCTAAGTGGATTCATTACTAATTCGTCTAAAACTAAACCAGCCCGTTCGATACACTTCTGCATATTATGAATCACCGTTTTCGGTGCTGTCAATAAAATACCGTGCATTTCCAAACGAACGCCGATCATACCGCGTGGATCCTTAATACCGTCAAAGCCATCAACAATAAATTCATCTGGAATAATCGTTAAAATTTCTCGTTCTGGTGGTAAATTACGGACTAAAGCAGCAGCTGCAACATTGCGTACATCGCTATCATTAATTTCTTTCGATTCATCCGCAACTGCAATCATCCCTTGACAAGGTTCGATCTCAAGTAGATTAGCAGGAATTCCAGCGGTAACTTTCTGAATTTCAATGTTAGTTTTCCGTTCAGCTTGACGAACTGCCTGTTGAATCGCAGCGACTGATTTATCGATATCAACAACGACCCCGCGGCTTAAGCCTTCGGAACGCTCGCTACCCGCTCCAATAACATTCATTTGTCCTTTAACGTATTCCGCGACAATAACCTTTATTGAGGTGGTTCCAATATCAAGCCCAACGTATATGCCTGTGTTTCCCATAAGCGGTGGAACCTCCTTGAAACAATTTTTCGATTTAATTTTTAAATACACTATATGACTAGATTTTAACACACTCAAACTTGGTTTTAAAAGCCTTATCATACGGTTTAACACGTTTTCACAAAACTTGAAGGATTTTTAAGCTTAAAAGGGGTAGGAATAAGCGCCAACCTCTAAATTAACCGTACCTTTTTTCTGCATTTCTTTGGCGATACTCGGATAATATTGCATTTTTTTGGCAAAAGTTGTGATGGTCGCATAAACCTGGTTGCCATCATTCATATATAAATGTACCCGCTGCGGATTCAATTTAGTCGGCGTAAATTGAATTTCAGAAATACTGTTGCTCACTGTTGCCGGTAATTTATTATATTGCTTGATCATTTGGCGTAAAACCTTACCTGACTTAAAGTGACTATACACTGAGTGGTTGCTTGTCGGCTGTGCCGTACTATCTACCCCAATTGTACCATTCTCTAAAATCGGATAGTAGCGCGAGCCACGGACTAACAAGCCAACTGTTTTATACGTTTTAATTTTTAATTCAATATTACGAAATTGATGCACAACTAATTTGGCCGATTTAATTTTTGGCTCTCGCTTCGTCATTTTTTTAGTGATCGAACGTTGCTGCAACAAAACATCGACAACTGAGTCGCTTGTTTTTATACCACTAGCATCGATCACCGTTTGTTCGCTAAGCGGACTTTTTTGATCACTGGAAACACTAAGCAACTTCACCTTGCTTAAAGGTGAAACAAAATAACCAGTGATAACTAATATTAGCACTAAGATCGTCATTAAAAAGGCTAGCCGGCTCACCAAATATTTGTGCCGTAGTTCCTTTAACCGCGGCAACTTGTGCTCAATTGTTGGCTTAGTCTGTGTTTTTTGTTGCTGTGCTTGCTTTTGTTGTTGCTGGTACGCTTCCCAAGGAGTCAGCGCGGACGCTGGGTCGTTTGTTGCTGCTTTTTTCTTGGAACGCTTTAACCGTTTTTTTGCCATCCGCGCACTTCCTTTCTATGACGACTTTATAACTTCTAGTTAACTAATGAATTAAATCCTGCATCACTTTGATCAATCGATCAGCAGCATCTGGTACGCCTAACTGCCGTGCTTGTTCACTCATCGTTTGCCGCAATTTTTGGTCCTGCATCAACCGATCAGCCACTTTTAATAATGATTGGCCGGTCAATTGTTCTTCAGTGATCATTTCTGCAGCCTGATGGTTAACCAAGCTTTCAGCATTTTTAGTTTGATGATTATTGGTTACATAAGGACTAGGCACCAAAATTGACGGAATTCCTAAGGCCGTGATCTCGGCTAATGAAGTCGCCCCAGCACGACCTAAAATAACGGCCACGTCTGGCAAAATAGTTGGCATATCATTGATATAAGGTTCAACCGCAATATTTTTGTTAACAGTTTTATTAGCCAAAGCTTTTTGGATCTTAGCATAATGAACTTGGCCAGAAACAAATAATACTTGGTAATCTTTTTTATTTAACTCAGGTAATGCCGCCAGAAAAGCAGCATTGATTCGTTCAGCCCCGCGACTACCCCCAAAAATAAGTAATGTGGGTACTTCCGGTTGCAAATGAAAATCAGTTAAGCGCTGATTAGCTTGCATCCCCGCAACTTGTTGGGCCCGCGGGTTACCAGTCAACACAACCTTTTGCTTAGGAAATTGCGCTGCAACTTCAGGAAAAGCAATTGAAATTCGATCAACAAAGCGACCAAGAAACCGATTGGTAATGCCAGCAACACTATTTTGTTCATTAATCACGGTCGGAACGTGTAACTGCGCCGCCGCAAATAAAACTGCGCTAGAAACGTAACCACCAGTTCCAACCACTACATCTGGCTTAAAATCACGTACAATTCGCTTAGCCCGATGCGTACTTTGTAAAAATAGTCTGACTGTCTTTAAATTGTCCAAAGATAATGAACGCTTAAACCCTTGTAATTCAATAGCTTCAAACGGGATATTTTTTTGACGGATAATCCGGCTTTCCAGCCCTTTTTCGGTGCCAATATAAAGCACTTCATCTAGCAGATCTCGTTCTTGTAGCCGTTGTAGTAGCGCCAACGCTGGATAAATGTGACCGCCAGTACCACCACCTGAAAAAATTACACGCATAACGTTTAGTCCGCTCCATTTCCTTTGATCAAATCAGTGACGCCATCAATAAAAATCTGCCCACGAACTTCAAAATTCGGGTATTGATCCCAGCTTGCATTGGCCGGTGACAATAAAATAATGTCTCCTGGCTGACTCTTTTGATAAGCCAGCGGTAACGCAGCCGCTACATTTTCTACGATTTGGATATCCTTAATACCCGCCGCTTCACCAGCTTGTGCTAATAGCTTAGCCGTCTCACCAAATAAAAGTAAGCTTTTAACGTGTTCCTTTAAAGCTGGCACTAGCCGTTCAAAGGTGAAACCACGATCTAAGCCGCCAGCTAACAAAATAACTGGCGCTTTAAACCCCTTTAGTGCCATTTCAGTAGCTTCAATATCAGTGGCCTTCGAATCATTATAAAAACGACGTCCTTGCCATTCAGTCACAAACTGTAGCCGATGCTTGACACCTGTAAACGTGCGTAAGACTTCACAGATAGCTGCATTAGTTTGACCTTCTAATTTAGCCACCGCAATGGCTGCCAACGCATTTTCTACATTGTGATCACCAGGGATATTCAGTTCACTGGTTGGCATTAAAACCTCGTCACGGTAACAGAATTGACCATCCTTCACATAAGCGCCGGCAGTACTTAAACCTTGCCGGGAAAAAGGAACAACCTGCGCGTTAGACTGTTGACTCAAATCACGCCACTCTGCTTGATCCCAGTTGACCACAAAGTAATCATCCTTGGTTTGGTTCATGGTGATGCGCATCTTCGCCTTAATGTAATTAGCGCGGCTACCATGATAATCAATATGGGCAGTATAGATGTTAGTTAAAACGGCAATATGTGGCCGTAACTTGGTGATCCCCATCAACATAAAACTAGAAAGCTCCGTCACCATAACATCATCAGCGGTCACCTTCTGTGCTACTTCCGTTGCTGGTACGCCAATATTGCCAGCAACATAGGCCCGCCCGGCTTTGCGTTGTTGGTTAAGCATCAAGGTGATCAGCGTTGTCGTCGTTGTTTTACCATTGGTTCCCGTAACGCCGATCAACGGTGCTGCCGAAATTTCATACGCTAATTCCGGTTCGGTAATGATTGGAATGCCTTTTTCCTGCGCTTTTTTTACTAGCGGATTAGAGTATGGGATACCAGGATTCTTGACCATTAGCTTAAAATCTTCATCCAATAAAGCTAACGGATGACTCCCGGTGATCACGCGGATGCCTTCGGCTAATAACGACTGCGCATCTGGATTTTGATCAAAATCTTTTTTATCATTGACCGTCACCAACGCACCTAATTTAGCCAACAGCTTAGCCGCATGGAAGCCACTTTTTGCCAAACCTAATACCAATACTTTTTTATTTCGATAATCCGTCACTGAATTCAAGAATATTCGCCCTTTTCCACTTTAATGATTAGAATTTTTTGTTACAGAAATGCCACTAAATAAATGATTGCACATAAGAGACCGAAGCCCCAGAAAGTTAAGACAACACGCCATTCTGACCAACCGAGCATTTCAAAATGATGATGGATCGGACTCATTCTAAAGACGCGCTTGCCGGTTAGTTTAAAGACAGATACTTGGATCATAACGCTGGCGGTTTCGATGACAAAAACCAACCCGATCAGTAGTAACGACAGCTCACGGTGCAACAGAATTGAAACTGCCGCTAACGCACCACCTAAGGCTAAGGAACCAACGTCACCCATGAAAATTTTAGCTGGCTTATGATTAAACCAGAAAAAGGCGATCAGACCACCAATCACGGTCAAACAAAAAATCAGAATATCCGTCCGACCTTCTTTATATGCGATGATCGCATACGTTGCAAAGGCAATGGTTGCTGTTCCGGCAACCAACCCATCAAGGCCATCGGTTAGGTTAACCGCATTTGAAAAGCCAACCAACCAAATCAAAATAAAAATAATATACAGGACACTGAGATGCAGTCGACCAATCACTGGCAAATCGATTGCTAATGGTAAACCTTCGTGAATGTACACCGCAGTGAAGATCAAACCACCAACAATTTGGCCAAGTAACTTTTGCCAAGCACGTAAGCCTAAATTACGTTTTTCAAACAATTTGATTGAATCGTCCATAAAACCCAGCGCACCATATAGTGCAAGTATGAATAAGATGATCCATACTTGTGCGGTCATTTGGTGTTGCCAGTAGCCGACCCAAATCGTTGAAATAACGGTAGCAATCAGGAAGACTAAACCACCCATAGTTGGTGTACCTGATTTTTTTTCGTGCCATTTTGGTCCTTCTTCACGGATCATTTGGCCTTCTTTTTTCATCCGGAAATAACCAATAAACAATGGCAACACAATAAATGTGATGGCAAAGCTACTGACAACCGGAATCAACATCTGCGTAAATTGCATAACTCTCTAACGCTCCCTATTCTTCGTCATTATGGCTTGCTTAAAGTCACCGTGATCGACTGCGCTGAATTCAGTAGCCCTTTTGCCGCTAAACTCTGCTTCGTCGCGTACCCAGTACCCTTGATCGTAATCTTTTTGCCAGTTAATTCAGCTAATTTCAAAACATCACTTTTCGACCAACCAGTAACATCCGGCATCGTCATCGCACCGTTAGTTAAAATTAATGCCCGCTGATCATCTAAAATAACTTCATTAGCTAATGGCATTTGTTGAACCACCGTGTTACCAGTCCCAATCTGTACCGTCGTCAGGTTCTGCTTCTTCAGTGCTGCAGTTGCTGCACTAACCGATTGACCCGTCACATTTGGCATTGTCGCTTTGGACTCAGTTGCTGTGGTTCCAGCATCGTAGTCCAAGGCGCGCTTCATCAACGGATTAAAAATCTGTGCTAGGATTTCAGTTGCTGGATCAGTCATCTTTTGTGGTTGTTTCATTGTAATATACAAAACGTACTTAGGATTACTTGCTGGTGCCATACCGACAACCGAGAAAATATAATTACTATCTCCGGTCATATAGCCACCACCATTAGCATTGCTAATTTGTGCTGTTCCCGTTTTTGTAGCAATTTTATAGCCAGGAATTTTGTAAGCACCACCGGTACCATAGTCCTTATATGTCACATCTTCCATCGCCGCTAACACTTGTTTAGCGGTCGATTTCTTAATCGGTGTTGCCACCTGTTTGGGTTTGTATTTAGTCGTTTTACCAGTTGCTGGGTCAGTCACTTTTGAGACGATCTGCGGCTGCATTTCTTTACCATCATTGGCAATGGCTGAAAAGCCCTGCATCATCTGCATCATAGTAACATTGATCCCTTGGCCAAACGAGGTCACCGCTTGATCAGAGGTGTGTTCATATTGAATACTGCCACTGACTTCACCTGATAACAATGACTTGGTTTTGCTCATAAATTGGAATTTATTAAGGTAAGACAACCATTTATCTTTACCCATCGTTTCTTCAATATGGACAAAACCAACGTTACTCGATAATGGGAAAGCTTTGCTCAACGGAATCGTGCCCCAGCCAGTATTGTTCCAATCATGGACTGTTGTGCCGCCCACAGTAACTTGACCTGACTGATAAGTTGAATTCGGCTGATACTTTCCTGAATCGATGGCTGCAGCCAAAGTGAAGGCCTTCATCACTGAACCTGGTTCGTACGCATCGCCCACTAAAGTATCCCGCCAAAAATTACCTAAGCCTGAACCTGTTTCTGGATTAAAAGTTGGCCGCTGTGACGCCGCCAAAATTTGCCCAGTCTTCGGATTCATTAAAACTGCATTAAGTTGCTCTGGTTGATATTTGGTTTGTACACTAGACATCAAGGTTTCTAAATACGTCTGTAATCTTGAATCTAAGGTTAAATAAACATCCTTACCGTTTTTAGCCGCTTTTTCCTTGGCCTTGGTGTTAGGTAATTGGTAACCATAAGAATCTTTTTCAACTTTTTTGACCCCATTAGTGCCGGTTAAAGTACTATTAAGTGTCTTTTCTAGACCCATGATACCCTTCAAATTTGAAGTTGTCGTATTAGCGGTTGTCGTTGTTTTGGCATTAGCCAAACCAATCTGGTGCGAAGCAAAAATACCATTAGGGTACAAACGTGCTGGCGTTTCAGTGAAATAAACCCCTTTGAGGTCAGCTTTTTCAATTGCTTGTTTAATCGTCAAAGATAAGCCACTGCCTGCAGTGCCAAATTCAACTTGGAACGTTTTACTGTTAGCCGGATTTAACCGTCGCAGAATTGTCGCCCGATCTAAAGGTAAGTACTGGCTTAAAACTTTTGCCACTTTAGCTTTGTCAGTCACGTACAATTTCTTATCATTGATGCCAGTATAATTTTTATCTAGAACAGCATAAATTGAGTACGTTGTTGTGTCTTCAGCAATTGGCGTACCACTAGCATCATAGATGGTGCCGCGCTTAGCACGGAGTACGGAACTACTTTGGTATAATGCGCTGGCTTTTTTAGTTAAATTCTCATCGTTTGCGTGGCCACTAACCACGATATAAGAAAAACGAAAGACAAACAGAAGAAAAATGCCCACTAAAATAAAAAGAAAGAATCCGCCAAAGCGTTGGCGGTTTCGTCGTGGATTTCTCTTGCCCATCAATCGTTTATTGCGTGGTGCCTTCATTTACCGACATTCCTTATATTTGCTTCATTAAAAGTAAGTCCGTCCTTAGCTGCAACGGTGTTCAAGTGACTGGACTGCATGATTTCATTAATTGTTTGCTTAGCATCACTATTTTTAGCCTCTACCGTTGCAATTGATTGCTCAACATCTTGAAGATTGCGTTGCGCAGTTGCAACAGAAACCTGTGTCGCCACGATTACTGTCGCTAAAACAACAGTTACGACGCCAGCAACCATAAGTAAAACCTTCTCAAAAGCTGATACTGCTACTCGACCAGCTGGTATTGCTTGGGGTTGAACTGCTGGCGCTTTTGCCGGTGCCTTAATATGTATTTCTGGTTGGGGCATGCTGGGCGCAACTGGCTCAGCCAATAATGAATAATCTCTTGCTGCACTTTCATCTGCCATATTTCACCACATCCTTAAAGCTTTTGTTTTTCAGCAACACGTAATTGCGCACTACGTGACCGTCGATTATCAGCAACCTCTGCTGCTGTTGGTTCTATTGGTTTTTTAGTGATTATTTTCAATTCTGGCAATTCACCACTTCCCTGAATTGGCAAGCCTCGTGGTATTTCAGCCACACGTGCGTGTTCACGATAAATCGTTTTTACGATGCGATCTTCTAATGAATGAAAACTGATCACGCTAATACGACCACCTAAGTCTAACAAGCTAATGGCCGCTTCTAGCGATGTTTCTTCAGCACCTAACTCATCATTAACGGCAATCCTTAGCGCCTGAAATGAACGCTTTGCTGGATGGCCGCCTTTACGCCGTGCCGCCGCTGGAATCGCTGACTTAATGGTTTCAGCCAATTGTAGCGTTGTTTCGATTGGTGCTTGCGCACGATCTCGTTCAATTGCCCGTGCAACTCGTTTAGCAAACTTATCTTCCCCATAGCGGTACAAGATTCGTTCCAAGTCAGCATAAGGCCACTCGTTAACAATGATCTGTGCGGTCAGAGTTTTAGTCCGATCCATCCGCATATCTAGCGGTGCATCCAACTTATAACTAAAACCCCGCGCTGCCTCGTCAAATTGTGGTGATGAAACACCTAGGTCATAAAGAATGCCATCAATTTTATCGACACCTTGTTTAGCCAGTTCAGCAGCTAAGTCACGAAAATTAGCTTTAATAAACGTCACCTTACCAGCTGCATAGTCAGCTTGAAGTCGTTGTTTACCATTATCGATTGCCGCCTGGTCCTGGTCAAAGGCATAGAGATGCCCTGCTGTTGACAAACGACTTAGTAGCAAGGCGCTATGTCCACCACCACCTAGTGTTGCATCAACATAAATGCCATCTGGTTTGACCTGCAAACCATCAATGGTTTCGTTTAGTAATACCGTTTGATGCTTAAACACCGTCATGACACCCATCCATTCATTAATTAAAAATCTAAATCCAACATGTTTTCAGCAATCGAATCAAAATTTTCCGCAGTTTCTGCACTAGCTGCCGCCCAGCGATCTGCATCCCAAATTTCAATACGTGATGAGACGCCGATCAGTACACAGGCCTTGGTTAGCTCAGCGTGTGTGATCAAGGATTGCGGTAAATTGATTCGTCCTTGCTTATCAAGTGTACATTCCGTCGCTGCTGAGTAGAAGAAACGAACAAAAGCTCGTGCATCCTTCTTAGTCAGCGGCAATTGGCGTAGCTTTTCTTCCAATGCTTGCCATTCGGATTTCGGATAGCCAAACAGGCAACCGTCCATGCCGCGGGTAACAACAAATTCCGCCCCTAATGCTTCCCGAAATTTAGCTGGAATGATTAGGCGACCTTTTTGATCGATTGAATGATGAAATTCACCCATGAACATGGACAACACCCCCGTAAATGCACATTTTTAGTCTACCACATCGCCCCACTTTCTACCATACTTTCCCTCGAAAACGTGTAAAATAACTGCTTAAACTTTTCTAAAGTTGATACTGAACAAAAAAAACGGCAAAATCAGGCTAAAAATCACGATGTAAGCCCTGCCCCACATCACTGATTTCCCCACCTATTTCACCGTTAATAACTAGTATTCAAACCCACTGTAATGCGACCAATACGAAATAAGCGATTAAACTTGGCAAAAATAGCAATCGCCACCAAAGTTTAAAAAAGACACGGTATAAAATTTCACCCCGATGCCACGCTAACCCAATGACCACAAAAATTGCCACAATCACCATCAGCATAATTAGTAAACTCGTTGCTTGATAGCGGTAACGTACCCAAATCAAAACGTCACTGGCTAGCAAACAACTTAATGTGAACCAATCAATTGGTGTTGCCCGCCACTTAAAATGAGTGTGCTGCAGGATTACCCCGATGAGCAAACCGAGTAGCGGTATTGATATCCCCAATATAAGCATTCACTTTGACCTACCTTTTCTAACTAAACATCGCTTTATGTTATCGTTCTTGCTATATTTAGCCTACGGGAAAAGTGGTAAAATGACAAGAGGTTGATTGAACTTACTATTACGGAAAAGGAAGCGATTTTTGTGCTTAATTATTTTCATACCCAAGCTGGTCAGCTACTACCAATTGCTGACTACCAGCGCAACTGTTGGGTTCACGTTGAACAACCAACTGTTAATGAGCTCAATCAATTACAAACTCGCTTCACTTTACCCAGCGATTATTTGACCGCAGTACTAGATGATAAAGAAAACCCGCGCGCCGAGGGTATCCACCATTCGATCATCGAACAACCGGCGCTGATTTTATTACGTTTTCCTCACGAAACAGTTAGTCCACTAGGATATAATGAATACACGACGTTTCCGTTTGCGATTATTCTGACTGCAGAAGCACTGATCACTATCAGCAACCACTCAGCACCGTTTATTCAAGATTTTTTATTGCAGCAAACGCAACTTAACACCAGTAACCATGAACGCTTTGCTTTACAGTTGATTTGGTTCATTAATAAGTATTACCTTGATTGCCTAGACGAAAATAGTCGGGCCATGGACGAACTAGAAAAGACCCTTTCATTAGCCAATGAAAACAATGATTTATTTCAATTAACAGCGATGCAGAAAAGTTTGATTCGCTTTCAAACTGCATTACATAAAAACCGCCAATTATTAGCTAATTTGCAAGCCAGTAAATTTTATTTTGAGACAGCACCATTTATTAAGTTGCTACGTGATATTTTAATTGAAAGTGAGCAAGCAGCAACCACAACAATCCAACAAAAACAGATTATTGACGAATATAATACGACTGTCAGTTCAATTGTTTCCAATAATTTGAATATTATTATGAAAGTACTGACCTCAATCACAATCATCCTTACGATACCGACTATTATCGGCGGTATCTATGGAATGAACGTTCATTTACCCGGTGCTGCTAGTGCCCACGCATTTGCGGTAATTATCTTTGGAACACTGATTGTGTCTTGGCTAGCTGCTTGGTGGTTACGTCATCGGCACTTTTTCTGAAACAATAATTGCAATCTAGGGGAAAACAGGTTAAACTGTTCCTAAATTAATTCAATTGAGGTGGCAATAGATCGCAATGAAAAAAGAAAAAACTAGTGGCTTTACAAAGTTAACAAAAATCGTCGTTTGGGTTATGTTAATTGCAGTTCTTGGTGGCATGGTCATGACCGCAATTGCAGCTTTTCAATAAACAACAAAAAAAGGATTCGGTCATGACCGAGTCCTTTTACTATACATAGAATTAAGCTGGTTGTATATTTTTTGGCATAAATAAATGTGGTGCACTAACTAATAGTAGACCCACCACTAAACTGGCCAAGATCAAATTCAAAATAGCACTACCACCATTGGCAACCAGTGAATAAAGCACTGGGCTCATTCCCTTTGGCGCGTAGGAACCCCAATAAAAGACGCCAGCCACAAAGTGTAAAAAGTATTTGCATAAAACACCTAAGAAAGTGGCGCTAATTGCATAGCCGAACATCCACCCGCGCTGTTGTCGCACCAATGCCCGTTGCATTGGGCCAGCACCCAAACCAATCAAACCAACGGCCGCGAAGGCTAATGGATACTCAATCAACCCCTGTAACGGATTTAAGAAACCCCCACTACCAAAACCGCGTAAGAACAGATCCAATAGTCCCCATACTAACCCACTGCTTAAGCCAGCCTTCCAACCACGCCGTAAACTATAAACGGCTAAGGGGATGATCCCGTAAGAAATATTCAACGGTCCCACCGCATGTGGTAAATATTCCAACGCCATCGCTAATGCTGCGATGACTGTTCCTTCGATCCAGACTAATAAATGCCGATTAGACATAAAAAACAACCTCCCCATAGTTCAATCGACTACAAAAAGGTTGCAAAAATGGCTTACGCCAGCTACAATTCCTACGCGTGTGTTAACACAACAGGTTCAAGGGTCTGAAATTAATCACTCTCAGCCAAAAATTGGCTCCCCTTTGCAGTTAATTGTTTAATTGTTGGTTTTAATATAGGCCAGTTTGGATACGTTGTCAATAAAATTTTATTTGCGCCGGTTAAATTAAAATTACCAACAAAAATTGCCTTTTAGATGTGAATTTGCTATGCTAATATTAATTTTATTTTAATAATCGAGAAAGAAGTGGCTGAGTTTGAAAGTGGCGAAGTTTGGCGGAAGTTCATTAGCTTCCAGCAACCAACTCAAGAAAGTAATCGAGATCATCCGAGGGGACAGTAAACGGCGCGCAGTCGTCGTTTCCGCACCAGGTAAACGTTTTGCTGATGATCGTAAAGTCACCGACCTTTTGATTGATTACGCAAACGTTATTCTGAACAAAGAAAATCCCGTTGCAATTCAACATGCGATTTTAGCCCGTTATCAAGAAATTGCGGCTGGCTTTGATTTACCAGCTAGTGAATTCCAAGTGGTTCATGACCATATTATGCAGCTACCTGAACATGACTATCCGTCTGCTGACTATTTGCTGGACGCATTTAAGGCCGCTGGTGAGGATAATAATGCAAAGCTAATCGCTGCTATCCTAAATCACATCGGCATACCTAGTCATTACCTTAGCCCCCAAGAAGCGGGTTTACTAGTCAGTGCGACTCCTGGTGATGCACAAGTATTATCTGAAAGTTATACGCAATTAGCGGCCTTCAGAAAAAGCAAAACCTTGTTGATCATTCCTGGATTCTTTGGTTACACTAAGGACGGTCAAATCTGTACCTTCTCACGTGGTGGTTCTGATATTACTGGCGCTATTTTTGCCCGCGCGTTTAAAGCGGAACTTTACGAAAACTTTACTGATGTTGATGCAATTTATGCCGCTAATCCAAAGATTGTGCCCCATCCTGCGGCCATTGAACACTTAACTTTCCGTGAAATGCGCGAACTTTCTTACGCTGGTTTCTCAGTTTTTCATGATGAAGCCTTGATTCCAGCAATTGAAGGTGGCGTCTCTGTTCGCGTCAAAAACACTAATCATCCGCTAAAACCAGGTACCTTGATCTCAGCGCGAAAGATATACGATCCACAACGCCCAATTTCCGGCATTGCCAGTGATACCGGCTTCTTAGGCATCTATATTCGTAAATATTTAATGAATAAACAAGTCGGTTTTGTATTCAAAGTACTGCAAATATTAGCTGAGTTTGGCATTAGTTTTGAACACATTCCATCTGGGATCGACGATATCACAATCGTCATCCGTGAACGTGAACTAACACCAGAATTAGAGCCTAAAGTATTGGCGGCAATCAAAAAGGCAATTCAGCCAGATGATATTCGTGTCATCCATCATTATGCCTTAGTTATGATCGTTGGTGAAGGTATCCAAGATCATATCGGTATGATGGCGAAAGCAACTAATAGTATCGCCCAAGCTGGCGTCTCAATCGTTACCTTAGATCACGGTGCTTCACCAGTATCAATCATGTTTGGCGTTCGGGAAAAGGATGAGTATAACGCTGTCCGCGGCTTATATAAGGCCTTCTTCAGTAATGAAAAAGAGAAGAACCTGATTTAAACAATAAATACCCTGCAAACGAAAGCAATTTTTCGTTTGCAGGGTATTTATGTACCTTATTTTTGTGGGATCGTATCGTCCTCGCCAAACCATTTCATGCTAATTTTCTTCATTGTCCCATCACGATATAATTCCTTCATGGCAGAATCAATTTTGCGTTGTAATGTTTTATCTGACTTACGCATCCCTACGGCAAAATCTTCAGAAGCAAAGTTACCTTCTGTGACCTGGTAATCATTTCGATTAGCTTGGTGATCAATGTAATAATTTGCGTATACACGATCGATCAGTAAGCCTTGGATCCGGTTAGCGTTTAAATCAATAAACGCATCGTTAAATGTACTGTACAAAACTGGTGTTTTATTTTTGATATAGTTTTTTAACAAACTAGGATCTGATTCTAAGCTGGAATAACCAGATGATCCTGTTTGAACACCTAAAACCTTACCTTGCATTCCCGCAAAGCTAGTGATTTTATCCTTTTTCATCGTAACTAATATTTGTTTATTCAACAAATATGGTGAACTAAAGCGAACAACTTTCTTCCGCTGTGGCGTGATCGTATAACCATTCCAAATTAAATCGATGGTATGATTACGTAACTCAGTGGCATTCATCGACCAGTCAATCGTTTGAAAATCAACTTTAATATTATATTTTTTGAAAACAGCTCGGGCCAAATCAATATCAAAACCCTTTAACTGCCCACTTTTAGCCCGGAAGCCCATGGGCACAAAACTATCATCTAACCCGATGATAACCTTTTTGCGACGTTGAATTGTTGACCAAGAATCAGTATTTTCACTTTGTCGCGAGCAGCCCGTCAAACTAACTGCACTAAAAATAATCAAAATTGCGAGCAGTGCGCTTACTATTTTTTTACGCATTCTTCGGCCCCCCTATCATTCTTATTTTGCCCACAGCTTATTGTGCTTCTGGAAGTGCATCAACGTGTTTGACCGCATCCGCAATATTCTCAGCAAATTCTAAATCATGGGTCACAACAATTTGCGTCATCCCATCAGCTTTCAGTCCCAAAATCAACTTTTCAACTTCTTGGCGTAAATCTGGATCCAACGCACTGGTTGGCTCATCATAGCAGAGTATCTTTGGTTTCATCGCCAATGCGCGTGCCAAGGCAACCCGCTGCTTCTGACCACCAGATAACTGATACGGATATAGCGCCTCTTTACCAGTTAAGGCTAGCCGCTTTAGTAATGCCCGCGCTTGTTTTTCAGCTTCAGCTTTGCCTAGCTTCAACGCCAGCATCGGTGCCAACGTAATATTATCTAATACGCTAAGGTTAGGGAACAATTGGAAATCCTGAAAAACAACCCCAATTACACTATCTTTATCTTGATTGTCATAGGGATCAAAAACTTGGCCATCCAATGAAATCTGACCGCCATCGATGCGTTCTAAACCACTGATACACCGCAATAGTGTCGTTTTACCGGCACCAGAAGGACCAACAATTGCTAAAACTTCACCATCTTTAACGGTTAAATCAAGCTGATCTAAAATTAAGCGGCGGCCATATCGTTTACTAATTGCTTTTAATTCTAACATTGTTATGCCCTCCTATTTGTAATAACTATAGTGTTGCTCAACCTTGTGTTGAATCAAGGTCAAAATTGCGGTTAACAGTAAGTATCCAATCCCCACAAGGACTAATGGCAACAACGTCACATCGCGTGCCGTAGCAACGTTACCTGCCCGTAATAGATCACCTAGACCAATTACGTAGACTAAGGAAGAATCCTTAACCAAGTTAATAACTTCATTACCGATCGACGGTAAAACAATCTTCATAACTTGCGGTAAAACGATTTTTTTAATTGTTTGCCAATAAGTTAAGCGTAAGACCTTAGCACTTTCATATTGTCCACGATCGATTGATTGTAAACCACCACGAAAGATTTCCGCAAAATAAGCGGCATAATTGATAATAAAGGCAAATAATGCTGCATCATATCGCTGGAATACAATACCAACAATTGGTAAACCATAAAAGACAAAAATTAATTGGAGCAATAAGGGCGTTCCTCGCATGATCCAAACGTAGATTCCAAGAATATTCCGAATCGGTTTAAATTTGGAAGCTCGACCCAAACCAACAATGATTCCCAATGGAATCGAGCCAATTAATGTGAAGAAGAACAGTGATAGGGTCATTTTGATCCCATCAAACAAAGAAGGCATAATTTGCCAGGCATAATGCCATTGTGAAGCTAAAACATCCATTTCAACATCTCCCCTTAAATCGTTGAATAAAAAAAAGTCCTCGAAAACAAGTTGTTTTCGAGGACGCAATGCGTGGTTCCACCTCAATTCGTGTTGACCTCACGATCAGCACCTCCAATAGTCCACTGTACCAAATAAAAAATCCTCTTGAAGTCAAATAACTTCAAGAGGACGATTGATTTCGTGATTCCACCCCTAATTTGTGCTACTTTCACAACTAGCACCTCAGGTAGTTCAATGAACTACAGCAGTAACGGGCTTTCCCGTGTGCACTTACTCTATTCAGTGCGCAATACTCGCAGATGTGTTTCGTCGTACTTGATTGTTTCCTCACAGCTACCAGAAACTCTCTGTTAATCTAAATACGACTACTCTTCTGTTCAACGTTATTTATTATGAGAGTAAGATTAGCACATTTTAATCTGACTGTCAAATTGGCCACAGCACTTAACCTACTTGCGTCCACCAAAAAGACGTTGCCAAAAGCCAACTTTCTCTTCCTTAATCGACATTAACGGAACTGTCTCACCTAATAAACGCCGAGCAATATTCCGGTACCCTTGACTGGCTAGATTTTTAGGATCAAGTACAACTGGATCACCATGGTTAGACGACTTAATAACACCGTCATCATCTAACACGATACCCAACAACGAAATCGATAAATGACGTGTAATTTCATCAATATCCATCACGTCGCCTTCATTCATCATATGTTGCCGAATCCGATTGATGATCAGTCGTGGTTCTTGTGCCATTTCAGCCTGTTCCAATAAACCAACCACACGGTCAGCATCGCGAACTGCAGAAATCTCTGGTGTCGTTACTACGATTGCACAGTCAGCACCGGCAATGGCATTTTGGAAACCTTGCTC
The DNA here is from genome assembly GCF_003946445.1 of Loigolactobacillus jiayinensis. GTDB lineage: Bacteria > Bacillota > Bacilli > Lactobacillales > Lactobacillaceae > Loigolactobacillus > Loigolactobacillus jiayinensis. The sequence continues at coordinate 45,990 of NZ_RHOF01000016.1, read as the reverse complement.
GATACCGGCAGGACAATCAAGAATGACAAAATCATAATCGTCCTTTAATTCATCAACAATGGCTTTAACTTCAGCAGGCATTAAGGCATCCTTATCCGTATTCTGCGCTGCTGGTAATAAATATAAATTATCCTCAAAGCGCTTGTCTTTAACCAAAGCTTGATGTAACTTAGCACGACCCTGCGCCACGTCAACAATGTCATAAATAATTCGGTTTTCAAGACCTAAAACGACATCTAAATTACGCAGACCAATATCTAAATCCATCAAACAAACTTTTTTATTTTGTAGCGCCAATGCTGTTCCTAAATTGGCGCTGGTGGTCGTTTTACCAACGCCACCTTTACCGGATGTCACCACGATTGCCGTTCCCATGAGTTATGCCTCCCCAATCTTGTTATATAACTTCGGCCGAATCACCTTAAGCTCATCCAGATTACCGTAATCAAGTAAATGTAAATCATTAATATATGTAACTGAACGCGGTGTAAAAGCTTGATCACTATCCGCTAAAATATCAACATTATCCGCAATTCGTACCTGAATGGCTTGACTAAGATCACCCACCACAATGGCCTCTTCCTGATCAGGAAATCCTGCATGAACAACGCCTTCAATCTTACCGACCACAAAAATACTGCCTGTGGCCCGCAAAATACCACCACGATGGACTGCACCAATAAATAGCACATCGCCATCAATTTGAACTTCTTGACCGCTACGAATAACTAAGCGGCTAAGATGTATACTATCTTGCTCTTTCCAAGCTCTAGCCGCCGTTTTCGTCATAACCCCAGATTCAATTTGTTCCACGCGAAATTGAGGGTACTGTTCGATCAACTCTTGAATTTGCCGTTTTTCACGCTCAGTAAATAAGCGATTTTCGGTATCAATTTTAAAACCAACGATTTGTTCTTCATCTTGACCAGCCTGCTCACGACTTAATTTAACGAATAATTCACTTAACTCCGCAATGATCGCCGTAAACGCACCGCTTTGCTTTAAAGTTAATTGATAGCCACCGCGATGACCCTTCAAAACCACATAATGCATGATTGCCACTCCCTAGTTGACACGATTATCTAAATTTTAGCATACTTCTTAGGGTTATGTCTTGACTCTATTTTTATTGTTGCGCTTAGTCGTGTTGAATACTTAGTAAGTTGAATCTAGCTTTAAGATCAACTGGCGTAAAGGCAAGTATAAAAAGATAAACAAAACTAGGTTCAATGCTAAAGTTGGCCCTAAAATATCAGGAATAAAATCACTTAACGACATCGTTGTCAGACCCATAAACGTATTCATTCCGTACACACAACTTTCTAAAGCCGTTAAATCAATCAGATAAATTGCCCCGATCACTAACGGCGCTGGCGTAAAGAATTGGGCGATCCACCGCGTCAATAACAAAATTAATGGAAATAAGAACGTATAGACACCTAAAATACCCGTATAGAAGCTATCGTAGAACAAACCTAGGATCAAGGCTATCCAGAGCAAATGCGGAAAATCAGGCGCAAAGAAATACACTAGTACTAAGCCTAGCACTAAAAGCCGAATAATCATTGTATCCGGATAACGATGCAACGTGCCGCCAAAAATATAGCTTAGTGAGCCATCAAGCAGCATTAAAAAAACCAGTAAAACATTGAGCCAAATTTTTTCCCGTAAACGCATCTAATCACCTGCTATCTGTCGTTCAATAACGGTTACGACAGTAAAGTCATCCAGATCAACTGCAGGTTTGATTTCTAGGGACAATGCTAAACCGTAATCATCATGCTTAATCTTTGTTACTTTACCGATATACAAACCCCGTGGTGTTAAGCCACCTAAACCAGAAGTTTGCACGGTATCACCGACTTTAATTTTAGCATCTGAATTGAGTTGCCCCATTTTCAGCTCACTAGTCGCCTGATCATAACCGGTGATGATTCCATTAGCTGTCCCGTCACTGGTGATCACCTCAGCAGCAAACCGATTAGCTGACTGATTATCCGTTGTGATCAATTCAACTTTAGAATTAGTGCCGTTAACTTCAACTATTCGTCCAATCAAACCAGAACCCGCCATAACCGGCATATTCTTTTTAATGCCGGCTAAGCTACCTTTGTTGATCACCAAATTATTTTGCCAATTAGCTGGTGACCGCGTCAAAACAGCCGCATTCAACTGTGAATAATCGGTTAAGGTTTTATCCAGTTTCAATTGCTTCTTTAGTTCTTTATTTTCGCTTTGCAGTGTTTGTGCTCGCGTTTTGGTCTGGGCTAAATCATCTAACTGCGCCTTTAATTTCGTATTTTCTTCATACGTATTAATTAAATTAGAAACGGCACCAAAACTACTTTTGACACCATTTGCTGGTAACGCCACCACCCGATCGACGACACCAACCACATCATTACCAAAACGCTGAACCAGCGGCGGCGTTTTCTCACTATTACGCACACTGACCGAAAATGCCATCAAACCCATGCTGATGATAATTGCGATCATAACAATGATTAGTTTTCGATTTGAGAAAAATTTCTGCATAGGGCGACCTCCAACAATTTGCCTAGCAAGCAATAAGTCTTGAGCTGACAATATTAATCGCTGAAAATGGCGAGTATTCAACCGATCTTCAGCGACTAATTAGGCTTTTACTGACCTTTTATCTTAACGTTTTTTCATGATATCAATATTCTTTAATGATTCACCGGTACCGATAGCCACGCAATCCAATGGTGCTTGTGCGACAAACACAGGCACTTTAGTCGCATCAGCGATCACTTCTGGCAGGTTCTTCAATAAAGCACCACCACCGGTCAAAACAATCCCGTGGTCAATTACATCGGCGGCAATCTCTGGTGATGTTTCTTCTAGCGTTTCTTTGATAGCAACGATAATTTCACTAACAACCTCTTGTAACGCTGTTGCAATATCGGTGGCTTCAATATCAACTGTCTTTGGTAAGCCTGAAATTAAATCACGGCCACGCACGGTCATGCCTTCGATTTCAGCTGCTTTTTCCAAAGAAGCTGATCCAATTTGCATCTTCACATCTTCGGCAGTCCGTTCGCCAATCAATAAATTAAAGTGTTGCCGAATATAGTAAATAACGGCCTCATCAAACTTGTCGCCAGCCATTCTGATTGAACGACTAGAAACAATACCACCTAATGAAATTGTTGCTACATCAGTGGTACCACCACCGATATCAACAACCATACTACCAGTTGGGTCCATTACAGGCAAACCAGCACCGATGGCTGCAGCAAATGGTTCTTCGATAACATAAGCGTCACGAGCACCAGCAACCCGAGTCGCATCGATCACCGCCCGCTTTTCAACTTCAGTGACACCGCTAGGCACACAAACCATAACGTACGGTTTCCCTGCCCCACGACCTTGTGACTTCTCCATAAAATATTTCATCATAGCCGCGGTTGTATCATAATCGGCAATAACGCCATCCTTCATCGGACGAATGGCCACAATGCTACCTGGTGTACGGCCGATCATATTGCGTGCTTCGGTACCGACAGCTACCACTTCACCTGTCTTGGTATTTTTAGCAACAACGGAGGGCTCACGTAGCACGATCCCCTTACCGTCAATATAGACCAATGTGTTGGCTGTGCCGAGGTCAATTCCAATATTCTTTGTGCCTAATCCGAACAAAGCGTCTCTCTCCTTCAAATTCAGCGATATTCACTAACGATAGTGTGCCAATATTAATGACCACTCGTTATTAAATGCTTTAGCATCTCCGTTTGCAGTTAAAGGAATTATAACATACTTATTTCCGTTACAAAATGCTTTAACATCTACTAATCTATCATACCGAATAATCAGTGAAATGATAAGGGCTTTTGCAAACTTAACCCTTTTTTAGGAAGTATTGCGCTTACATGAACTAAGTAAAGTAATCGATTGCCTAATTAAAAAACAACACCGCTAAAAACGATGTTGTTTCGTGAAATATCGATTATGCTTTAACAACGTTAACAGCTTGTGGGCCGCGGTCGCTTTCTTCAATATCAAATGTAACAGCTTGGCCTTCTTCGAGGGTTTTAAAACCGTCGCCTTGGATAGCTGAAAAATGAACGAATACATCGCTACCATTTTCGCGTGAAATAAAACCGAAGCCCTTTTCTGGGTTGAACCATTTAACTGTACCTTGTTCCATGAATAAAAATCCTCCTCGTGCCTCTAGACACACTTTTTTTGTAATTCTGATTGGGTACGATGGGGAAAGTTTATTTATGAAACTTTGATCCATTACCTTACAAAAATACAAGTTAATTTTACCATGATACCGGTTTAATAACAAGCAACAAAACGCTAGAAATCGCCGCGTTCTTTCAGGCTGCTATACTGTTGATTGCCCACAATTAAATGGTCTAAACATTCGATTCCCATTAGCTCACCACAATTAGCAACTCGTTGTGTAAACTTCAAATCATAATTAGATGGCTCCGTTTGCCCACTGGGATGATTATGCACCAAAATAAAGCGTGCCGCAGTCACTTGTAATCCATAAGCAAAAATTTCACGCGGATGAGCAACTGAGGCATTTAACGTCCCGCGAAATAATTCTTGTTCCTTGATAATTTGATTTTTAGTATCTAAATAAACCGCAATCAAATGTTCTTGTCGACAACCGGCAAACCGCTTGATCATTAGCTCACCGATTTGTTGACTAGAAGCAATTGTGCCAAAACGGATCTGTGCAGCTAACTGACAGCGCCGACCTAATTCTAACGCTGCCTGCAATTCAATTGCCTTAGTTTGGCCAATACCGTTGATTTTTTGCAGCTCACTGGTCTTTGCCTGCGTCAGTGTGGCCATTTGCGGATAAGCTTGCAATACTTGCTGCGCCACCGCCATCACTGGCAATTGCTTAGTGCCTGTGCGTAATAAAACTGCTAATAATTGCTGATCCGTCAGGCTAGTGGCGCCAGCATACAATAACTGTTCCCGTGGCTGTAGCGGCTCTTGCTGAGTTTTAAGTGCTAACATTTGATTACCCCTTGCTCGTTTGAATTAAGTGCTTGATCTTAAGCACCTATTCTTAAACTACGCAAAGTATCAAGCATTACTCTTAATAAAATCACGCACCGCAAATAAATCTGGCATAATTGCCAACGCTTGTGCCTGCATTTGTGCGGTTGGCTTGATCAAATCAGGTACAATAATACAAGGAATTCCCGCGGCCTGTGCGGCTAATAAACCATTTAATGAATCCTCTAAAACAAGGGTCTGCTGAGCAGGTGTTCCTAATGCCGTCAAGGCCGCTTTAAATAAATCAGGTGCCGGCTTGCCTTTAGCCACATCATCCATTGAAATAATCGTTGGAAATTGGCTCGCCATTTGGGTTGCCGTTAAAAAATCACTGATTTTAGTTTTATAGTTACTAGAAGCGATTGCTTTATCAATATGCTGTTGTGCTAAATAAGTCAGTAATTCATCTAAGCCAGGCTTTTTTTGTAATTGACCATGGTGGATCGCATCATCGATTGCTTGATAAGTTACCTGCATGAATTGCTGCACCTGGGCTTCACTACCAAAAGCTTCGCGGAAAAAAGCCATTAGATCCTCATCAGAAGCGCCAATAAAACGCTCATAATAGTCATCGCTATAATCCAGTTTCATTTGGCGTGCCGCTGCTAAATTAGCCTGATAGTAAAGTTTCTCTGAATCAAACATCAAGCCATCCATATCAAAAATAACACCTTGTACTTTCATCCTTGATCCTCAACTTTCAAAATATTGCCGTACCTCAGAAACAAAATAAAGTGACCCCGTTAATAACAGCATATCGTCTGCTGACGCTTCCTGCAAGACTGCTTGTAGTGCCTCAGGCCAATTAGCGTATAGTGGCAGTTCTTGAGCACTGGCTCGCTCCAGCTCATCCGCTGATGCAACCCGGCTGTTACCGTTAAATTGGGTCAAAACAATGTGCACATTCGGCAGCCGTTCTAAAATGGCCAACATTTTCGTTGTTGCCTTATCCTTTAAAGCCGCAAAAATAATATAAACGTCCATTTGGCTAAAATTAGCTTTGAGGGTTGCTGCTAAAGCCTGCATTGCTGGTTCATTGTGCGCACCATCTAATACGATCAACGGCTGGTCATTAATTTTTTCCAAACGGCCCAACCATCTTGCCTGCGCCAGACCTTGTTTAATTGTTTTGGCAGTAATCGTTTGGTGCAACTGCTGTGATACCAAAACAAACGCTGCCAAGGCAACAGCTGCATTATCGACTTGATAATCACCTAACATCGGTAATTCAACACCTTTGACCTGCTGATCCAAGCCAGTAAAATCAAAAGTTTCGCCCCAAGTTGCCAGTGCTTGCTGGCGGGTCGTTTTAAAATCAGCTCCCAACACGTATAACTGGCTTTTATTTTGCTGGGCAGTCGCCACAACCACTTGCTGGGCTTCTTCCGGCAAACGCCCCACCACCACTGGCCGGCCAGGCTTGATAATGCCAGCTTTGTGCGTTGCAATCTCAGCCAGCGTGTCGCCTAACAAGGCCATATGGTCATAACCAATTGTGGTGATCACTGAAACAAGCGGTGTGATCACATTGGTGGCGTCGGTCAAGCCACCAATACCGACTTCAATAATGGCTAAATCTAATGATTGCTGGGCAAAATAAACCAACATCAGTAACGTCACAAACTCAAATTCAGTGATTTGGTTATCTGGCGCCACAGCGTCTAATTCAGCCACTTGTGGCCCCACCTCATTGACCAACGCCAATAAAGCCTCATCACTGATCGGTGTACCATCTATACTAATGCGCTCGTTAAAACGCATCAAAAATGGTGACGTAAACGTGCCGACCGTTAGTCCCTGCGCGTTAGCCAAATAACGTAAATCATTGACCACTGAGCCTTTACCATTAGTGCCAGCAACATGAATGGCAGTTAATTTTTCTTCGGGGTGCCCAAACGCTGCCACTGCTCGCCGCATCCGGCTTAAGCTGCCTTCCTTATGCATTTTGGGCCGACTGTGTATTTTTGCTAAAGCAATTTCATAATTTTCTGCGTACATAACTTCGCCACTTTCACTTTTTCCGTTTAATAAATGCTAAATTCAGTATAGCAAAAAAGAAACCTAAATTTCAGGTTTCTCTTACTTAGAACTATAAATTAGCTTTTAATTCCGCAATACGATCGTTAGCAGCAGCTAGCTTTTGCATGTAATCAGCACGCTTAGCTTTTTGTTCCGCAACTACTTTTTCTGGTGCATTTTGGACGAAGCGTTCGTTGCCTAACTTCTTGTCGGCACGATCAACTTCACTTTGTAACTTCTGTGCTTCACTTTCCATTCGCTTGATTTCATCATTTAAATCAATCAATTCTGCTAATGGCACGTAGATTTCAGCACCTGTAATAATCGCTGACATCGCCAAAGCTGGTGCGTCAACGCTAGTCGCAATTGTTAAGTCCTTTGGATGAACAAAGCGCTCAATGTACTCCCGATTATTTTCAAAAATAGCGCGAGTCTGTTCGTCAGTGGTTTTGATCAACACATCGATAGGACTGGATAATGGCGCGTTGACCTCAGAACGAATATTACGAACCGAACGAATTAAATCGATTAAACGTGACATTTGTGCAACCGCATCAGCATCGGCTAATTCAGCATGCTCAACGGGATAGGCCGCCGTCACGATTGAATCACCAACGTGAGGCAATTGTAGCCACAGTTCTTCAGTCACAAATGGCATGATTGGGTGCATTAATTTCAACGTTTGTTCGAAGACATAGGCCAAAGCCTGTTGTTTGTTAGCAATTGCCGTTTTATCGTCGCCATACAAAACTTCCTTACTCATTTCAATGTACCAATCACATAGATCGTTCCAAATGAAATTGTAAAGTAAGCGGCCGGCTTCACCAAATTCGAAATCTTCAAATAAGCGCGTGACGTCTTTAACCGTTTCGTTTAAGCGACTAAGAATCCAGCGATCGGCTAAATCACGTTGGTCAACAGCTGGCATCGTTGCGGTCGTCTTTTCACCTAAATTCATGATAACAAAACGACTAGCGTTCCAAATTTTATTGATAAAATTCCAAGCGGCATCCATTTTATCATAAGAGAACCGCACATCTTGACCTGGCGTTGAACCAGTACTCAAGAACCAGCGTAGAGCATCAGCGCCGTACTTTTCAATTACTTCCATTGGGTCAATGCCGTTGCCTAATGATTTACTCATTTTGCGACCCTGTTCGTCACGGATCAGCCCATGAATCAACACATGTTTAAATGGACGCTTGCCGGTGAATTCCAAACTTTGGAAAATCATCCGTGAGACCCAGAAGAAAATAATATCGTAACCAGTCACTAATGTGCTGGTTGGGAAATAGCGCTTGAAATCAGGTGCATCCGTATCCGGCCAACCCATCGTTGAAAATGGCCATAATGCACTACTAAACCAAGTATCTAATACATCAGAGTCTTGTTCCCAGTTTTCAGGATCAGCTGGTGCTTCCATCCCAACATAAGTTTCGCCAGTTTGCTTGTTATACCAAGCGGGAATCCGATGACCCCACCATAATTGACGAGAAATAACCCAATCATGGACGTTATCCATCCATTGTGTGAAGGTATTTTCAAACCTTTCTGGCACGAAGCTAACCCGATCGGCACCTTTTTGGTTTTTCAGCGCTGTTTCCGCTAATGGTTTCATTTTAACGAACCATTGCGTTGATAGGCGAGCTTCAACTTGAACGCCAGTCCGTTCAGAATGGCCTACACTATGGACAATTGGATCTGTGCTTAGCAAGTATCCTTGCTCATCTAAATCAGCCACCATCGCTTTACGTGCAGCGAAACGATCCAAACCTTCATACTTACCAGCATTTTCATTCATGCTGGCATCTTCATTCATCGTGTTGATTCGTTTTAGATTATGCCGATTACCGACTTGGAAATCATTAGGGTCGTGAGCTGGCGTGATTTTAACCATCCCAGTACCGAACTCTTTGTCCACATAAGCATCAGCAATAATTGGCAAATGGCGCCCTTGTAGTGGCAGTAAAACTTCCCGACCAACTAAATCCTTGTATCGTTCGTCATCGGGGTTCACCGCAACAGCAACGTCCCCAAACATCGTTTCCGGCCGTGTTGTCGCAATTTCAATATAATGTTTACCAGCGAAGGTATAATCAGGATCGATAAATGGGTATTTAACGTGATAAAAAGCCCCTTTATCATCTTGATGAATAACCTCAATATCAGACAAGGCAGTCCGTGCTTGCGGATCCCAGTTGATAATGTATTCGCCCCGGTAGATCAACCCTTTTTTGTATAATTCAACAAAGACTTTGCGAACGGCTTGGGATAAGCCGTCGTCCAAGGTAAAACGCTCGCGAGAATAGTCAACGGAAATACCTAACTTAGCCCATTGTTTATGAATAATATCGCCATATTCATGGACCCAATCCCAAACTTCGTCGACAAATTTATCGCGGCCAAGGTCGTAACGCGTAATCCCTTTTTCACGTAAATGGCCTTCAACCTTAGCCTGGGTTGCAATTCCTGCATGATCCATACCCGGCAACCATAAAACATCATAGCCTTGCATCCGTTTTTGCCGGATCAACATGTCCTGTAGTGTTGTATCCCAAGCATGACCTAAATGCAATTTACCAGTGACATTAGGCGGTGGAATTACGATTGAATATGGTTTAGCTTTAGGATCACCACTTGGTTTAAATAAATCTTTTTTGAGCCATTCTTCGTACCGGCCTGGTTCGACCTGGTGCGGATCGTACTTTGTTGACATTTGTTTTTCGTCAGCCATTTGCGGTCACCCTTTCTTGTTGTAGCAATTGTCCAGGCAAATAAAAAAGCACTCATCCTAAATCAATAGGACGAATGCGTTCATTCGCGGTACCACCTAAATTGCGCAATTTGCGCCACTTAATTAGTCGTAACGGACGATTTTATCCGGCTGTCCTTACTAGAATTCAGGACAACAGCTCCCAAGTTACTTTCATCATGCCCCACGTAAAGCTTCCAGCGGCTCACTTTTTCTCTATACCGCAGTCGCATGATTACTGGCTTGTTCATTGCTTTGAAACTACTGTAGCAAAAAAACGACACTAACGCAACGTTAAATTACAGCAAACTAGCGATTTCACTTTGATCTTGGGTCAAAAATTCTTCGTCAGCTTTAATTTCAGTAATCTTAACACCAGCGATTGCTTCAGCCATTAAGCCTTCAACATCGATCAATTGTTCATAAACTCGAGTTTTATCCAACCGCGGTTTTGTCTTAGGTGCTGGTGGCGCAAAAATCGTGCAGCAATCTTCAAAAGGCATGATCGATAAATCAAAGGTGTCGATCTGTTCGGCAATTTTGATGATCTCGTTTTTGTCCATTGACACCACCGGCCGTAAAATTGGCGTTGTTGTGACATCGTTGATGGCTACCATACTTTCCATCGTTTGCGAGGCCACTTGCCCTAAGGCTTCGCCATTAAAAATCGCTAAACCATGGTGCATTTCACGAATCTGATCAGTTAACCGCAACATTAAACGCCGTTGAACCGTCATTAAGTAACCTTCTGGCACCTTATTCTTGATTTCTTCTTGAATACGGGTAAATGGCACTTCGATAAATTCAATGCTACCGGCATAGGGCGCTAATTTAGAGGTTAATTGCTTGGCTTTGGCTAACGCTTTAGCACTGGTATATGGCGGACTGAAAAAGTGAACCATTTGAATGGCCACGCCACGCTTCATAGCAAGATAACCCGCTACTGGTGAATCGATCCCACCAGATAGCATCAGCATCCCGCGGCCAGCCGTTCCAACTGGTAAGCCGCCAGCGCCTTGGATCGTCCGACTAGATAAATAAATACCATCCAAGCGTACTTCAACACGCAACGTGATCTCAGGTTTATGCACGCGCACGGTTAGACCTGGCACGTTATCTAAAATCACACCACCAAGTTCATCATTCATTTGGTTCGTGTCCAATTCAAAATTGTGATCAGAGCGGCGCGTATTAACTTTAAAAGTGTCACCAGGTTGATATTGTTCCTTGATCATAGCGATAGCCGTTGCGCGAACTTGATCCATATCTCGTTCAACACGAATGGATGGTGAAAAATTCTGGATACCAAATACTTGGCCTAACCGCTGCATAACGGCCGCGCTATCTTCCCCATGTAATACGATGTGCAACCGATCACGTCGTGCATGGATTTCTAATGCTGTAAAACGGTGTAACGCCTTGCGCGTGTTACTAGCTAAACGATCGATAAAGCTACGCCGGTTTTTGCCTTTAGTTGACAATTCACCGTAACGTACCATAATTTCTGTGTATTCCATTAAATTCTTCCTTTACTTATGTGCGTTAATGAGTTCAAAACGCGCGTAGATTTGGTCAAACGCCTTAATAAACGTATCTGCTTCTGCCATTGTATTATTTTCGTCTAACGAAACGCGCACTGCACTGGTAGCAACTTCTTCTGGCACACGCATAGCAGCTAATGTGCCTGAAATTGTTCCTTTTTTCGATGAGCAAGCGCTGGTGGTAGAAATATAAATATCGTGCTCTTCAAAAGCATGAACGATGGTTTCACCACGTACACCACGAATACCAAAGCATAAAATATGCGGCGCAAAATCTGACGTATTCTCCGAAAAAATAGTTACTTTCGGTTGCTGCGCGACATGCTGATAGATTTTAGTTTTAATGGCGTGTTGTTGCTGCACCTTAGCTGGTTCGTCAGCTAATAATAAGCGCAACGCCTTGGCCATACCAGCAATTGCCGGAACGTTTTCTGTCCCGCTACGCCAATTATCTTCTTGGCCACCGCCAGTCATCAATGGTGCTAATTGGCGGCCTTTCTTAGCATAAATAAAGCCAGTTCCTCGGGGGCCATGAAACTTATGCGCAGAAAAAGTCAAAAAATCAATTCGGGGTAACCGCAATAAAGGTAACAAGCCTTTACCAATCGATTGCACTGCATCAACATGAAAATGAACCCGCGGATAATCAGTGAGAATGTCAGCAACTTCCTTAAGCGGCTGAATACTACCAATTTCATTGTTAACTGCCATGATCGATACCAAAATCGTATCCGAACGCAACGCAGCCTTTAAATCAGCTGGATCAATGAAGCCCCGCTTATCTACTGGCAAATAAGTAACCTCATAACCTAATTGCTCCAGTTGGGCCAACGAATTTTTAACTGCCGGATGTTCAATCTCAGTAGTGATCAAATGCTTACCAAATTGGCGTTTAGCAATAGCGGTGCCCTTAACCACCCAATTATCGCCTTCAGTCCCACCGCTAGTGAAATAAATTTCTTCTGGTTGCGCCTGAATCAACTGGGCAATTTGTTGCCGTGACTGTTGTAGCAAATTATCGGCCTTATCGCCTAAGGCATGCAAACTAGATGGGTTACCAAAAAAATCTTGGCTAACTGCTTGATAAGTCTGTAAAACTTCTGGTGCCGCCGCTGTTGTGGCACTGTTATCAAAATAAATCATCCAACCATTCTTCCTTTTCGTTATGCTGTGCTGCAAATAAATAACTGCAGCGTATTTATGTCTAAATTACTAAAATCCCAATTATTATAACAAACTTATACCAAAAGACAATACTAACAAATAATAAGTAAGAGAACAATCAAAAAGACGCCACCGTTCCAAATAAAACGGGTAACGTCCTTTACATCACTACTGCTAGACCTTTAAGTCTTGATCCTTAGTCTTATAGTAGCTTTCTTCGACCTTTTTATAACTGCCAGGTTCGATTTGCTCTAAAACTGTGGCGATCGTTTCGGCAGCTTGTTTGTAATCATAGCTACTGTTAAACAAACGTAATGCCTCATCGCTAGCCTGTGCCACATCGGCATGACTATGGCGATAGCGATTAGCGAATTGCAACAACTGTTCAGTCAAAAGCGCACTATCGATCATATCATTAGACTCTTCTTTTAACTTATTTAAATCTTCTTGGGTCGTGATCAGCTCTTTTGTGATCACGTCCAAATCAATCTTAACTTGATTCAAGTCTTGATCTAGCTTTGTGATTTCATCGGCAACCAAGAAGAAATAATCCAAATAGTGCTGCGATAACCCAGGTAGATTCAATTTTTCCACTTGACGTTTGATATTGCGAATTTCAAATTCAAACGATTGTAGCGAACGCTGTGCTTCTTCCTCACCATGCCGCAAGCCTTGAACGCTATCATTGATCGTCTTTTGCTTCTTTTCAATTTCCGTCAAGGCTGCAAAGGCGGTACTATAATTCTCAGCCACCATCGAGTAAACCGCGGTTTGAGCCGCAACTTCCTGCATATCATTTTCAAAAGTGCTCCGAATCTCATCTAGTTGTTGCTTAAGTTCTTGTGCTTGACTAATTTCATTATTATTTAAGCTATAACTTTGATTCAAACGGTTCAATTCGTCTTGCAACTCACGATTTTGCTTTTGCGCGTGATTAATGAACGCCTGTAATTCATCATGCCGACTTTCAACTTCCTGATGAGCCTTGATTTCAGCTTCCATGACATCATACAAATGATCAATGCGTCGCGCAATATCTTGATCGGCAGCTTCGATCGCCGTTAAATCCAATTTTTTTAACGATTTACGCGTTGCGTTGATATGTTCATCTAAATCCTTCAATTCAGTAGGAATATCAATATCGTAAAATTGATAGGCAGCATCCTCTAAACGACGATAGCCTTGGCGTAATTCTTCCAGTTGTTCAGGAAATTCATTATTTAATTCTTTGAACCGGGGCGGGATCCGCTTCATCAAATCATTTAGTTCGGTAATATCTTTATCTAATTGGGTGAGGATCGATTTAGCTTCACCATGATCCCCGGATTTAGTAAAACGGCTATACTTATCCAGTGATGTTTCTAGGTAACTTAATTTTTCTTCGAGACCATCAGCAGCCGCCCCGTAAGAAAAGCTCTTGGTTAATAACTGTTTCCGTAATTTTTGGTAAAGTTCGCGTAGGTCCTTGGCCTTAGCTTGGTTAGCCGCAGCATCAGCTTGAATTTGTTCAAAACCAGCCATAATTTCATCCAAGGCTTGTTTGGTTGTCGTTAATTGTTGCGTCAATTCCTTGATCGATTTAGCAGCTGCAAAGAAACGGTAACGATTATTGGTCGTTTCCGCTAATAATAATTTTCGTTCAAGCTCAGCAAAGCCATTTTTCTGAATCTCTTGCAGGCGCTCCTGCCACTTGGCGTACGCTTCTTGACTTTGTCCAGCTAAGCCCTGTTGTCGTGCAGCGCTCATTGTCTTTTTGAACGGTAATTTGGTCAGTTGCTGCTCCTGGTCTTGCAGTGCATCGATCTGCTTAGAATTATGTCGCTGATAAAAAATCACCCCGACATATAGCACTAATGCTAAAATAATAATACCGATCAAAATTAGCTCCATCAATAAAACCCCCGTCACGTTTCACAGTTTACCTTGCATTTATTTGTAAAGGTCGTTAAAATCTACTCTAAATTATATCATAGTGACCGGAGTGCATCACTAATGAATCGTAAAAACTGCACCTAATTTATTTTGGAGGTCCAATATTATGCCCAAACGCTCACTTTTAGCACAACAAGTTGATGCTTTACTATATGAAGAACCACATTTAATGTCCAATTTGGCCAACGCCGCTGCTTTATTAAATGATAGCTTGGCTGACGTCAACTGGGTTGGCTTCTATCTTTATGATGAAGCCAAGGATGAATTATACCTCGGCCCGTTCCAAGGCAAGGTTGCCTGCATGCACATTGCTAATGGCAAGGGCGTCGTTGGTACCGCCTTTGCTGAACAAAAAACACAAATCGTCGCTGACGTGCATCAATTTGCTGGCCATATTGCCTGTGATGCCGCCACCAATGCAGAAATTGTGGTGCCATTAACCGTTAACGGTCACAAAATCGGCGTACTTGATATTGATTCATTAAAATTCGATCGTTTCAACACGACGGATCAAGCTGAATTAGAAGAATTTGTCGCAGCACTAGGCAAACACATCTAAACAATAATTGACTTTAGCAATTAGCTTTGCTAAACTGGTCGTTGTGTAAAATAATGCAGCAGTGAGTGGTAAGCACGTCAACAGTTTGTTGCAACCAGAGTTCAATTAGTAACCTGCGGCTGCATAAGGCGAAAATTGCAGAACAAACTGCACGTATACTGAACTTACAATTCGTTATTTTACTCCAAATAAATCTATTGGAGGAATTTTTTTATGTCTCGTTATACAGGCCCACAGTGGAAAAAATCTCGCCGCTTAGGTATTTCTCTATCTGGTACAGGTAAAGAATTAGCTCGGCGCCCTTATGCTCCTGGCGATCATGGTCCCAACAGTCGTCGCAAATTATCAGAATATGGTGTTCAATTACGTGAAAAGCAGAAGCTACGTTTCATGTACGGTTTAAACGAACGCCAATTCTCTAACTTGTTCCAAAAATCTGGTAAGATCAAAGAAGGTAAACAAGGTGTTAACTTCATGATCTTGCTTGAACAACGTTTAGACAATTTGGTTTTCCGCTTAGGCTTAGCAACAACTCGCCCACAAGCACGCCAATTAGTTAACCATGGCCATATCTTAGTTGACGGCAAACGCGTTGATATCCCTTCATACCAAGTTGAAATTGGTCAAGTGATCTCAGTTCGTGAAAAGTCGAAAAACTTAGTGATCATCCAAGCTGCACTTGAAGCTGTTGTTGGTCGTCCTGCTTTCGTAAGCTTTGACGCTGACAAATTAGAAGGTTCCTTAACTCGTTTACCAGAACGTGACGAATTAGAACCAGATATTGATGAAACACTTGTCGTTGAATACTACAACCAATTATTGTAATCTTCATGACGAAAAACGCCCGACACATCATGTGTCAGGCGTTTTTTTTAGTCTTGGCTAATGGCTGCTAATAAATACCGATATAGCGGTGTTAGTGCGTCGATAGCTTGTTTAATGGCCATTTCAACTGCACCGCTAGTTTGAAAAATGGGATCCGTTTTAAGCCAGACCTGTCCCAGCAACCACTCCCCTTTTTTCACGTCAACAAAACGTTGCGTTTGGGCGGCTAGATCAGCGGCATTTAATGGCTGAACTGGTTTAGCCATATGATTACCGGATAACTGCCACGCTGCGGCTGGTAGTTGCTTGATTCGTGCTTGTTGCTGCTGTAAGATGGCCGCGTATGGTGCCGGCTGCTGAATGTTTTCTAATAAGCACAGCCAAACAAACAAGCGGTCATCCCAAAAGCCGACCTCAAAGTGCGGAACCATTTTATAGCCGCGCTTGTACGGGCCGATGGCAAACCAGGTATTCGGAGCTGGATTTATGTGGCGGCGTAAATGTTTAGCGACATTGATGTAAGTCGGAATCTTTTCCGCTGCTAGTTGGGCAATAATTTGTGCTCCTAATTCCGCGAATTTAGGATCCAATCGCTCTCGAATCAAGGCCATCCGCCCAGCTACCGTCTGTTCGTTAAATACCTTGAAATCATTTACCGTAAAAACCATTCACTTACCTCCTGCACATTATTTGGCTTATTATCTGAATATGCTATACTCGAATCATTATACCAAATATCGTTGAAAGGGATGACCATTGTGTCGGAAAATACTGATCTCGAAAGTCAATTAAAAAGTCGCATGACGGGCACGCCCCAGACTAAACCGGACGAACGACGCCACTATCTCGGTTCGTTACGTGAACGTGTTTTATTACAAATTACGGTCGCACAGTTAGGTGACGCGCGGACCTTGCCGGCATTTAAACAAGCTGTGCCAAAATTTACCGGTGCCAAACTATTGTTAAATGGTAAATTAGCGGCTACGTTGAAACCTTATTTACAATATGCAACCCAAAACAACCTCGCCTTTACAATGGTCAACGATGAGTCTGCCAATACAGCTAGTGACGCAGTGGCCTTGTTGCTCGTAGCTAGCACCGCTGTTGATCAAGCAGACGTCACCATTAGCCAATATTATTCCCCCGTAACCAAAGAACAACCTAAACACTCCTTTTTGGCTGATTTATTTCAGCGTGATTAGCTCTGCTAGGTAAATAAAAAATCGTGTGCCGACCTAACAAGTCAGCGCACGATTTTTTATTTTTCGGGAACTAATTGATCGATCAAACGTGATATAACTGGTTGGGCCTGACCAAAATATGGCGCTGCATGAACCGCTAGATCTGGCTGGGCCGTGACCCCTAACACAACGGCTAGTTCTGGATGTTCTGCATCCAGCGGCTGATAAAGATTGTCAATAATTATATCAACACCAGCAACCTGTAAATCTAGCGCCTGTGCTGCGGTCAAAGCAAGTTGCTGATAACTTGCATCCATTTCATTCGTCACATCGATCGAATCACCGCCGGTCGCAAAATTAGCCGCCAACCGTAAATAAACTTGATTCCCACGGGCTGGAATCGTGGTTCGACTTAAACCTTGTTGTAGATCAGCATCCGTTTGCGCATTCATTGAAATAGCGTGTAACGGTAAATTAACACCGCGATTGGCCTGCTGATTTTTTTGCGCCACCAGCGCGGCAACCGTTTGGCGACCGTCCCCCACCACATTGGCCGGCGTACATTCAGCAATGGCCTGTACTCGGCCAGCAATAACGACAAAGCGATAGACTGTTCCCGGTACATAATTCTCCACTAACGCACTAGTACCGGTGGCTAACGCGTGCTTAATTGCTGCAGTAAATTGTGCCGCGGTTGGCAATGTTTGAAATACAGTAACACCACGACCTTGCGTACTCACTTTAGGCTTGATCACTAAGCCACCTTGCTTAGCTAGATCATTAAGATCAGCCAAGGCCGCAGCAGTCGTTTGGTATTCAGCACCAGCTGGTACGCCAATGCCAGCTTGACCTAACAGCTTTTTGCTGGCCAATTTATTTTGGCTCACCGCCACGGCAGCTTGTGAATTTAAATGTGTGCCGCTGCCCTGACTAATTAACGTGTGTCCAGCTAATTGCAACAAGCTGGCCGCTGGATCTAAAATCTGTACCGCTAAGCCACGTTGATAAGCCGTTGCCATGATCAATTGACTAGTCGTATCTAAATACTGGTAGCCTGGTAATTGGTAAGGTTGCGCCAATGCTTGTTGCTTAAAGGTCTGCGCTTGTTGTAGCGCAAATTGTTGTAACGAGCCTGCTTTAATAACTTGGCTCAACTGGTAACTAGGCGTTAAGCGGTGATCGGCTACTCGTCCCTGCATAACGTTTAAAGCCTGCTGCAAGTCAGCTGGAGCAGCAAAGGTCTGGGCAAATTGTTGCAAATTTTGCATAAAGTCATTTAATTCTGGTTGTAATTCTGAAGCAACTAAAGGTGATTCCAGCGCGACTGTTTCATTAGTCGTTGCTGCTTGCGCTAAAATGGTTGTTACCTGCGCTGGATCAATACTTGGTGCCACTAACAAATAGGCTAAAAACAGATGCAAAAAATTTAAATCAGTTTTGCTTAAGCCGTCAGCAGCGTATGGATCTAAATCAAAGGTCCGTAATTCCAAATAATGAATGCCTTTTGGCGCTAACTCATCTAATGACGCACCGTGCAACCGCACTGGTGAATAAAATTCCCGCGCTTCTTGCAGTTCGCCACTGGTGACTAATTGCTTGAGATCATGGACATAGGCCTTTAACGACTGAAACGAAACGGACTGGCGACCATGATTAACGTAGCCATAGCGATTGCTACTATGTAGACTACGCACTAAATGCGCCGGTAAATCAGTTGAAAAATTAGCTTCCGCCAACGGACTAGCACCAAATAAATAGGTCAGCACATACCGATAACGGAAAAAGTTCTGTGCCAGCTTCATATACAGCGCATTATGAAAATCAATATAGTTATCAGCAAATTGGTCATGGTAATGCTGCTCAAATAAAAAACGCAGCAAGCGCTCTGATAATGAAAAATTAATGTGAACCGCGGACATCATTTGCATCGTGTACCCATATTTTTCGGCGATTCCCTGGCGATACTGCAGCGCTTCAGGCGTAGGCGCCGCCATTTTAATTGCCGCTGTAGCTGGTAAAACTGGCGGCATCGATAAGGGCCACAATAGTTCGTTCGCTGGTAAATGACGTAGTAGCACCGCATCTAAGCCCTGTAACTGGCGGAAAGTTTGCTGACAGGTGCCAAAATAATCGGTCACAACTTCAGCTTGCGCTTGAGCAAAGTCATTTTTTAAATAACGATGCGGTTGAGCAAAAGGCAATGGTGTTTGACTTAATGTTCCGTATCCATCTACACGCTGACTTTCTTTTTCCACACCATAATGGCCTGCAAATAAAAAGGCCTCATGCTGATATTTTTTCACTTGTTTGCCGATTTGATTTAGCATGACTTCAGCTCACTTTCTGTTGGTGGGTGCATTTTCAACACGCACCGGCTTCATTTTTTATTATACAAGAAAACACCGCAACTGACAGCCAAAGATTTGGGCCAACTTCAGCCGCCGTGCTATAATATTCTATTAGTATTTTTAAGGAGGCGTTTAATCCATGCAACCACTTGCTTACCGGATGCGGCCAACTAATATTGCTGAAATTGTTGGCCAGCAACACTTAGTTGGCCCTGGTAAAATTATTCGGCGAATGGTCGACGCTAAAATGTTATCGTCGATGATTCTTTATGGACCACCAGGCACCGGCAAAACCAGTATTGCTAGTGCAATTGCTGGCTCAACGCATTATGCTTTTCGAATGCTCAACGCTGCCACCGATAGTAAAAAAGATTTACAAATTGTTGCTGAGGAAGCTAAAATGAGCGGCACGGTTATTTTACTACTTGATGAAATTCATCGTTTAGATAAAACTAAACAGGATTTTTTGTTGCCTCATTTAGAAAACGGTCGAATTATTCTGATTGGCGCCACTACGGAAAATCCGTATATTTCAATTAATCCAGCAATTCGTAGTCGAACGCAAATTTTTGAAGTCAAACCATTAGCAGAAAATGATATTAAAACTGCCATTGACCGGGCATTACACGACAAAGAACGCGGTCTTGGTAAGTCACCAGTTGAATTAGATCAAACTGCCGAAACTTTTTTGACCCAAGCAACTAATGGCGATCTGCGGAGTGCGCTAAATGGCCTAGAATTGGCGGTCAAATCAACGCCGCCCACTGACAATAAAATCGTGATCACGTTACCGATCATTGAAGAATGTATTCAACGTAAAGCCGTCAGTAATGATAAAAACGGTGATGCACACTACGATGTGATCTCCGCTTTTCAAAAATCAATTCGTGGCAGTGATGTAAATGCGGCGTTGCATTACATGGGTCGCTTAATTGAGGCCGGTGACTTGCCTAGTATCGCACGTCGGTTAATGGTGATTGCTTATGAAGATGTCGGTCTCGGCAACCCCCAAGCGTGTGCACGCACAGTCACTGCCGTCCAAGCAGCCGAAAAACTCGGCTTTCCTGAGGCCCGGATTCCGCTGGCGGATGCCGTGATCGATTTGGCGTTATCACCGAAATCAAATTCTGGAATTGTGGCAATTGATGCCGCTTTGGCAGACATTCGCGCCGGTAAGGCTGGTGAAGTTCCTGACCGGTTACGTGACGCCCATTACAAAGGGGCAGCAAAATTACAACGAGGAGTCGGTTATAAATTTCCTCACGACTACCCTAATGATTGGGTCAAACAACAATATTTACCTGACCGCTTAAAGCAAGCCACTTATTATGCGCCAAAAACCAACGGAAAATACGAAAAGGCATTAGCTGATCAGTATCAACGTTTACTGGATGCACAACGCCATTAGCCGCGTATCAATTGCACAATCGGTAGCTGTATGCTAATATAAGAATAGATTTTCTAAGGTGTACGTCTTTTTCCACAATGTGTTGACCGATCAAGTAATTAAAATACGGGATTGACTTCTTTGGCTCATCAAGCATGCCTTTTCACGAGGACGCTAGTATGAGTGAATAGTCGAGCCCACCTGCTATTTCGCGGGTTCAATACAAACGGAATTGCAACGGCACCAATTAGATGATCTAGGACGATTCGCAAGAGTCGTCTTTTTTAATACATTTATCAAGGAGACTAACAACATGCGCATCGGGATACTCGCTTTTGCACTAGTCCTATTCGGGATCAGCTATTATTTACATCACCAACTTCATGGCCAATTTTTAAATCATCAACCGCAAAAAGAACCACAATTAAAAAGTTTTCTAACTCGTTACCGCAATTATTTTACCATTATTGGCGGTTTGACCGTAATTAGTGCGCTAACCAATAATATTACTTTTTGGCTTGTTTGCCTGCTAATGGGCTGCGTTCTAGCCGCCGTTTTTGCCGTTAGTTTTGCAAATCAAATATAATTTAGCCGCTTTCATTTACACATTACCCTAAAATAACGTACAATAAGGGTGAGATAAAAATAATTGGGGTGATCATTATGTTACAACAATACAAACATATCCTAGTCGCGATTGATGGTTCTTATGAAGCTGAACTTGCTTTCCGCAAAGCTGTTGAAGTTGCTAAACGGAACAACGGTGAATTATTCTTAATTCATGTTGTCGATACCCGTGCCTTCCAAAATGTTTCTAGCTTTGATTCTGCAATGGTTGAACAAGTTACGGACACTGCAAAGAAAACCATGGAACAATACGTTGCTACTGCTAAGGAAAATGGCTTAGATAACGTTAACTATGCCATTGAATATGGTGCACCAAAAATTATCATCGCTAAAGAAGTCCCTAAGGAACACAACATTGATTTGATCATGATCGGTGCAACTGGCCTAAACGCTGTTGAACGCCTGTTGATCGGTTCCGT
This sequence comes from Loigolactobacillus jiayinensis, assembly GCF_003946445.1. Taxonomy (GTDB): domain Bacteria; phylum Bacillota; class Bacilli; order Lactobacillales; family Lactobacillaceae; genus Loigolactobacillus; species Loigolactobacillus jiayinensis. Next base: position 24,190 of record NZ_RHOF01000016.1, on the reverse strand, counting down.
AACCGAATACGTTACTCGGACCGCCATTTGTGATGTTCTCGTTGTACGGACTGATCTTGACAACAAGCCAGCATTGAACCAAGCCGGTAAAAAAGCCAGCATTCAAGCTGACGATTAAGGCTAAAAAGCCAAACGCAGCTCATTGCGCTTGGCTTTTTATTTACTTAGCGATAATTAGACTAGTAAAAGAGGCGTTCTTACATGGAACAATCACCTGATTTGAAACAATATCGTTACAACGGAAAAAAGCCATTAAATTTAACTCATTGGTCCACGCAAGCTACTAACAAACCAACTAATGCAGAAATCAAAACAACCATTACTAAAAATATCAAGCACTTAGCCAGTTACCAAGATAAATTATATGCGCAAAGTCGTTATGGTGTTTTGATTATTTTTCAGGCTTTAGATGCAGCTGGCAAGGACAGTATGATCTGCCATATTCTCAGTGGCGTTAATCCGGAAGGTATTGTTGTCAATAATTTTAAAACACCCTCCAAACAAGATCTTGCGCACGATTTTTTATGGCGCGTTCATCAAGTCTTCCCCCGGCGCGGCCAGATTGGCGTTTTTAATCGTTCTTATTATGAAGACGTCTTAGTGACCCAAGTTCATCCCGAAATTCTTTTAAATGAGGATCTACCGGGCATTAACCAATTAAACGATATTCCAACTGATTTTTTTACGACTCGCTATCAAGATTTACGCCATTTTGAAACCTACGCTAATCATTGTGGCTATTTAGTCCTTAAATTCTTCTTGCATTTATCGCAAGCCGAACAAAAAAACCGCTTTGCGCGGCGCATCGAATTACCCGATAAAAACTGGAAATTCTCCGAAGCCGATATTCGCGAAGCAGCTTTTTGGCCGAAATATCAACAAGTTTATGCTGATGTTCTACAACATACCGCTACTGACACTAACCCCTGGTACATTATTCCGGCAGATGATAAATGGCATTCGCGGCTACTAGTTTCACAGATCATCAATCAGCAACTGCAACAATTACCATTAGCTTACCCAACGACTAGTCCACAACGGCGTGAAGAGCTACAACAAATTTTACGCCAATTGGAAACCAAGTGACTGCTTAGCCACCTGTTGCGCCTGATTGATCATGCTGTAACGCCAGCAACTAGTCAAATGTAAATTCAACACACCTGTACGCGCTAATAAGGCATAACAATTAGTCGGCCCCATAAATTGGAAGCCGGCTTTTTTTAATTGTGCTGCCAGTGTCACCGCCGTCTCATCATACCGCGGAATCGCCATTGCTGTCGTAAAATGTGTTGGCCGTGATTGCTGCCACAATAAATGCTGCAACGTTTCACCTTGTTGCTGTAATTGCTGTAAGGCAAAAGCATTGTGCTGAAGCGCAATTAGTTTACGCCGATTGCGAATCAAGGCTGGATTGTCTAGCAGTGCTAGTAATACTGTTACATCAGTTTGGCGTAACCATTCCGGCGCTAAATCATGAAAAGTTGCACAAATAACTGGTCGTTTACGCAACAAAATCTGCTGACTCAAGCCAGATTGCCAGACCTGTAACGCCAATAATTTGAACAGTTCATTTTCATCAGTCACTGGGACCGCCCACTCATAATCGTGAAAGTCACGTAATTGCTGCTGTGCCCATGGACAGCGTTGGTGCTCTAACATATCCATTAACCTCCTTGTTGTTCACCACTAAATTAAGTACTGTGGGAACCCACTAAGGTTAATATACGCAGATTGATCTAAATCATTTTAAAAATTGGCTAACAATAAAGCTAAATTTGCTGTATAGCCTGCTGGTTGCTGTAACCGTTGCCGCACCCGAGTAGTTTGATCAGTGATCACTTGTGTTGCCCCTAAATGACGCACAGCTTGTAACGCCCAAGCATGATCCACCGTCCAAACGTATAACGGCTTATGTTGCTGCCGCGCTTGAGCCACAATTAGCGGGTTCAGCGTTCGCCAATCAACACTATAAAAGTTGGCTGGTGTTGCCGGTAAACCAACGACTGTAAATGGCAAAATGTAGCCAACGGGTGTTAGTCCTCGCTGCCGCAAGCGTTCAACGGTTGGCAAACTAGTACTATGAAACTGGGTGATGGCTGGTAATTTAGTCCGAAATTGGCGTGCAAAATCGGTGGTAACTTCAGCTACGTGGGTTGGTACTTTCAATTCGATCAATAATGGCTGGTGCACCTGCTTAGCGGCGTGTAAATAATCAGTAAAACTAGCATAATGCGCTTGCTGGCCCTTTTCCGTTAATTGCAATCGTTGCAGTTGCGTTAATTTGGTTTGGGCAATTAATTCACTTTTACCGGTTAACTGGCGCGTATTAGCATCATGACTAACGATAAATTGTTGATCCGCGGTTAAGCGCAAGTCGATCTCCACAAAATTAGGGTGTGCTGACGCGGTGTGTTGCAGTGCGCTGATCGTATTCTGTACCCCACTTTGATTGACGCCACGATGAGCAATAATTTGCGGTTGTGCTGTCTTAAGCGCAAAAAATTCACCGCTTAATGGCCATGCGTAAAGCAATGCGACCAACAAACCAGCGCTAGCCCACCGATAATCTAGCGATAGTCGTTGTCCGCGTAGCTGTAACAATAAACCAAGCCAGAGCACGTATTTACCATTCAGCCACAATAACCACAACAAGCGTGCACTGAAACGACTAAATTGGCCGCCTAAGTGGTCACTACCCCATTGCAATACAAGTAGACTGCCAGCTAATAATAACAGCGCTAGTAGCCATTTAGCGACCACTACAAAACGCCAGCTGAAATTGGAATACGCGGTTAACCCGACCAATCCTAGGTAGACGACAAATAACACTGGCAATATTTGCCAGCGCTGATTTAGAAATTGATCTAGTAAGTGGCTTGGCGGCTGCCAACTATAACGCCAAAAATGAAACGCCAATAACCCAGAAAAAGGTAACCACAATCCACCGCGTAAACTATGCCCCAACAGCTGCCACCAAGTTAGCGCTTGGCTACGCTCCACCCATGCATAGCTAGCCACCAAACAAAGCAACAGCCAAATAAACAGTAAGCTAGTGTTACCCCCGCTTTTATGGTAGAGCCAGTAACTACTTAAATTCATTAATAATAATAAAACTAACATCCTAACCACTCCACTGTTAAGCTAGAATACATCCACAATTTGCATTAGAAAGTCCTGAATTTTCTGTGGCATGTCACCACGAATGATCAAGGCTTGTAGTAAGCGATTACGATTGTACCAACAATTCCAAAAGCCTTCGTTTTCTTGTGGCTGCAGCGCCATTAATTCGCGTTGCCAATGCTGCAATAACATTAGAAAGTAGTCAGCATATAATTTATTTTTATTAACTAAGTTAGCAATAGTCAGTGCTAAGCGATGATCTTCACCAAAAATCAACGGTGTTTCCAAACGTTGATAGCGTGCAATCAATACTGTTAAATAAAATAACTTATTTGCGCGATTCAGTGCAGGACTCGCGGTCAATTCATCAAGCACATTGCCCACATGGCTGTAAGCATGCGCCCAACCACGGGTGCCAATATAGCCACGACCATCAGTTTCCATGGCCATATAGGCAGAAATTTGTAAACTAGCTGTTTCTAAATCGGCAGTTTTCAAGATATGATAATGCATGCGATCAACGTACAGGATGCCGGATAAAATCATCACTGTAAATGAGCGTAGAAAAATAGCGTTACTTTTAGTTTCCAAAATATGACCATACAACATTTCCGGCGTCAATAAGCGTTGAAAAATTTGCTTAATCTGCGTGGGCGTTAAAATACGTGCTTGTAGAATATCGTTAAATAAAAAATAAACCCCTTTATCGCGCACTAGCGGATCAGTTGCTGCTAAGTGAGCTAAGAGAAACTCAATCTCTGCATCACTGAGCGCCGTTAACTTTTTCTGCTTGATCTGGGTCCGCAACGACTTAACTTGCGCTAATGCCGCTGTATTATCCTTCAGAACTGGTACCGGTGTTCTTTTTTCGTGCGGTAAATTATCGATCAATGCGCCTACTTTTTCGGGTAAACGTTGATAAAGCTCGCCGCGACTCAATTTTGTTCGTAACTGGTCCAGCTGGCGAAGCGTTTCTGCTACTGCATCCGTCATGTGCTGCCTCCATCATTTATTTTCACTTTATTGTTTCCTCTAGTTTACCATTAAACAACACAGACGACTCGCATCTAAGTCGCAAAAATGCTATATTGAGATTATAATTTAGCACGAGAGGGTCTTAAACGTGAGTAAGAAACATGATAAAAACGACAAATTAAGTAAAACATTGGTCGAAAAAATTTTGGATCAGGCCAAAATTGCTTACAGTCAATATGAGTTCCCCACTGAACAAGATGGTGATGTGCGCCAATTAAAATTAAGTGCACTAAATATTGATGATCATATGATCTATAAAACATTGGTAATGACTGGCCAAAAAACAGGGCCGATCGTTGGTGTAGTCCCTGTTGACGAACGAATTAGTTACAAGAAATTTGCTAAAGTCACAGGCAATCGCAAGGTTGGTTTAGTCCCACTAAAAGAATTAGTTGCCACAACTGGCTATGAGCACGGTGCTAATACGCCGGTTGGCATTCATCAGAAGTACAATTACCCGATTTATTTCAGTAATACTGCTAAAATTCAACCAGAAATTTTGGTTTCTTCAGGTAAAATTGGTCGTTCAGTCCGCTTGGATCCACGGCAGCTAGTTAAATTTCTTAATGCTAAATTCGCTGATATCACTGAAGAAGAGTAACGTAACCACACAAAAAGTCGTGAACACGGAGTTCACGACTTTTTTATTGATCTATTGGCGAATTTGTCCCGCCCCGCGTACTACATACTTAGTTGAGGTCAAGGCGGTTAAGCCCATTGGTCCGCGCGCGTGTAACTTTTGTGTACTGATGCCAATTTCTGCACCAAAACCAAACTCAAAGCCATCGGTAAAACGAGTCGACGCATTGACGTAAACGACCGCCGCATCAATCTGTTTAGTAAATTGTTGACTGTGCGCATAATCATTAGTGATGATTGCTTCAGAATGCTTGGTATTGTAGCGATTGATATGCTTGATCGCCGCATCAATATCCGGCACTACCTTGATGGCCAAAATATAATCATTATATTCAGTCGACCAATCCGCTTCTGTAGCCGGTGTGATATCAGGCAAAATAGCTTGTGCTTGCACATCGCCGCGTAGTTCGACGTTATACGGTGCTAAAGCAGCCGCAATTTGTGGTAAAAATTCCGCAGCAACCTGCTGATTAACTACTAATTTTTCCATCGCATTGCAGACGGCAGGCCGTTGCGTTTTTGCATTAACAATAATGTCCCGCGCCATCGCCAAATCAGCTGCATCATCAACATAAATATGGCAGTTGCCAGCACCAGTCTCAATCACTGGTACCGTTGCTGTTTGCACCACAGTTTTAATGAATTTACCACTGCCGCGTGGAATCAAGACATCAACGTAGTCATTGAGTTGCATCAAGGCTTGCGCCGTTGCATGACTTGTATCCGTCACCAATTGAATCGCTGCCACTGGTAAATTAAAATTAGTCAGCACCTGCTGTAGCACCGTCGCTAGTGCCATATTCGACTGCAGCGCTTCCTTACCACCGCGTAAAATCACCGCGTTACCAGATTTAAAAGTTAATGCTGCTGCATCAACAGTCACATTTGGCCGTGCTTCGTAGATCATCGCAATCACGCCTAAAGGTACCCGTTGCTGGGCGACTTGCAAACCAGCATCAGTTTGCCAGCCTTTTTCGATCACGCCAATCGGATCAGCTAAGCTAGCAACTTGCCGTAACCCAGTGGCCATGGCAGCGATTCGCGCTGCGTCTAACTTAAGCCGATCACGCATCACTTGCCGCACTTGATTGGCAGTCGCATTGGTCATGTCTTTTTGATTGGCCGCTAAGATTGTTGGTGTCGCAGTAATTAGCGCTTCTGCCATCGCCAGTAAAACATCATTTTTCTTAGTTGTAGCTAATTGACCTAACGTAAAGGCCGCAGCCTGCGCCGCCTGACCCATTTCCTGAATTGATTGCATAATGCTCCTCCTCATATGGCCACTAACTAGCCATGCTGTTGCTTACCCACCAATTGTTTGACCTGATTGTTTGACTGCGCTTTAAATAGTGTTCCTACCTGCTCACCTGCTAAAATTTGATAAATAATTTGCGGATCGCTACCATTAGCTAACACCATTTGTTGCTTATGTTCAATGATGCGTTTAGCGGCTTTTAACTTGGTGATCATCCCACCAGTACCAAACTTAGTTCCATTGCCACCGGCTGCCGCCAAAACTGGCTGATCGATTCGACAAACCTCATGCAGTAATTGTGCATGCTTGTCTTTGGTCGGATTAGCGGAATAAAAACCATCAATATCCGATAAAATAATCAATAAATCAGCCTTGATCAAATCAGTGATAATTGCCGCTAAGACATCATTTTCACCAAATGTGGTGAGATGGTTAAACTCTTCTACTGCCACACTATCATTTTCATTGACGATTGGGATCACATTCATTTTCATCAAGTTTTTAAATGTGTTTAGCGCGTTTTTATGACTTTGCGGATAGTCGACCACATCGCGGGTCAATAACATTTGGCCAACGGTTTGATTGTATGTGCCAAATGCGCGACCATAAATTGCCATCAACTCACTTTGACCGACTGCAGCTAAAGCTTGGCGTTCTGGAATCGTGTTGGGTCGTTGAGTCAAACCTAACTTGTTCATACCGACACCCACTGCACCTGACGATACTAGCACGACTTCTTTGCCTTGATTCTTTAAATCACTAAGCACCAAAGCCAAGCGCGTGATTGCATGCAAATTCAGTTGGTTATTAGGGTAAATGAGGCTACTAGTCCCCACCTTGACCACGATTCGTTGCGCTTCAATTTGCCGCATCTCTGCCATAACACACTCATCCTTTATCAATTATTAGTGTCACATTAAAATTACTCTCATTCTACCACATCAATGTGCGAGGGCAAAATTAACTGGCGCAAAACTTGCATTGTTGGCCGCACGCGCGTAAGTTAAAGTTAAAATCAAAGAAAGTGGTGAGCTTATGCAAGTAATTGTTCCTTTAGAAAATGGTTTTTTAGCTGATCAATACGGAAAATACGCTCCTGAATTATGGCGCGACGCTAACGGCCCAACTCAATCCTTTCCTGTACAAGTACAAGACTTACCTGCACAAACGCAGTCCTGGGCACTAACTTTACTTGACTTTGATGCCGTACCGGTGGCTGGTTTTCCTTGGATTCACTGGTTGGTCACTAATTTAGCGCCAGAACAACCTAAACTCGCTGCCAATGCCAGTCGTACTGCAGCAACGCTTGTTCAAGGCAAAAATAGCTTAGCCTCACCCTTTGTACAAATTAACGACGCCCAAGCGGCACAACTTTATATTGGCCCAACACCACCAGATAAAACCCATGATTATCAATTAACCGTTTATGCGTTAGATCAAAAGTTACCACTAGAAAACGGCTATTGGCTCAATGAATTTTATCATGCCAGTCGCGGTCATATTTTAGCCCAAGCCCAAATCGACTTGCCTAGCCGTGCCTAATAAAAGACGCCACTTTCGCTTTATTGCGCGAAGTGACGTTTTTTTACTACTCTTCAACTAGGTCCAATTCAGGCACAACTTCTGGTTCAACTGTACCATTGATTTTCTGTTGTAATTGTTCTGCCTTACGCAATCGTCGTAGCGCCTGAATATAAGTAATCACCAAGACCACACAGGAGCCGATCCACGCTAACGGTTCAGCCGCTGCTGCACCAGCGTAACCCAGCGGTTTAACCAAGGTAAAGACTGCTAACGCACGCATTGCTAACTCAGCAATACCCGCAACAATCGAAATCATGCTGTAACCTAATCCTTGCAGCGTGTAGCGCATCACAAACAAAATATCCAAGAACACATAGCCGCTGGCAACAACTAAGAAATAGGTTTGCGCTAAATCTAACACCGCCGCGTCCTGACCAATGAAGAATGTAACTAAGGTACGACCACTAAAAATAACCACCCCACTAAGTACAACACTTAAAATAACGGACACAATCAAACTTTGGCGCACACCTTGAATAATCCGCCCATATTTTTTTGCGCCAAAGTTCTGAGCAGCATAGGTGCCCAGCGTAATGCCTAATGACATCATGGGTAAGGTTGCAATCTGATCAATTTTACTGGCCGCCGTCGATGCCGCTACTGAATTCGTGCCCAAATCATTTAGCGCCACTTGTAAAATAATCGCACCAATCGCAATCACTGATGATTGAAAACCAAGTGGCAAGCCCATGCGTAAATGTTCCCAATACAGCGCCTTGTCCCATTTAAAATCCCGCCAAGTAACTTTAAGGTATGGTATATGGCGCCAAATATAAGCTAGACACAATAAACTAGCGATCACTTGTGCCGTGACCGTGGCATAACCAGCCCCAGCTACCCCCAGATGGAAACCCATGATCAAAATAAAATCTAATGCGACATTGATCACACTGGCAATCACCAGAAAAATCAATGGCGTCTTACTATCACCTAATGCGCGTAACATGTTTGATAGTAAATTAAATAACATCGAAGCTATGATTCCAGCAAAAATAATTTGAATAAAGGCAATTGCTTGCGGCAAAATTGATACTGGAGTTGCCATCAGCACTAAAAATGTCCGGGTAAAGCGTAAACTTATCAACGTCAAAATCAGGGCGACGACGACACTGATCACAATACTAACGCCAAAGCTGCGGCGCACACCACGATAGTCTTGCGCACCAAAACGCTGCGCTGTTAACAAGGATAAACCAGTCGTCATTCCCTGAGCAAAACCAATGATCAAAAATGCAATCCCGCCAGTCGCACCCACTGCAGCCAAGGCCTTAACCCCCAGTGTTTGACCAACAATCAGCGTGTCAGCAATATTATAAAATTGTTGGAAAAAATTACCGATCAATAATGGTAGTGTAAACCAGAGAATCAATTTCAATGGCCGACCTTCAGTTAAAGTGCGCACAACAAAATCCCCTTCCATTTTCAAACCTCGTTTTAGACAATAGTGGATAGTCTACAAGGACTTTCATGAAAATGCAAGGGAATTGAAAATAAATTTTATTGGGCAAAACTGCCTAAATATTTAACCTGATGCTGCTGGGCTAACTGACTAAAAGCAGCCGCCAATGTTGCTGATTGCCCCGCTCGACCACCAATTTCAATAAAGAAACGGTACTGGCCAAGCTCGCGCCGCGTTGGCCGTGACATAATTGCAATCAAATTTAACTGTCGTTGCGCAAATTCTTGCAAAATCATACTTAACAAACCGGCATGATCCGTTTGCGGCGTCACGTAGCACAAGGCGCGAAAATCTTGTGTCCACGGTTGCACTTGTACCAAAGGTGCCGTTTGCTTTTTAACCACAATAAAGCGGGTGTAGTTCTCATCAGTATCGGTGACGTCAGCTAGCTTTAAGAAGGTCGCCGGTAATTGGGCTAACCGTGCTTGCGGAATAATGGCTGCATCACCTACTGTGGCTTGTTTTAACTTGTTAAAGGACAACATATTACTTTCTGTAGTCAATCGTTCTGCCTGCGGTAATTGCGCTAAAATATGCTCACACTGCCCCTTGGTTTTAAACTGCACGTAAACCCGTTTAATTTCAGCTAAACTAGTCGCCTTCGCTGCCAACGAAAAACGGACTGGTACCAAAGTCTCGCCAACAACTTGTAAATCGGCATAACTTAAAATTGCCAGTGTATTTTGTACATAGCCATCCAACGTATTTTCCAGTGGCAACAAGGCATATTCAGTACCAGTTTGAATGCTAGCCGCGACTTGATCAATTGAATTGTAATAAGTTAGTTGCCAATCCAGTTGATGTTGGCGTAAGTATTGTTGCGCCGCATCATCACTAAATGTCCCTGCTGGTCCCAACACCGCCAAATGGGGTACCATTACTTTTCCTCCAATAAATGTTGGCTCACAAAATCAGGTAAGTCAGTTAAAGCTAATGGATAAATTGCGGGTTGCCCAATTGCCTTCAAATAAATCATGTTGACCCGCCCGTTATGATTTTTCTTGTCCTTAGCAATACGGTTATAAAAATCAGCTTGCCCAATCAAATCACTGGTTAATGGCAAACCAACTGCTGTTAGCTGATGACGTAGCTTAGCTGTCAGCCCAGCTGGTGTTAAGCCTGCATGTTCAAAACACTGCGTCAAACTGACCATGCCGATGCTGACCGCTTCACCGTGCGCCAACGCACCATTAGCACCAGCTTCAATTGCGTGCCCAAAAGTATGCCCAAAATTCAAAATCTGGCGTAAGCCACTTTCTTTTTCATCAGCCATAACAATTTTAGCTTTAAAAGTCACACTAGCTTTAATTAAAGCTTCTGCATGTTCAATGATTGCCGGTACAGACTGCACCTGCTCAATTAACTGCCAAAAATTAGTACTCGCAATGGCCGCCATTTTAACCACTTCAGCGTAGCCTTCAACTAAATAACGCTGTGATAACGTGGTTAAGGTTGCGGGATCAATTAAAACAGCATCAGGCTGATAAAAAGTACCCACCAAATTTTTACCGGCTGGCAAATCGACCGCTGTTTTACCACCCACGCTACTATCAACTTGAGCGAGCAATGATGTCGGAATTTGGATAAAGGCTAACCCGCGCATGAAAGTTGAAGCGACAAACCCCGCTAAGTCACCGACAACGCCGCCGCCTAACGCAATCACACCAGCTCCCCGGGTGAAACCATCACCGAGTAGTTCATCATATAATAAAGAGGCGACACCTAATGATTTGGCCGCTTCACCCGCAGTGACAGTATAAAGGTAAACCTGAAAGCCAGCGTTGGCTAGTTGGATGCGTACTTTTTCCGCATAAAGTGGTGTCACGTTACTATCACTGATCAATGCCACCTGCTGAACCTTAGCCCAGTGTTTTCGGACTAACGTGCCAATCTGCGTAAATAGACCATTTTCAATATAAATCGGATAATTCTTTTGGGGTAACTTAACTTCAATTTCTTGCAACATATTGCCTTCTTTCTCAATAATTATTGAACTGCACTGTTTTAGTGCAAGCAAATCCGAATAAACACCAGCGCTTAATTTAATCTTCCTAGCAAGTAAGACTCAGTACTTATAACGTCAACCTGCTTAGCGCGCTTACTGAAGCGGCCTTACTACAAAGAATAATCGCACGGTCCTTTTTTCAGATACCCACTAATTATTCCCAGCTATCCATTAATTTGCGAATGGCAAAAACTTGTTCCGTCATTTTCATGTAAGTGTCAGGTTTTAATGCTTGTGGGCCATCGGAGAAAGCATGTTCTGGATCATCATGAATTTCAACGATCATCCCTGAAGCACCAGAAGCAACGCCAGCATGGGCCATTGGTGTGACCAGATCCCATTCGCCGACCGCATGACTAGGATCAACAATAACGGGGTAATGACTCAACTTCTGCAAAACAGGAACAGCAGCTAAATCGAAGGTATTACGCGTGTACTTATTATCGAACGTCCGAATCCCACGTTCTAACAACATGATTTGATGATTTCCACCAGCCGCAATGTATTCTGATGCGTTTAGTAAATCATCGATCGAACCAGCCATGCCCCGTTTCAAAGCGACAGGCACGTTAGTTTTACCAACTGCTTTTAATAAGGAGAAATTCTGCATGTTACGTGCGCCAATTTGGAAAACATCGGTGTAGCGCGCAATTAAATCAACATGATCTTCATCCATAACTTCGGTGATCACATCCATGCCGAATTCATCTGCTGCTTCACGCAAGTATTTCAAGCCGGCTTCGCCTAAACCTTGGAAACTGTATGGCGAGGTCCGTGGCTTGTACGCACCACCGCGTAGGATAGTTGCGCCACCTGCTTTAGCAACTTTAGCCATTTTACGAACATGTGCTTCTGATTCAACTGAGCATGGGCCGGCCATCATTGTGAAGTTACCTTTACCACCAACAATAGAATGTGGTAATTTAATGATGGTATCTTCTGGCTGGAATAAACGGCTGCCTAAAACTGCAGCTGGTGTTTTTTCAATCACTTCAGCAACTGCGCTGGCTTCAGCAGCTGATAACTCAACTGTTTTAACTTCAGGAATGGCCAAATGGTTCTTGATTCGGATCACCGTGGCTGGTGTTGCTTTTAAGCGGGCAATTAAGCCGGTAACAATCTGTTCGTCTGCATTTGCTTTTAATTGAATAATCATAGGATAACCTCATTCTCATCTTATTTTTTAGTAAAGCTGTTGTTCTAGTGCTTGGGTTACTTCTTGTAGCGGCATTTCAGCGCCGGTCCACAGTTTGAACGCTAACACGCCTTGCTGGATCAGCATCGGTAAACCGTTGTAAGTGGGACAACCTAATTGTCGCGCTGCCTTTAAAAATGCCGTTTCTTTGGGAAAATAAATCACGTCGCTGACCACGGTTGTTGGCGTGATCTGGTTGAGGACTGCCAGCGGCAAAGGTAGTGCGACACTAGCGCCCATCCCGATGTTAGTTGCATTAACTAGTAAATCACTATGCCTGATAGCACTAGTTAATTCAGTCACCGCGGCATAATCATGTAAGTGAATGGTAACGTTGGTTGCCGCCATGATCTCATCTAGTTTAGCGGCAACACTGGCATAGGTACCATTGCGGCGCTTGAACACATCAATACTGGTTATACCCGCCTGCCCAGCTGCCGCAATAATGGCTAGGCCAGCGCCACCAGCACCAAGAATCGTTAAATGCGCACCGATAAATTGTTGTCCTTGTTGCGCTAATCCAGCGAAAAAGCCAGGTCCGTCCGTGCTATGACCAATTAAACGACCGTTGCGATTAACAATCGTATTAACTGCGCCGATCACTTTTGCTTCCGGTGCAATGTCGTCTAACAAAGGTAACACCTGTGCCTTAAATGGCATCGATAAGTTGGCTCCACCAAAGTTTAGTGCACGCATACTGGCCACTGCTGTTGCTAAATCAGCGGTAAAATCAAAGGCTAAGTAAACGGCGTTCATTTGCTGTTGAGCAAAGGTTGTATTGTACATCAGTGGTGATAAGCTATGCTGCGCGGGATGCGCGAAAAAGCCGTATAACTGTGTTTTACCATCAATCATTAAATCACACTCCGTTGAATCGGTGTTTGTATCATATTATCAGCGCGCCATAGTTTTTGGTAAGCCGCAACGATTGCATCGGCGGTAAACCCAAACTCAGCTAATACCTCCGCGGCTGGGCCACTGGCACCAAAAGTATCAATACCAATACTGATACCGTCTAAACCGACAAACCGTTCCCAACCAAGCGTAGCGCCTAATTCCATGGAAACGCGCCGCCGCACATTTCGTGGTAAAACTTGTTCGCGGTAAGCCGCGGGTTGTTGCATGAAACGGTCAAAGCATGGCAGCGAAACCACCGCCACATCATGACCAAACTTGCGTAATTTCCGTTGTGCATCAATGGCTAAAGCCACTTCTGAACCTGACGCAATTAAAATTCCTTCGGCTTGTTTACGTTGCTGCGGCGCAATGACGTAACCGCCGCGGCTAACCCCATCTGGTTGGTTTAAACTACCTTGTAACACGGCTAATTCCTGCCTTGTCAATACTAACACAGTTGGTCGATCACTGGTGGTCATCGCTAAACGCCAAGCAGCCACCGCCTCATTGGGATCAGCTGGCCGAATTACGCTGATACCAGGCATTGAGCGTAAACTCATCAGCTGCTCAATTGGTTCATGGGTCGGTCCATCTTCGCCAACCGCGATTGAGTCATGGGTGAAAATATAAGTCACTGGTAAATGCTGCAAGGCCGCTAAACGAATGGCACCGCGCATATAATCCGAGAAAACGAAGAAAGTCCCACCGAAAACGTGACTACCACCATGCAACGCAATTCCGTTCATTGCTGCCGCTTCAGCAAATTCACGTACGCCAAAGTTTAAATTACGTTCCTGCCGTGATTCAGCGCTAAATGAACCACTAGCCGCAATATCAGTTTTATTTGATGAAGCCAGATCCGCTGCACCACCCCAAAAACTTGGAATTTTAGCGGCCAGCGCTTGGATCATTTTTTGACTGGTGATGCGGCCGGCTTCACCATCGCCCATTTTGTAACGTGGTAGATCAGTCAACCAATTCTTAGGCAGATCCTGTGCCAAAGCTTGCTGTAATTGTGCCGCTAATGCCGGTTGAGCTTGAGCGTAAGTCGCCATTAACGCTTGCCATTGTTGGTGTGCCGCTTGTCCACGTTGTTGTACTCGAACCGCAAAACGTTGCGTTACGGCCGCTGGTACCGTGAATGGTGCTGCCTGCCAACCTAAACTTTGCTTAGTGGCGGCGAGATCAGCTTGGCCTAATGGTGCACCATGAACTAAATGTGTGCCCTGCTTAGGTGCGCCATAACCGATCGTCGTTTTGATTTCGATCATACTTGGTGTCGCAGTTTTTTTAGCTGCGGTAATTGCAGCATCAATCGCGGCTAAATCATTGCCAGCGCTAACTTTTTGGTAATCCCAACCGTAGCCTGCGAAACGCTGCTGCGCATCATCGGAAAAAGTACGATCAGTATCACCGTCCAACGAGACATCATTTGAATCATATAGCACAATCAATTTACTTAACTTTAAATTACCGGCTAAACTAGCTGCTTCATGGGAGATGCCTTCCATCAAGTCGCCATCACCACAAATGACATAAGTGAAGTGATCGATAACCTGTTGTTGCGGTGTGTTGTATTGTGCTGCTAAATGTGTTTCTGCCATCGCCATGCCGACTGCCATACCTAGGCCTTGTCCCAACGGTCCAGTGGTGGCATCAACTCCCGCGACGACGCCATGTTCGGGATGGCCTGGTGTCATGCTGTGCAATTGACGAAACTGTTTTAAATCAGCCATACTGGTTGGAAAACCACTTAGGTGTAACATACTGTAAAGTAGTGCTGAACCATGCCCCGCGGATAAAACAAAACGATCGCGATTGACCCATTCTGGATTCTTTGGATCAACTCGTAAATGCCGGCTGTATAAAACGTAAGCCATCGGTGCCGCATCTAACGGCAATCCTGGATGGCCGGAACCAGCCCGTTCAATCATATCAATACTTAAAGCTCGCAACGCGTTAACACTTAACTGATCTGTTTCATCAAACATATAAATCCCTCCATAGGTCAAAGTAAAAGGTCGCACAACATAGTTTGCTGTGCGACCCTAGACTTCTTTTATAGAGAAATAGCCTAAAAAAGGTTCCCCAAAAAGAAAAGCCACACAGCTGATTTTTTGAAATCATCTATGTGGCCAAGTTTTTAATACACGCTTAAAGACTATTGGCTCCGCATAGATGCAGACTTCGTGTCTGCACCTAGCTTGCCGGTGCAAACACTACTTAAAGAACCAATAGTAATAATACGTATTCGATTGTGATATTAATGTACACATTCGGTTTGCTTGCGTCATGATTAAAAACTCCTTAGAATTGAATGGCATTAGTATAACAATTGTCTAAGAAAGCGTCAACCCCCTTTTCAAAAAAGATTGCGAATAAAATTTAAATTACAGCATAAACAATAAATGGCAACCGTTAAAAATAGACAAAAAGACCGTTAAACTCCTAATTAGATTGATTATCAATCGTTAGAAATAAACAGTCTTTATGCCAAGATTTCAATAAAAGATATTTAGCGCTTAACATTTACTAGTTTACGATTTACAATAGACCTGTAGTTGTAGACAATTACAGGAGGCTGATGACTTGGCTGCTCTAATCGAGGGTGTCATAATCGTAATAGGTTTAGTGCTTATGTTATTTCACGATAAGCATCATCTTGGTGACGAAGGTTAGGAAAAATTCCATGACGAAAGTGCGCGGACGCTTGACTTGCTAGTGATACAAGTTAAACGTTCTTTTTATGCACTTTTTTACATTTTTAATTTGGCCATACGTAAATTGTCACCTGATCACCTGCAACTAACTTTTGGCCCGGCGCCTGCTCAACTAAACAATTATTTGTCACCATATTATGCAATACTGCGGAAAAATGGCCTATTGGTGCGATGATTACCCCGTTATCAGTCCGTTCAGCGCGCACGAACCGTCGCATTGTTGACGCTGGCATTTCACCCGCAACAAGCCGCACTCGCTGTTGCTTTAATTGAAAATGATCATTCCGTTGAAATCGTGTCAATAATGCCCAATAAAACAAATGAAAATTAACCATCGCTGCAAACGGATTCCCGGATAAAGCTAACAGTGGTCGCTGCTGCCAAACAGCTGCATACAACGGCGTTCCTGGCTTTAAATTAACAAAATGGAACAATTCTTGACCCCCGGCCGCCGCTAATGTAGCCGGAATAAAATCCTTTTCGCCAACAGAAACACCACCAGTGGTAATAAACAAATCAACTTGCTCACTATATTTGGTCAATAACGCAGTTAAAGCAGCCGAATCATCACGACAAATCGTTTGTACCACGATTTGACCACCAGTCCGCTCAATGTACGCAGCTAGTGAATACGTTGTACTGTTATAGATTTGATTTGCCGCCAAAGGTTGTCCTGGTCGTACTAATTCATTACCCGTTGCAATCAGCCCAACGCGTAACCGCCGCCATACTGGCACCGTAGTAAAACCTAAACTAGCCAATATACCAATGCTGTCGCTGTTCAAATAAGTGTCCTGTGCCATAATCGTTTGACCATGGGTAACATCTTCGCCAACCGGGACATAGTTTTTGCCTGGCTTAACTGGCCGATAAAGTTTGACCTGATCCTGACCGTAATCCGTTGTTTCCTGCTTAACCACTGCATCGTAACCTACTGGGACAGCTGCACCAGTCATTATTCTTACAGCAGTCCCCACCTGCGCTTCAAAATTTAGTGCATCCCCAGCAAAAATTGTTCCTAGCACAGTCAAAGTAACTGGCTGTTCACGACTAGCAGTCGCTGTATCAACTGCATAAACGGCGTACCCATCCATTGCTGAACGCGCAAAGTTAGGAACTGCTAATGGTGCCTTCAGTGTGCAGGCCGTTATCCGCCCAACCGCATCTGATAGCGGCACTAATTCACTTTGTGTTTGCGGCGGTAATTGTTTGGTCAATAGCGCAACGGCCTGTTCCAATGCAATCATCTTACCCGCCCCTTTCCAAGTGACCTAACTATTAATTGGCTCAATTGCAACAGCACAAACCTTGTATTCTGGAATAATCGCAATATCATCAAATACTGGATTAGTTAACTCATTGACGTTACCATCAGTGAAATGGAAAGTCATGAAAACAGAATCCTGCATAATTTTATCCCCGACTGCAGCGTAGGTTTGAATCTTACCCCGCCGTGAACTGACTTGCACTCTATCACCATCTTGAATGCCTAAACGATTAGCATCTTGATAGTTAATTTCAATATAGGAATGATTAGCCAACTTATTGATGCCTTCGGTGCGCCCAGTCATGGCCCGGGTATTATATTGATACAACATCCGGCCGGTTGTCATTAGATAAGGATAATCATCATCTGGCAATTCTTTGGCTGGCTTATATGGAATTGCCATAAACAATCCCAGACCACGCGCAAATTTACCAACGTGCATAATTGGCGTACCCGGATCGTCCAAGGTCCGACAAGGCCATTGTAACCCATTCTCATTTTCTAAACGTTTAAAATTGACGCCACCAAAAGTGGGTACGAGTTGTGCAATTTCATCCATAACTTGACTTGCAGAATCGTAGGCCATCGGATAGCCCATTCGCGTTGCAACTTCGCAGAACACTTTATAGTCTTCGCGAGCATCACCACGTGGCGTCACTGCTTGACGAATACGTTGAATTCGCCGTTCAGTATTAGTAAAGGTCCCATCTTTTTCAGCAAAACTAATACCTGGCAAAATAACATCAGCATAAGCGGCCGTTTCGGTCATAAATAATTCTTGTACGACTAAGAAATCCAATGAATCTAAAGCGTGGCGGACATGTGACGTATCTGGATCAGTCACAATTGGATCTTCACCAAAAATATATAGACCCTTAACCTCATCACGTGATGCGGCTGGTAAAACTTGCGTCGAAGTCATACCAATTTTAGGATTTAAATCAGTGCCCCAAGCCTTTTCAAACTTAGCAATCACAGCAGGATTAGCTACTTTTTGATAACCAGGAAAATCAAACGGTGAGCAGCCCATGTCACAAGCGCCTTGAACGTTATTTTGACCACGCAATGGATTAACACCGCAGCCAGGCCGGCCAATTTTGCCAACTAACATGGCCAAATTGGACATACTCATAACGCCTTCAGTACCAGTAGAATGTTCAGTAACACCTAAGCAATAGATAATTGGTGCTTTACCAGCATTAGCGTATAGCCGTGCTGCGTCAATAATTTGTTGTGGTTCAATTTCACAAAGCTTAGCAACTTTCTCTGGTGTATATTCAGCTACTAAATCACGCATTGCTGCATAGCCTTCGGTTCGCTTAGCAATAAAGTCTTGGTCAGCTAAACCTTCAGCGATGATCACATGCATCATCCCATTGATCAAAGCCACGTTGGTCCCCGCTTTAGCCTGCAAGTGCATGGCGCTATCCTTGACCAAATCAATCTTCCGCGGATCAACAACGATCAGCTTAGTTCCATGTTGAATAGCTTGCCGAATTTGGGAGCCAATTACAGGATGTGCATCAGTTGGATTTGAGCCAATTAATAATATGGCATCAACATCCGTCGTAATGTCCGCAATTGTATTGGTCATAGCGCCACTGCCTAGGGTGTTAGCCAAACCATGAACGGAAGCCGAATGACAAACACGAGCACAGTTATCGATATTATTCGTACCAAAAGCTGTCCGCATCATTTTCTGAAAAACAAAGTTATCTTCATTGGTTGAACGTGAACACGAAAAACCAGCTAAACTATCCGCACCATATTTCTGCTTTAACCCAGTAAATTTATCTGCAATGAGGGTTAATGCTTCATCCCAGCTAGCGGGTACAAATTGACCTTGACGTTTGATCAAAGGTGTCGTTAACCGATCACCTGAAGCAACGAATTTATACGAGGCAAATTTACCTTTAACACATAATAAATTGCGATTGGCTGGGCCGTTAGCTGGTTCTGCCCCAACGATCACATTATTTTTAACTAAGAGATCCACTTGGCAACCGGTGCCGCAATGTGGGCAAGTTGTCCGTACCTTAGTCGTTTCCCAAATACGGAATTTGCGTTGATCTTTTGAAGTTAACGCACCAGTTGGACAAACTGAAACACAATTACCACAGGATTCACAAATCGATTGATCCCAATCTTCACCATAGGCTGGCATCATTTTAGTCCCGAATCCGCGCTTAGCGATACTGATCACATCGCGACCCTGTCGTAACTGACAAACTAAGGAACAACGCCGACACATTACGCATTTTTCCGGATCATAATCAAAAAATGGATTGGTTGTATCTTGTTGCTTGCCTGGTTGCCGTTGACCATGGAAACTAGTTTCCAGCATGCCATATTCCAATGAGTAATCCTGCAATTTACAATCGCCATTGCTCGCACATTTAAAACAATCTAATTTATGGTTACTCAACAATAAATCCAAGACAAAACGCCGCGAGTTGCGGACCTTTTTATTTTGTGTATGAATAACCATACCATCATGCGCATGGGCCGAACAAGCTGTTACTAAGCCACCTTTACGACCACCTTCAACTTCTACCATACACATACGGCATGAACCATCGGGCGCCAACTCTTTCAAATAGCACAATGTAGGAATCTCAATGCCATTTTGAGCTGCGGCGTCTAATATCGTCATACCTTCGGGGACCGTTACCTCTTGATCATCAATCGTCAACGTTACGGTCGCTGTTTTAGTTTCCATCATTACCAGATAACCTCCTTTTGATCCGCCGTTTGCCGATTGATTGCCACTTCAAATTCTTCAGGAAATAACCGCAGCCCACTAAACATTGACACTGATACTGATTGGCCAAGCCCACAAGCTGATAATTCAGTTACATGTGTCAGCATCGTTTCAAATATTTCTAAGTCACCAGGAATTGCTTCTTTTCGTTGGAATTTCTCCATTAACTCTAGGATCCGCATTGTTCCAATCCGACACGGTGTACATTTACCACAAGATTCGTGCGCAAAGAATTCAGCCACAACCGTCAAATAATCGATAATACTGACACTATCGTCCATGACCACAATGGCACCAGAGCCAACCGTTAACTCATTGGCCCGCAAATCATCATATGAATAAGCAACATCATCTAATTGCTCAACTGCACCAATTGGACCTGATTGCCCACCAAAATGGATAAACTTAAGTGGCCGACCAGTACTGCTACCGCCACCATACTTTTCAGAATATAAAATATCGTGTAGCGGTGTCCCTAAATTGACTTCGTACAGGCCCCGATTTTTAACGTGGCCGGTTAAACAAACTAATTTAGTCCCACCACCTTTATCCGTGCCCAAGGCTCTAAAGGCTGCACCACCTTCGCGAATAATCACGGGAATATTAGCGTAGGATTCGACGTTATTAACTAAAGTCGGTTTTAGATATAAGCCAACTTCTGCCAAATGTGGTGGCTTGACTCGTGGCCGGCCAGTTTTACCTTCAATCGAGTTTAACAAGGCCGAACTTTCGCCACAAACATACGCGCCCGCACCAGAAATAATTTTAATATCGTAATTGAAACCAGGAATGCCTAAAATATTTTCACCTAAAAAATTAGCTTTTCGTGCATTAGTTAAAGCTTGGCGCAAGCGCCGATGCATATTCCGATACTCACCACGAATATAAATATAACCTTGTTGCGAATTAAACACATAACCCGCAATCGTCATCCCTTCAATAATCGCTAACGGATCATTGGCAATCAAGGCCATGTCTTTAAAAGTACCTGGCTCCCCTTCGTCAGCATTGCAGACGATATATTTAGTGTCACTCTCAGCATAAAATAAATTCCGCCATTTTTTGCCAACTGGATAAGCAGCACCACCACGTCCAAGCAAAACAGATTGATCTAATTCATCGAGGACATCCACCTTGTTCATTTCGACGACTTTTCTTAATCCAGCATAACCACCTAACTGACAGAAGGTTTCAACGTCAGTTGGATCTTGTAATTTATTAAAACGTGCCGTTAAAACGGCTTGATTTCTCACTACCATTGTTTTCACCACCTATAATGCTGGATAACGCCCCGCACGGAGGTCGCTGATCAACTGACTAATTTGTTCTGCTGTTAAATTTGGAAAAACGCGGTCCTTAACTTTGATAAATGGCGATTGGAAGCAGGCACCAGCGCAAGGAATACCATGGTACAGGAACATACCATCATCGGTTATTTCGTTCTCATTAACACCAAGAATCTCTTTTAAACTCCGACTAACTAATGGCTCACCAGAAAAATGACAAGGTGCGCTATTACAAATTTTCAAAACGTATCGTGCTTGACTTTCTTCTTTTAAAATTGCGTAAAAGCTAATCATTTCATAGATGCGCGTTTCGGTAACCCCTAATCGTTTGGCAATAAATTGTGCTGTTGCTTGATCGATATAGCCATCTGTAGAAGCATATTGTAAATCAACTAAAATATTTAAAGTTTGCTCTGGATTAGCATGGTAACGATCGATAATTTCATTTTTTTCTTTAATAGTAATGTTAGCCATAACTGGCCCTCCTCTGCGTCGCCTAGGCTGTCCGCGTGGCCCAAACTAACTGTTGTGCCATCGTTTCTTGGATATTGATCTGCATTAATTCTTGATCAGTCGGTGCGGTCAAAACAAGATCAGCTAAATCGTAAACACTGGCCGCAGTCGGTTTAATTTGCTTTTTCTGATTGTTCAGCATTAAAAAAATTCCCGGCCGAACACAATCTCTAATCGAATTTGATTCACAGATAATACACGCGCTATCCGGAATCGCCGCTAAGAAAGACTTAAAGCCATCTAGTAGGCTATCTTTGAAAGCCTTCAATAAGAATACTTGTTGACAACCTGCCTTCAATAACTCCATCGTGTCTTTTTTGCCTAAATGATTGGTCTCCTCAATTAGTTCAAACCCGGCATCAATACTAGTGCAAATGCCACAACCAACACCACCGCGTTGACACTTACCACGAGCACCCGTAATTGTGATAATCTTCAGCGCCACTAGGGTATGTTGTTGCTTAAAACGCTGAATTAATTTTTTTGCAACAACGGTTTTACCACTGTTACGTCCCGTTGAGCCAATTTGGATCATCTGGGGTAAATAAACAAGCTTATTCATCTGTTGATCACCTGATTCACTGATTTAGATACTGGTTCAGTCACTACAGTCGTTGCCGCAACTGGTGCAGCAGTATGGTTGGCAAAATAAACAGGTACGGCTAACCCAATTGATGCGCCAATGGCATTACCCACAAAGACCAATACAATATTGGTTAACAACGCCCCCGCAGTGAAAGGTGCTCCTGCAAGAACTGCTGCCGTTAGGATAAAGGCATTGGCGACCACGTGCTGAAAGCCAGAAATAACGAAAATCATAATTGGGAACCAAACGCCGACTACTTTGCCGAAGAAATCTTTACTCATAGCGCCAAGAAAAATCGCCATACCTACTAAAATATTACAGCCAATTCCCGAAACAACCATTGCCGTTGGACTGTCCGCTAACTTAGCCGTTGCAATAGCAATTGTTTTAGCGGCAAAATCGCCTTCCGTCAAGCCAACGACATGCCCAAACAAGAATGCAATCAGTGCCCCGCCGAGACAGTTCGCAATTAAAACTAAAATCCAATTTTTTGCCATATCGAACAAGGTCACTGTCTTTTTTAAATAACCAAATGTTAGTACCATCATATTTCCCGTAACCAATTCGCCACCGAGAAAAACGATTGCTAGCAACCCGATTGGAAAGAGACAGGCACCAAGGAATGTAGAAAAACTGCCCCATGCTTTTGGTGTTGTGCCTGCAACGCGGACAAATGCTAAGTAGCCCATTGCAATAAAAGCACCAGCCAATATACCAAGTAACATCAATCTGCCGAAACTAAGTTGTGTTTTTGTCTTCGCCTTTACGCTAAAATCGTCAATAACTTGGTCCGCTTTATTCATGATCTTCACCTCATTATTTTTTTGGTACGCCAGCCAGGTAATTCCGCCGGTGTATTAATGTTACACAACTCGGTTGGTGAATCATCCAATAACTTAACGTTCATGGATGAGAAGTTATAGCGAATTTGTCCGATGCCCAAGGCTAATTGAGCTTCAAAAAGGGATAAACAAGAGCGCTGATAAAGTCCAAATAAGGATTCAATGCGACCCTGTTGCCGGTATAAAATGATTTGTTCAGTTGTACCTGCATTTAGTAATTGTGTGACCGCTACTAAAGAAAGATTAGGAATATCACAAGCCATTATAAAAATATAGGGTGTCTCAACCCGCTTTAATGCCGTCGTTAGGCCGCCTAATGGACCGACATCATGGTACTCGTCTTCCCAGATTGGCCAAGCGCTAAATTTGCGACTAACATTGAAATTTTGACGGTCATCGGTCATTAAAACAACTTTAGGTAATAATTGCCTTAGTCTAGCTGCTGTTTTTAGCAGGACATACTCACCATTTAGCTGTAATAACGCCTTGTTAAAACCCATTCGTGAACTGTGACCGCCACATAAAATAACGCCGGTCACTTCGTCGTTAGTAATCAAATTTAGCACCTTCTTTCTTATACGCTTAAAAAGTTTTTTCATCGCTAAATATTTTTGTATTTTTGTCTTTCCTTAATTATAAAGCGCTTGCAGAAATAGTCAACTAAAATTTATTAAAGCTAATCAAGTCAGCCACTCAAAGCTGTACTAGTACAGCAATCTGTTATATAAAAAATAATTATCTAATTTTTATTTCACTGTTCAGTTCTATATTTTTGCGCGCAACTGTTGCTTATCCAGTTATGATAATTATTGGTGGCGACTTGATCATAAATACAGCAAAACAACTCTGAATATTTATACTGATGTTACTCAAGATTCAACTAAAGCAACTGGGCAAATGTTTGCCAATTATATGAACTTTTAAAATCACGGTAACAAAAACGGTAATATAGTTATTTTTTGACAAAAAAATAGGCTCTATACTTTATCCTGTTGATAGATTGCTCAAAGTGGTAATCTATTAGCG
>NZ_RHOF01000015.1 GCF_003946445.1 Loigolactobacillus jiayinensis | reverse complement strand
CAAACCTACATTTTCTAACCGCCATAAACCTACATTTTTACGCCGCCCTTGACAGCTAGCTTAAATAAAGCTAAGACGCAAAAGAGAAGAGACTGCGACATAATTTTACTTATGTCACAGCCTCTTTTTTGCTGCTTTGATCATAATCTAAATATCTATGGCGTAAAAAAAACACCAAGCGCATGTTGCCGCTTGGTGTCTATCTGTTACCCACGATTCTTCATCACACGCTGTAACTCACGGTCTTGATCACGCCGTTTAAGCGTTTCACGCTTATCGTAAGTGTGTTTACCTTTAGCCACACCAAGCAACAGCTTAGCGAAGCCATGTTTCAAGTAAACGCGCAACGGCACTAATGTGATCCCAGTACCTTTAGTTGCTTCGAGTAACTTTTTAATTTCTTTTTTTTGTAGCAATAATTTACGATTACGCAATGGATCAACATTAAACTGATTACCCTGCTCGTAAGGACTGATGTGAACATTTTCTAGCCACACTTCCCCATTTCGAACACGAGCAAAGCCATCTTTCAAGTTAATGCGACCGTTACGTACAGATTTGATCTCTGTACCAGTTAAAACTAAACCGGCCTCATAAGTCTCCAATATAGCGTAATCGTGGCGCACTTTTTTATTCTGCGCTAAAACATTATCAGCTGGTTTTGACTTTTTTGCCACCCTGATCACCTCTTAGTTATAAAGTGGTAATTATTTATGGTTGTCATGACTCTGGCTATTGCGAATTGTAAATGGATGGTTACTGTGATTACTACTGCTGTGGTTATTGCGGTTACTCGAGCTTGAACGGTTACCACTGTTACTTGAGCTTGTGTGATTACTGCTGTTACTCGAGCTTGAACGGTTACCGTTGTTACTTGAACTTGGGTGATTACGGTTGCCGCTATTGCTAGCACCTGAGCGATTACTACTTTGCCCATTGCGGTTACCACGATAACCCCCACGACTGTTGCTGCCACCATTACGGTTTTGCCCATTGCCACCTGGACGCCGATTATTACCACCATTACGGCGTTGGAAATTTCGTTGTGGTTTTGGCCGTTCAACTAAATCACCTAAATCGCTGGTTGGTGTATTTTCATCAGGCATTAGCTTAAAGTTGATCTGGCTTTGATCCATATCGATATCCGTCAGAGTAACCTTGACTGGCTGACCAACACGATAAGTCTTCTTCGTGTGTTCACCGACCATTGCCATATAACTTTCAACAAAGTTATAGTAGTCATCGCCCATTGTAGAAATATGAACCAAACCTTCAACGGTATTTGGTAGCTCAATAAATAAGCCAAACTTAGTTACAGAGCTAACCACAGCATCAAATTCCTCGCCAACGTGCGGCAACATGTATTCTGATTTCTTCAAATCATCAGTGTCACGTTCGGCATCGATTGAGCGCCGTTCCATTTCAGAACTATGCTTAGCAATATCAGCTAACTGATCACGGTATTGATCTTGTGCTTCTTCATCTGTACCGTTTTCTTCGTACCAATGGATCAGGCGATGAACCATTAAATCAGGATAACGCCGAATTGGTGATGTGAAATGCGTATAGTAGGAAGCCGCGATACCAAAATGGCCTAACTGCTGATCAGCATATTTAGCTTGCTTCATGCTACGCAACATCATAATTTGGATAACGGGTTCAACTGGTTGGCCTTTGACCTTAGACAAAACAGCTTGTAGCATCCGTGGCTTGATATTTTGGCTGTCACCTTTGGCAACGACACCAATATTGTTGATGAATTCATAGAAGGCACGCATTTTTTCACTATCAGGGGTTTCATGCACTCGGTAGACAAATGGTACATGTAGTCTGCTATAGTGTTCAGCCACCGTTTCGTTGGCAGCTAACATGAAGGATTCAATCATCCGTTCACTAGTACCGCGCTCACTAACAACAATGTCAGTTGGATGGCCTTCACTGTCCACAATGATCTTAGCTTCAGGACGATCAAAATCAATTGCGCCACGATCATGCCGCATTTGGAATAAGATTTTGTGTAAAGTTCCCATTTGTTCGAACATTGGCACTAATTCGGCGTATTCAGCCCGAACTTCAGCGTCATTGTCATCCAAAATCTGGTTAACGGCTTTATAAGTCATCCGTGCAGCACTTTTAATAATTGCTGGGAAAATTTCGTGCTTGACGATTTTACCTTTGCCATCAATTTCCATTTCACAGGTCATCGTTAAACGTTCAACTTGTGGATTTAATGAGCAAATACCGTTAGATAAGCGTTCTGGCAGCATTGGCAATACTCGATCAGTCAAATAAGTACTAGTGCCACGCTCAAAAGCTTCAGCGTTTAAGGCTGTCCCTGGGGTTACATAATGGGCAACATCGGCGATACTAACGCCTAAATGATAATTACCATTATCCATTTTCCAAACGACAACCGCATCATCAAAGTCTTTTGAAGTTTCACCATCAATGGTGACAAAGTTTTGATCAGTTAAATCACGCCGACCCTTTTTTTCTGCTGGTTGTACTTCACTTGGAATTTCGTTAGCTTCTTGCATAACTTCCGTTGGGAACTCAGTCGGAATACCGTGCCGATAAACGATTGATAAAATATCAACACCCGGTGCGTTCTTATTACCTAAATCTTGCTTGGCAACCCCTAACATACTCTTAGGGTTCTCTTCGCTAGGGAACTTAGTAATATCAACCACGACCATGTCGCCATCTTGTGGTTGTACACCGTCGTCCGTGATAAATACTGGCACGTCTTGTAAGCTACGTTGCGTTAAGCTCACATAACCATACTGGCTGGAACTAGCAATTTGACTCGGTGGAAAGCCAGTAAATTCACCAACCACCGTGGTAAAATTACGCGTAATAATATTGATGATCTTACCTTCAGGGCCTTTACCACTATTAGGAACAGCGGCCTTGATGACCTCTGCTTCAACTTCGTCACCATTTAAAGCAAACGCCGTGTTGTCTGCTGATACATAAACATCAGGTAATTCAGGATCATAGCTGATAAAACCAAAGCCACGATCATTCGCGTGAAAAACCCCACTCACTTTTTGCGGTTCAGCAGGTACGCCAAAATGGCCACTACCATTTAATTTAATTTTCTTATCTTGCTCCAATTGAGTCAACGTTTGCACCAATAATTTAAAGGCGGCAGCGTTGTGGAGATCTAACTGCTGGTTTAATTCTTCAGCAGTAAAATAGTGATTCGCATGTTCAGTTAAAAAATTTAATACTTCAGCTTGAAATACTTCAGCGTTTTTCAAAGTAAACCTCATTTCTTCTTATCATAAAATTCCCATAATCAACAAAAAACCTCCTGCAATAATAACAGGAGGTTGGCGACTAGTGCGATGACACGTAAGCCAAAGCTAGCGAAAATGCAAAAAATAAAACGCCGAGAATGATCGTCACTTTTTGCATGAACGCTTCAAAACCGCGTGCCTTTTGTTTACCGAATAGGTCCTGTGCACCGCCGGATAAGGCGCTCAATGCATCTTGCTGTTTGCTTGGTTGCATTAAGACCGCGATTACGATTAGTACAGAAACAATCAACAGCAGGGTTAAGATAGTGTTGTACACCCTAGTTTCCTCCTAACATTTAAACAGATTCTTGTGCTATTTTTCAGTCACTAAGTTAGTATTTGATGACTGGCCAACTTAATTGTGACCAACCGGTTAAGTTTAATAGTAATATTATACCATTGATTTGTAGAGAACAAAACCTAAAACAATCAAGTTTGTAAATTTTTGCGCTTAGTCGCAATTTGCATTAGTTTGCGTCGGACAGCACCACGACGTTCATGGGCCGTTAATACAATTAATGTATCACCAGCACGCAATAATGTGTCGCCATGTGGAATCAAATCGCGATTTTGACGTCGCACTGCAATCAATAAACTCTCCTGTGGCCATTTCACGTCACGCACTTGCCTATCTTCCAGCGGACTACCAGCAAATACTGGCATCTCGATACGATCATTTTTACCACTCATTCGTGCCACTGTCGCACCAAAATTCAACCGTGATAATAATGATTCGTAAATCGGTGCCCCACCTAGCAGATCAACCACTAAATACGCAACCAACGATACTAACGCTAATGGCATTAAATGGCGTAGATCCCCAACCATTTCCGTGATCAATAAAATAGCCGTAAATGGCGCCTTACCGATCCCTGCAAAATAGCCAGCCATGGCAAAAATCACAAAGTTCATGATGTAGATTGATGGCAACCAATGCCACTGTGCAAATAAAGTTCCGACCAGTGCACCAATCAAAGCACCTAAGGTCAGAATTGGCAGAAAAATACCACCAGGTAAACCAGAACCATAAGAAATCATTGAGAAAATAAAGCGCAGTAGAAATAACGCTAATAATGGCCAAAATGCCGGTAATTTAATTGCTAAACCAAGAATAACTAAGTTGCCCCCACCTAACGTATGCGGCCAAAAATAGCCAATTGGAATTACTAATAATAATGGCACAACACTTTGAAAATAGCGTGGAATTAGCTTTAAGTAACCGTACCACTTTGGTAATGCTAGTAGGACACGCTGATAAATATAGCCACAGATACCCAAGATGATGCCCAAAATAATCAATTGCCAGTATAATGCCAACGGAAAACTGTGCGCATAGTGCATATGTAAAACTGGTGTCAGCCCAAAAAAATTTAATGAAACAAAATCAGCCGCAATTGCACTGGCTAATGACGTCATCCACACTAATGGTGAAAAATTATGGTAGATTTCTTCTAATACAAATAAGGTCCCAGCAATCGGTGCATTAAAGGCCGCGGACAATCCGGCTGCTGCGCCACTAGCCAGCATGATCCGCTTTTCCGAATCCGAGTGACCTAAGCGAGTAGCCACACCCTGCCCAACCGCAGCACCTAATTGAATCGACGGCCCTTCACGACCTAGAAAAAGTCCGGGTCCAATACCTAACACGCCAGCCACAAATTTACGCCACAAAACGGGCCACCACGGAATCGTTAAATCACCATCTAATTGGCCTTCGACTTGAGGAATCCCTGAACCCATGATGTTAGGTTCCCCCTTAACTAGCCAACCGATCACTAGCGCCAATATGATACTCACCAAGGGTAAAACTAATAGCCATAGTGGATGCCAGTGTACCCACTGAAAAAGCTGAATTGAACGTTGTAGACTAAGCTCGATCAATAAACGAAACACACTAACGACCACGCCACTTAATAAACCAACTAGCAACCCTTTTAAAATAAATTTTAAGCGTGTATTATCTAATTGTTTTAACCTTTGCAAGTAATACACCTCTTAGAAATAAAATAAACTACATCAACTAATATAACATTTTGCTTTACAACATCAAAATAAACTTCAGTTTTGATTTAACTGGAAAATAACTTGATCTGGTACTTTGGATCGTATAATTTTCACCCAGAATTACAAAAAACTGGCCATTTTTTTGTAAAAATCGTCTGATTAGCACCTAATTTTCATTAAATTTCCATTTTTCTCTTTGCTTTCTTAGTAAATAATGTTAGTATTTTAATAATAATTAAAAAATAATAAGAGAGACAAGTACAAACCGTTGTCCTGACAGTGAATCGAGATCAGTGGAAACTCGATGAGGCAACAACGTTTTGGAATAACACTTTCTTTAATTGCGGGCTGAACGACAACTAGTAGGCTACGCCGTAACCGGTACGTTACCATCCGGAGGCGCATGTTTGTGCGCTTAATTAAGGTGGTCTGTTTATTCAGGCAACTTGGGTGGTATCGCGAAAATAGTCCTTTTCGTCCCTTGATCGGGGACGGAAGGACTATTTTTTTCGCCGCGAATCACGTTATAACGTAAGTTGCTATTTTGTTTAGTGAATATTCATCGGCCGTAGCCAAACACATAACACTTTTATAACGCCTAAATCAAATCTAAGCAACTAGCTTAAAACTAGTTAAAATTCAGGAGGTATTTCCATGCATTTAATTATTCCCACTGCCTATGATCCAAAATTATCCGTACGCCAAACACAAGAAGCCATTCGCTATATTCGTGAAACTTTTCAAGACGAATTTGGTCAACAACTTAACTTATCACGTGTATCAGCGCCAATGATGGTTGACCGTGCCACTGGTCTAAACGATAATTTGAACGGTATTGAAGCACCTGTTTCATTTACGATGAAAGATATGCCGAATAAAACAATGGAAATCGTCCATAGTTTGGCTAAATGGAAACGTAATGCGCTCGGTCGCTTTGATTTTCAACCAGGTGAAGGTCTTTATACGAATATGAACGCCATTCGTAAGGATGAAGATCTGGATAACTTTCATTCAATTTATGTTGACCAATGGGATTGGGAAAAAGTAATCACTAAAGAGCAACGAACACTTGATACTTTACAACAAACAGTTAAGCAGATTTTCAAAGTAATCAAGCACATGGAGCACGAAGTTTGGTACAAGTACCCCACAGCTGTCCATCATTTACCAGATGAACTCCATTTTGTCACCACACAAGAGTTAGAGGATCGTTGGCCCGATAAAACACCGATGGAACGCGAAGACTTAATTGCCCAAGAGTTAGGTTGTGTATTCTTGATGCAAATCGGTGGCGCCTTAAAATCAGGCAAACGCCATGACGGTCGCGCCCCAGATTATGATGATTGGTCACTTAATGGCGATTTAATTTTCTGGTACGAACCATTAAACTGCAAATTAGAGATCTCCAGTATGGGCATCCGTGTCGACGAAGTTGCTATGGCCAAGCAGTTAAAAATTGCTGGTGCTGAAGATCGTTTACATTTACCTTTCCATCAAAAAATCATGAACGGTGAGCTACCATACAGCATCGGCGGTGGGATCGGTCAATCACGTTTATGCATGCTGCTATTAGGTAAAGCACACGTTGGCGAAGTTCAAGCCAGTGTTTGGCCCCAAGAGATGCGGGCTGAATGTGCCGCACACGACATTCATATTTTATAGATAAGTACCAAGGGATACCGTTTATACAATTGCGGTATCCCTTTTTATATTCCCAAATAGCACAAAAAAAAGAAGCAGGCGTCCCTGCTTCTTCGTTTAATCAGATTAAATTAGTCTTGGTAATGTACTAATTCTAAGAATGAATCAGGTTGTAAGCTTGCGCCGCCAACTAGGCCACCATCGATATCAGGTTGAGCCATTAATTCTTTAACGTTAGCTGGTTTCATTGAACCACCATATTGGATCCGAACGTTTTCAGCAGTTGTTTGGTCATAAAGGCCAGCAACAGTTTCACGGATCAAATGACAAACTTCTTGTGCTTGTTCAGGTGTAGCTGTTTCGCCAGTACCGATTGCCCAGATTGGTTCGTAAGCAATAACCAATGCAGCAACTTGTGCAGCTGACAAATCTTTTAAAGCAGCTTTGATTTGACCAGAAACCCATTCGTTAACTTTACCAGCCTTACGAGTTTCTAAAGTTTCGCCACAGCAGATAATTGGTGTAACGCCATTTTTGATCAAGGCATGAGCCTTTTTGTTGATGTCTTCATCAGTTTCGTTGAAATATTCACGCCGTTCGCTATGGCCAATAATGCCGTAGTCAACACCCATTTCAGCTAAAACTTTTGGTGAAGTTTCGCCAGTGAAAGCACCAGCATCTTCGAAGTAGCTATTTTCAGAAGCAACTTTTAAATCAGTGCCTTTAGCAGCATCGATTAAAGTTTGTAGGTCAACAGCAGGAGCACCGATA
The DNA here is from genome assembly GCF_003946445.1 of Loigolactobacillus jiayinensis. Lineage (GTDB taxonomy): Bacteria > Bacillota > Bacilli > Lactobacillales > Lactobacillaceae > Loigolactobacillus > Loigolactobacillus jiayinensis. The sequence goes on along the minus strand of NZ_RHOF01000015.1, from coordinate 63,346 downwards.
ACAGCTTCAACTTGGTCAGCATTAGCTAATTTGCCTTTGATTCCAGCAACAAATTCAGCTGTTTCTTTAGGGTTCTTGTTTAATTTCCAGTTACCTGCAATGATTGGTTTACGCATTTGTAACATCCTTTCATTTATGTAAATTTGGGTCGAATTGACCCAAATTTGCCAAAGTGTGTTTTTTAACTATTTTTCAGAAATAGCAGCAATACCTGGTAATTCCTTACCTTCAAGGTATTCAAGTGAAGCACCGCCACCAGTTGAGATATGAGTCAATTGGTCGCCAACGCCTAATTGTTTAACAGCTGCGGTTGAATCACCACCACCGACAATTGTCGTTGCATCAGTTAATGTACCTAAGAACTTACCGATTTCCAAAGTGCCTTTAGCGTAGTTGCTCATTTCAAACACACCCATTGGGCCGTTCCAAACAACTGTTTTAGCATCTTTAAGAACATCCTTGAAGTCAGCAATTGACTTTTCACCAATATCTAAGGCCATGTAGCCATCAGGAATATCGCCTTCAACGTCTTTGCTAGGTACATCGTTGCTGAATTCTTCAGCAACAATATTATCAACAGGCAAGACTAACTTGTCGCCAGCTTTGTCGATGATTTGCTTAGCTAATTCAATTTTATCTTTTTCAACTAATGACTTACCGATACTTAAGCCTTTAGCAGCATAGAATGTATAAGTCATACCGCCACCGACGATAACTTTGTCAGCTTTGCTTAATAAATGATCGATAACACCGATCTTGTCAGAAACTTTGGCGCCACCTAAGATGGCAACAAATGGGTGCTTAGGATTGTCAACAGCGTCACCTAAGAACTTGATTTCCTTTTCCATTAAGAAACCAGCAGCAACCTTTTGGCCTTTAGCTTTCATAGCAGATGCGATACCAACGTTAGAAGCATGGGCACGATGAGCTGTACCAAATGCATCGTTAACGAATACGTCGCCTAATGAAGCCCAGTATTCACCTAATTTAGGATCGTTTTTGCTTTCGCGCTTACCAAAGTCGTTGTCAATATCTTGGAAACGTGTGTTTTCCATAACAAGTACTTGACCAGCAGCGAGTGCATTAACAGCATCTTCTAATTGTTTGCCTTCGTTAACAGGAACGAAAGTAACAGGTTGGTTCAATAATTCAGCTAAGCGTTCAGCAACTGGCTTTAAGCTGAGTTCTTTTTTATCTTCGTCAGATTTGATCCGGCCTAAGTGAGAAAGCAAGATTGCTTTACCGCCATTTTCAACTACATATTTGATAGTTGGTAATGCAGCAACAATCCGGTTATCGTCACCAATAACGCCACCCTTAATTGGCACATTAAAGTCAACACGAATCAATACTTTTTTATCTTTAACATCTAAATCAGAAACGATTAATTTAGCCATATAAATAGCCTCCTATTTTATCACGTTTTTTAGTTATAATTTACATTTATTAGAAAGGTCATCGCTCTGCTTATTAAATCAGCCAGCCGCGGGCCCTGCGTATTGGCCAACAAAAAAAGCAGAGGGAGTAAGCCTCCCTCCGCCTTTTTTAAAACATTATGCGGTTTTGAAACTTACTAGTTCTAACGGATTAGAGAGTAGCGAATTTCAATAAAGTACGTACCATTTGGCAAGTGAAGCCATATTCGTTGTCGTACCAAGCAACAGTCTTAACTAATTGCTTGTCGCCAGCAGTTGTAACTTCTGTTTGAGTTGGGTCGTAGATTGAACCGAATGTTGTGCCGATAACGTCACTTGATACGATTTCGTCTGCGTTGTAACCAAAGCTTTCGTTACCTTCAGTATGCTTCTTGATAGCTTCGTTAACTTCGTCAGCAGTAACCTTTTTGTCAAGGATAGAAACTAATTCAGTTAATGAACCGTCAACAACACCAACACGTTGTGCATGGCCTTGTAATTTGCCCTTCAATTCTGGGATAACCAAGCCGATAGCTTTAGCTGCACCAGTAGAATGAGGAATTGTGTTAACAGCTGCTGCACGAGCTGCACGCAAGTTGCCGCCACGAACTGGGCCGTCTAACAACATTTGTGTAGAAGTGTAAGCATGGATAGTAGTCATAGTACCAACTTCAAGACCAAATTCTTGGTTTAAGAAGTAAGCCATAGGTGCTAAACAGTTAGTTGTGCATGAACCAGCTGAAACGATTGTGTCATCAGCAGTCAATACATCATCATTTACGTTGTAAACAACTGTCTTCAAATCGCTACCAGCTGGAGCTGAGATCAAGACACGTTTTGCGCCTGCATCCAAATGAGCTTGTGCTTTTGCTTTGGATGTGTAGAAACCAGTACATTCAAGGACGAAATCTACGCCGTCATTTTTAACCCAAGGAATATCTTGTGCTTTAGGTTCAGCATATACACGGTATTCTTTGCCGTTAACAACGATACCATTGTCAGTAGCGCTAACTTCGCCAGCAAAAGTACCATGTGTAGAATCATATTTCAATAAATGAGCTAACATAGCAGGTGAAGTTAAATCGTTGATAGCGACAACTTCGATATCGTTTGATTTAGCGCCCAATTCGAAGATACGACGGAAAGCTAAACGGCCGATACGTCCAAAACCATTAATACCAATTTTTACAGTCATGCCTAAATTTCCTCCTTTAGGAAATAAAAAATTTATTTTAAAGGGTTACCCCTTTTAAAATCAAGTTTGCGGCACCTTCATCCGTGATCAACCACGTCTGTTGCGGTGCTAGTTGTGCATATGCCTTGATGGCAGCGGCTTTATTAGCCCCGCCAGCAACAGCAATTACACTGGGAATTCTTTCAAGGTCGCGAAGTTGTAAACCAATACGCGGAATCTTATAAATGACTTCGCCCGCTTGGTTAAAGAAATAACCAAACGCTTCGCCAACCGCCTGTTTTTGTTGTAACATGGCAATTGTTTTGGCCGGCATATCCCGACGTTTTGCCATCGGAATCGCCTCACCAATACTATGAACCACCGCCGAACTTTTGTCAACTAACTGTAATACTTCCTTAACCGCAGGCTCGGCTAAAAGAGGTTTATAGGTTTGTTCACTGACATGTTCGGGAATATATAATACGCGGTGCTCGCCACCAGTATGCACCGCCATGCGTGCACATACGGCATTAGCTTGAATATCAACAGCTTCACCGAGGCCACCACGTGCTGGCACAAAAACCAGATGGCGCTTTTCGGCTAACTTAGGTGTTAACGAATTAGCAACTTGTGCCATCGTTGTACCACCCATCGCGGCAATAATATTTTCACCCTGCGGTAAAATAATATCTAACGTTTCGTTGACCAACTTGCCCATGTCGGTTAATACTTTCGGCAATTCGGTCGAATCACCAGCAACAATCAAGCAATGCGCGATACCTAGTAGCTTGCTTAATTGCTTTTCTTTCGAATGCATACCAAGCAAGCGCTCCATGATCGTGGTTAAGCTTTGATAGGCTTCTTCGCCTTGTGTGGTCAAAATCATACCTGACTTAGAAGTTGTAATCAAATCATGTGAACGTAAAAAATCAGTTTCAGTACGTAACACACGCTCGCTCATATTGAGTTCCTGTGCTAGCAAACGGCGACCAATTGGCGCTAACCAATAAATTGATTGTAACACTTGGTAACGTTGCTTAACCACGTCGATCAAGTCCGGCGCTAACACTTCTAGCCAGGCTAATTCCTGATCCATGCTGATCCTCTTCCTTGGTGGGACAATATCTGTCCAACTATGTCGTATGGTGACCCGTCATGGCCAAAAAGTAAAGTGCACAGTTAATCTGTCCACTCCTTAAGCACAGAAATATTATAACAAGACCACTGGTTAAATGCAAGGCTCAAGCCCCGATAAATCAAGGAATTTAATCGAAGCGCTTTCGCTTAGACGACGCTGCAATATTAAGACTTTCACGATATTTTGCAACCGTTCGCCGTGATATAGTGATCCCTGCCGCTTCCAATAGGACCACTAGCCGCTGATCAGATAATGGCTTACGCTTATCTTCAGCAGTAATTAAGTCACGTAGCTTTTGTTTAACACTATCAGCCGAGTCAGATTGTTGATGACCGATTGCATTGGTAAAGAAATGTTTTAGTTCAAACACACCAAAGTCTGTCTGTAAGTATTTACCATTAACCGTGCGACTAACCGTCGATTCATGCACACCTAAATTAGTAGCCACATCTCGTAATAAAAGCGGCTTTAACGGTCGTTTAGTATCAAAGAAAAAATCATGCTGGTGCTGAACAATTTTCTGGCCTACCCGTAGAATTGTACTACCACGTTGGCCAACACTTTTTTGCAGCCATTCAAACTCTTGCTTTTTTTCCTTCATATAATCAGTAACTTCTTGATCATTGGTTTTCAGCATTCGGTCAAAGTAACGCTGCTGAAAAACTAATTGTGGCTGCGTATCATAAGTCAAATTTAGTTGCAGCTCATCGCCATGTATATGCACGACCAATTCCGGACGAATAAAATTATTCTGCGTTTGACTAAAAGCAGCCCCAGGTCGCGGCGTCAGTGTTTGCACATAATCAAAAATATGTTGAATCTCAGCAACAGCTACCTGATATTTACTTGCAATTGGCGCCCATTTACGTTCAACAAAATCAACAAAATCCTCTTCCAAGACAATATAGGCTAAGTTTGGTGCACTATCATCACTTTGGGTTTGTAGTAGCAAACTCTCTTGTAGGTTCCGTGCACCAACACCTGGTGGATCTAGCTGCTGCAACAGGGTCACTGCATCTAAAATCTGGACTGCAGCTGCTCCAGTTTTAGCTTTGATTTCAGCATTGCTAATACGCAAATAGCCATTCAGATCCACATATTCTAATAGAAATAGCACTAAATCACGTAGCGGTGTGTCACGCATAGTTAAGTGTACTTGACCTAATAAATAATCAAATAACGATTGTGTCGTATCAGGAATGGCGTTCATAAAATTATCGACTCGCCGCTGACTACCACTTAAATTTGCTTTTCCTTGCGCCGTATGTCGAACCGTTAACAATGGATTTTCTAAACTCTTTTGCTGCAAAAATTGCTGCAGCCCATCAGCGTTGTATTGTAAAATCTGGATCGATTGCTGCAATTGCTGCGTCATCGCCAGCTTCTGGACTTGTTTTTGCTGTTGATTAAGCCCTTGTTGGTATGCCATCTTGACCGTTCCTTTCGTTGAATTGACTAGATAGTTTATCTTGGCGTTATGTACCTTTAATTCTATTAAAAACAATCACTTAATGTAAGTTCCCGACTGTATCTAGGTTATCATCTATGCTAGTTAACTTAAACTAATTTGGCCATTAATTATTTTTTCTGTCTCTAGGTCTTGTTTTTTATGCAGAATTCCGGTAAAATTGTTTATGTTGTTCAGATGCGCCTGTAGTGTAATGGATATCACGTGAGATTCCGGTTCTTGAGATGGGGGTTCGATTCCCTCCAGGCGCATAAAATTAAAAAGTTAATTAAAGTTACTTATAGAAGAATCTTGTTAAGTCAAGATTCTTTTTTTATAAAAAATACAAATAGGTATCGGTTACAACCAGCTGTAGTCAGTTTGTTTTGAGAATAAATCATTGTTCTATAAATACTAATATTCTTCCTAACTACTGTAGCTTGATTCTATCAGCCATGACAATCACTATTTGTAGTAACACGCTTATGCCCCAACAAGTTAAATTATAAAAATAAAGTGGTGCCGATGTGGCTGTCATCAGTACTGCCGACAAGGTTACTAGCAATAGTATTGCTAGCCAACCCAGCTGTAGCCAATTAAAGCCTTTATTACGATGACCAAAGCTCAGTATAAGTAAACTAACAGCGCTAAAAATAACGATCCAAAATAGCCATTTGGCGAGGTGAACAGGATATGTTTCGTTCATGAATAAGATTTGGCGCATAAAACCTAGATGTGTATCATATAAATTTTGTAGTTCAATTGGTAACCATAAAAGAATTAGTTGAATGATCAGTAAAACTATAAATATGAAACGCTTTGCTAGTTTCATCATTGGTTGATCAACTGCTTAATTGGTGTCATGATTTTCATCAGCTCCGGATCAAATTTTTATAGCAACAACGATAGGACTTGTTTAAATTTTGCTTATACACGCTAGCCTTTGACGCTGGGGTAACATTTTGTAGCTATTTTTAACCAAATAAATTCTATCTATTGGTTTTCAGTAAGCAAACAGGCTGTGTCATAATCGACGCAGCCTGTTTTGTTTCGTCTATTTATTTTAATATCTTCACAACATCAGAACGTGGATCCCCGACTTGGACTTGATATTTAGCTGGATCTTGTTTATGGGCTTTATCCCATGAGAACCAACCCCCATCATAGACGTGAACATTCTGCCAGCCAGCTTGATAGGTGATCAAGAAAGCTGTCGCTGCCCGCCAACCAGTGCCACATATGTTGCCATTTAAAGCAGGTGGCAACTACTTCATACAAAACTCAATATTATACTAAAATACGTCGTTGTAGCGCTCACTATTTTGAATAAATAAAATAGCACATCAATCTGCTAGCACCACCTTCATGCCAGTAAAGTTAACGACAATCAATTGTTTTTGCATGCTATAATTTTTGCCGTTAGTAACTAATAATTATTGCGTACTCATTCTTCTTCTAAACAAAAACCACTACCAATTATAGTAGCGGCCACCATACTTTTTACCCTGGAAAATCACCACCATTAATGTGAATGACTTGACCGGTAATGAAGCTGCTGTCAACAGCCGCCAAGAAGACGTAACTTGGTGCTAACTCATACGCCTTACCTCCGCGATCCATTGGCGTACCACCCCAACCTTCTAGTTTATCTTTAGGAAATGTAGCTGGAATCAGTGGCGTCCAAATTGGCCCCGGTGCAACAGCATTAACGCGAATATCACGTTTTAAAAGTTCCTCATTCTGTGCTAAAGCACGCGTCCACGCCACGATGGCCCCTTTAGTCGCTGAATAGTCTAGCAACAATGGATTACCTTTAAAAGCAGTAACTGAGGTCGTATTGATGATGACCCCATGTTCCCTCAGATGAGGCAACGCTGCCTTAGTTAAATAAAATTGGCCGAAAATATTAGTCCGAAAAGTCCGCTCAAACTGGCCGTCAGTAATATCACTAACTTTTTCCTGCACGTGCTGTTCGCCAGCATTATTAACTAAGATATCAATTTGGCTAAAGGTTGCCAACGTCTTTTCTACCACTTCAGCGGCGAATTTAGGAGCACCAATATCACCTTGACAAATAAGTGCACGTCGGCCTAACGCTTCAATTTTTGCTTTGATTTTTTCAGCATCGCTCACCGATTCATAATGTACGATCACAATATCAGCACCTTCACGCGCATAAAGTAACGCTACGGCCGCACCAATACCACTGTCACCACCAGTTATAATTGCCACTTTATCTTTTAATTTAGCGGCTGGTTGATAGGTCGGATGATCGATTTCTGGCCGTGGTGAAACATTATTGCTGCTGTCATCGATCAAGTAATTTTCTTTTGGTTGTCGTTGAGTCATAGGTGAACCACCTTTCATTTTATTAAGTTCACCGTAACAAAGCTGACCACTGCAAAACAATAAATATGCAGCTACTTAAATTCCTGCTCTACCCGCTGATTAGGTATAAACCATAATACCGAAACCACTAAACTAGCGCCTAAACCGGCTAACGGCCACAATAGTGTCAATATGCAGCCAATTAAATAAATCAGTAGTGACAGCCAGCGCTTTCGATCGTGGCGTGAAATGACTGCAACACTTGATTGCGGCCCATTAACGCTAACTAAACAACGATTCAGCAAATTATAGGTCAAGCCACACATTAGCGAAATCACCGCGTAAACCAATTCTGGTAAAAAGGCCGTTAAATGTTCACCCACCCAAGCCGTTGCAAAAGGTAACAAGCTGAGCCAAAATAGTAACGCTGTATTAGCCCATAAAACTGCGCCATTGATTTTTTTAACCGTTTGATACAAATGATGATGGTTATTCCAATAGATGGCAATGGCAATAAAACTGACGACATAAGCAAAAAATGGCTCACCTAACTCCCCTAATGCTGCCCAAGAAGTTGCAGTTGGTGCATGTAAATCCAATACTAAGATCGTGATCAAAATAGCAATTACACCATCAGTAAACGCCTCTACCCGACTTTTTGTCATGTCATCCCTACTTTCGTAATTTCAGCTTCAGAATAGCATAATTTAGGCAAATTATGGTAACAATTGAACTGCATTGTGTGTGCTATAATTTCATTAAACGAGCGCACTAAATAAACGACAAACTATTAACAATAAGTAATTATCGATAACACTAATAAAATCAATAATAGAGGAGTGATTTTGTGCGGGCAATTTATTTGAATACAGCGACTGACCACGGCTTGGATGCTTTAACGATTGGCGAACGCCCCCAACCGCAACCAGCAGCCGAAGAAATTTTAGTTCGCGTGCATGCAGTTGGTTTAAATCCAGTTGACTATAAGCTGATTGAAGGTGGCAACAAAAAATGGCAGTATCCACATATTCTGGGACTTGATGTCGCCGGTGAGATTGTGGCGTTGGGTCCGCAAGTCAGCGGTTTTGCGGTAGGTGAGCGTGTGTTCTATCATGGTGATTTGACCAAAGATGGCGGCTTTGCTGAATACGCCACTGTCAAAAGTTATGCCGTCGCTAAAATGCCCGCCGAACTCAGCTATGAGCAAGCGGCAGCGCTACTTTGTGGTGCAATGACAGCTTACGCGGCACTTTATCGCAAAGCTAGTCTCGCTAATCGCCATACCGTTTTAATTCATGCTGGTGCAGGCGGCGTTGGTGGTATTGCTGTCCAGTTAGCCAAACATAGCGGTTTAACCGTCTACACTACTGCTTCTTCCCGCAAACGTGCGCTGGCTAAAAGGTTGCTGCCGGATCACATTATCGATTACCAAACAACTGACGTAACTGCCGCTATTAAAGAGCTCACCCATGGCCACGGGGTTGACTTAATTATCAATACAGTTGGCACTAAGGAAGCAACTGCCGACTTACAGCGACTAGCTTACAATGGTGCTTTAGTCACTATTGTTGGCGGCCCTGATCTTAGTGATCATGCGTTAGAACAACGTGGTCAAAGTTGGCTAAGCGTTAACCTTGGTGGCGCCCATCAAAGTAATAATTTACAGCAACAGACCGATTTGGCGGTAATGGCTGCTGAATTAGGTAAGTTAGTTGTCGCTAAGCAATTAGATCCGTTAATTGAGCGTGTGTTGGCCTTCGAACAAATCCCCCAAGGTTTGCAAGCGCTGAAACAGCATTTAATTAGCGGAAAAGTCGTGGCGCGCCTGAACTAATTTTTTGCTAAAAAGTACAACTAATTATTTGACCTTTTTTGACCAATAGACTAAACTAGCATTACACTTAATTGAGTGCTAAAATTAAATTAAATTTGAAACTTTGGGAGGTTACACTATGTTAGTTCCTACAGTCATTGAACAATCTTCACGAGGCGAACGCGCTTATGATATTTACTCACGTCTGTTAAAAGACCGTATTATCATGCTGTCTGGTGAGGTTAACGACCAAATGGCCAACTCGATCATCGCTCAATTGCTTTTCTTGGATGCCCAAGACTCTGAAAAAGATATCTCAATTTACATCAACTCTCCTGGTGGCTCAGTTACTGCCGGTTTGGCAATTTATGATACGATGAACTTTGTTAAATCCGACATTCAGACTATTGCCATGGGCATGGCTGCGTCAATGGCCAGTGTATTACTTACTGCCGGCACTAAAGGCAAACGTTTTGCATTACCAAATTCAACCGTCTTGATCCATCAACCTTTAGGCGGTGCTCAAGGCCAACAAACTGAAATCGAAATCGCAGCACGTGAAATTTTGAAGACACGTCAACGTTTGAACAAGATTTTAGCTGAATCTTCTGGTCAAGATTTAGAAACAATTCAAAAAGATACTGACCGTGATAACTATATGACAGCACAAGAAGCTAAAGATTATGGTTTGATCGACGAAATTATGGTCAATCAAAAATAGTTAAGTGAATACCCTACTAACAATTGTTGGTAGGGTATTTTTGGTATTTTACGCAATATTGGAGGTAAACTAATGGACACAACTAAAATAGACCCAGCCAAAATCAGTCAGCAAGGTTTAGTCGTCGGGGCAAGTGATGCCCCCATTACTGTAACTGAATTTATTAATCTGCGTTGTCCCTATAGTAAAGAATGGTTCGAAAAAGCAACACCAATTTTGGAACCTGCCATCGCCGCTGGTCGCGTTAAACGTGTCTTCAAGCTATTTGATAAACAAAAGGACAAACTGAAAAATGGAAATTTTGTTCAACACTTTTTGCCGTATGACCAACCAGAACAAGCCTATGCAGCGGTGAGATTTTTGTTTGCCCAACAAGATATTTGGGGTGATTTTAGTGAAGCAGAACTCACTACTTACATGGCGGAAAAACTTAAGCTTACGCGCCAACCAAATCACACCATGATCAATATGGTGCTCAATGAAGCAAAAGCAGCTAATGTTCAATTTGTGCCAACTATTATTATTGGTGAGCAAATTTTTGATGAACACATTACACCAACAGAATTGGCCAAACTAATTTAAAAAAGCAAGCCCACCGCAGCTAAAACTGCCACGTGGACTTGCTTTTTCATTTGCATCAAAGTTCAAAATCTGGTGCTGGCACAGCGGAACGACTCAAAAGACAGTCGAACGCAACTTCGTAAAATTGGTCAATAAGAATCATTTTAGCTAACTACGCATGAAAAATCACTAAGCTGAAGTTGCCTTACCAGCGCGTAAATCATCGGCGACCTGCATTAACTTGCGTAGCCGATGATTGATTCCTGACTTAGAAATTGCGCCACTAGGTACCAGTTCACCCAATTCTTTTAGCGTAATATCAGGATTTGCTAACCGTAAAATAGCAATTTCTTGCAGTTTTTGCGGCAAACTGTCCAAACCAGTTACCTGCTCGATTAACTTAATGCTCTCAACTTGGTGAGTTGCCGCATCGATAGTTTTATTCAAATTAGCCGTCTCACAATTAACTAAACGATTTACCGAATTACGCATATCGCGAACAATGCGGATATCCTCGAATTTTAACATTGCACTAGTAGCACCAATTAACTGTAAAAAGTCAGCAATCTTTTCGCCTTCTTTTAAGTAGACGATATAGCCACCACGTCGTTCGGTCACGCGAGCATTCAAGCCAAACTGGTTGATCATCGCAGCAACCTGCTGATTATGTTCTTCATATAGTGAGTAAATTTCTAGATGATAGCGGCTGGTCTCCGGATTATTAACCGAGCCCCCAGCCAAAAAAGCACCACGCAAATAGGAGCGCACCTTTTGATCTGAAGCTTTAACCTCAGCCGATGGTAAGGTCGATAGTGTTGAGGTTCCCGCCAAAATGTGCAAGTCGCTTAAGACTTTCGTACTACCATGCTTTAAACGTACAATATACAAATTATTCTTTTTTAATTTCATTTTACGACGCACTAGCAGCTCTGCCTCGATAGCATAATTATCGCGTAATAATGCATAAATACGCCGCGCAATAGCTGGATTTTCCGTTTGCACATTCAAAATAAATTGATGGTTGGCAATACTCAATGAACCGTTCATCCGAATTAATGCCTCTAACTCAGCACGAGCATGTTCGCGATGTACTTCCAACGTCGTTAACTCTTTCTTAACTTCACTCGCATATGAACCCAAATTTACACCTACTTTCTAATCTGGGAATATTGCTTAATCATGGGGTTGACAGGCTAAATTTAATAACTCCTGTGCTACCTTGTCACCATCATGAAAAACACCACGATCATGCAAGGAGAGAAAATCATCAGAGATCACACGACAACCAAGTTTACGTAAACCATTAAAATCATGTTCAACTTGGACCAAGTATTCGTCATACTTCTGCCGATCCAAATAATTCGGCGGCACCGGCTGCGTATTGACCAAAACCGTATTTACAAATTGGCCGCCAAGATGCTTAGCTAAAACACGAACATGATCAGCATCGGTAAAGTGTTCCGTTTCCCCTTTTTGGGTCATAATATTACAAACATACGTGACGTCGGCCTGTGTATTACGAACCGCTTCACCAACATTGCTGATCATTAGGTTAGGTAAAATACTAGTGAATAAGCTACCTGGGCCTAAAACAACCGTGTCAGCATCCATAATCGCTGCGATGACCTCATCAACAGCTTCCGGCGCGGCGTGGGTCGGATCAGCTGGTGTGACCCAAACACGATCAATACTTTTACCAGCAGCGGTAATCTCTGCTTCACCAGCAATTTCAGTACCATCACTAAAGTGTGCATTCAGCACTAACGGATCGTCGCTGGCGGGATAAACGTGCCCATCGATCTGCATCATCTTAGATAGTTCTTGAACGGCACCAAAAATGCCTGAGCGCATTTCCGATAAAGCAGCAATAATTAAATTACCGATTGCATGCCCCGCTAAAAAAGAATCATCACTATTGAAGCGATACTGGAAAATGTCCAAATATAGTTCAGGTAAATTAGATAAGGCAACCAGTACATTGCGAATATCCCCAGGCGGTACCACATTAACGTAATTACGGATTGCGCCGGATGAACCACCATCATCGGCTACCGTTACCACAGCCGTAATATCAGCGTTTTTCTTGTGCAAACTTTTTAGAATGACTGGCAAACCAGTGCCGCCACCGATGACCACCATTTTAGGGCGGCGATAATTTCTTGGCGATCTCATGAACGATTCACCGTCTCTTTCCGCTTGTTCATGTCACGATGGCTGACATCAACTGGATAGTGCTGCCCTAGATCCTTGCCTAAACGCTCAGTTATTGCCACTGAGCGATGCTGACCGCCGGTACAACCAATAGCAATAGTCAAGCTAGTTTTGCCCTCTTTTTCATAGCCAGGCATAATCAAATGCAGCATACTGCTGAAACGCTCATAAAAATCTTCAGTTGCTGGTTGTTGCATAACATAATCATAAACTGCTTGATTCATCCCCGTCAGCTTCTTAAACTCTGGTACATAATACGGATTGGGTAAGAAACGTACGTCCATAACAATATCAGCATCAATTGGCACACCATATTTGAACCCAAAGGACATTACTTCAACATGGAAAGTATTGGTTTCAGCAGATTTAAAGTTATCAAAAATATCTTCCCGCAATTGTCGTGGTGTCAGGTCAGTCGTATTAATGATCAATTGTGACCGATTCTTAATTTCTGACAACAATTTACGTTCCTTGACGATACCATCTAACAAGCGACCTTCCATCGCTAATGGATGCGCACGCCTAGTTTCCTTATAACGGGAAACTAACTCCTCGTTAGATGCATCCAAAAAGAGAATTTTCGTTGTCACAAAGTTGGTATTATCTAAATTGGCTAACATTTCATCTATTTGATCATAGAATGCCCGTGATCGTAAATCGATCACTAAAGCAATTTTAGTTACTTTGCCAGACTCCTTGACCAGTTCCCAGAATTTAGGCAACAAGCTTGGTGGCATATTATCAACGCAGAAGAAACCTAAATCTTCAAAACTCTGCATTGCTACAGTTTTACCAGCACCACTCATTCCGGTAATCACAACTAAATTTAAAGTATCTACCATATTTATCCTCCCACATTCAAAATGACCAATCAGTTAAAAACGTTATCATTAATGGCAACGCTCCCGAGTGTCTCACTTGCATATCTGAATAAGTGTAACATACCGGGTGTATCATTACCAGTTATCTGCAAACAAAAAAGCATCTCAATAGAGGTGCTTTTCCGTCAAATCTGATTAACTTTCTTGCAATGGCTGCTGTGGCACTAAAGCCATTGGTAGCCAGAAAAAGACATCAATAATGCCGAACAATGTGACCAAGCCTAACAACACCCGTAGACCCACTGCACCACCACTAAATAACAGTGGTACGCCAGCCATAATGTACAGCAACATATTAATTGCAAGCCAACCAGTCAATAAATAGTAACCATAATCGCATTTGATCAATTTACCTAGCATCGGTAATACATATAATACACTAAATATACCTAAAGCTACCCACATACCAACACCATTAAACATCGACGCTTCTGGTACAACTGGATTTGTGGCAATCAACATAATTGTTAAACATCCAAAAATCCAAGAACCAGCACTCAATAGCTTTGCTTGATACTTCATCACTAAACGCCTCCCTACGCTTTAGTAGTAGTACAAACCAGCAAACTTTTGTTCATTTTTATTATACCAGCATTAGATGAGAAAGCGCTTAAAATTTGCCACAAAAAAAGCTTCGTCTAGTGACGAAGCTTTCCTAATTATTGTAGTTGCGCTTTAGCAGCCGCAATTTGTTTTTTAATTTGGCTAAAACCAGTGCCACCTAGTGACGTCCGCCGTTCAACAGCAGTCCGTGGATCTAGGGCTTGATAGACGTCAGCATCGATCAGTGGTGATAACGCCTGATAATCAGCTAAGGCAACGTCCTTCAAGTATTTATGTTCCTGAATACATTTCAGAACTAACTCGCCCACTAATTCATGTGCTTGGCGGAATGGTAGGCCTTTGCTAGCTAAATAATCAGCTAATTCGGTCGCATTAGAGAAATCGTGACTAGTCGTATGAGCCATATTATCAACTTTAACGGTGAGTGTATCTAGCATCCCACGAAAAACGGTTAGTGATTGTTCAACGGTATCAACAGCATCAAACATGCCTTCCTTGTCTTCTTGGAAGTCTTTGTTATACGCTAAGGGCAAGCCCTTCATCACTGTCAACAAACCCATTAAATCGCCATAAACACGCCCTGTTTTACCGCGAATCAATTCCGCCATATCAGGATTCTTTTTCTGTGGCATGATTGAGCTACCAGTTGAATAAGTATCCGACAATTCCAAATATTGGAATTCTTGGGTATCCCATAAAACAATCTCCTCACAAAAACGCGACAGGTGCATCATTAGTTGTGCACAATTACTGAGAAATTCCAAAATGAAATCACGATCACTAACTGCGTCTAAACTATTTTGATAGACAGCACTAAACCCTAATTTTTCCGCACTATAGTCACGATCAATTGGAAAAGTAGTGCCAGCCAACGCTGCTGCACCTAATGGCGAACGATCGGTGTGCTTCAAATTAAATTCAAAACGTTCATAGTCCCGTTGCAGCATTTCGTAATACGCCATTAAATAATGGGCGTAAGAAATCGGTTGGGCATGTTGCATATGCGTATAGCCTGGCATCAATGTTTCGACGTTAGCATCAGCCTTGTTGACTACAACTTTTTGCAACTCAGCCACTAACTGCATAATGGTGTGTAAATGATTTTTCAAATATAAATGCATATCCGTAGCTACTTGATCATTCCGGCTCCGTGCTGTGTGTAATTTACCCGCCACTGGCCCGATTTCATCAGTTAACAAGCTTTCCAAATTTAAATGAATATCTTCATTTTCAATGGTGAATTTCAGCTCACCAGCAGCCAACTTATGCTGTAACGTGTGCAAACCAGCAATAATCTGATCAGCCTCGTCACCCTTTAAAATGCCCGTATGTTTCAGCATTGCAACGTGGGCCAATGAGCCGTGGAGATCTTCTGCCGCCATTTTTTGGTCAAAATGGATCGAAGCACCAAAGCTTTGGACGTATTCGCTGGGTTCAGCGGTAAAACGACCGCCCCATAATTGATGATTTTCTGCCATGAATTACTCCTTTGCCTGGTCCGCGTTAACCTTGTCTTGAACTTGTGCATAAACTTGTGTTGGTAGACCCCAAAGTTTGATGAAGCCAACTGCAGATACATGATCAAAAGTATCAGATGATGTATATGTGGCTAAGTTTTTATCGTATAAGGAGTATGGTGACTTCCGGCCTTCAACGGTAGCGTTACCCTTGAATAATTTAACCCGAATCGTGCCTGTAACAACTTCTTGCGTACTCTTCAAGAAAGCTAACATTGCCTTGAATAATGGTGAGAACCAGAGACCGTCATAAATGGTGTTAGTTAATTGTTGTTCAATGGTTGGCTTGAAATGGGCTAAATCACGTTCGAAGGTCAAATCTTCTAAAGCCTTGTGTGCCTTGATCAATACTTCAGCAGCTGGTGCTTCGTAAACTTCCCGTGATTTAATACCAACTAACCGATTTTCGATATGATCGATCCGGCCGATACCATGTTCACCGGCAACTTTATCTAACTTAGCGATCAAATCAACTAAGCCAAGTTTTTCGCCGTCTAATGCAACTGGTACGCCCTGTTTGAATTCAATTTCAACCGTGCTGGCTTCATTAGGTGTATCTTCGATTGCGTTGGTCAAATCATAAGCATCTGCTGGTGGCGTTACCCAAGGATCTTCAAGAACGCCAGCTTCATTTGCCCGACCCCACAAATTTTGATCGATTGAGTATGGGCTACCTAATTTAATTGGCACTGGAATATCATGGTCTTTAGCATAATTAATTTCTTCTTCACGTGACCATTTCCAGTCACGAACAGGTGCTTCAATCTTCATTTCTGGTGCTAATGCCCGAATCGCCACTTCAAACCGTACTTGGTCGTTGCCTTTACCAGTACAACCATGAGCAATGGCAGTAGCGCCTTCTTTTTTAGCCACTTCAACTAATTTCTTAGCGATCAATGGCCGCGACAAAGCGGAAACCAACGGATATTCACCTTCGTATAAGGTATGGCCTTGCAAAGCAACGGTCACATAATCTTGGGCAAATTCTTCACGGCAATCCAAGGTGTACGAAGCAATGGCACCAATTTTCAAGGCTTTTTCCTTGATGAAATCCATGTCTTTGCCAACTTCACCAACGTTGATACAAGTTGCGATGACATCGTAACCTTTTTCAACCAACCACGGAATTGCAACTGAAGTATCCAAACCACCAGAATACGCTAAAATAATTTTCTCTTTTTCCATTTAAGCCACTCCTTACACGTTTTAGTTATGATTAGACTCAATTAATTTTCTTTAATCATTTGAATGGATTTATCATAACGCACCTCACAAAAAAATGCAACATTTTTTGATATTTATTCAAAAATAACTTAAATATTCGTTTTTTAGTGTATATTAAGCCTTTTTTCTGCAATAAAAAAAGCGAGCCTAAGTTCAGCTCGCTCTCATTGTCTATTCAGTTTCCTTGAAACGTGGCCGTTGACTATCACGTTCCAAAACAGGCTTTAAATATTTACCGGTATAACTATTTGGTGTCGCGGCAATTTTTTCTGGTGTCCCCGTGGCAATGACTTCACCACCACCAGCACCACCTTCTGGACCAAGATCAATCAAATAATCAGCGGTTTTGATCACATCTAAATTATGCTCAATGATCAAAACGGTATTCCCAGCATCAACTAAACGATGCAACACTGCTAGTAAGCGATTGATATCGTCGGTGTGTAGTCCAGTGGTTGGTTCATCCAAAATATAAAATGTTTTCCCAGTTTGACGCCGATGTAGTTCTGACGCTAACTTCATCCGTTGTGCTTCCCCACCAGACAAAGTAGTCGCGGACTGCCCAAGCGTGACATAGCCAAGGCCAACATCCACGATAGTCTGTAATTTACGGCGAATCTTTGGAATTGGTTCAAATAATTTTAGTGCCTGCATTACAGTCATATTCAAAACATCCGCAATGTTGTACCCTTTGTATAATACTTCCAAAGTTTCTGAATTGTAGCGTGTCCCATGACACACTTCGCAGGGCACGTAAACATCTGGCAAGAAGTTCATTTCAATTTTGATAATGCCATCACCTTTGCAGGCTTCACAACGACCACCTTTAACGTTAAAACTGAAACGATTCTTTTTGTAACCATGAATTTTAGCTTCATTTGTCTGGGCAAATAAATCACGAATATCATCGAAAACACTGGTATATGTGGCCGGATTGCTCCGCGGTGTACGCCCAATTGGACTTTGATCAATATCAACGATTTTATCGATATTTTTTACACCAGCAACCGACTTATACTTGCCGGGTTTCTGCTTGTTGCGATTAATTTTTTGTGCCAAAACCCGCTTAAGAATGCTATTGACCAAGGTTGACTTACCAGAGCCAGAAACACCAGTCACGACAATAAACTTGCCTAGTGGGAAATCAACAGTGATGTCTTTCAAATTATGCTCGGCGGCACCGGTGATGCGAATCTTTTTGCCATTGCCCTTACGTCGCTTCTCTGGCAACGCAATATACTTTTCGCCAGATAAATATTGGCCCGTCAATGAATGCGGATTGGCCTCGACTTCCGCTGGTGTACCAGCAGCCATTACGCGACCACCATTCTCACCGGCACCTGGACCGATATCGATCAAATAATCAGCAGAACGCATTGTATCTTCATCATGTTCGACTACGATCAGTGTATTACCAAGATCACGCATCGATTTTAATGACGTAATCAACCGATCATTATCACGCTGATGTAGGCCAATCGATGGTTCATCCAAAATATACAGCACACCCGACAGGTTGGAACCAATTTGCGTCGCCAAACGAATCCGTTGAGCCTCGCCACCAGATAAAGTGCCGGCAGAACGACTTAAATTCAAATAATCCAAGCCGACATTTTTCAAGAAAGTTAAGCGATCAGAGACTTCTTTCAAAATTGGTTTGGCAATCGTAATTTCTTTTTCTGATAATTTTAATCCCTTAAAGAACGCTAATGAATCGTTGATGGCGTATTCTGAGACTGCAGCAATGTGTTCCCCGTTGACCTTCACCGCCAAGGCTTGTGGGTTCAAGCGATAGCCGTGACAAACGGGACAAGTTAATTCAGTCATGTACTGCCGCATTTGTGTACGCGTAAAATCACTATTGGTTTCGCGATAACGCCGCGCCACATTATTAACGACCCCTTCGAAGGTAGCATCAACATCACGAATACCACCAAAATCGTTTTCGTAATGAAAATGGAACGTGCGCTCACCTGCACCATAAAGAATTAAGTCCTGTTGATCTGCACTTAATTTTTCAAATGGTGTGTCCAGATCAATATCAAATGCAGTCGCCGCTTGTTCCAGTAACTGTGGATAATACTGTGAAGAAATTGGATTCCACGGCGCTAAAGCACCCTTACGTAGGGTCATACTAGGATCAGGAACTACTAAATCAGTATCAACCTCCAACTTCATACCCAGGCCATCACACTCTGGACAAGCGCCAAATGGTGCGTTAAATGAAAACAAACGCGGTTCTAACTCGCCAATGGTAAAGCCACAATAGGGACAAGCATAGTGTTCAGAAAATAAAATCGGTTCGCCACCAATAATATCAGCAGTAGCGTAACCATCAGACAAACGCAAAGCCGCTTCAAACGAGTCAAATAAACGTGAGCGCGCACTATCTTTAACGATAATCCGATCGATCACGATATTGATGTCGTGCTTTTTGTTCTTATCTAGCTCGATTTCATCGCTAACATCTTGAACTTCACCATCGATCCGTACTCGGACGTAACCTTCTTTTAGAATCCGTTGTAGGACTTTCTTGTGCTGGCCTTTTTTAGCGCGAATGATCGGCGACATAATCTGCAACCGTGTGCCTTCTGGTAAAGCCAACACGCGGTTAACCATCTGATCAACCGTTTGACTACTGATCTCGGTCCCATCGTTAGGGCAGATTGGATGGCCAACTCGCGCCCAAAGTAAGCGTAAATAGTCATTGATCTCAGTAACTGTGCCGACAGTTGACCGCGGATTTTTTGAGGTCGTTTTCTGATCGATCGAAATTGCTGGGCTCAAGCCATCAATTGAATCAACATCTGGTTTGTCCATTTGGCCTAGAAATTGGCGCGCATAGGCGGACAAACTTTCCACATAACGGCGTTGGCCTTCAGCGTACAAGGTATCAAAGGCCAATGAACTTTTACCAGACCCTGATAAGCCGGTGATCACCACTAATTTATCGCGGGGAATTGTCACATCAATATCTTTTAAGTTGTGAGCTCGTGCCCCGTGAATAATAATTTTATCGTTTGCCAAAAATCAAAATCCTCCTATTCGATCTCTGCTTTTAATTCGAGAACGGTATCGCGTAAAGTTGCTGCCTGTTCAAATTCAAGGTTCTTCGCTGCCGTGCGCATTTGTTCTTCTAAGCGACTGATCATGGCTTTTTGTTCCTTCTTCGACATGCTATCAAAGTCTGTTTCAGCGATGGCTTCGCTATCTTTTGCAGCGACGGACACCGATCTGACTGGTGAGATCAAATCGCGAATTTCTTTCTTGATCGTTCGTGGTGTTACGTGATGCTTTTCATTGTATGCTTCCTGAATCGACCGCCGCCGCGCTGTCTCATCAATAGCACCTTGCATTGAATCCGTCACATGATCAGCGTACATAATGACTGTCCCATCAACATTCCGTGAGGCACGGCCGATTGTTTGAATCAGTGAACGTTCACTACGTAAGAAACCTTCCTTATCCGCATCCAAAATAGCAATCAGTGAGACCTCAGGTACATCGATCCCTTCACGTAACAAGTTGATACCAACCAATACATCGAATTTACCTAAACGCAAATCACGAATGATCTGTGTCCGCTCTAAGGTTTTAATGTCACTATGCAAATAGCGAACTTTAATGCCAAGTTCTTTCAAATAATCGGTTAGATCTTCGGCCATTTTCTTAGTTAAGGTCGTAATAAAAGTCCGCTCATGACGTTCGATCCGCAAATTAATCTCACCAACCAAATCGTCAATCTGACCCATGATCGGGCGGACTTCAATTTTTGGATCCAGTAAACCAGTTGGTCGAATGATCTGTTCAGCAACCTGATCCGTTTGTTCATGTTCATAAGGACCAGGTGTTGCCGAAACGTAAACAATTTGGTTAACATGTTGTTCAAATTCCTGTAGCGTCAATGGCCGATTGTCTAATGCGCTGGGCAAACGGAATCCATAATCGACTAACATTTGTTTTCGTGCATGATCGCCGTTATACATCCCGCGAATTTGTGGCATTGTTGCGTGGGATTCATCAACCATGATCAAGAAATCCTTGGGGAAAAAGTCGATCAGCGTATAAGGCGGTTCGCCTGGCTTACGCCCATCCATGTGCCGCGAATAATTTTCGATACCCGAGGTGTAGCCCATTTCCCGCATCATTTCAATATCGTAATTGGTTCGCTGTTCCAACCGTTGGGCTTCCAATAACTTATGTTGTTCATTCAACTCAGCTAAGCGCGTTTTCAACTCAGCGGCAATCCCATCAATCGCCTTGTCCATTTGTTCTTCATTGGTCATAAAGTGCGTTGCTGGGAAAATCGCCACATGATCACGGTCGCCTAACACTTCGCCAGTCAACGCATCCACTTCGCGAATTCGGTCAACTTCATCACCGAAAAATTCAATACGTAACGCCCGTTCATCCCGTGATGCTGGGAAAATTTCCACCACATCGCCGCGAACACGAAAACGCCCACGCTGGAAGTCAATATCATTGCGTTCAAATTGAATGCCCACTAATTGGCGTAATAGCTCATTACGCTCCAATTCTTGGCCAACCCGAATCGACAACACATGCGCCGCGTATTCCTTAGGATCACCTAAACCAAAAATACTGGAAACAGATGCCACGACAATGACGTCATCCCGTTCCAATAACGAACTGGTAGCTGAGTGCCGTAATTTATCGATCTCATCATTAATACTAGAATCTTTTTCAATATAAGTGTCGCTGGAAGGTACATACGCTTCCGGCTGATAATAATCATAATAACTAACAAAATACTCCACCGCATTATGCGGGAAAAACTCTCTAAACTCACCATAAAGTTGGCCTGCCAATGTCTTGTTATGCGCTAAAATCAACGTTGGCTTATTGACGTTTTTAATGACTTCACTCATCGTGAACGTCTTACCTGTCCCAGTGGCACCCAGTAAAATCTGTGCTTTGTCGCCAGCCTCAATGCCCTTAGTTAACTGAGCAATTGCCGTCGGTTGATCACCAGCCGGCTGATACGGCGAAACTAATTCAAAATCACGATGCGGTTCACGTTGAATCACAGAGAAGCCTCCTCAAAATCTAGACTAGTGCGGCAACACGCACCAAACGAAAAAGGTTGGAAGTAACTCCCAACCTACTTGTCATTTTACTGGTTTAATTCTAGCATAGCGAACATATTTTCGCCACTAGGTTGTTCCTAAAATTTTTTCTTGCGGTCATTAATTTGCCCCGTATCTGCTAGCCCATTAAATTCAACCTTCAGGCGCGTTTTACTATTTATTTTTCCGCAGTGATCCGTTGTGTAATTTGGCGCAGTTCATCCTGATTCGTAAAGTTTTCAGCTAATAAATCAGGTAAGATTTCCTTGAAAAAATATTGCACACTAGCCATGTCAACAAAGTCGACGATTGTCTGCAAACTTTCTCGGTAGATCTCGGTATAAACCGGTTCCGGATTGCCTTTTTGAATTTCACCAAAAGATTCGTACAATAAATCAACTTTATCAGCAACGGATAAAATACGGCCTTCTAACGTATCGTCCTTGCCTTCACTCAGTCGCCGCCGGTATGCTGCTTGAAATTCACGTGGTAGCTCATTTTGAATAAAGGTTTCAGTTAAGTTAGCGTCTACGTCAGCTAACATTTGCCGTAAAGTTGGCGTCGCGTATTTAACTGGCGTTTTGATATCACCGATAAAACGCTCAGTATAATCATGATTCAACGCCTTTTCGTAGAGCGCGCGCCAATTCACTGTTTGACCAGCATTTTCTTCGATATCGCCGAGCATTTGGGCAATTTGTGTCACCTTAAACGAATGCGCCGCCACCGAATGTTCTTCATATTTAAAATATCCTGGTGCCCGATGGATCGTTTCTAAATTACTTAAGCTTTGTAAATACTGATGCATTCCCATTCTGCTCACCTACTTTTTAAGTTTAAATTGTCACTATTCTACCGATTCTCCGCAACAATAACAAGTATTTGGCTTGAAAACAGATGCCGTTACTTTCAACTCTAAAAGCAACCTGGTTACCCGCCAAATTCGTTGGCAATGAAAAAAGCAACGCCACCGATGATTACCGCAATGATCAAAATACCGGCTAGTAAAAAATTAAAAATAAAACCTAACCCACCACATAACAGTAACAGCACAAAAATAACGGGATGGCGAAAACAGAACTTAATGAAGCTAGTCACTAATTTAAAAAATAGGAGCACAAAAGCGATCACCCCAACAGCTATAGCTAACTGTGTGCCAGTTGTCATTCCCGCCGTTAACATTAAAGTCGTCATTGCTCGCCCTTCTCTCTATTCAAAAAGTCGCTGTATCTGGTTAAAAACCACCAACAACGACTTCCTTAATTTTACTGTTTATTCAGCTGCAAATTCACTAAGTGCTTGTTCAAATGCGTCCAGTTTAGCGGCAGCATCAGCTTCACTTGCGCCAATTGTACCCACATAGAACTTGATTTTAGGTTCAGTACCAGAAGGCCGAATCGCGATCCAAGTTTGGTCTGCTAACAAATACTTCAATACATTTGAAGTTGGTAAATCAATTTTTTCTTGATGTCCATCAGCAAAACGCTTAGTTTGTTGGGCAAAGTCTTCAACTGCATCAATCTTAATACCGTTGAATTCTGCTGGTTGTTCTTCACGGAACTTGGTCATTAATTGCGCCATCTTAGCAGCACCACTGATACCATCAAAGGTTTGTGAGACTGTCTTTTCCGCATAATAACCATAAGTCTTGAATAAGTCCTGTAGTCCATCGTACAACGTCTTACCTTGCTTTTGGTAGTAAGCAGCAATTTCCGCCAACAATAGTAGCCCTTGAACGGCATCCTTATCGCGAACGAATGGCCGAATCAACGAACCATAGCTTTCTTCAAAACCGTACATGTACGTATGGCTATGATCTTCTTCATACTGCTTGATTTTTTCACCGATAAATTTAAAGCCGGTCAAAACGTCTAACATTTCTACATTATAATGGTGGGCAATTTGTGTTGCTAATTCCGTGGAGACAATCGACTTGATTACCACCGCATTGGCAGGTAAGGTTCCTGCTGTTTGATTCGCCCGCAAAATGTAATCCAACATTAAAGCAGCAATTTGGTTACCATTTAACAACCGATATTCACCATTGGGCTGGCGAACTGCTGTCCCTAAGCGATCAGCATCGGGATCCGTCGCAACTAAAATATCAGCGTTTTCCTTTTTACCTAGTTCAATTGCCATATCAAAGGCTTGGGGAAATTCAGGGTTAGGAAATGGTACCGTTGGAAATTCTGGATCAGCAATTGCTTGCTTGGCAACTAACTTAAACTGGGTAAAGCCAGCGTTACGCAATGCTTGGGCGCCTAACATTTTACCAGTACCATGTAATGGGGAATAAACTAATTTCAATTTAGGCCCGATCTCATCAACTAAAGCTTGGTTGATGGTAACTTTTTTGACGTTAGCCAAGTAAGCCTCATCAACATCTTCGCCGATCATTGTCATTAATTTAGCGGTCCGTAGATCATGTTCGTCAACCACCGCAATACCGAATAAATCTTCAGCCTTGCGCACATAACTAGTAATTAAATCAGCTTCCTTAGGTGGCATTTGCCCACCATCTGGGCCGTAAATCTTATATCCATTGTATTGTTTTGGATTGTGGCTAGCCGTGATCATAATACCTGCATAAGTTTCCAAATGCCGCACTGCAAATGATAATTCCGGCGTTGGCCGTAAACCATCAAATACAAAACTAGGAATCTGATGGGTGCCTAAAACACGTGCCGCCTCATGAGCAAAAAGTGGCGAATTATAGCGTGAATCAAAACTGATCGCCACACCGCGTTTTTTAGTTGCCGCATCCAATGTATCCATAAATAAGGCCAAACCTTCAGTTGCCTGACGGACTGTATAGATGTTCATCCGGTTGATACCAGGACCCATAATACCGCGCATCCCCGCTGTACCAAATTCCATCGGCGCATAAAAAGCGTCCTCTAATTGTTCCTGATCAGTGGTTGCGGTTAATTCTTTTTTCAAATCAGCATCGAGCTCGGGATAAGCCACCCAAGTTTGATAAGTATCCTGCCATGCCAATCACGTCATCTCCTCGCAAGTTATTCACCAATATTATACTACAAACGACAGCGCTTCACTAAACTAACTTAGGTCCTTTTAAGCAAATCCTCATATACCAATTATCGGTCTAGTCCAAAGACGTGATGTTGAATAGTGCTATAGTTCAGATTAGTTGGTACTTTCATGAAAACGGCTTAGGTCAAAAATATTTGTAAAAAAATAGCAGCGAAAAACTAATTTCGCTGCTACCCTATTAAATCTATTTAGCTGGTACTTCATTTTTAAGCTGGTCATCTAATTCTTGGATATAGTTAAACGTTTGCTGGCCGGCCACACCACCGTCACCGACAGCAGTTGTGATTTGACGTAAATCTTTTTGACGTACGTCGCCGATTGCAAAAATACCAGGCGTTGCCGTCCGCATATGTTCATCAGTTACGACCCAGCCCTTTTCGTCCAAAATGTTTAAATTCTTGAACGCATCAGTTAACGCATCAATACCGACATAAATAAAGGCACCACTAGCTGGTAAAACATGCTCTTCGCCAGTCACTTTATCAGTGTACCGAACGCCAGTCACCTTTTGATCGTCACCTTTAATTTCTTCGGTGTTCGCATTCCAAACAAATTCGACTTTTTCATTGTCAAATGCGCGCTGTTGGATGATTTTCTGTGCTCGTAACTGATCACGACGATGAATGATCGTTACTTTAGAAGCAAGTTGAGCTAAATATAGGCCTTCTTCAACAGCTGAATCACCACCGCCAATAACGGCAACTTCACGATTCTTAAAGAATGCACCATCACAAACAGCACAGTATGAGACCCCACGGCCACTGTACTCTTGCTCGCCGGGTACGCCAAGCTTACGGTGATCAGCACCAGTTGCAATCACGACTGCTTTGGCTTTGTAATCACCATCGTCAGTGTGGATCAACTTATATTGTCCCTGATCTTCCACGTCAGTGACGTTACCATAAACATATTCAGCGCCAAATCGCGTTGCGCTGTCATACATCTTCTGCGCCAAATCTGGACCAAGAACTGAACTAAAACCAGGATAGTTTTCAATTTCAGCGGTATTATTCATTTGTCCACCATAAATACCGCGATCAACAATGATCACTGAAAGGTTGGACCGTGATGCATAAAGTGCAGCCGTTAAGCCGCCAGGGCCGGCACCAATTACAACAACATCTGCCTGTTTCGTCATGCTCATACCTCCATCGCTTAAGTCTATGTTCCCATCATACGCCGACAATTTGGTAAAGTCTATCAGTTTGCTTACTTTTAGTTAGAGGGAACCCAGAAAGTGTTTAGCGCCTAAACTATTACCGCAACTGAGCTTTACTGATAAACGCCAATGAGCCGTGCGCTAGCGAGTCGCTTAGCTAGAGATAATTAAGCCATCTTTTCAAAAACAGTCGCTTCGGTACTACTACAAAAGTCATTTTTCAAATTAGCTAAAAATTACCTTGTTCATGATGCAATTGCGATAATAAATCAGTCGCCTCTTGCTTAAATTCTTGTTGTCCACTGGCCAAATAAGTTTTGACATATTGTAAACTACGATTGAATTCATTCATAAAAGCGTAGCAATTAGCTAAGAAATATTGGATTTCTGGGTGATGCTCACCGTAATGCAGATCCAACTTTTCTAAGCGTTGAATGGCTTCATTATAGCGATTATCGTATTGTAAGCAGATTGCCAATTGACAATTAGCAAAAACGTAATCATCATCCGTGTGTGCCAATGTTTGCGCACGCTCAAGATAAGTGATTGCTTTTTTATAATTACTCTTTGAAAAAGCAGTCATGCCTAAATTAAAATAAAATTCACACGATGGTAGAAATGAAATAACTTCACCCATGGTGGCTTGTTTCCCCCTTTGAATTCAACCATATCTTATTTAAAAAGTACATTGATTATAGCATAGATTTATCGACCAACTATTAGAAATTTTCTCATTTATTTATTAGAAAAGGCTT
Organism: Loigolactobacillus jiayinensis; assembly: GCF_003946445.1. GTDB lineage: Bacteria > Bacillota > Bacilli > Lactobacillales > Lactobacillaceae > Loigolactobacillus > Loigolactobacillus jiayinensis. Next base: position 36,297 of record NZ_RHOF01000015.1, on the reverse strand, counting down.
GGATAAGCATGTAGTACCTATCCGTTCAATATATTACCGCGAACTTTATTTTCAGTTCTAACTTACGCCAATTCCATTTTGCCAGCACGCTTCATTAAGGTCGCAATTTCAGTGCCAATATTGCAGTTTTGATACAAAACATGATAAATGGCTGTAGTGATCGGCATGTCAACGTGCTGCTGCTGTGCAAGCTCATAAGCAGCTTTCGTTGTTGCAACACCTTCAACTACCATGCCCATATTTTTCAACACGGCATCTAATGACTCACCTTGGCCTAATTGATTACCGGCGCGCCAATTGCGTGAATGAACACTAGTGCAAGTAACAATCAAATCGCCGACACCGGAAAGCCCAATAAAGGTCAACGGCTGTGCACCAAACGCGACACCTAAACGACTGATTTCAGCCAGGCCACGCGTCATCAGTGCAGCTTTCGTGTTATCACCGTAACCAAGGCCATGCAGTGCACCAGCGCCAATTGCGATCACATTTTTCAATGCAGCGCCCATTTCAACGCCAATGACATCAGTATTGGTGTAAATTCGAAAATAGTCATTCATAAATAAATCTTGTACAACCTCGGCAGCAGCTAGATCAGTAGACGCCGCCGTTAATGACGTAATATCACCAGCAGCAACATCTTCCGCGTGGCTGGGACCAGATAAAACGACAATGGCCTGACGCAAAGTAGCGGGAATTTCTTCGGTCAAAACTTCAGATAAACGTTTATGTGATTGTTGTTCTAGGCCCTTGCTCGCATGAACAATAATCGGCTGTAACTGCAATTCCTGTAATAGCACGACCACTTTTTTGGCAACTTGGCGCGTGGCGTTAGTCGGAACAACGAATAAAATCACATCGACTCCAGTTAAGGCAACCTTTAAATCTGCCGTAGCGCTTAATTGCGGATCTAAAGCAAAGTCGGGTAAGTAATGTTGGTTGGTATGTTGCTGTGTGATTTCGGTAGCTTGTGCTGCTTTGTGCGTCCATAAGGTAACCTGATGGCCATTTTGCAACAACAAGTTTGCCAAAACAGTGCCCCAAGAACCAGCACCTAAAACTGCGATTTTCTTCATTTTAAAAAAATCTTCCTTTTCCATTAAATATTATGCTGCTTTTTTGCCAGCCCGTTTCGCCGAAGCAAGTTGATTACCGGCTAAGTAATCGGTTAGTAGCGGATCATAGTAGCGGCGCCAGAACCATAACCCAATTGCCGCCAAAACCAGAACACCGGATAACAATTGCGAAACCCGCAAACCACCGAATAACATCAGGCTATCGGTGCGCATACCTTCAATAAAGAAGCGGCCAAACGCATACCAGCCCATATAAGCGAGAAAAACTTCGCCCTGCTTGAACCAATGCTTACGATGACGAATACTGAGCAGTACGATCACACCAAGCAAGTCCCACAGTGATTCATATAAGAAGGTTGGCTGGCGATAAGCGCCCCCGATGTACATTTGTTGAATAATAAACTCAGGCAAGTGTAGCCCCTGTAAAAAGCTTAACGTTGTTTTGGCACCAAAAGCTTCTTGGTTCATAAAATTGCCCCAACGACCAATACCTTGGCCGAGCAACACTGTGGGTGCGGCAATATCCAACACCAACCACACCGGCAGTTGGCGCTTCCGGCAAAAAACTAATACCACGATCGCCGCGGCAATTAAACTGCCATAAATTGCCATTCCTCCATGCCAAATCGCAATAATTTCACTGGGATGAGCTGCGTAATAGGGCCATTCAAAACTAACGTAATAAAGCCGCGCACCAATCAAGGCAAATGGCAACGCCCACAAGATCATATCAAATAAATCATCCGTGGAAACCTTGCGCCGTTCTGCCTCGCGCATGGCTAGAATCACTGCTAACACTACACCAGTTGCAATGATCACACCATACCAATGAACTTCCAATGGACCTAAACGTAGCGCAATCGGATTTAAGGCCGCAATTAAAGGCGTGCTCAAGCTTGGCCACCATCCTTATTTTGGTCTTGTTCCGTCGGCGAATTTGGCAAAGCATCATTTGATTTATCAGCTGCTTCTGCGGCCTCATCTTCCAAGGTGTTTTGCTGAATCAGCTGGTTTAGGTTCGATTCAAAGGTCTTAGTGGCATCGTAACCCATCGTTTTAGCCCGATAGTTCATTGCTGCCACTTCAATAATGATAGCCAGATTCCGACCAATTTTAACGGGAATCGTGATTTTTGGCAGCGTAACGTCAAAAATCTGCATCGTTTCTTCACCATTGCCTAAGCGATCAAAGTTTTTATCCGCCGTCCAAGTTTCCAAATGCATCACCACCTGAATTGGCGTATCACTCCGAACCGCACCAGCACCAAACAAATTCATCACATCAATAATGCCAATACCACGGATTTCTAGTAAATGACGTAAAATTGCTGGTGCTTCACCGATCAGTGTCTGTTCATCCTGCTCATAGACTTCCACCCGATCATCGGCAATCAACCGGTGACCACGCTTAACCAATTCCAGCGCCGTTTCGCTTTTACCGACGCCAGAATCGCCGGTGATCAACACACCGATACCATAAATATCAACTAAAACACCATGTAACGAGCGTCGTTCAGCTAAGCGTCCTTCCAAATAATCAGTCATTAAACTAGACAAGCGTGTCGTGGCTAGGTTAGAGCCTAACACCGGGATACCAGCTTCCTTCGCCGCTTGCAGCATTTCTGTTGGCACTGGCAACGATCGTGAAACGATAAATGCTGGTGTATCCTTACCGCACATTTTACGGAAAATCATCAACCGTTCTTCAGACATCATTTTCTTGGTAAAGGAAATCTCCGTCCGACCGAATAATTGAATTCGGTCATGGGGATAATAATTAAAATAACCAGTTAATTCCAATCCAGGTCGTGAAATATCACTGACTGTAATTTGCCGTTGCTTTAAGAATTCTGCCCCAGCATAAACTTCTAATTTAGCACGCGCAACGAGCTCACTTACTTTGACACTTTGCACCATTTGGCTTAGCTCCTATCTTATTAATACTGACGTTGTTTTTAAGTACGTCATTTATTTCGATTTTAACTATCTGTTGGCGGTAAAAAGGCTACTAGCAACACAGATTTACACTTCTGTTCTATATTTTAACATTTAGCTTACGTTAGCGCACTCATTCTTGATAAAAGGTCATTTGCAAAGTAACGGAAAAGTATCTGATTATGGCGTCCTTGCACGACTTAGAATTAACTATTCTAATAACCAAAAAACAGTATCAAATAGCATGATACCAGTAGCATTTTAAGTAGTGTCTAGCACAGTTACCAAAACTGCTACAAGGACAACAAAAAACGCTACAGAACTCAATCTATAGCGTTTGAATCAAGTTTATTCTTTTTATTTACGCGCAAAGCGGTCACTGACCACTGCATTAACCACGGAAATGATCACCGCGGTTAAAATAGAGGCGCCAAAACCACTGAAGGCAAAACCGCTACCCACAAAGGCTGCCGTTAATTGTAGCATTACCGCATTGATCACTACGCTGAATAGCCCTAGCGTCAAGATCGTGATCGGTAACGATAACAACATCAGGATCGGCTTGATCAAAGCATTTAACACCCCAAGGACTAAACTAGCGCCTAGTGCCATCCAAATACTGGAAACATAGATCAAATGGGGAAAGAAACCAGCTAGTGCTAAGAAGATCAAGGCATTAACGAGGACTCGTTTCCAAAAACCCATTAAAAGTCACTCCAGTCATCATCTTGGACCTTCACATCGCGGGCTGCCTTACGTTCACGATGATGTTCTTGTCGGTACTGACTGCGCCCGTAACGTTGCCATTGTTGCTGCCGTGGCTGTGTCCACTGGCTACGGCCACGATGGCGTCCGCGGGTAACCAACAAAATAATAAACGCAATCAACAGCGGCACTGCCAAAATACGTAACGTAAATAGTAATACAACTGCTAGAATTAACAAAATTGGACTTAAAACTAGAAAAAAGAGAAACGGCATTAGAAATCACTCCAATCACTATCATTAGTACCTTGCTGCTCAGTACTATCTTTTGCTTGATAGTCTGGGTGTTGTGGCCGGCTCGGGATCACCAGCGCTAACAACGCATACAACACAACACCAGGAAAGCCGACAGTGAAGAACGTTGCTACCGCATAAATGATTCGTACCCACGTGGGATCAATGTTGAAGTACTCAGAGATACCGCCGAGTACCCCACTGATGACGTGGTGATCTGATTTGTACAAACGTTTTTCTGCCATTTTAATCGCTCCTTATATAGATGAGTTATTAGCGTGCCGATCCATCTAACAGGCGATGTGGCAGCGCGTTTAGTTTTGTGTATCTTTTAATAAAATATTACCAGAGGTTGTGCTTAATTCCAACTTAGCTGGTGTTGCGCCAAGATCACGTTCGAAATCATAAATTGAGTTACCCGTGTTATGCCGTTCGTTTAATACTTCAACGTTGCTTAAGCGAGTCTTGATCGCCCCAAAGCGCGTTTTACTTTTACCAGAAAGTGCCAGTTCTGTTGGTAATGCGACCTTGACGTTACCATTAACTGAACTTGCCACTAACTTAGTCAACGCAGACTCAGTAAGTGTTGCTTTCACATCACCGTTAACCGTGGTTAGTTCTGCTGACTCAACATTACTAGTGAAACGAACTTCACCATTAACTGTATTGACTAAAGCATCGATCAAACGACCGCCGTTCACCTTAATATTACCGTTAATTCCTTCAACTTCAAGCATTGAGGCGTTGACACTATTGAAAGTTAGCTGACCATTAGTACTCTTGATGAATAAGTCGTCGCCTTCAAAGCCCTCTAAAGTCACATTACCGTTCAATAACTTGATTGTTGTATGGTCATAAGTCCGCGCTGGCAAGTAGAAAGTGAGGTCAGCTTGGATCCGCTTGTTTGGCACCTTGAATGTCAGTGTATCTGCTGTGTTGGCCAATTCACTGCGTTGCAAGAAGTTTTCTAGTGAACTATCTGACTCCATTTTACCAAATAACTTCACGTGCGCGCTCACTTTAATATCTGGACTATCCCAAGTCTTAAAGTTGACATCACCGTTAGCTACCTTAACGTCTAAAATGGTTGCACTGGCGTTTTCATAAACAAAATCATGATCAAATTTAGTCGTTGCAATGCCGGGAACGCGGATATTAACTTCTTTCCAGTCTACGTTTTCCATAATCGATTGAGCAGTATTCTTAATGAATTTGCCAAATTGACCACTAGCTTCACCAACTTTTTCACCAACTTGGTTCAACGTGTCCGTGGCGTTATCTTTCCAGTCGTCGCCTAAATTCAACTTATCCGTTAAGCGCTCTTTATAGTGATCAAATTGTGCTTTGTGCAATGAAGTAACTTGTTTTTGCAAGCCGGCTTTTTCGTCGTTTAAAACGGCAATCTTGCTTTCCGCCTTGCCAATACTTTCCTTAGTTCGATCACGATCAGCTAATTTATCTGCCGACAACGTTTCAAGATCTTCCATTGTATCCAAAACTTGTAAATGTTCCTGCTGTGCCTTTAATTCATGCTGAGCGTCCTTTAATTGCGCATCAACATCTCGCAGCTGTTCTTGTAACTCGTTTAATTGTTCCGTATTATCAACTTTTTCTGGTTCAGCGTCTAGCTTAGGTTCAGCCGTTTTACGTTCAGTGTGAGTTTGCGTCGTCGTGTGTTGTTCTGCTGTGCTCTTATCCTGGGCAAGATTTTCTAACAACATTAACGCCTCTTCAGTTGAAATGACGCCTTGTTTGACTAAATCAAGAATTCGTTCACGTTCATTCATGTTATTGTCCTCCTTGGGCTATTTAAAGCAAAACATTATTTTTAATCAAAGTTAAGGGCAATTAATGACTTCTTTTGCCATGTCTCTATTATGGCTTGCTTGACGAAAAAAAGCATAGGACCTAAGTTGGATTTTACGCTCAGCTATTTGGTGGAATTAAGCTCAGTCGTTACGGGTAAATAGCTCATTACAGTCAAACGCTACTAAAAAACGATTATATTACTTTCAAACCAAGCCAACTAAGTTTAGACCGTTAATGTAATTTTCCCCACATTATGCCCTGCTGCAATTAGATGACTGGCAGCATTTAAATTAGCCGCATTTAAACCATGGTAAGTTTTAGTGCAGATCGATTTTAAGCCGCCTTGATCAATTAGATCAGCTACTCGCTGGAGAATTTGACCTTGGCTGGCCATACGGTACTGCTCCAGTGATTTAGTAAACATAAATTCCCAATCAAAGGACAGCGCCTTATTTTTCAGCGCGGTAATATCTAATGGCTGCGGTACGCCAACAATCGTTCCAATATGACCAAAAGGCTTAGCCAATTCGACTAACCGCGGTAAATAGCTCGTAATATCATAAAACACTGCAATCGCATCGAATTGATTGGCCGGCAGTTGCGCTAAACTATGCGCTTGATCAGTATGGTAATCCACTGGGAAAGCGACGCCATTTTGCGTTAGCCAATTAAAGTTTCGGGGACTCGCAGTCGCATAAACCGTTAGCCCAGCCCACTTTGCCAATTGACTAGCGACAGAACCAACGCCACCAGCACCATTAATAATCAAAATAGCTTGGCCTTGGTTGGCACCTGCTTCAGGAATAAAATGAAATTTTTCAAATAACAATTCATAAGCAGTTAAGCTGACCAACGGAAAAGCAGCCGCCTCCGCTACCGTTAATTGCGCCGGCTTTTTAGCCACCAGCCTTGCGTCAATCAATTGCTGCTCTTGCAAGCTGCCATCCCGCGTTGTCGTACCCGCATAGTAGACCTGCTCACCAATTTTAAAATTAGTCACCTGCTCACCGACAGCCAAAATTGTCCCTACACCATCAAAGCCAAGAATTTTAGGAGCACCAGCTTGATAGGTTTCCTGCTTTTTCAGATCAACTGGATTTAATGAAACAGCAGCCAATTCAACTAGTAAATCATAGCCATGCGCTGTTTCACGTTCCTTGTATCCGTCAATAAATTTATTATCACCAATTTCAATTGTTTTAATTTGCGCCATTTTGTTGACCTCCTAAAGTATCTCTCGCTTACGAGCATAGGCTGGTACTAGCTCATGGTCAAGAATTTTGCCGAAAAAAGCACACGCAAATTGCGTGTGCTCTAGTCATTTCTATTTAGTCGTCACTTGTGCGATAGCATCATCGGTTGCCACTAATTCAGTGGCTGGTGCAATCTTCAAATAACCAACGTGCGCCATATTTGTAATAATCACCATCATAGTTGTTGCCTTACCAGCCGCTTTAATGGCTGCTAAATCAACATGGGCGACGACATCCCCATGTTGCACCATTTGATCTGCGGCAACGGTCACATCAAACGGTGCCCCATTTAACTGCACGGTATCAATACCCATATGCAACAGAATTTCTAATCCAGCAGCGGTTTGGAAACCGATGGCATGTTTGGTCGGAAAAACAGAAATAACTTTAGCATCGGCCGGTGCGACGATGTCACCACTAGTTGGTTCAATGGCAAAACCATCACCTAACAGCTTTTGTGCAAAGGTCGCATCAGCAACAGCTTCAATGGCAACGTACTGACCATTAGCCACACTGTATAGACCCTCAGTAACACCAGCATTGATGCCATCATCACTAGCAGCCGTTGGTGTCTCAGCTGTAGCTGGCATTGCTACATCACTGATTGCCGTGCCGGCTTTATCTAATTTGGTTAAAGCGTCGGCAACAAATTGAACTTCCGTGCCGACAATGATCTGTAAATTGGTTTTATCTAACACATTTAATCCCGGAACGCCGGCTGCCTTGATCCCGCTCTGGTTGATTTTATCAGTGTCATTTAATTGCAACCGTAATCGTGTTGTACAGTTATCGATCACCTTAATATTATCTTGACCACCGATGGCCGCATAAATTTGCTTAGCTTGACGCATATATTTGTCATCAGTGTCATCCACTGCAACTGCAGTATCCATCCCAGTATCGACCGCCAACGGTTCGCGTCCGGGCGTCATCAAGTTAAACTTTTTAATGGCAAAATCAAAACCGAAGTAATAGATTAGCGCCATCACCACCCCTTGCACCAATAACATTAAGGGCTGATTCGCAATGGGCACGCGCAAACTCAATACATAATCGACCAAGCCACCACTAAAGGTGAAGCCAGCAGTCCAGTGCATGAACGCCGCAAACGCCAACGATAACCCAGTGAAAACTGCATGAATCACGTACAACGGCCAAGCTACAAACATAAATGAGAACTCAAGTGGTTCAGTGACCCCGGTAAAAAATGAAGCAAAACCAGCCGCTAACATTAACGAGGCGGTTTCTTTTTTACGTTCTGGGCGCGCGTTTTTGTAAATAGCATACGCGCCAGCGGGTAGGCCAAACATCATTACCGGAAAGAACCCAGCCATGTACATACCAGTAATACCTTTAGTTCCTTTGCTAGCCCAAAAATTACCGATATCATTGATGCCAGCCACATTAAACCAGAAAACTGAGTTCAATGCTTGGTGTAAGCCAGTAGGAATCAATAAACGATTAAAGAAACCATACAACCCTGCCCCTACTGCACCTAAGCCAACAATGAATTTACCAAAAGCAACCAGTGCCTGATAAACAGGTGGCCAAATAAATAATAGAAGCAACGAAATAACTAGCATCGTCAGCGCCGCCATGATTGGCACTAATCGTTTACCACTGAAGAAAGAAATCGCCATGGGTAATTTCACTTCATGGAAGCGATTATACATTGTTGCCGCGACTAACCCAGCGATGATCCCGATAAATACATTGGCCGGAATTGCGGCAAAAGCAGTATTGACCCTGGCCAACTTAGTACCCAACAATGTGGCTACCTGTGCTGGTGCTAAAACGTAGGTTGGTACGATAAACGCCACCACTCCGGCTAATGCTGCCGAACCATCTTTATCCTTTGACATGCCAAGTCCTAAACCAACCGCAAATAATAATGCTAAGTTCGTTAAAATGGCGTTCCCGCCAGACTGCAAGAATTGCGCTGCCGCCCAGTTAGCCGGTAACCAATGGCCAATACCGACAAGTAAAGCTGCTGCAGGTAAGGTGGCCACTGGCAACATTAACGAGCGACCCATTCGTTGAAAATATGTTTTCATCCAAAAGCCCCCAAAAATGGTATTATCAGGTTTAATGCAGCACAAATTCAGTCTATACCAATGCTATAATAAACATATATGTAGCTGTTGTTTTACCTGTATTTAAAGTATACCAAAAATAAAAGACTATTGTTTCAGAAAACGTTTCCTTTCATGAAAAAGTTGATAAATAAAGTATTCAGTCAACCTAACTTGCTTTTATACAAAGAAATTCCGACACATTTTAATAATCACAAGCGTAGTGGAACCGTTATAATAAATATAATCAGTTAATTTAGGAGGCCATACTTGTGGCACAATTCAATCCGCAACTCAGTTTAATGCAGCAATTCAGCCAATTGTTAAATTTTTCCTTTTGTGAATTCACTGCTAACGGTCAATTAGTAACGCAAGTCCAACGCGATATGGCAATCACACTAGATTTAACGCAGGTAAAACAGCAACTAGCTTTATTTAAAAATACACAACCACAATTATTTGCCGTCAATCAATGGCAATTACTGATTCTTTGCCTACCAAAGCTCTCTGAAACACATTGGAATGGCTTTTGGCTTTGTTTTATTTCACTAGATGCCCCGAATATCAGTCACGTTAACGTTGACAAAGATTATGCGATCAAGTTAGCCACGGCCCTGTACTTAGCGTTATATCACCATTCGATCACTACTAAAGTACGCTTATCACCAAAACTAGATGCTTTAGTTATTAACTATTCACTACGCGATCTGTTGTTGGAAGAACTTAAAACTAATGAAATAACCCATTATCGCGATATGACTGATATTTATGAACGCGAAAAAATCTTATTGGCAGCAATTACCGCTGGTGACTTGGAACGAGCCTTAAGTTTGATCAATCAATTGCTGAATATTCCAGAATACATTGGTATGCTAAGTAACGACCCACTTCATCGCATCAGAGGCTTCATTATCGTTACTGTTGTCATTGTCTCTCGTGCAGCCAATGCAGGTGGTGTTCCGGCTGGCGAATCCTATTTTAAAGGCGACAAACTCATCCGTAAGGCAGAACAAGCAGTCGACCTAGATAATTACAAAGATTTCACGCGCCAAATCGTTACCTACTACACTCAACTAGTACAACATTACCGTCAAGAAAATCTGCCTACCGCGGTTTACCAAGTAGAACAATACTTGCAGCAACATATCTATCAGCCGTTAACAGTGGCACAAGTTGCAACAGCGCTAAATTATACGTCGACCAATTTATCACGGATCATTAAGCACGCCACTGGCTCATCGCTAAAACAATTTATTTTACAACGTAAAGTCATTGAGGGCCGTTATCTACTACAATTCTCAAAACGTTCCATTCAGGAGATTGCAACTAGCTTAAACTTTGCGGATGCCAGCCACTTTACACGTGTTTTTCACCAATATACTGGTATGACCCCTTCTAAATTTCGCCACTAAAAAATGAGCTCACTTATTGAGCTCATTTTTGTTAACCTAAAATTTTCACCTGACTGCCAACGCCAACTTTGGGATAATCTTTTGCTTCAACGTACATAGTCCCAGCTAATTCTGGCGTTGTAGCGCCATTGAAAACAACAGAAATATGACCCAAATTACTCAAATTGGTTTGTACCTCACCACCGACAGCTGTAATCCGATACGCTTGCTGATCGATCACTAATGTCATACCTGGTTTAATTGTTTGTTGCACTGAAGCAACGTTGATCAAATAACATGATGAGCGTAAAGCAGCTGGCGCCTCATCGCCAAAGAAAATCATCATATTGATCGACGCAAAGTCCTTAGCTTCCGTTCCAATTTCATTCACTTGTGTTGTAAAAACAACTGTTTTAGTTTGGTCCATGTCAAACTCCTCCTTGTATTTATTTTGCATATAGTCCAAAACTAGCTAGCCAAGCGACAATCACTCGGGGGACACCATTAATAAAGCGCGAATATAATACTGACGGTACACCAACCTCAACTGTTTTGGCATCAGCTTCTTCCAGTCCTAGACCAACTGGAATAAAATCACAACCGTTTTGCGTATTGATTGCAAACAAAGCTGGTAGCGCATACTGTGGTGGAATGTTGCCTTTGCCAATCTCTACACCAATTAAAGTGCCAACAACTTGACCGATAACCGCGCCGGGCCCCAATAATGGTGATAAAAATGGTAAAGAACAGACAAAGCCGATCACACACAAACCAATCACATTACCCGCTAACGGTGACATTAACTTAGCAAAAATATTTCCGATGCCCGAGCCCTGAATAATACCAATCAATAAGGCAACAAAAGCCATAAAAGGAATAATTGTATTAATAACAGTTTGAACGGAGTCCTTAGCTGCCTGGTTAAATGTCGCAACTACTTTACCCGCACCAACCCCGATTTTAGCAATGATACTTTTATGCTGGGTCTGTGTCGTAATACTTTTACCAGTTTCATATTTAGGCTTCTCTGCTGTGACTTCCTCAGCAATTGGTTCAGCTGCTGTCTCATCAGTCAATGTAATTTGTTTATCCCCAACCGCTGATACGTAAATTTCAGGATGAATAAATTGTTGTAGCGGACCACTTTTGCCAGTTGGTAAAACATTGACCGTCAAAATACCCTTTTTCGGATAAATACCGCAACGCAAGGTACCACCGCAATCAATAATAGCTAAGGCTGTTTCTTCATCGGGGATTGCTGTTTTAAAGCCATCAACAGCTTTCATACCCGTTAATCGTTCAATTTTATCAACAATACTTGGGCGCTCGCCGCCGGTAACGTAAATAAATTTATGCTTTTGTTCAGTTGGCGTAATGGTCAACGGACCACCATAACCGCCACTACCTTTTACGATACGAATACTATGCCAACTCATGATATAACCCTCCTATTCCACACACGTTTATGCCTGCTCAGTTTCAGCTGACTTAGAACTAAGCGCAACTTTTTTCGATAAAGTGACGCCGCTTGACTTACAAACAAAGGCTGTCGTCAAGTCAGTGACCCACCCGCCAATAAAGTTCATCACTAAACCAACTAATAGATAACGCATCGCCAGATCCATTGTATTCAAACCTAACTTTTGTACTCCTTGTGCAATTCCCATCCAAATGAACAACTCACCAGGATTAATGTGGGGAAATACACCATTACTTGTATGGTTGAATTGAGCCATAGCCGCGTAATAACTGGGTTTGTAAAATTCTGGCATAAAGCGACCTAAGGTAAAAGACATCGGGTTACCTAGCATAAATGCGGCCAGAAATGGTAGCAACATGTATCGTGTCAAAACGTTTCGCGATGACGCTTTAGCAATTTTTTCCATTCGTTCTTCGCCAAGAAAAGCGATAATTGTATTCATTAGAACTAGCAATAATAAGACAACTGGCACGATTGATGACATCCAGCCAATGAAGGTTTTAGCGCCAGTTTGGAATAAATTCATAAAACCTGATGCAAAATCCGTTATATAATGCATATTAACTGCCTACTTTCTTTAAATAATGGCCAACCCGCTGCAAGCGAATACGTGCGTAGGTGACTAGCGGTAAGTCGAAGAAATTAGTTTGGTCACTAAAGTCATGCTCATTTAGCTGACCACTATGATACTTGATCAACGTCTGATAGGCATTTAGCAAACATTGGCGTAACAGTCGTGGCTCAGGTGCTAATTGTTTGTAATCTGTCACCAGTTCGATAAAGCGTTGCCCGTTAAACCGAGTAATTGTTTGAAACCTGGCAAAAATAGTAACCCCTTTCATTAATTGGCAAGCGCGTATCACGCCATCTTGGTCTAGCGCGACCAAGAGTAGTGTGCCCGCTTGAAATCGTTTGGGATTGCGTCCAATCAATACTCGCCCTTGTCGCCGGAGGGTCTGATAATGATGGGTAAAATTTTGTAGCTGCAAGAACCCCAGCCCTGCCTGTAAAATAAAGGCAACAAAAATAATTAAAATAATGATCAGCATTAAATCCCCTCCGTTAATTGTTCAATGGGCCGCTCCAAATGGTAATGTAACAGATTCTGCAAAACATTTTTCTGGCGCACCACACTAAAAATAAAATCATATACCGTATCCAGTACGCGATTCAGTTGTTGGTTTAGCTGTTGCGGGATGCCTAGCAAAAAGATCAAACGAACTGCTTGTTTGTTCACCGTCAACGGCTGCTGTAAAATACCAATCTGAAGAAAAATTGTTGGCGTCGTAGTTTCGTTAATTGTATGCGGCAAAGCAATTCCGTTTTCAAAAACACTGCTACCTTGAGCTTCACGCTGATGCCACATTGCTTTGAAACTAGCGGCAAGTTCCCCATTGATTGTCGCTTGGTCGATCATTTGGTCAACAGTCGCTTGATAACTATTCTGTGGTGCAAGATAAGTGACTTGTAAGGTACAAGCTTGCGTCGCGATTGCTTGCTGGATAAGCGATAATGTTACTTTAGTGGTCAATTCCTCAGTTCGAAATAAATCATCGATCCGAATAACCGGAATTCGATTATCACCTAGGTCTAATGGCCGGTTGGAAAAAATTAGTAAGAATGGTAAATCTGGCCGTTTCAGCGTTGCGTTATCAGTAATCGCCACGACTTCAATGTGATCAGCAAAAACCTCAGTTAGCTGCTTTTGCAAAAAACGACGCGCGCCGATACCGATATTTCCAACAATACCAACTTGCTGTGCACTATGTTGCTGATGATCCTGCACATCATCTAATGCTAGTTGAAAATATACCGCCAAATAATTAGATTCCGTAGTTGGGATAATAGTCCCCAACCGCTGCTCCAATGTGTTGAGTGCAATCAGCGCTAACTCGGCAGCAACCGGATAATTTTTAATAATTTCGTTGGTGAATATTTCACTGGCGGGCACATTGAATAAGCTACGATAGCACAAGAATAGTAAATGATACTTAACTTGTGTGTAAAATTCATGATAATCCAGTTCGACTTGAACATGGAGTTCAATTTGGCGTTTGATTTGTTGCAACAAAACCTGATTTGCAATTAATTGCTGTTTAATTGCCGATTGCAACAATAGTGCCGAATACTTTAGATTAATCGGAAAGCAAATAAAATCTTGCTCAGTTGGTGTTAAAGTAGCATGTCGTTGCGTCGATAAGGCTTGAAATAACTGGTGCCATGCCGGCGTTAGCGCTGCCAAATTTTGATAATGGGCAACGTGCAAATCTAATTGATAGCCGTTACGCCACAAATAAATCATAATAGCGACTAATTTGCGCAAACACGTAGCGGTCGCTTGATCCTTGATACTAACAATAATTGCTGCTAAAGCCTGCTTCACTTCATCAGTTAGCGGATAATTAGTGGCAAAATAGTCGTAAACTTCATTGAGTAAAAGTAATGGTATCTGATAATCCTGCTGAAATACTAATTTAATACCATGGTTAGATTGGGCAATAATTTCTGCATCATAGATCCGCAATGTGCGCCGCAGTTTATTTAAATCTTTGTTTAACGTACTCCGGCTGACCATTAGCGCATCAGCTAAATCATCTTGCACAATATAGCCTTTGACCATTACCAACTGCTGAATCACATAGGCTTGGCGTTTCTCGCTGTCATTAAAATCCAACGATTCACGTAAATAGCCAGCCTGTAAGCGACTCAAACCACGATAGTCATCAACTTGGAGATAGTAACGGCCATGTCGCTCCTTAATTTGGCCAATGCTGTGCAATTTTTCATTCAGTTGCGCCAACCGTTTTTGTAAGGTCTTCTGCGAAATATTCTCACTGGCAATCAATTCGGCTACTGGAATTGACTCACGAGTAATGAATCGTTTCAATAAACGATAATCTTGATTGTCCATCCGCATGACACCCCATTTCTATAAATTAGTACCAACAGATTCTGCTCAGAAAAGCTTTCCAATTTTGAGTACTAAACTAGTTAGCCCCGCGATTTACCACCGGCAACATTGGTTGTTACTCCGGTAATGTAACTAGCACGATTGGATAGATAGTAACAAACTAGATCGGCAACTTCAGACAGATGACCACTACGACCAAGTGGCGTTGTTGTGGTACTCTTGTATCCAGCCCGTAATTTGTCTACTGTTATATGCCGTGTGTAAGCCAACGCTTCTTCATAGCTTGGCGTCCGCAGGCCAGTTGCTTCCATAATACCGGGTGCAATTCCAACAACACGTACATTATATTGACCTAATTCTTTAGCCCAAGAACGCGTAAACCCATTAATCGCACCTTTAGTTGCAGAATAAACACTTTGTCCAATTGAGCCTTCCAGCCCGGCTTCAGAGGACATATTGACAATGACCCCTTCATGTTTATGAACTAGAATACGGCCGATTGCTTGGCTCATTAAGAAAACACTCTTAACATTAACTGCAAAAATTTTATTGAAAGTATCTTCAGTTAATTCGTATTGACCTTTTGGCTGTGCATCGTCAACCAACAACCGTGGTAAATTAATACCAGCATTATTAACCAAGCCATCAATTGTGCCGTATTTAGCAACAACTTGTTCAACTAATGCTTCAACCGCCGTTTTAGAAGTCACATCTGTTTGTACGAATAAAAGATTCTGTGCTTTAAAGTCGCCTTCCTTGAGATCTGCATTGATAACGTTCACATTTTGTGCGACTAGTTCCTGAACGATTGCAGCACCAATACCAGATGAACCACCAGTTACAACCACCGTTTTACCTTGTAAATTTAACCAATTTGCTAACATAATTAATTGCCTCCTTGTTTTCTATACTTCTAGCATATAGAAAACGCTAACAATCATTAAGCCCCTTATTTACCAACAATCTAGTAAAAAAGTAGTTGAATAGCACCAGCAAATATTGGTATGAACATCAATCCATTAGCCTATTAAAGCTTATCGCTAACCGGTCTAGCTGAATTATGGCTACAGTATAGCAAATTCAGCAAAGCTTTCAGTAGAATAAAAATAGCCATAATAGAATAAATATGATAAATTTTGTGAAAAAAAAGCTACCAATCGAGGTAGCCATATCGGTTGAAATAAAAATTCTAATCCATTAAACCTTTATTCCGCGATAACTTCTTGATGTCGATGTAACAACCGCATCACCCAGCGAGCAATTGGCTGCGCAATTAATAATTCTACCGCAAAAGCTAAGGCAAAGTTACGGGGCCAGCGGTAGAAGAAATTCCGCAGCGGCGCCCAACTAATATGTTGTTGGCCAATCCAAGTACCAACAATCGTTAAACCAATCGACATCATGAAAACAGTGCACAAGATATTGGTTAAAAGATGCGCATTATAACTATCCTTTTCAGTCACAATTTTACTGGTTAACCAAGCTGCCGGGCGATAAGTTAGTGCAACAAAGACAATGACTGCTAACCAGATAAATGGCACTAGCGGCAACACATTAGCCCAAGTCTGCCAGTGAAAGCCAATTTCAAAACTGGTGATCAACGGTGCGATAATATTGACCGAAATCAGCGAGATCACCGCCATAAATAAAACAAATTCTTTTCGGTTCCGTGGTAAATTCTGATAAAATTCCATGTAAAAATTCCTCCTAGAGCGCAAAAAAAAAGGTCCAGCGGGAGCCATTAGACTCGACGCTGAACCATTATACGCGTGATTTACTATTTACTTAGTTTAACAGAAATATCAGCAAATTTCCACAACATTTTATTTACAGCAATTGCTTTTGTTCATTATAAAATTGTTGATACGCCAAGTAACAGGCAATCACGGAACCAATACTAGTAGCTGATAGCAGCATAAAGGTGACTAAAATCTGATATTTGATTGCATGTACAGGATCGACACCGGCAAAAATTAAGCCGGACATCATCCCAGGTAAGCTAACGATACCGACTGTTTTAGCCGAATCAATGGTTGGCGCCATACCGGTACGGATACTTTCACGGACAATGTCAATGGAAGCTAAACGTAGATCAGCGCCTAATGCTAGGCGTTCCAGCACTTGTTGGCGGCGGTCACGAAAGCTACTGTTCATATTGCGGTAACACAGACCGATTGCCACCATGGAATTACTAGCAATCATGCCAGAAATAGGAATCATTTGTGACGGCACAAAGCGAATTGAGCCAGAAAACACTAACACCACTAACGTTAGACCAGTACTTGCTAAAATCGCTAATAACGAAATCGGTAACGCGTGTCGAATACCTGCTGCGCGTTTGCTAGCATTGTAGGCCGCATTGAAAATGATGATCAAAATCAAAATTAACGTCAACCAAACGTTATTAACGCGGAACACATATTTTAATAAGTAGCCAACCACGACTAACTGAATAATTGCCCGCACAACGCCAATGAGAATATCCTTATTCATCCCTAATTTCTCACGATAACCAATGTAAAGCGCCACAAAGACTAGCAATGCCGCAAAAATCAAGGTAGTATTACTCGTCGCTAAATTCATTGATCCACCTCCATTTTTCCAGCAACAATTTTGACCAAGCGATTGGCATCCTTAATTTCAGTATTGTCATGGGTCACAGCCAAAATAGTGACGTTTTTTTCTTGATTCATCCGCCTAATTTCTCGATGCAAAATCTGCTTATTTTCATCATCCAAACCAGTACTGATCTCGTCGAGTAATAAAACTTGTGGTGGAAATAAAAGATTGCGCAAAATAGCCACCCGCTGCCGTTCACCACCGGATAAATCGTTGACCGGCTTATTTAAATAATCAGCTGGCAAATTGACACTGGTCAAGGCTGCAGTGGCTTGCGCTGAATCAAAAGCTTGCTGGCGAATTTGGAATGGGAAGCGCAGATTATCCGCTACTGTAGTCCCAAATAATTGCGGTTGCTGGACGGCATACGACACTTGGCGGCGATATAAAATTGGATCATAATCGGCCCACTCTTTACCCGCGAATAACAACTGGCCACTTGTCCGCGTTAACAAGCCGGCAATAATCCGCAGTAGCGTGCTTTTACCGCTACCAGAAGGTCCAGTAATGGTGATATAATCTTGCGTTGCTACCTGTAAATTGATCTGCTGCAATACGGTCTGGCCCGCAATTTGGTAACCAATATTTTCTAATTCTAGAAGTACCATGACCCCACTCCCTAATCTCGATAATGCCCTATTATAGCACACGTTGTAATCGTTATCATTTACGAACGGATATAAAAAGCCCAGTAAAATCAATCATGACTTTACTGGACGACTTTAATTATTCAGCTTGTTCCAGTGCACTATCGATCACATCATACAATAGGCGATGTTCTGGTGCCTTATCAGCAATCGTAGCGGCCTGCTGGGCTAGTTTCAGTTCTGGTTGTAAGTCAGCGTGTGCACTATAGACCGTTGCTAATGCCTCACCAGCTTCAACTGAGTCCCCAATTTTCTTATGCAACACAAAGCCAACCCCAGGATTTTCACCTAATAAATCGCGCAATTGAGCTAGTTGTGCCATATCCCAAGCTGCAATGTAGCCTGAGCGCGGCGTCCGTGCCGTAGCTGTATATTCAGCGGTGGCCAATAGATCAGGTTGCTCAATAACACTAGCATCACCGCCTTGTGCATCTAACCATTCGTGGAATTTAGCTAAAGCCTGACCATTAGCCAAATTAGCGCTTAAAGCTTCACGTGCATCGGCGACGGTGCCTAAATAACCACCTAAGACTGCTAATTGTGCGCCAAGTGATAGCACCAGTTCGCGTAAATCTGCTGGACCTCCACCTTTTAGTGTCGCAATCACTTCGCGAATCTCCCAACTAGCACCAACGGCGTCACCGATTGGCTGATTAAGATCCGAAATCACTGCCAAGGTACGCCGACCAACCTCAGCACCAACGGCGACAGTTAACTTGGCGACCTGCTGGGCTTGCTTAAGCGTCAAACAATTATTGCCCGTCTTGATATCAACGACTAACGCATCCGCACCAGCCGCAATTGCTAAGCTGAGTAAACGACTGGTTAATAGCGCAGGTACTTGTGCTGTATCAGTTTCTACCTCTAATTGAGCCAGCGTTTGCTGCAACGGTGCTAACTCTGCAACTGGTGAAGCTGCCACTGCCCCAACCTTTTTCAATGTCGTCACAAATTCATCAGCAGCCAAGTTGGTCCGTAACTGTGGTACCGCTGCTAACCGATTTAAAGGACTTGTCTGTTCCTTCGCTAATGGCGTAATCACTTGCAAAATTGGTACGCCTAAGCTAGCAACCAGCGGTAATAAAACTAAGCTAGTTTTATCACCTAAGCCGTCGGTACTCAGCGGCGCCACTTTGATTCCTGGCAAATCGCTGAGATCATAGATACCGCCGGAATAAGCCAACGCCATGGTTAAGTCAGTTAATTCCGCCGTGGTTGCCATATCATGGTAACTAAAAGTATCTAAAAAAGCCCCCACCTGCGCTGTCGTCATTTCTTTGGCCACAATTGCTTTAGTTATAAATGTAATTTCTGCCGTTGTTAATTTTTCATCACGCCGGCGTTTATTAATTAAATCAAGCATTTGCAAATTAATTAACCTTCTTTCTACTTCACAATTCAATAATTGTCTTAGCTGCTTGCAACAGCAGTCGTCTGTCGACTATTCTGCTAGCAAGTATAACATTTTCGGCGAATAATTTCTGCAACTTACTTATCATGCTTAAAAAATAGGCGTATACTGTCTCTATGCTTATAATTAGTGAGTAGCACCAAGGTGTTTTTTGCTAAATATACTTGCACCTATTTTAGCGCAAAGGTATCCTAAAAGACTTATTGTTTTGCTAAGTCGTGTTTTAGCTGACGATTCAGTCATTGAACGACCAATGTTCAGAATATAAAAGTTTATTGGTATATTTTACTAATAGACTTTTATGTTGCGCAAAAAATGGCTAACGCTTAAACCTAAGTAACTTTTAGGATACGCTCTAAATAGGCTTTTTTAACGAGAGGAAGGATAGTTTCAATGCTTGAAAAAACGTTCTATAAGACTCTTTTCGGTCACTCATTCAACATCCCAGTTAAAGTTAATTATTGGGATGGTAAAAGCGCGGTTTATGGCGAAGGTGAACCAGAAGTTACAATTACGCTTAAAGAAGCGATTCCAATGAAAGAGATCTTGAACAACGCTTCACTGGCTTTAGGTGAAGGTTATATGGATGGTAAAATTGAGATCACTGGCGGCCCTTATAGTATTCAGAAATTATTAACGGCAGCTTACGAAAATGCCGATAGTTTCATGCGTAATACTAAATATATCCGCTTCTTGCCGAAGCAATCGCATAATGAAAAGCACAGTAAAGAAGACGTACAAAGTCATTATGATGTCGGTAATAATTTTTACCAACTATGGTTAGACTCAACGATGACCTACTCTTGTGCCTATTTCCAAACACCTGAGGACACATTAGAGCAAGCTCAAATGAATAAAGTTCATCACATTATTCATAAGTTAGACCCACAAGCTGGCCGTACTTTACTTGATATCGGTTGTGGCTGGGGCACCTTGATGCTGACGGCTGCTGCGGAATACGGCTTGAAAGTAACAGGTATCACCTTAAGTCAGGAACAGTACAACTATGTACAAAAGCAAATTACCGACCGTGGATTAGAAGACGTGGCTGATGTCCAGTTAGTCGATTATCGTGAATTAAAGCACGAACCTTTTGACTATGTGACCTCTGTAGGCATGTTCGAACATGTTGGTCAAGAAAACTTGGAATTGTATTTCAAGACTGTTAGCAAGTACCTTAAAGATAACGGTGTCGCTTTGATCCATGGTATCACGCGGCAACAAGGCGGTGCGACTAATGCTTGGTTGACTAAATACATCTTCCCTGGTGGTTATGTTCCTGGTTTAGTTGAAAATACCCAACACATCATCGATGCTGGTTTGCAAATTGACGACGTTGAACCATTACGCCGGCACTACCAACACACCTTGGAAATTTGGGACAAAAACTTCAACGATAATTTAGACGAGATCAGTAAATTACAGGATGAACGCTTCATTCGCATGTGGGATGTTTACCTACAGGCTGCTGCAGCTTCATTTGAATCAGGTAACATCGATGTGATTCAATACTTGATTTCCAAAGGTGCTTCTGGTAAATACTTGCCAATGACCCGCGATTACATTTATGAAAAAGAAATTAAATAAGGCTTCCTAAAAGATGCTTTTAGCTACACCACACAGGAAACAGTTATCACATAAAATTGTGATAACTGTTTTTTTACGCTTGACAGATGGCAAAGTGACGACTATATTATAATTAAATTAAAAATAAATGAGTTACTAAGAAGAGGAAGAGTAATTAATTCCGGCTGGCAGCGAGTTCCGTTAGGTGAAAGGGAATCAGTCAAAAATTAATGAAAATCGCCTCTGAGTTATGGGCCGAAATTTTAAAGTAACGCCCATTGGTTGCAGCCATTACCCTGCTAGCGTATCGTGAATAACCGTACGTGACGAGTTATTGTTAGTAATAACAGTAAAAATTTGGGTGGTACCGCGCCGTAGCGTCCCGGAAATACAATTGTATTTCTGGGGCGTTTTTTTAGTAACAAGTTCAAATCTATTTAAGGAGATCTTCATTATGAGTGAAAATACATTATCTGTTCAATCAGCTACCGAAACTAAGGTTGCCAACGCATTACAGCAGGCCTTAACAACACAAAAGCCACTTAAAGCCAGCGATTGGGAAGCGTTAGTACCTGACTTTGATACTGCCTATCGCGTCCAGTATGCGAATACCCAGCTTAAAAACGAACCAGTTGGCGGGTATAAGGTTAGCTTAACTTCTGAGGAAACACAGAAAATGTTCGACTCTGATTCACCTTTTTATGGTGCTGAAACCAAATCAGCTTGGCTTAGTAGTCCCGCTAAATTACCACTCAGTGAGCTCATGGATCCCTTATTAGAAGTTGAAATGGTTTTTACCGCTAAAGAAGCCCTGTTACCAAGTGACTCGACTGAACAATTACTTGCTAAAGTTGGGGTCGCAGCTGGGGTTGAACTCCCTGACTCTCGTTTCAGTGACTGGTTCCCCGCGCTGTCCAAGTATTTAGTTGTTGCTGATGGCGCTGTGCGTGGCCGTGTTGTTTACACAGCTGACACGAAAGCTAATGTTAATGTCGCTGATCTGGCAACTGTTGACTGTAAACTGACCCTTGACGGCAAAGAACTTGGTACCGGTAAATCTTCTGAAGTTCTCGGTAATCCGTTAAACTCACTTAAATGGTTAGTCGGTAAATTAGCCGAACAAGGCGTCGACTTCCCCGTTGGCACTAAAGTCTCTAGTGGCACGTTCCTCTTACCACCACATTTACAAAAAGGCCATTACGTTGCTCATTTCAGCAAATATTTTGCCGATGTCGAACTTGATGTTGAATAGATTCACAATATAGCTAAAAACCCTGCAGAAATTAAATTCTGCAGGGTTTTTATTAGGCTTGGCGCAATTTTAAAGCTAATTCTAATGTCCGATCAGCGATGATCGATTGTGAATCAGCCACTGGATATTGATGATTAGGCGCTAATTCTTGTGCTAACGATAATTCAGTGCAACCAAGAATAATCACATCAACGTTTAACTGATGCATCATATCGGCTAAAATTTCGTGATATAAAGTGGCATCAACTGCACCTTGTTCTTCCTTGATCGATTGATAGATCAACCGGTTGATTTTCTCTTGGATCGCTGGTGTTGGATCAACTTCAGTCAAGCCAGCAGCTGCAATATATTGATGATAGACTTGACTACTAATCGTACCTGCTGTTGCCGCTAAACCGATTCGTTTAGCCTGTGGATAACGCTTTTGCAATGCCTTCACCGTTTCCTGTGGCATGTTCAGCAGCGGCACATCACTAGCGGCAGCTAGCTCATCATAAAAATAATGCGCCGTATTGCAGACCATCACCATAAAATCTGGTTTAAGCAAATTTTGTTGCTGCACATCCTCGAGCAGATCCGGCAAAAAATTAGGCTGACTATGATCCAACAAATAAGTCGTGCGATCCGGCACCGTCGCATGGTTGACTAAAATATAATTCAAATAGTCTTGATCCTGCTTTGCCGGCGTCCGCTGATTTAAAATTCGAATATAACTTTCGGTGGCCATGGTGCCCATACCACCTAATATTGAAAAGAAATGACGCATTACATGTCCCCCTTATTTTCCTTAAAAAAGTCCTTAAAGCGACCATTATAAAGGTAAAAGGCGTATTTTTGCAACACATAACGTTTCAAACTCATATCTTGTTTAAAGAACACGGTAGTGCCGTAACGCTTGGCTGCTAAAAGCTCTAACGCACGTTTTTTATCCGCATTATCACGGGCATAAGTTTTAAAAACTTTAGCTGGCACACCGAGCCAGAGCTTCTGCTGGCTTTCATTTTGATTAGCATAAACGGTTGGATTGTCTTTCAACGCGCCAGTAACCCGATCCTCAACCACATATTCCGCTAAGTTATAACCGTTTAAGGTCACAAAGAAGCTACTACGACCTTGACGTAAGTTAATTTCAAACAGCTTAAATGTTTGGTCGCGCCGATCGTATTTCATATCAAAATTACAGAAGCCGGTGAACTTAATGGCTTCAAGAAAATGTTGAATTTGCGCATAAACTTCTTGATTATATTCTGGCAAAATTGCCACATAATTTCCGATATCAGCTGGCGTTGGATCTTCCAATAACGGATGACCCAAACACATTAACTTCACTTGATGATATTGATCAACGTAACAATTCAAGGTACGCATATTACTGTCGTCGCCCGGAATAAAGTCCTGCAAAATCAAATCAGCCGTGTACCCGTGATCATAAATTTTGCTGACGATATCGTCAAATTCAGCACGATCCTTGATGCGAAAAGCTTTTTTACGGCCTTCAAACTTAATATCCAACCATTCAACCGCATTGGACGGCTTCAAAGCTACTGGGTATTCGTACGGCACATTAATTTTAGCTACACCATTTTCATAATCAGCTTTACTAATAATTTGCGTCAATGGATGCGGCAACTCATATTTGTCCGCCATTTCATAGAAGGCTTCCTTACTGATCAACTTTTCAACTAAGTCATAATCCACGTAAGGCACAATAAATGTTTTCTCCAAAAAGGCTTTGTGTTTAGAAACGAGTTCAACGTAGCCATCGCCACACGCAATCAGTACCGCCTTTTTATTGATATTTTCGTAACGTTTAGCAATTTTGGCCATATTTTCAATAAAGCCAGGGTCTTCGTTAAAACCAGGATAAGTTTCAACATTGACAATTTTGCTGTACTTGGTTGGTGCGAATTGTACACTGGCGTACGCGGTCGATTTAATACCATAACGCTCATAAAACGCCCGGGCCATCCCGTAAACGTTGATATCGCTCCCTAAAAGTACGGGAATAAAATCCATCTCACTATCCATTATGCTTGCAATCCTCTCACTATTTCTTTAGCAACGACCATATCAGTTGGATACGGTGTATCTACCCCATTGACCTTCTGAAAGGCGTCATCACCTTTACCGGCCAAGACAACAATATCCTTGGCAGTGCTGGCGGTGATCGCCGCGGCAATTGCTTTTTTTCGGTCTACTTCAATCGTAACTTTAACTTTACTGTGGTCAACATGCGTATCAATTTCTTGAGCAATTTTTAAGGGATCTTCAAAACCTGGGTCATCAGCGGTTAAAAAGGCAACATCGGCATATTCAGTTAAAACTTTGCCAAAGCCGGCCCGCCGGGAAACCCCCTTATTACCGGGGCTACCAACCACCACAATTACCTTGGCATCTGGTTGCTGTCCTTCTAGAAAACTCAGTAACGCCTTCATACTGGCATAATTATGGGCATAGTCAGCATAAATCGTCCCATGATCAGGCGTTTGCAGTGACTCCATCCGTCCCGGCACATAAGCTGTTGCTAAGCCTTTTTGAATAGCCGCGGTTGACGCACCAGCTAAGCTAGCCGTAATGGCCGCAGCCACTGCATTACTTTCATTAAAGTTACCTGGCAAACTCAACTTATATTGCCCACTAGCCGTCAATGCTTGGGCTTTAGCCGTTTTAGCATAAAGCTTGAATTGACTAGCGGTTAAATCAGCCTCTTCGCTTTGGTAACGGAAGTCAATGGTTGGTAATGCTTGGGCTGGCTGAAAGTCCTGTTTAGCAAACAAATAAATATCTTCTGGCTGACTAGTAGTTTGCGCCGCCTGATAGACCTCGTTTAAATGATCAGTTTCAGCATTAAGCACACAGATCCGTGAATTGACTAATAATTGCAACTTACAATGTAAGTAGTCAGCAAAATTAGGGTGTTCGGTGGGACCAATGTGATCAGGCGTAATATTTAAGAAGACGCCAACGTCAAAATGTAGTCCGTATACCCGATTCTTTTTATAGGCCTGGGACGAAACTTCCATTACCAAATGAGTCATCCCAGAATCAACGGCCGTCCGCATATCATGGAACAAGTCCAATGATTCGGGTGTTGTCAAATGTGATTTAAACTCCTGCTCTGGCCGTGGACCAACGATTCGATCGATCGTGGAAAAAAGTGCTGTTTGATTATTGGTCGCTGGTTTCAAAATATTATGGGTAAAATAACTTGAAGTCGTCTTCCCTTTAGTGCCAGTGTAAGCAATGATGAACAACTTATTTTGTGGGAAACCATAGTAAGCTGCACTGATTAGCGACATTGCTTTTTGAATATTGGTCACCACAAATGTGGCCAGACCAGCACCTTCAGCAAATTCTTGTTCTGCCATATACGCAGTAGCCCCATTTTGGCGCGCAGTCGTCAAATATTCTGACTTGAATGCGCCTTTACAAAAGAATAGCGAATCTGCACTACTTTTTCGTGAATCATAAGCAATCGCACTCACTTGCGGCTTAATTGTATCCGGCAGCACCGACTTGACCAGTAACTGATGTTCATTGAGTAAGTTAGTTATTTCGGCAAACTGTAACTGCATACGCTTAACTGCCTCTTTCTTGCTTTTTCGTTGCGAATATCTAAAAAAATCGGTCATATTATAAGCGTTAGTCTAGCTAAGCAGAACAATATGACCTTCTTAGACACGCTTAATTTTCTTTATTAAAAAACACTATCTATTTGGACTAAATCTTAATGGAACACAAAATTTAGCCTCTTAATTATAGCACAAAACCACTGCTCAAAAATATGGTTAACCGCCAGTTTAGCATGCAGCCACCGGTTAATTATTGCTTGTCAGTGACCTTGTGCAGGTGGCCTTTAAATTAGTGTCAACTATGTTATATTCGGCCGAAACATACGCTATGAAAGCCTAACTAGAATTGATCCACAATCTTATTTTACACGTTTACTTCAATTGCAGGCGATCACTAAAGTGGCTTTAAAAGAAATCCGCAACTTGTGCCTTGAATAACGAAAAACCAGTTAACTTAGCACTAGCTTTTTGTGTGGTCACTTTAGTTGCTTTTGGTGTTTCACCTGGTAAATAACGCAGTGTTACTGGTGTAGTAATATTTGCAGTTCCAACCATTTTATCTTTAGCAACTGGTGCCGCTAGCGGTGTTTTAGCCGTTAATTTATACGTTACTTTAGGCTTGGCTTGTGCTTTAGGTAGCCAAAAGCTAACACTTTGAGCTAAACCAACTGGCACACGCGGTTGCGTCCCCAATTTAACTGGTAACCGTTGCTGATTAGTCGGCGCACTACCTTGAGCAATTGTGTGGTAGCTTTGCTCATTATAGACATCATTCATGATTTTAGCCGTTTCAATGAAACGTGCGTTACTGTCGGTTTCGTTTTTATTGGCGTGCATCACAACCGTAATAATTCGGTGGCCATCTTTTTTGACAGTCCCTGTGAAACAAGCGCCGGCTAATTCAGTGGTGCCAGTTTTTAACCCATCAACTGGTAAGTTAGTATCCGCCGCAGCTTGACCAGCTAGCATAAAATTCCAAGTTGTTAATTTAGTTGCTGAACTTGTTCCTGCTGCAAACGTCATATTGGTTTGCTTCGTCGTATTTAAAACCTCTGGAAAATCCTTCAATAAATGCTGTGCAACAATGGCCATATCGACTGCTGACATTTTGTTCTCGTCGGTTGTCGCCGAACCTGGATAAATTTGACCATCAAGGTAGCTGTTATTTAAACCACTTAAATTGACAATATAAGCATCCTTGATTCCCCACTTTTGTAATTGCGCCCGCATCTGCTTGACCGCTGCAGTTTGTGAGCCAGCAAAAGCGTCACCTAACAACATCGCAGCGGAATTAGCGGATTGAATTAGAGAAGCGTCATAAAGGTCACGGACTGAATACTTTCCGTTTTCAGTCAGTGGAACATTGGTCAACTCCGTATTTTTCGTTAATTTATAAGCCAATGCACTTACTGGAACTTGTGTGTCCCAACTGAGCTTACCTTGTTTGATTGCATTTAACGTCAAATAAACAGTTAACAACTTGGTCATTGAGCCGATCGGCAATACCTCGCTACCCGCTTGATCAAAAAGAATCTGACCACTTTGCGCGTCAACGGCCAAACCAGCTTTAGCATCAACCGTTGTTGCCGCTAGTGTTGGACCCGCACTACCTAGCACAAAAGTCAGCAATAATGTGACCCGTATAATTATTTTCTTAAACATAATTTCCCCTTATCCTACCGCGCGCGGTGGTAATTTTTCCCCATGATTCAACGGCAAACGAATAATGAAACTGGTCAACTTCTGTTCTGAAGTTGCGTAGATCTCACCATCATGTAAAGAAACAATACTCTGGGCAATTGCCAACCCTAGGCCCGTCCCGCCGGTTGCCGTAGAACGAGATTCTTCGACCCGATAGAAACGGTCAAACAACTGAGTCAAAGCAGACTGCGGAATCGGTTTGCCATCATTAGCAACCTTGATGACGACCTCTGCTCCGTGCGCCACAGCCGATAAATAGATATGGTGTCCACCAGTGCCATATTTCAACGCATTGCTGATTAAATTATTAAACACACGACTCAGTTTCTCCGCATCAGCCGTCATGACCAGCGGATCAGGCCGATAATCAACATTGATCTGCATCTGTTTTTTGGCCGCTTCTAGTTCAAAACTAGCTGCTACTTGTTCTAACATTTGCCCCATATCTAACTTAGAAATTGTCAATGGTGTTGTTGTTTGCCGCACCTTAGTATATTCAAATAAATCTTCAACCAAACTTTGCATTTGCTTCGCTTTTTCAAAAGCAATGTGCGAATACTGTAGTAACTGCTTTTCATTTTTAAATTGCTGTGCCTCAATTAAGCCTAAATAACCAATGATTGAAGTCAATGGTGTTCGAATATCATGGCTGACATTAGTGATCAGCTCATCCTTAGAGTTTTCAATCTTACGTTCTTCATCCATTGATTGCACCGTTGAGGCCACCAATGCATTAATACTTAAAATCACCCGTTGCAGATCACCACTTAATTTAAATGGGATTCGGTGCTCAAAGTGACCATCAGCGATATAATGCAATTCAGCAATAACATGACTTAATTGCATTTGATGATAACGGCGAATCAAGCGCCAATAGACGACTGCCGCGTTAAATAATAACATCAAGAAAGTAAAAATGTTTTGCCAGCTCATTAAATGAAAGCCATTAGGCCCAATTGCGATCGCGTTTTTAATTTGAAAAATACCGTCGTTTAAAGCCTGATTATTTTGAATTGCTTGATTCAGAATCACAATCACCGACAAATCCAATAACAGCAGTAAAATCACTGTTACCACGCCTTCGATAAACAAGGCACTTTTCTCGCGGCCGGTTAATTTCAATTTTCGTTCCGCCTCCACTAGTTAATGCGCTTCGACTTTATAGCCGACACCCCAAACCGTCTGGATCACCTTTTCACCATCAGTTGCTTCTTCGATCTTGTCGCGTAAATGGCTGACGTGAACCATAACCGTTTTTGCTGAAACAATGCTTTCTTGTTGCCAAACTCGTTCAAAAATCTCATCAGCTGAAAAAACCCGATTAGGATGGCTCGCCAACAAATATAAAATACCAAATTCTAATGCAGTCAATTGGATTTGTTGTCCAGTTAAAGTAGTGACTTCATGAGAATCCTTTCTGATCTCTAACGGTCCGATTTCCAGCACATCAGGTGTATCGTTGGTCATTTGCTGTTGACTGCGGCGCAATAATGATTTAACCCGTGCCATGACTTCTAGCGGATTAAATGGCTTGGCAACATAATCGTCGGCGCCACTGATCAAACCTTGAATCTTATCCATATCGGCTGTTTTTGCCGACAACATTAAAACTGGGATCTGCGAGTCTTTGCGCACTTCGCGCACAACTTCCATGCCATCCATATTAGGCATCATGATATCTAAAATCATCAACGCAGTGTCTGGATTAGTTGCTAACTTAGTTAAAGCTTCCTTACCGTCATAGGCTTTAATCGGCGTGTAACCTTCATTTTGAATATAAATACTTAATAATTCAACAATATCCTTATCGTCATCAACGACTAAAATCTTCATTAAATTTGACCTCCACTACGCCACGACCTGTGACTGATTTTTATTTTTAAAACGTATCATGGACAACTGTCTGATACGCCAGCAGACTGCCTAGTTCTATCTAGCTGCCTAGATAGTAACGATATAACTGTTCTTAGTGTAGCAAATTAATCTTGATTTTTCTTTAAAATCGACGTACAAAAAAAGAATTGTACCATTTCAGTACAATTCTTAAAAATAACTTATTTTATTTAGCGGCTAACTTGCTTTGATAGCTTTTAGCAATTTCAGCAATTAAGTCAGCGTCAGTCAATTTAGTCACTTGTTTGATAACGGTAGTTAAGTCGTTATCTTTGAGTAATTGTTGGAGTTTGACACTTTCTTCATCATTGGGTTCGTCGTAAGTAAAGATCATGCCAACAGTATCTAACAAAACATCATAGTTCAAGTTGCGTGCTTTTAATTCGCGAATTGGCCGGATGAAGCGTTCATCAAAACCTAATTTACGCATTGGTGTCCGCGCAACACGTGAAATATCGTCAGAAATATACGTGTTTTGGAAGCGACTGGCAACTTTATCTTGGTAAGCCTTTAATTCTTCAACAGTGAAGTCCCATTTATGGCTCAATAAATCACGGGTTTCCGCTAAAGCACCTTCCAATTGTTTGAAAATCTCTGGGTCAGCGATAGCTTCGCCAATAGTTGTGTCGCCCTTATACTTACCAGTGTACGCAACAGTCGCATGGCCAGTGTTAACGGAGAATAATTTACGTTCAATATAGGGTTCCAAATCTGGTACATAAACGACAGTGTCTAATTTAATTTCTGGACGTGCCATTTGTGATTCGTCAACGACCCATTCTTTAAATGGTTCAACGGAAACAGCCAATGGATCTTCATGATGTTGTAACGGCACAATCCGATCAACCGCAGCGTTAGGGAAACCAACATGCCCGTCAGCATAAGTTTTGTCGCTACCAGTCAAATGCTTGTATACTTCAGCCTTCAAGAACTGGCTACCACCGATCATGTTTTCACAAGCAATGACGTCTAATTTAGTTTCATCACCGGCCTTGGCCCGCGCTTTAATACCGTCAGCAATCAATGGTGCAATAAAGGGTAAAATCTTAGGTCCAATTGCGGTTGTCACTAAATCAGTTTTTTCGATTGCAGCGACTACAGCTTCAGGATGATCTTTATTGTTCAAGCCATCTACGTTAGCAACATGAATTTTTTCATGGCTAGCGGCTGCTAACTCAATATCGTATTCATGACGTTGATTCAACGCATCAATAATTGTACTGTTGACATCAACAAAATCAATACTAAAACCATTTGCGGCTAATGTTTCACCAATAAAACCGCGACCAATATTACCTGCACCAAAATGTACTGCCTTCACACTACTCAACCTCTTTCAATAAGTCTATAATTTCTGCTGCCGATTGTGCATCAGCTAGCTTTTCTACATTATGAATGTCACTACAGAATAATGCAATCTGTGATAACAATTGTAAATGTTCACCATTCATACCGGCGATGCCGAAAACGACCGTTACTAATTTTTCATCAGCTGGATCATCGGCAAAGTCAACGCCCCATGGTAATTGGACGATTGAAATCCCAGTTTCTTTGATGTATTGCTTACCAGCTTCGGTTCCGTGGGGAATGGCAATAAAATTACCCATATACACGGAAACATCGCGGTTACGCGCTAGCATCGAATCAATGTATGGTGCATCAACGTTGCCATTGTCAACTAAAAGCTGACCAGCCATCCGAATTGCATCTTCTTTTGTTTTCACTGATTGATTGATACTAATCAGCTTTTCGTCTAGTCCCTTCATTCTTGGTCACCCTTTTCTATCGATTGTTGGTTAAGGTATTTAATCTCATCTAAGAACAAACTGCTGATCAATTGATAAACAATTTGCTGACTACCCGTTTTATAAATTGCTAAATTTAAATCACTTTCAATGATTGAACCACTGATTTTGCCCATTAAACTATTTTCAGTAAAGGCCATTTTAGCTGGTCCAAGCATTAATAGTACCCGACTTAAGCCAATTTTTTGATCATCCATTGCCGTAATGGTTAAAGTTTCACTTAAATCATAAATCGAGAAAAATGGGCGTTTAATACTACTATCAGTCGTATGGATCAACGCCAATGGTGAATCAGGAATACCCACTGGCGCCTGCTGCATCCGACTCAATAGCTTATCAGCGATCCGCTGCGGCTCGGTCAAAATTACCCCCGCTAAGCTAGCTGTGATTTGATTTAAAGTAGCGAGTAAATCTTGCTGTTGGTTATCAATTTTCTGAACTGTGATACGCTCTAAAATATCATTAGCCGTTTTCATCACTTCATAAGCTGCTTTAAAGTTCTGCGCTTGCTCAGTCAATTTTGGCCGTGGCGCTGTCGGTTTAGTTTCTACCTTGCCATAATAATTTTGCAAATATTCAGTGATCTCCTTGATCTCACTTTTTAGTAAAAGTGGACTGATCATTTTATAGTTCAGTGGAAAACCAGGCAATACGATCGTAGATAATACAATATCGTATTGATTGGGATCGAGATGATTCAAATCAGCAACCCGAGAAACATGAATTTTGGTCAACTCCGGAATATTCTTACGTAAACGTGTTTCCAGAATTTTGGCTGTGCCGATTCCATTAGCGCAAACTACCAAGGCCGATAAACTCGATCGTTTGACCCGCTTCTCGTACGATGAAGCAAAATGGATCACGATATAAGCAATTTCGCTATCAATAAATTCAGCCTGTGGAAAGACAACCGTTAACACGCGTGCCACAATCTTATATAATTGCGCATATTCTGTTTTAATTCGCTGCAATACTGGGTTATTTAATTCTGGTAGTTGGGTGTGCGAGCGCTTAAGTGCTGCCGCTAAATGAGCCATTAAATCAGTAAACAATTGGTCATCTTGGCGAAAATCCCACTTAAAATCTGTTGACACCTTCTGTACTAGTTCACGAATTTGATAAGCCAGTGCTAAATCATAGTTGTCGAGCAAGACATTTTTGGCTAAAGCAAAGCTCATTCCTTGAATCTGCAGTGCCAAAAACTCTAACTCTAGTAAATTAACATGATCGCGAATTGATGCTGGAAATTGATTAAAGATATCAATGGCCACTTGCTGATACTTAAACAGCTCATTTTTATCAATGTGTTTCAATTCGTTTAATGTTTGGTGTGCTGCAATCCGCATTGCTGAAATGGTCAACACAATAATCAGTTGTTGTAGTTGACTATCTGAAAACTGGCTCGGCGACTGCCGCTGATACTTTTGAATAGCCTGATAACTGATGGTCAACAAACTAGGATCAAGTAGTTGAATAAAATAACGTGAACTCGATTCCGTCTCCGGAACTACTGGCGAATGTTGCGCTAAATACTCAAAGAACTCGTATTCATTGATTTCGCTATTTAACACGCCACTTAACACCCGACGTAGGTTACTTTCTTTGCCGGTCACCTGCACACCTTGTGCTTTCTTACGTAATAGCTGCAAGCGATAATCGGTTAAAATTGTTTCAATGGCAGTCAAATCTTGCGAAATTGTTGGTACACTAACACCAAACTCATCCGCTAATTGCTTCATCGTAATCACTTGATCATGTAACAATAGCCGACAGGTTTCCGCACTTTGACGTCGATGAACATCAAAATATTCTGGCCGTTCTACCGTGCTGATCTGTTGCTGCAATTTTTTTAACGCTGATGGTTCACCAACTAATCGATAATGATTTTGTTGTTTAATTAACTGAATTTGGACTCGTGCTAAAGTGGATTCTAAACTCGATAACTCGCGATAGACCGTCCGGCGACTAACATTTAAGTTTTTGGATAGATCCTCGCGAGTCAAACCGGCTTGATGACGTAGTAATAAGAAAATTATCTCTGCTTCACGATTGGAGAAGTACACAGACTAACCAACCCTTCTGGTAACGTTCAAAAGCGGTTTAATCGCCACCGCTTTTGAACGTGCTTATTTTAATTTCGAGATAATTTTAGCATACTCTGCATCATCTAACAGGTTTGCCACCACAATAATTTGTAAATTACCAAATTGACTCTTAATCCGTTTAGCCGTTTCTTTGCTGGCTAAGACCAAAACTTGTGGTTGATCATTCAATTCATTGACCGCAACATTACGGACAGTAATATCTTTATCCGCCTTGCGCAACGCACTACGGAAAGTCGACATCGCCATAGTTGCTGAACCCACATTTTGATCATGATGGACAAAGTTTACTTCAGTAACTTGGCTGAAATCAACAGCATAGGTTTGATCAGCAGTTTCTGTTTTTGCAGCTGTTTGTGCTGGTGCTTGATCAGTTGTTGTCACATCTTTAGTCTTCAGGCTGGTGATGATTTCATCATACTTTGGACTATTTAAGAAGTTTTCAACAGAAACATGAACCGCATTTGGTGTTTGTTTCAACGCACGATCAGCTAATTCTTCCTGCGTAACAACTAATAAACCAGCTTCATCTTGCAAACTACTAATAGCTGTATTGGTAACCGACTGCGCTAATCCCGCCTTCTTGACCTTATCACGTAGAATTGAGGCACCCATTGCGGATGAACCCATCCCAGCGTCACAAGCAAAAATAATTTTCTTAACGTCGCCACCAGACATAATTGCTTTAGCATCCTTTGTATCGGTGCCTTTAGCACTACTCTTCATAGATTTTAGTTGTGCTTGACTATCTTCCAGACTAACTTCTGGTGTTTTGTCGCGGCGCAAGATAACCATTGAAATTAAGAATGAAACTACGGCAGCCGCAGTAACCCCAAGTAGAACACTGACAAAGTTACCGATGCCTTTTGGTGTCATCAATAAGATAGAAATAATTGAACCAGGTGATGGTGAAGCTTTTAAGCCGGCGCCTAACATGTTAAATGTGAAGGTACCAGTAACACCACCAGCAATAACGGATAAGAACAACATTGGTTTCATTAAGATGTATGGGAAGTAAATTTCATGAATCCCACCTAAGAACTGAATAATGATTGCACCAGGTGCTGAAGATTTGGCGTTACCTTTACCAAACAAAGCAAAGGCTAGCAAGACACCAAGACCAGGACCAGGATTAGGTTCTAGTAAGAACAGAATAGACTTACCAGCTTTAGCAGCCGCTTGAATCCCAAGTGGCGTTAAAATACCTTGATTGATTGCATTATTTAAGAATAAAATCTTTGCTGGTTCAATGAATACATTGGCCAACGGAATCAGATGAATTGAAATAATGTAATCAACACCAGTTGCTAACCAACCACTTGCAGTCGAAACCACTGGGCCGATCGCATAAAAACCAATAATAGCTAAGATCATACCAATAATTCCAGCGGAAAAATTGTTAACTAACATTTCAAAACCTTGGCGAATGTGTGGTTGAACATTGTCATCCCACTTCTTAATGCACCAGCCACCTAAAGGTCCTAGTGCCATGGCACCAATAAACATTGGAATATTAGAACCAACAATGACCCCCATTGTAGCAATTGCACCAACAACACCACCACGATGGCCAGCAATTGCTTTACCACCGGAATAAGCGATTAATAAAGGCAATAAATAAGTAACCATTGGCGTCCCTATTTTTGCTAAATCTACATTAGGTAGCCAGCCGGTTGGAATAAATAACGCTGTCATAAGTCCCCAGGCAATAAATGCCCCGATGTTTGGTAGTACCATATTAGATAAAGCACTACCTAAACGTTGGACTCTCGTTTTAAGTGAAGTTTTCTTTTTTGTATTATTTTCTGTCGCTTCCATAGCTTAAAACGCTCCTCTCAATTTGTATAAATTCATTGTAGCGCTTACACTGAAATTGCATCAACCAGAACTTTGGCACACTTTTTTGTGCCATCTCTAAAATGGAACTTTTTTCAGAAAAGTTTACGCAAATGACTTGACTATTCTGAAATACGATTTATAATTGGACTATACCAATAAAGGTAAGACAACTTATGAAAAGGGGTTCTAACGTAATGAACGTAATTATTACTAAAGATCAAGTTGAAGGCGGCCGTAAAGCAGCAGATATGGTAATTGATGCCGTAAAAAATGGTGCTAAGGTATTAGGCTTAGCAACTGGTAGCACACCAGAAACCATGTATAAGGATTTAATTGCTAGTGACGTTGACTTCACTAAAATGACTTCCGTTAACTTGGACGAATACGTTGGCCTAGCACCAGAAGATGACCAAAGCTACCATTACTTCATGGCAAAACATTTATTTGATGCTAAACCTTTTGCTAAAAGCTACGTACCTAACGGCTTAGCAGCAGATGCTAATGCTGAAACAGAACGTTACAATAAGGTTATCGCTGACAACCCAATTGATCTTCAAGTATTAGGCTTAGGTCGTAACGGTCATATCGGCTTTAACGAACCTGGCTCCCCAATTGATGTCCAAACACGTAAAGTTGCTTTGACAGAATCTACAATTGAAGCTAACTCACGTAACTTTGAACACGAAGAAGACGTACCTAAGTTTGCCTACTCAATGGGTATTGGTTCAATCATGAAATCACATAACATTATCTTGATGGCTTGGGGTGCTGAAAAAGCTGATGCTGTTAAAGGCATGATCGAAGGCCCTGTTACACCAGATTGCCCAGCAAGTATTTTACAAAAGAAAGACAACGTTACTATTATTGTTGATGAAGCTGCTGCATCTAAGTTATCCAACAAATAGTTAATTTATTTCTTAAAAGCAATCCACAGTTGTGGGTTGCTTTTTTGCTGTCAAAAAAATG
>NZ_RHOF01000014.1 GCF_003946445.1 Loigolactobacillus jiayinensis | reverse complement strand
TTTGTGTAAAATAAAAAAGCTCACTGGCCCCATACACAAATTTCACCCACTACAGCGTCATTTGAAAGGATATGAAGACCAATGAACTCTATCGATCATTATATAAAATTTTCACTCAGTATTAAAGACCAAAACGTTGTTTTTTTCGATTATGACTATCAATTGATCAAATCACGCCGCGCCAAGGTCTATCGAGCCAATGTGAAAGTGACCTGTGAACGGTGTCCCCAGTGTGGCTTTGATCATCTCAGTCATAACGGTCACTACACCGCACGTGTCGCCTATCCAGCCGCTAATGCCAGTGAACCAGTCTATCTAGAATTACATAAAGAACGGCTGATCTGTAAAGACTGCGGTGCTTCAGTGATGGCTACGACGGCGTTGGTTGATAAGTACTGTTGTATTTCTAAACCAACGCGGCAGAAGATCTTTATGCAACTCCAAGATGATCGGA
>NZ_RHOF01000013.1 GCF_003946445.1 Loigolactobacillus jiayinensis | reverse complement strand
GGCTTCCCTTTTTCAATTCCCAATAAATCATTTACACATAATTATTTAAACACTCCAAAAGTCACCAGCACACCAAAATAAAAAGTGTTGCGATACTCAATTTCTGAGTATAACAACACTTCCATATTTACATAATTCTTAATTCATCCATACCTTGTAATTCTTGCTGCAAATGCTGCTGTACTTTGGCTAAATAAGCATCTAATTCGGCTTGATTATGGATCACAACCTGTTGGTCAGGTAATACCGCAGTGCGCGCTAAAATATTCACTTTAGGCGCCACTGGTTCTGGTGGCGTCTCGGCAATTTTACCATTACCATAAGTATCTGAGCCAGCACCAGTTGTTGGCTTAGGTGGTAACGGCTGTATTGGCACTACTCTAGCAGCCAATTCTCGCTGTGCTTTATTAATTAAAGTAATGAAACGGCCCTTGGTAATATCCTTATCCGCCATGACACCGCGAACATCAGCAATTGTACCGGCGTCATCTAATTGGCGATTTAAATCACGATATTGCTGCTCAATTTGTGGCTTAATTTTTTGCTTCAATTCAGCATTAGTCAAGGTTGCTTCCATATTAACTTGATCGTGAGCTAGTTCCTGCTTAATTGGTGCGGCAGTATTTTCAATCTCTGTAAAGATAGCTTCTTTATAGTTTTTAATTAATTCTGGTAACTCCTTGATCAAGCTGTAAGGTTCCGCAAAACTTAAAATTTCAGCAATACGTTGGCCAGCCTGCTTAGCCGTTGCTGTGGTTAAATAATCACAATCGCGTTGATATTTTGTATTAATGCTCAATGCGGCATTAAAAATTTCGACTTGATTAGCAAAAAATTGCTTAACTAGCTCATTATCATCATGCAGTGTCAGTAAGTCGTCTTGTTGCTTAAAAACACACTCAAAAAACTGATTAGCATCGCGTTGTTCGCATAGACTTTTGACGATTCGTAACTCAGCACTAATATTCTGCTCCCCCGGATATTGATTGTGACCTGCATACTGGCGCTGTAATGCATCTAGATTGCTAGCTGTATGCCGCAACTGATCTTGTAACTCCGCCATTCGCTCATCATCTTTAACTTGGGTCATGGTTTTGTTATACATTTCCTTCATCAACCCGTTAGCCGCTTTAACGTAACGTTCTTGAATCAAAACTCGCCGCTCGACCACAATTTTTTCTTGTTCGCGTGGCCGAGTGATTAGGCTAATAAAATGCGTCAAATTATCCTCAGGAATTAAGCGCTCCGTCTGTACGCGCAGCTGAATCTTTTCATCGTTTAACAACCGAATCAAACTAGCCAAGATTGTCGTTTCCTGCCAGCCAAAAGGAATTTGTGCAAAGCTGTCGACTAATTCGCGTAACGAAACCCGAATATGTCGCACTGCTTGCTGCTCGACATCGTTGAAAATAGCATCCGTTGCCAAATGATTGGGATCAGTGACTTGGGCTGATAGTAAATCACCTTGTGCTGAAAATAGTGCCATCAAGTCTTCACGATCATAATTGTGGGTAACATAAGTAATTTTGTTATATGTCACTTCGATTAGCTGTTTTAAAGCCACATTAATCAATGAGCCACCGCTAGCTTTGACTGCCGCACCATTAATAAATACCTTTGCATCAGCTAGTGCAGCTTCAACCTGAGTTTTTATATCGACTGATAAAGCTGTCCGTTCCCGACTCTTATGATTTAAAATGTCAGCATAAATATCGGTTTGATTATGGTTGGGCTCACGTAAGTATTGATCAATTCGCTTAAAATTCATGATATCGTCCATATATGTGCCTTGTTCTGGCAACATAACGATAACTTTACCTGCTTCTAGTGACTGTGCGGCCGCCATTTCATCACCAGCAACAGCCAAATTATTGGGACTAATGATTTGGAGCGTTAAGGCTGAATGCGCCGTCTTGATTGGTACTGTATCAATCCACTGATTTAGCTCAAAATTGTAGTTCAAGCCTGGTTGCTTCGTAAATGGCTGATATCGGTATTGTTTAAGCTGTAAAATATCGGTAAAAATTGTTTCGCCTAAGTATTTGACCACATCATTATTAGAAACAATCACGTTTTGAATTTCCCGATTAATATCTTGTTCATCATTGGTTAGAAAGGCGTATTCACTGCCACGCCGTTGAATTAAGAATTCTTTTTCCAACCGATTAGCACTTTTCTGAATAGCCTCTTTCAAGGTCAACGTCTCTTCATCAATATGATCGATCAAAAGCGTAGTTAAATTATCAATATTAGCTGGGATTTCCTTGACATAACGGATCAAAAATAACAGCTTTAATACTTTAATATCAAAGTCATCTAATTTAGGATTATTTTCTGCTTGGATGATTGGTAGACGAACTGAATGTTCTAGTACGTCCTCAATATTTTTATAAAATACGTCAAATGGTACTAATATATCAGTTTGCTCGTGCTCATAGCTAATTGCCGCTGACTGTACAGCTGACAATAAATTACGCTCACCATTGGCTAAATGCTTACCGGCTGAGCCATGCTCCCGAATTCCGGTAAAAACCTTCTGCAATAGATTAAACTGATACGGAATAAACGGGTAAGCCGCTACAAATTCGGCTTGGTTCGCAAAATTTGGCATTTGTGCTGTATCATTAGTAAAAGTAATTTTATTTTTTAAAATAGCCTCGTTGGCCGTATAAATTGGTGCCAATTCAGTTACTGCTACTGTTGTTTTAGTCAACAAACGCTTCTTGATCACTTCATCAGCATTGGCTGAACTTAGCGGTAATCGTGTGTTAAATCGGCCTTGAATCTTGGAGAAATCATTCGACGACATGCCCCCTTTTTTCAACGAGTCAATATCCTGCTGACTAGTCACAACAACCCAAACTTGGCCATGACAATATTGAGCTAGATCCTCAACAACCATTTGTAGATCAAGCATCAGTTGCCCATTTTCAGAGATATACTGGCCCATTTCATCCGCCATAAAAACCAAATGATAGTTAGCTGGCTGCTGAGCAACATACTTTTGTACCCGTTTAGCAAATGATTCATCACTAATGGTATAACTGGATTCACCAGCTTCCATAAAGTGGCGTGCACTTTCTTCACTCATGTCCGTGGCTTCAGATAATGCCGTAATCGCCGCATCCTCATTATAGAAGATTTCATCACGGCCTTCTTCCCAGCTCAAGCCATCAGCTTGGTCCGCGAAGGCCTGTTTAAACGCAGCGTATTGGCCTTTGCTGTCCAGCGTTTCTTCCATTTCCGCAATCCACGCATTGGCGCCAGAAAAACCGCGCATTTCGTTGAACACTTTATTGAACACCTTAACGACCGCTGACTTTTGCTGCATACTATCAGCTTCAGATTTCGATTCAATATTAAATAACGCCACCTCGTTAGGCACAGTCAGCGCTTGTTTCATTTGTGCTAATAACTTAGGATTATTAGTCAATTTATCAGTAAAAAAGTCTAGTGGTCGCTTCGATTCAATCCGTAAATCTTGACGTAATAAATAACTTAGAATCTTCAAGAAATGTGATTTCCCAGAACCGAAGAACCCAGAAATCCAAACCCCAATCTGATCTGTCGATTGCGCCAGCGAATGATCATAAGCCGCAAAAAAAGTCGCTAAATGCTGCTCGATTTCATCAGTGATCACATACTCATCTAATTCTTGAAAGGTGTGGTCGGCATTGCCCTGCCCAATTTTAATAACCCCTTCAATTTCCCGTTCAATTGGTTTTTTAAACAACTGTTTAATTTCCATTTAATAAAACTCCTTCTACTTCACCATTCACGCTAATCATGATCGCACTCCTAATCCCCAACAATGCGAAACGCACGATAATAATGATCATCACTGAGCTGATCAAATAATTTTAATTTATTATATGAATACGTCCCCGGATAAAACAACACTAACGGCATTTGCGTGATTAACGGCTGTAAACTATTTAGTAAGTTATGTGAGCGCACGATTGGATAGGCTTTGCCAACACCAGTTAAAAAAATAATCGCGTCGGAATCATAATTAGCGCCGATATAACTAACTAGCTCATCACGATTAGTCGCCAATTTCAGTGCCCGTTGCATTCGTTCAAACAAAATAGTACTGCCCCGCTTAGCCTCCATTTGAAAATTCTTCTCCATATAACCACGCGCTTCAAAAAACTGCAGCACAATGGTAAATAAATCAAAATTCTGCACCCGTACTTGTAGCTGCTTTTCAGTATATTGCTGAATTTCCGGTACACGCGCGCGCACTAATAGCTCATCTTGTGGAGCGTAGTCAAAAATATAAAATCCAACCTCATTACCCAGACCAGTATTATGGACAAACTGTTCTGTCAGTAATTTATCTTGCAACGCATTTAATCGCTGCGCCGTAGTCTGTTGTGCCATCAAGCTATACCCGACTTCCTATTAAAACTTCATAAAGTGTCTGGTCACCATGCTGCCGTAAATACTGAGCTACATCTGGCGCCAATATTCCTTTAACTAACTGCCCAGCACGTAATAAATTACAATCACGTAGGACCTGCAGATAAGCAGCAGCTAGGCGATTTTGCGTAGCAACTGTCCACTGAGCAACTTTCGTACTTTGCGTCGACTTTTCTGCCAAAAATTTTAGTCCATCTTGTTTAGTCAATGTCGTGTCCAACCCAGTAAGTTTCGGTAAATAAACTTGACGCATAAATTCCTGAAATAACTGGTCACTGCCCATCAATGCGTACAATAAAATCAAATCACTCGTTTCCCGATCAGCCATTAAAAATTGGCGCAACAAATAATCATCCAAATTAGCAAGTCGTTTTAAAATCACATTAATGGCCGCTGATCGTCGGGCACGCGATGGTAACTGCAAAAAATTCTGTGTCAGTGCGGCGGTCCGCACTTCAGCTGTCGACTGGCCGTCTTTGAGCCGCTGTGCTACTTTTTTTGTTTCTATGTACATAAACGGCCGCGTACTTAGGGTTGTTTGATAAGACATCAGTTATTCACTCCAGGAGTATGTAAATCTGCATTTATTTTGCTAAAATAAGCTATATGCATATGATAACACATCGATTTTTACGCTGGGTAAAAAGATAACCCCTAGCTATTAAATTGGGAAATTAGGGTTTAATTGATTCCTTCAGTTTTCAGCTAAAATAGATCACACTTTTGAGTAACCAACTTACAAGCACAGCTATTGATTCCTTCAGTTTTCAGCTAAAATAGATCTGATGCAGCTGGCAACAAGGTGCCAAACACGCTATTGATTCCTTCAGTTTTCAGCTAAAATAGATCCTTGCAGCCGCGCCAGTGTCATCAACTGCTGCTATTGATTCCTTCAGTTTTCAGCTAAAATAGATCAGTTTGCGAGATAGATCAGCCACTTGATTAGCTATTGATTCCTTCAGTTTTCAGCTAAAATAGATCTCCGAGCCTGTCTCTAAAGCCACTGGATATGCTATTGATTCCTTCAGTTTTCAGCTAAAATAGATCTTGGCGGTTCTTGTTCGAAGAACTCTTTATGCTATTGATTCCTTCAGTTTTCAGCTAAAATAGATCCACCCCTCAATAAAGTAGACACCGGACTTGGCTATTGATTCCTTCAGTTTTCAGCTAAAATAGATCTTGAAATTTAGCATAAACTCCAATACCCAGGCTATTGATTCCTTCAGTTTTCAGCTAAAATAGATCTTTACGATTTTAAGTTACGACGAAACGCAGGCTATTGATTCCTTCAGTTTTCAGCTAAAATAGATCACGCAAATTGGCACATTATCATTTGTGGATGCTATTGATTCCTTCAGTTTTCAGCTAAAATAGATCGTGGCTGCTAATTTTGATAAGAGTACAGTCGCTATTGATTCCTTCAGTTTTCAGCTAAAATAGATCACGATCCATCGGTATGCTGGCATTACCACTGCTATTGATTCCTTCAGTTTTCAGCTAAAATAGATCTGGTTTAACCGTTGGCTAGAACAAAAGGACGCTATTGATTCCTTCAGTTTTCAGCTAAAATAGATCAAGCGGGTTGTAGAGGTAGCTGACAAGTGGGCTATTGATTCCTTCAGTTTTCAGCTAAAATAGATCGGGAATGAACCAAAGGTTGTTGTTCGTGAGGCTATTGATTCCTTCAGTTTTCAGCTAAAATAGATCATGATTTTATTAATCCTTATATCGGTAAGGGCTATTGATTCCTTCAGTTTTCAGCTAAAATAGATCTCCAACCCCGTACGCTGTTGCTAAGCTGGTGCTATTGATTCCTTCAGTTTTCAGCTAAAATAGATCTTGTAAGGTGTCAAATCATCTGTTAGCTGCGCTATTGATTCCTTCAGTTTTCAGCTAAAATAGATCCAAGGTATGACGGTAAGAACCATAGTAGCTGCTATTGATTCCTTCAGTTTTCAGCTAAAATAGATCCACTATGCCGCTGGTGGCGATCCAACGGCTGCTATTGATTCCTTCAGTTTTCAGCTAAAATAGATCTCGTTTAGGCCACGGTTAACATGGTAGGCTGCTATTGATTCCTTCAGTTTTCAGCTAAAATAGATCTCTATAATTTCTTTTTCAACGTATCCATATGCTATTGATTCCTTCAGTTTTCAGCTAAAATAGATCAATATTGATATCGTTTATGCTGATATCCATGCTATTGATTCCTTCAGTTTTCAGCTAAAATAGATCAACGGTAATCAAGGGCCACCAGTTAAGGAGGCTATTGATTCCTTCAGTTTTCAGCTAAAATAGATCATCAATCATGTACGAATACACCTTTGATGTGCTATTGATTCCTTCAGTTTTCAGCTAAAATAGATCTAAGGAAAATCACAGTCAGCCAACGGATATGCTATTGATTCCTTCAGTTTTCAGCTAAAATAGATCTTCTAAAATCGGGATTAATGCGGTAATAATGCTATTGATTCCTTCAGTTTTCAGCTAAAATAGATCCAAAATACTAAATAAAAAAGCACATCCCCAGCTATTGATTCCTTCAGTTTTCAGCTAAAATAGATCTAGATATACTCATCACTTGCGTCTGCAACGGCTATTGATTCCTTCAGTTTTCAGCTAAAATAGATCTATCCATACACTTCTAATTCAGTGCCAGCAGCTATTGATTCCTTCAGTTTTCAGCTAAAATAGATCAATAATTTGACAGAACTTGTAGTAGCACCAGCTATTGATTCCTTCAGTTTTCAGCTAAAATAGATCCTGAGTATCCAGACTATAACGTAACTAAGGCTATTGATTCCTTCAGTTTTCAGCTAAAATAGATCGCAAAAATATCACACTCAGACAATCGTAGAGCTATTGATTCCTTCAGTTTTCAGCTAAAATAGATCATGAAACCGACATAAATCACCATAATCAATGCTATTGATTCCTTCAGTTTTCAGCTAAAATAGATCTACGCAGAGCGTGTTGAATGCCTTAACCGAGCTATTGATTCCTTCAGTTTTCAGCTAAAATAGATCAAGAAGATTGAGCAGGCTAAGATGATCGAGGCTATTGATTCCTTCAGTTTTCAGCTAAAATAGATCATCGAACCTAAAATCACACTGGATGATGATGCTATTGATTCCTTCAGTTTTCAGCTAAAATAGATCAATTTGATCGTGCCTAAAAAGTTTACAGATGCTATTGATTCCTTCAGTTTTCAGCTAAAATAGATCAAAGCAATTCATGAATATGAGAGTGACAGCGCTATTGATTCCTTCAGTTTTCAGCTAAAATAGATCCTTTACTCAAAGTAGTAATCCTCCTCATCAGCTATTGATTCCTTCAGTTTTCAGCTAAAATAGATCTGTCCTCTAACAGCATCGGCAGT
Organism: Loigolactobacillus jiayinensis; assembly: GCF_003946445.1. GTDB lineage: Bacteria > Bacillota > Bacilli > Lactobacillales > Lactobacillaceae > Loigolactobacillus > Loigolactobacillus jiayinensis. The sequence continues at coordinate 64,524 of NZ_RHOF01000013.1, read as the reverse complement.
CCGCTTAGCTATTGATTCCTTCAGTTTTCAGCTAAAATAGATCTCAGCCTCCTGTGTTGTTTGTGTTGTTGATGCTATTGATTCCTTCAGTTTTCAGCTAAAATAGATCGTTTACTACTATGATAAGAGCGGTAAGCGGGCTATTGATTCCTTCAGTTTTCAGCTAAAATAGATCGGTCGTTCGGGCAATAACAAATGATTTATCGCTATTGATTCCTTCAGTTTTCAGCTAAAATAGATCTTAATATAGGTCATACCAGCATCAGTCCAGCTATTGATTCCTTCAGTTTTCAGCTAAAATAGATCTAATTGACCATGTCATAGCGCACATGCCCAGCTATTGATTCCTTCAGTTTTCAGCTAAAATAGATCATTGATAGAATTGATGTAGATAGTGGATACGCTATTGATTCCTTCAGTTTTCAGCTAAAATAGATCGCTATAAGTTCCTTGGCTTTATCCATGTCGGCTATTGATTCCTTCAGTTTTCAGCTAAAATAGATCTTTGAGTTTAATACACCACCTAATTATGACGCTATTGATTCCTTCAGTTTTCAGCTAAAATAGATCAAGCAGGTTGAAGCCAAGCTGCAAACTGATGCTATTGATTCCTTCAGTTTTCAGCTAAAATAGATCTGTACGTGCTAGTCGCTGCAGCAGTACCGGGCTATTGATTCCTTCAGTTTTCAGCTAAAATAGATCTTTGTGGCCTAATGTTAAATGCGTCTTGCCGCTATTGATTCCTTCAGTTTTCAGCTAAAATAGATCTCAAGGCAAATGACGTGCCGGTTGCTGTTGGCTATTGATTCCTTCAGTTTTCAGCTAAAATAGATCGCACAATCGGCAGGTGTTAAGCAGAAATCAGCTATTGATTCCTTCAGTTTTCAGCTAAAATAGATCCACGAACATTTGGCACCATTCACATACTACGCTATTGATTCCTTCAGTTTTCAGCTAAAATAGATCATACAGATACTGGTCTGTTTGCATATAGGCTATTGATTCCTTCAGTTTTCAGCTAAAATAGATCCGGCATTGCTTCTTGGATCAGCGCTCACAAGCTATTGATTCCTTCAGTTTTCAGCTAAAATAGATCAGACATTGTAGAAAAGCGTGGATATTCCAGGCTATTGATTCCTTCAGTTTTCAGCTAAAATAGATCTATTCTATATTGCTGATTCAGCAACAGCACGCTATTGATTCCTTCAGTTTTCAGCTAAAATAGATCTTTTTTACCGGATTCAATAGATAAGAGTTTGCTATTGATTCCTTCAGTTTTCAGCTAAAATAGATCTATTGAATTCTATATCTGTTATTGGATAATGCTATTGATTCCTTCAGTTTTCAGCTAAAATAGATCAACAAAAACCTAAATCTCTGGCTGCAAGAAGCTATTGATTCCTTCAGTTTTCAGCTAAAATAGATCGCAATTTCTGCTGTCATCATGGGCTGATTAGCTATTGATTCCTTCAGTTTTCAGCTAAAATAGATCACTTATGCAAGTATTGTTTGGCATGTGATCGCTATTGATTCCTTCAGTTTTCAGCTAAAATAGATCATTTTTTTAGATTTTGGTTAACGACATCCTGCTATTGATTCCTTCAGTTTTCAGCTAAAATAGATCAACATGGACAGCAACCCAGCATAACGTATAGCTATTGATTCCTTCAGTTTTCAGCTAAAATAGATCTCAAAAAGCGAACTCTAAAACTGTGTGCAGGCTATTGATTCCTTCAGTTTTCAGCTAAAATAGATCTTATGATAACTGGATAGCCCAAACTACTGTGCTATTGATTCCTTCAGTTTTCAGCTAAAATAGATCTCTTTGTGATCGACAGTATAGATGCCGTCTGCTATTGATTCCTTCAGTTTTCAGCTAAAATAGATCATGTACGCGAAAAGAACGCCCATTGCTGGGGCTATTGATTCCTTCAGTTTTCAGCTAAAATAGATCCTAGAGCTCGGTTCTCACGCAACTGATTGGGCTATTGATTCCTTCAGTTTTCAGCTAAAATAGATCCTGTATTAGTAAAAAAGGCTGCTAACGCAAGCTATTGATTCCTTCAGTTTTCAGCTAAAATAGATCGAGAGAAATCTATTAATAAAGCGACAGCCGGCTATTGATTCCTTCAGTTTTCAGCTAAAATAGATCTCGAATAGCTGGTACTGAATCATGATAGGCGCTATTGATTCCTTCAGTTTTCAGCTAAAATAGATCGGCCGCTGTAGGGTCTTTATAATAAGTCCCGCTATTGATTCCTTCAGTTTTCAGCTAAAATAGATCAATCAAATACCGATATTGTGGGTCTGGCATGCTATTGATTCCTTCAGTTTTCAGCTAAAATAGATCTCTAGAAAGCTTTGAATCTGCGGTTTGTCTGCTATTGATTCCTTCAGTTTTCAGCTAAAATAGATCCAACTAGATATCATTGTTACAGGTCAAGGAGCTATTGATTCCTTCAGTTTTCAGCTAAAATAGATCGAGTTGACAGCGCTGATGATGATTATATTTGCTATTGATTCCTTCAGTTTTCAGCTAAAATAGATCCCTAATGGTAAACGGTGCACGCTTATTATAGCTATTGATTCCTTCAGTTTTCAGCTAAAATAGATCTCACCGCCGGTTAACTGCTTGACTAAGCCTGCTATTGATTCCTTCAGTTTTCAGCTAAAATAGATCAAACTTTTTCGCTATAGTTCATGCTTTCACGCTATTGATTCCTTCAGTTTTCAGCTAAAATAGATCATTGGTGTACCTGCGGTTAAGCAGATTATTGCTATTGATTCCTTCAGTTTTCAGCTAAAATAGATCAGTCGGTAGCCCTAAGCCAATATTAAGCATGCTATTGATTCCTTCAGTTTTCAGCTAAAATAGATCCCCAAGTTGTGATTGATGTTGGTAACAGCCGCTATTGATTCCTTCAGTTTTCAGCTAAAATAGATCTAATATCGACAGATTAATAGGACGCTTTACGCTATTGATTCCTTCAGTTTTCAGCTAAAATAGATCCAATGGGAGATGCGATCAAGCAGCTAATGGGCTATTGATTCCTTCAGTTTTCAGCTAAAATAGATCGTAAAATAAGGACAATATTTATTCACCGTGGCTATTGATTCCTTCAGTTTTCAGCTAAAATAGATCGCACGATCGACAGCTGACAGTGCAGTTGATGCTATTGATTCCTTCAGTTTTCAGCTAAAATAGATCTGCTTCATTCTGTCGATGTAACGACTTTAGCTATTGATTCCTTCAGTTTTCAGCTAAAATAGATCACCAGCAACGATGAATCACTGGCCTTTTTCGCTATTGATTCCTTCAGTTTTCAGCTAAAATAGATCCATGACAGGTGATACTTACGTCACAATGCGCTATTGATTCCTTCAGTTTTCAGCTAAAATAGATCGTTGTGGTACCGTTATAACCGTTATCAGTCGCTATTGATTCCTTCAGTTTTCAGCTAAAATAGATCTGTATATCCTATTTTAACGCACTCAGACGCGCTATTGATTCCTTCAGTTTTCAGCTAAAATAGATCATGAGTGGCTAACATCGCAAGTACAGATTGCTATTGATTCCTTCAGTTTTCAGCTAAAATAGATCACAGTTGTCGTATAAGTCTGCTTGTAAGACGCTATTGATTCCTTCAGTTTTCAGCTAAAATAGATCTACGGTACTAAGACTATGAGACAGTCTTAGCTATTGATTCCTTCAGTTTTCAGCTAAAATAGATCCAGTACACAAAAAGAGCCTGATATCACGCGGATATCAGGCTCTTTCGCTTGTCTAAAAAGTGGTCATCTGGCCACTATCAACTTTTTCTTCGTTAGGCAGCGGATCGCCCACTAACAGACGCATTTCATCGAATTGTTTCTCGGTTATAACCAATAATCTCACTGACCCTTTTTCGGGCAAATTATCATCTAGCCGCAGCTCGTATTTTTTTGACATATCATAGCCGTTAACGATGCGATAATAAACTGAATATTGCATCATTACGTAGCCTTCGCCTAATAAATACTGCCGGAATTTTGCGGCTGCACGGCGATCTTTTGCCTTTACTACTGGTAAATCAAACATAACTAATAAACGCATATATTTGCTACTCATACTCGTGCGCCACTAACGGGATAAGTTCCGGCAACTTTAATCCCGCAGCAGAGTTATTACGACAACAAGTGGTGTACGATGAGACTGATTTATGAACCGCATTACTCAACGAATGGAATTCATTATCAATTCGAACCTCTGTAAATAATAGCTGGAACAACGCCTGCTTATTCTTAGGGGTTAAACCATCCTTTAAATCAGCTTGATGTTCATAAACCCATAAATCAACGTACGCGCGAAACGGCTCAATTAAATCATCAGCTAAATTGAATGGATTTAGCTCGTTTTTATGAAATACGCCAAATGCTGGCTCAAAACCATACGCACAAATATCACGTGCAATGATACCGCGAATAATTGCGTAACCATAGTTTAAAGCACCATTCATAACATCTTCATTTCGCCGATTAAATTTATCACCAAAAAGTCCCATAAAGTAAAGCCGTGCCGCCCGTGATTCCTTAAATGTTTTATCACCCTCAGTAACTTGGGTTGCTAAAAAGTTAAGCTCGGCAATGTTTTTACAGTGATTTAACTCTAAAACTTTAGCCTGATTCTCAATCTTTTGCTTCATCAGTTTCTGCCACAAACGCGCTTTAGTTTTAGTCCGTACATGTAACTGGGACTCTAATGCCTCTAATTTACGATAATACTGACCCAGTGGTAAAACAACTGCACACGGCAGATGCTTCTGATCACACGTAAACACCGCTACTTGATGCTCAGCCAAAAAGGATAGTGCTGGCGCTGTGATCGTACATTGTTTGTGCTCAATCATAATACTAGAAATATCCTCCACTGGAACGGTGTAGCGCTCTTCCTGTTGAATTACTAACTGACTTTTAGCAATACTCAGGCGTGCTGGATTTTGAATGTATAAATTCCGAAAGGCCATAATTACTCATCTCGCTTAACGAATAACTGACGCTTCTTCTCATGAACTTTATGATAACGGCCAAAGTAGTCGACTTGGTATTTTTCGAATGCTAACAGCCCAGCAATGCCGATACTTTTTGCCGTGTACGAACTATCGTGTGAACGAACCTTGATGCTCGCAGTAGCGATATCCGCACTATCAAAATAACCATAAAAATTCTTAATTGGCATAATATCAGAATCACTTTCTTTGTTTGAAAGTTTAGGTTTAAATCCTTTCTTAGATTCAATATGCACCATATCTCCTGGATACAGAGAAAAACAAAACTGATCATCTTCAGTAACTTGATACCAATATGAATGTGGTTTATTTGCAACAACTGCCCTACTTGGCAATACCCGGTCAACCGTGTCCTTAACGTAAATTGGTACAAACACAAACTTCTTGCCAGTATTAAAGACATCAATTCGTACCATCGAACCATTGTCAGCAGCTGCTTTATTCTTTAGCAGTACTGGTAATGAAGATTTCTTAGCCACTCGGACTTTACGCACTAATTTCTTAGTGCCATGGTCCATATACTCTAAATAGCCCTCTGGGAACGCCGATTCACCAGAACCGTTATGAGCCTCTAATGCCGTTTTGATTGCTGAATAAACCACCTTATCGCCATTATTACTATTCTCGGGATCATAAACACCATCCCCAGTGGCAATCTGACCTTTGTTATTTAATTTCAGTTTGGCGATGCTAACGCGGCTCAGTATGATTCCTTTTTCGGCAAATAATTTGGCACTGCGAATCGTATCTAAATGTGCTGGCCCTGATATTTTATGATTAGCTAGGCGGACAACAAATACTGGCTTTAATTTAGCAATTTCGACTGGTGTATACGTATTCCAACTCCTACTCTTCATCATTTCTGCGGGATTATCAGAGATACGAGCTAGTAATTCATCACGGAATTCTGGCCATGGTAATGGGAATCCGTTGAAAATTTTATCAAATAACTTAGCATTCATTCGATTCTCTTCTGCTCTATATTCAGATTTATCGATTTCAGTCTCATGCCATAAGGCGCGATTATTTTTGACTTCTTGCCGTTGGCTATATTTAGTTACTTGCTGGATAAAAGTAGGCGTAATTGCTGCGATTACGGCAGCATCAACTGCATGATGTAAATCGCCATCTTCACGTACTTTAAGGAAGCCCCAACGACTACGGATCTTCGATGTAACTTCACCATTTAAAGGCAAGACGCGTTGTTTTTTATCCAATTCAGGATTAAATTCAACTGCCTGTCGGAAATAATTATAAAGGACTTTGGTAATAAAACGCGTGTCGTTTATATTCCGTTGCTTCCAGTCTTTTTGCTCTTCGGCACTTAACTCCTGCTTCAAAAGCTTTTGTCGTTTACGCGAATTACGGATCACGTTGTCCGCCACGTTAATCAATGCATTGGTCCGCTTTTCATTGTTGGCTAAATAAGCCATCGGAATCCGATTACCTTTCTCGCGATTACATTTTTCACTAGTAAGCACTTTATTGGTATAGCTATCATCCCAACTGATACTGTAGGGAATAATATGGTCAACCTCATAACTGGCGCTAAACGCACTCGCAAATGGAATCTGATCGCCAGTATAAGGATCAATACCATTCTGTTCCTTGTGTAATTTATAGCGAATAATATTCTGACCATTAACTGGCATACCCAATTCAGTTAATTCAGCGGCAATTTTATCATTAGTTTGGCGATTCTTATCTTGGCGCTTTTGTATATCGCCTCTTTCTTTAAAATTACGACCTAATTCACGCGCTAACTCAATATTAATGCCATCTGGTTTACCGTAACGACGAATAATTTGCTCAACTACTTTAATAGTTTTTGTTACCGCTCTGCGAACAACTGGATTAGCAATTTCTTCACGAATCGTGTCTTTTGAAATTTCCTTTTTGCGGAAATCATAACCAGCATTAGTTGTTGCTTCACTGTAAACCTGACCCATTTCCAGATACGGAATAATATTCTGCATTGATTTAATCGATAAATGACCAAATTTAGCAAAATTTAACGGCAAAAGAACGTCAATCAGTTCTTTAGGCAAGTTTAACTCCTCAGCAAAATAGCGCTGACGTCGTTTATCACTTGAATATAAAGTCAACGCAGTTCCGATGTGGTCTAACAGTTGGCGATTCTGCCACATTTCTTCTGGTAATGCCCCCACCAAATCATGATAGGCTTTGAAATCAACAAACCGTGTTTTCTTTTCAACAGTTTCAATTTCCTTTTGCGTTTGCAAACTACCATAATTGACCAGATTAAATCGAGCGTCATCTGGTAATTTTAATAACTTACGTAGTTCGCCAAAATCTGTCGGTTTATAAGTTTTAGTTGGTTTCTCCGCTTTTGCAAAAACAGTATCAATAATTGCTTGTCGCTCAAGACCATTTAATGGATGCCAATTATCGCCAGTTGTATTCTGATAATTTAAACTAGTCATCTTCTGTAACAAGTTAAAGTATTGGAAAGTGTAGGTTGCTTTAGCCGCACGATCCTCAGTTGGCTCAAAAATATCTTTTCCAACCATCTTTTTGATTTGATCACCGGCATAAGGACCAGACCCAGGGCCTTCATCAAAATCCCGCTGTGCTTGAAAAATACCAGCATGGTCTTCATTACCCAGTAAATAAGTTGCATAAAACTCATCAGTCAACTTTTCATTACCCAATTCACGTTGCTTATCCAAAATCTGCTTAATTTCATCAACTAACATTTGCCGATTTGGCGTACTTAAATAGCCATCATTATAGCCTTTATTACGTTTGTGATCCGTATATTTAGAATCTTTTACATACAACTCACCAACCGTACGGTATCCCTTTTCAGCCATATCTTTTTTGATAGCTTCAATTGAATTAAGCAACTGACCCATTTGCTTTTTATCGGCTTCATTTTCTGGGTTGAGCTCAGACTTACGATTCGATTTAAATCCTCGGTGGCCAATAAAGAAATAAAGCACACGGAATAATTCATTGTTAGTCAAACGTCGATCAAGTCCAGCCACGCGGAGTTCATAAACTGAATGATGGGTTTGCGGGTTCTCTAAGATCTGCTCAATTTCAGCCTTAGATAATAAACCGCTATGTACAAATAATTGTTGTGTTCGTTGCTTTCGAAATTTGGTTCGGCGAGTACGTCGCCGTAATCCTCGTTTTATCCGCCGCGGTTCAGCTAATGAAGCACCTGTTTTAGGATTTTCAGCCCGTGGATAAATCACTGAATCTAGTGTTAAAATTTTATATGGATTTCCTGCTTTATCCGTTTTTAAGACAGCATACCCGGTTGAAGTAATACCCACATCTAATCCTATTCTATACCCCATACTATCAACTCCATCTTTGTAATTTCCTTTAGTTTAGCATAATAACAACGTTTCCAGAAGATGATTTAGCGTAATTTTTTATTCCTAATGGAATTGTTAAACAAATAGACTAAAAAACTAACGATACATAATTCTTATTTTCATCGTAAATTTACACTGTAAGCGATCAGACATAATCTCAGCCTTCATTTCTAATTTAACCCAAATTTAATCACAGCAAAAGCCCTTTGAAATTAGACTGATGTCTAATCTCAAGGGGCTCCTCTTTATCGATATATATTTACTTCAGCTAGCGGCATTAAAACGTTATCGTCTCCGTCTGATTATCAGCTGTAACGTCTGCTGAATTGAAGTCAACTGTGAAGAATTCACTGTGGGCAGCGTAAGCAGCGCTAGTTGGGAATTTAGCAAAATAAGCTGTCTTCATTGCTTCAGTTGGCGTGACTTTTTGAACCTTGGCTTGTTTGGCGCGGGCATACTTTTGATCACTAACTGACTGCGTAGTAAAGGCCGCAGCTGAATGGGCAGCGATTTGTGCTATTTTTGGTGAATCAGCACCTGACATGAATAATAGTTGATGTGTTTCTGGTAAATAAACAAATAAAACAATTCTGACATCTGGTGCTTGGCCGTCGACAGTCAGCGTTGCAATTGATACCTGCGCTGCTTCTTGCATGATTTGGTTAAATTCGTCTTTAACATCCATTGAATCATCCATCTCCTGATAACAAAACTAATATTTTTTCACTACGTGGATGAAACCAGCAATTTTGTTTGTTACGCTTTATCCGACTTAATTATACGTTTTTCCAAACTGTTGTCCATCAGTCAGCCGTTCAAATTAAAGCGTAATTATCCGAATAATTGGATGCGGCAACCTATTTTTACCAGGTTGGACTAAAAAACGTCCTTCGACTACAAATCAAGTTTAAAACCTGATTTATAACTGAAAGACGCTTTTTTACTAGCTTGTTCAAGTATCATTTACTTTGTGAATAGAATAAATTAAGCCAGCGTTAACGCCGTTACAGATTCGATGTGTTGCGTTAAGGGGAACATATCGACTGGTTGCGTTTTTTCAGCGCGGTAACCAAATTCTTGTAGTAAGGCAATATCACGGCCTAGAGTTGCTGGGTTGCAGCTAACGTAGACGATTCGTTTGGGCTTCATAACACCAACAGCTTCGACAAATGTGCTGGCCAAGCCTTTGCGTGGTGGATCGACAACTAAGACGTCAGCTTCAAAGCCAGCTTCACGCCATTCTTGCATGACTTTTTCGGCTAAGCCAAGCTGGAATTTCACGTTGTGAATGCCGTTATGTTTGGCATTACGTTTAGCATCAGCAACCGCAGCTTCGGTTACTTCAACGCCGTAGACATACTTTGCGTGTTTAGCCAATGACAAGGAAATGGTGCCGATACCAGAATAAGCGTCGATCACGGTTTCTTTACCAGTTAAATGTGCTGCGTCGATGGCGGTTTGGTAAAGCTTTTCTGTCTGTAATGGGTTAACCTGAAAGAACGACAAAGCGGAGACGTCAAACGTATGGCCTAAAATTTGGTCATGAATATACGTTTTACCGTATAATTTCTTAACTGTGCGCCCAAGGATCACATTGGTTGGCTTAGGTACAACGCTTTGCATAATACTAACAACTTCAGGTAATTTAGTTACAATACCACTGATAATATTCTGCAATTGTGGAATATCTCTGGTCCGTGTGATCAAAACAATCATCATTTCGTGAGTGAAACGACCGCGCCGAACCATGATATGGCGCATGATACCGCGATTACGGGCTTCATCATAAGCGGGCACGTGGTACTGGCGTAAAAGATCACGTACGATAATGATTGCACGGTCGATTTCAGGGTCTTGAATATAGAAATCTTCTAGTGGAATCAATTGATGACTACGTTTGCGATAAAAGCCAGTTTCTAGTTGACCGTTAACTTGGCGGACAGGAATCTGTGCCTTATTACGGTAGCCTTTAGGATCAGCCATCCCAATTGTTGGTAAAACGTCGATATCGAGATGATTTTTTTGGTACACATTGCGTAATTGTTGTTGCTTAAACTTCAATTGTGCTGCATAACTTAAATGGCCTAATGGCGCAATACCAGATTGCATGTACGTTTTATTAGGTAATTCCACACGATCAGGGCTATCGTTAAGCCGTTCCATTACACGGGCATAGCCGTAATTTTTACCTACTTTGGTGATAACTAATTTTACTTCTTCACCAGGTAAAGCATCTTCAATAAACAATGGGTAGTCGGATACTTTAGCAACCCCCATCCCCTCGTAAGTCAGGTCAATAATTGTTGCGGTGATTTCTTCATTTTTTGTTACTGGTGCGATAAATTTCATTTTGGTCTCCTTGTAAGAGTGCTTTTAAAAAGCGCTCCGATTTTGAGCACTAGCCTAGCCAGGCGCAAAAAAACGACGACTTGAACCTTGCCAAGTCTAACGACAGCGCTTTTTAACTACGTTTCAACTGCCAACACGAGCATAAAAAAATACTGCTCTCTATTCTAACGGAGAACAGCATTTTTAGCAAGTTTACACACGCTTAATGTGTTACTTCAGTTTTTGGTTTCACTGGTACGTCAGGTAAACCAGCATCATTCTCTGCTGCTAAAGCTGTTTCCGGCATTGCGTCAACGTCAGCAAAAATTTCTAAATGCTGCTTTAGATTGACGAAAGTCATTGGTGCGGTACCGCCAAATTCGCCGTCTAAATTGATTTTCATTTCTGCGCCGTTAGTCGTTTTCGCAACTAGCTTATGCGTTTTAACATAAATCACACGCGGATCATTTAAATGTTTGCCGTTGATAGCTAGTGCAAGCAAGCGTACTAGTTCAGCCAAATTAGCAGTTTTGACGATGATCAGTGAGAAACGGCCGTCACCTAACGTAATGTCTGGCGCTACCTTTTCAAAACCACCGATTGAATTAGTCAAGCCGAGCAAAAACATGGACGCATTGCCTTTGAATTCACCGTCATCATAAACTAAATGCATTGGTACCGGCTTGATCTGCGGTAACATCCGCGCACCTTCCAGTAAGTACGCTAAATAGCCAAAGATTGATTTAGTTTCTGACGGTACACCATAAGTAAGCTCCGTTAAAAAGCCCCCGCCGGCAATATTCATGAAATATTCTTTATCGGCACGGCCAATATCCATTTTGATTGTTTTTTTCTTCAAAACGATTTTGGCCGCTTCAACAGGATCATCGCGCGGAATTTTTAGTGCTCGCGCATAGTCGTTAGTTGTCCCTGCCGGAATAATCGCCATTTTAGGCCGCTTTTTCAAACTAGCTAAGCCGTTGACGACCTGATTGATCGTCCCATCGCCGCCAGCAGCAACTACTAAATTGAAGCCGGCTTGTGCCGCGCGGGTTGCTTCGTTTTGCGCAGAAAGTGGCTCTGGCGTCGTTGCGTAAGCACTTGTTTCATAACCAGCTTGCTCAAAAATCGCAAAAATATCGACTAGACTTTGTTTCAAGCCTTCATGACCAGCCTTAGGATTATAAATAATACGCGCCCGCTGCTGCATGAGAATCCTCCTTTTTAGAGCGTGGTAAAAAAGCATTCAAAAACTGGAACATAGCCTAGCTTAACGTAAGGAACCTTCCGTTATGTGTAAGCTTTTTCTTTTTAACCACGTTTAAGCTCTTAGTTTCAACCTATCTAACGCTGCTTCAATTCCTTCATCAATAATTGATTAACCACTTTAGGATTAGCCTGGCCACGGGTTTGTTTCATGATTTGACCAACCAAGAAGCCGATGGCACGGTCTTTACCCTTTTTGAAGTCATCGATCGATTGTTGGTTATTATCCAAAATTTCGGTGATGATCGGCAATAACTTAGCTGGATCAGATAACTGAACTAAGCCTTTTGCTTCGACCCATTGCTTGGGTTCCGTTCCATTAGTAATGATTTCTTTGAAGACTTTCTTGGCAATTTTCGAGGAAATTGTCCCGTCAGTAATTAAATTGATCATTGTTGCCAGATTTTCTGCAGTTAATTTAGTTCCTGCTAATTCTAGCTTTTCTGCATTTAAGTACGCACTAACTTCGCCTTGCAACCAGTTAGCCGCTAATTTTGCATCAGCGCCAGCTTTAACCGTTGCTTCAAAGAAATCAGACATTTCCAAGCTTTGCGTCAAAACAGTCGCATCTGCGGCACTTAAACCAAGGTCGTTGACATAACGTTGTCGCCGTGCTGCTGGCATTTCAGGAATTGATTGTCGTACCGCTTCGATCCAGTCATCGCTAATGTGAATTGGTGGGATATCTGGTTCTGGGAAGTAACGGTAATCGTCAGAGCCTTCCTTAATCCGTTGTAATACGGTTTCGCCAGTATTTTCATTATAGCCACGTGTTTCTTGGCGAATTGTGCCGCCAGACAACAGGATCTGAGCTTGACGCTTTTCTTCGTATTCCAAACCTTTACGTAAATAGTTAAATGAGTTGATGTTCTTTAATTCCGTCTTGGTCCCGTATTCAGTTTGACCCACTGGCCGAATTGAAATATTGGCGTCGACCCGCAATGAGCCTTCTTCCATTTTAACGTCAGAAACGCCGCTAAATTGAATGACTTGCCGCAAAGTTTCCAAATATTTGTAAGCTTCTTCAGGCGAAGCCATATCTGGTTTCGAGACGATTTCAATTAATGGTGTGCCTTGACGGTTTAAATCAACGTAAGAATTTTGGCCGCGATGGGTATTTTTACCGGCATCTTCTTCCAAATGTAATTCTTCAATACCGATTTTTTTAGTGTCACCGGCTTCTAATTCAACTTCCACCCAACCATCATGGCCGATGGGCTGCTCAAATTGCGTGATCTGATAAGCTTTTGGATTATCAGGATAGAAATAGTTTTTACGGTCAAAGTGGTTTTCCTTGGCAATCGTTGCGTTCAACGCTAAGGCAGCACGCATACCGTATTCCAATGCACCCTTGTTAACACTAGGCAAAACACCAGGATAACCCCAGTCAATCACGTTCGTGTTCATGTTAGGGGTATCGCCAAATTCATTGGCCGATGGACTAAACATTTTTGATTTTGTTTTTAATTCAACATGGACTTCAAGTCCGATAGTCGTTTCAAAATTCACTAGTTGTTACCCCCTAACGTTGGGACTTGTTTGTGGAAATCAGTGGCCTGTTCAAAAGCATAGCCAGCTTGATAAATGGTGGCCTCATCAAATGATTGGCCAATTATTTGCATGCCAATTGGTAAGCCATCAGCGAAACCGGCGGGTAAGGATAAGCCAGGTAGGCCAGCTAAGTTAACCGGTACACTTAATACGTCACCAGCATACATGGTCAAAGGATCACTGACGTCTTCGCCGATACCATAAGCCGTGGTTGGGGCAACAGGACCAAGAACTAAGTCATGATCTTTGAAAATATTAGCGAAGTCTTGGCGCATTAACGTACGAACTTGCGCCGCTTTCTTGAAATAAGCATCGTAGTAGCCAGCAGATAAGGAATACATCCCCAACATGATCCGCCGCTTAACTTCAGGACCAAAACCTTGCGTCCGTGAATCCACGTAAACATCATTCAAATTCTTAGCATCCTTAGCCCGTACGCCATAACGGATACCGTCAAAGCGTTGCAAGTTAGATGAAGCTTCAGAACTAGAGATAATGTAGTAAGCAGCGACACCGTATTTAGAATGTGGCAAAGAAACTTCGTCCACGATTGCACCTAACTCACGGTATTTGTCAGCAGCCGCCAAAATAGCGTCCTTAACTTCTTGTTGTACACCGGCACCTAAATATTCCTTAGGCAAGCCGATTCGTAAGCCTTTAACGCCGGCATCTAATTTAGCCGTAAAATCAGCATCATGATCACCAACTGAGGTGCCATCACGCTTGTCGACGCCAACTAAAATATTCAACAACGCCGCGTTATCTTTGACGCTACGGGAGAATGGGCCAATTTGATCCAAACTTGAACCAAAGGCGATCAAACCCCAACGGGAAATACGGCCATAGGTTGGCTTCATACCGACAACACCAGTAAATGAGGCTGGCTGGCGAATTGAGCCACCTGTATCTGAGCCTAAGGTAAATGGTACCATCCCAGCTGAAACGGCTGCAGCAGAGCCACCAGATGAGCCACCAGGCACTTTGGTTGTGTTCCACGGGTTCTTAGTGGTCTTAAAAGCTGAATTTTCAGTTGAACCACCCATGGCAAATTCGTCCATGTTCGTTTTACCGATGACAACCATGTCGTTAGCGTGGATTTTTTCCATAACCGTAGCATCATAAACCGGCGTAAAATTCTCGAGAATCTTACTAGCTGCAGTGGTCCGTAACCCTTTAGTCATAATGTTATCTTTGATAGCAATGGGAATACCGGCAAATAAGTTGTCCGGATCGATTCCTTTTTCATCAATTGCTTTAGCCGTTGCCAAGGCATTAGCTTCATCCAATGTCAAAAAAGCATCGATTGTTTTATCGGTTTCTTTTAAGGCATCAATTGTTTGTTTCGTTAAATCATAACTAGTCAATTCTTGGTTGACCAACTGGTTATGGATCGTGGTCAAATCATTGTCAAAGAAGTTCATTCAGCCGAATCCTCCCCATTGTTAAAAATTGCTGGCACCTTGATATAGCCATCTTCAGTATCTGGTGCATTGGCCAATAACGCCTTACGTTCTTCTGGATCAGCCGGTGCTGGGACATCTTCGCGGACAACATTCACTAAATCGACGACATGCGTCATCGGTTCAACATCGGTTGTATCGACTGCTTGCAGTTCATTGAACATATCTGTAATTTCACTCATTTGATCAGTAAACTGACTTAATTCTGCATCATCAAAAGATAAACGGGCGAGGTTCGCAACGTGAGTGACTTGCTCTTTACTAATTGCCAATTCTCTGGCCTCTCTTTCATTTTTATTACATTTTAATTTTATCGTGAAGCTTCCTTAGCGTGCGGTTGAAAAAGCACGCCAAGTTTAACCGCGTATGCGGCCACAATGTAATTATTATAGCACGTAGCGTAATAGATTTCGATTCAGGCTGCAAAAAAAGCAGCGAAATCGCTGCTAGTTTCTGAAAAGTGTTTTTTCACTTAGTTTAATTTGCTTTTTGTGCTGATGCGGCTTTTATTTCCGCTAAATAATTTTGCTGCTTATCCTCGTCAAATTCGTGTTCCGACTTAGCGATGATCAACGCCGCCAGTGAGTTACCCACCACGTTAACCGCAGTGCGACCCATGTCAACTAAGCGATCAACACCGGCGATAAAGGCCAGCCCTGAAGCTGGGACACCAATCGTGGTGATTGTTGCCAACAAGACAACGAAAGACGCGCCAGGCACACCAGCCATCCCTTTAGACGTGATCATCAAAACGACTAACAACGTGATCTGCTGCCCGAGGCTTAAATGGATATGATAAGCCTGTGCCAAAAACAGTGCCGCCAACGATTGATAAATCGCCGAACCATCTAAGTTGAAGGTATAGCCGGTGGGAATAACAAATGACGCGATCCCTTGGCTGACGCCATAACGCGGCATCTTTTCCATGATTTTCGGTAAGGCAGCTTCAGAACTAGCTGTGGAAAACGCCAAAATGAGTTCATCCTTGATCACCAATAACAAATCGAAAATATTTAGATGGAACAACCGCGCCACCAACCCCATGACGACGACTACGAAGATGATCATGGTTGCGTAAGTAATCAGCAGGAACAGCGCCAAAGGTTTCAGCGCGCCCAGTCCAAACTGAGCGATGGTAACGCCAATTAGAGCAAATACACCGATTGGGGCTAATTGCATGATCCAGTTAGTGACTTTAAACATCACTTCCGAAGCGGCTTCAAAAAAGTCAGTCAGAATTTGGCCACGTTTACCGATTGCGGCGATACCAAGACCAAACATAACGGTAAAGAAGATCACTGGAATCATATCGCCCTTACCCAACGCTTCAAAAAAGTTCGTCGGCACAATATTCATGATAATGTCACTGAGTCCATGGTTACTAGCCGTTTTGGCAGTGGCCGCATATTGGCTGATCGACACCTTGCTCAAGGTTTGAATATTGATCGCATCACCTGGCTTGGTTAGATTACCAACGACTAAACCTAACGCAATCGCGACGGTCGTCATTAGTTCAAAGTAAATCAGCGTTTTACCACCGACACGACCTAATTTTTTGATATCACCCATTTTAGCAATACCAACGACTAAGCAAGACACTACGATAGGTAAGACGATCATCTTGATCAGATTAATGAAGATGGTACCGATCGGGTTAAGAATAGCAATAGCGACTTTATTTTGATAAGTCAATGCGCCAACAATTAAGCCTAATACTAAGCCGATCACGATACGCCAGCCAAGACTAAGGCGTAAAAAACGTTTTTGATGCACGTTACGTCCCTCCAGAAAATTCTTAATTAAATCTCATATTAATGAGCATTAAAAAACAGCTATTTTTTAGTTTAGCACAATCACCTACTAATAACGAGCTTTCATTCTAATTTTCATGAGTAAACGATGTGAATAACGCGCGATATTCTAATATTGGCAAATAAAAATCCCGCCATGCTGAACAGATGAATTCGGTGATCTCATCTGTCACTCATGGCGGGACTAGAACAATGTAAGCAACTTTATAGGTCTTAATTACTCCATATTAGCGTTTAACCCTATTTATTTTAGTAACTACCAAACACGTGACTATAGAAGCTCTTTTCGCCCGCTTCACGCGCAATGAACGCCTGCGTGCCATCGGTTGATTGAACCGTGATCTCAATAGCCGCCTCACTTGGTAAATATTTATTTGCTGCTGTAACTAAATATTGGGTGAAGCTCTTGATTTCAGTTTCACTATAGAATTGCGTATTGATGGTGATGTTCATCCCCGATAAATTGCCATCCTTATAGTGTGTTTGCGCCGTCACGCCAGATAAGTTAGGGAAGAACGATTGCACGTTCGTTTTGAAGTTGCTAAAGGAATCGGCATCGCTGGTACTACCTGATTTAGCACTACCAACTACTGGTAATACGTAATTGGCTTCATTCACATTGTGCCACTCGCTAATGGTTTTACCGCCGTCTTTACTGATACCATAGGCAAAGAAAGTTCCGCCGACTAGGCTGTCATTAGTGGCTTGTTCATATAATGCGATGACAATTGGCACATTACCGACGCCTTCAGTTTTACGCATCCGTGAAACCACTGTATTGGCCATCGACTTACCTTCACTAACCATTTTATCGTGCGAAATTTTGGTTTCATAGGTGGCGCCATAGTCTTCTTTTTGATAATAGTCGACCTGGTTCATCGCCAAACCAATTGTCATCCCACCAAGCTTCAGATTATTACCGTCTTGGGTCATATAATCTTGCTCTTCAATCGCTTGTATATAATCAGGGTTCCGCTTAGTTGCATCAGTTTCCCCGTTATCCACCGGATTCAAGCCGCTAGCGTTACTCTTGGATTTACGATCCAACCAATTCTGCGCTGTAGCTTTCTTCAAATATTGACCTTCTTGGAAAATATAATCATCCGTAGCAAATTGTTTTTGTGAAATTGTTTGTAATCCATTTTCAAAACTCTTTAAGTTTGAGCCGTTAGTGTTTTGATCCTTAGTCAGGCCGCGCGCCTTACTAGTTTTGTATTTACCATTTTGGATCACGCCTTGGTATTCATCATCAGAAGTTTGGCCAGTCGTCTGAATTGTACTCGTGGTTTTGGTGCTGCTCGTTGTGCCGACACCGGATGAGCCTAACCGACCACACGCTGTCAACAGAGCTGCGCTAACTATTAAAGCTAATATTGTGCTAAATCGTTTCACAACATTTCCTCCTTGCATCTTAGGAACCATGATACCGCTAGTCAGTCAAGTCTTGCAAGTTTTGCTCCAAAGTCGCTTCGTCCCAAATTGTGACGCCTAAGTTCTGCGCCTTGGTGTACTTGCTACCAGGATCTGCACCGGCGACGACGATATCCGTCTTTTTCGACACGCTACCAGTAACTTTCGCGCCTAGATCTTCCAACGTTGTGGTTAGCTCGGCCCGCTTATGCCGCTCCAAGGTGCCGGTGAGCACCATAACTTTACCCGCAAATGGTGTGGCGCCAGCGCTAACTGGTGCTGGGCCCAGATAGCGCATGTTGACCCCAGCCGCCGCTAATTGATCAAGCAACGCTGGCACTTCCGGCGCAGAAAAATACGTACGCACGCTGTTGGCAATAATTGTGCCCGACGTATCGATTGCTTCTAACTCCTCAGCGGTACTGGCTTGCAAACTGGCCATATCACCGAAATATTCCGCCAATGAGCGTGCCATTTTAGCACCAACGTGGCGAATACCTAGGCCAGTAAGCAATCGTTCTAATGAATTAGCTTTACTACGCTCGATTGCCTGCAATAAGTTATTGGCCGATTTTTCTTTAAATTTATCTAAAGTTAATAACTGTTCCAATGTTAATTGATACAAATCAGCCACATCGGCCACTAATTTGCGGTCAAATAATTGCTGAACGATTTGCGGACCCAGCCCATCAATATTCATGGCATTCCGTGATGCAAAATGGGTCAACTGTTCCTTGATTTGTGCTGGACACTTAGGGTTGATGCAGCGTAAAGCCACTTCGTCTTCCAAATGAACCAGTGGCGAATCGCAGGAAGGACAACGCGTTGGCAGCACGTACGGCTGGCTCGCCACCGAGCGCTGATCCGTTAACACAGTCGAGACCTCAGGAATGATGTCACCTGCTTTATGAATCAAAACAGTATCATGCAGGCGGATATCCTTTTCCTGAATTAAATCACCGTTGTGCAAAGTTGCCCGCGCTACTGTGGTTCCGGCGAGCTGCACTGGATCCATCACCGCGGTTGGTGTCACAACACCAGTACGACCGACAGTCCATTCGATTTCATTGATGACCGTCTGCGCTTCTTCTGGTGGAAATTTATAAGCAATTTCCCAACGTGGCACCTTGACTGTGTTACCCAATGCTGCCTGCAGCGCCAATGAGTTTACCTTTAAAACGATTCCGTCAATATCGTAGTCCAATGTATTCCGCTGCGCTTGATATTCGGCGATAAACGCATCAATTTCATCTAATGTTTTGCAAACTTTAGTCGTCGGATTAACTGCAAAACCCAGCTCACGTAACCGAGTTAGTGCTTGCGCCTGTGTTGTGACGTTTAGTGCCGCATAATCAGTTAACGTGTAGATCCAGGTTGATAAATTGCGTGCAGCCGTTACCCGTGAATCCAGTTGCCGTAAACTCCCAGCAGCTGCATTGCGCGGATTCGCAAAAGTCGCTAGGCCATCCGCTTCACGGCGCTGATTTAACTTGGCAAAAGATACGCGTGGCATGTAACACTCACCACGAACTTCAATCGACAGTGGTTCAGTCAATTTTTGTGGAATCGACTTGATCGTTTTTAAATTCTGTGTAATATCTTCACCAATTGTCCCGTTACCACGAGTAGCCCCACGAACAAAAATACCATCCTCATAAATCAAGGAAATCGCCAAACCATCAATTTTAAGTTCAACACTATATTCAAAATCAGTTGTCACGTTTTTACGTAACCGCGAATCAAAGCTAGCCAGTTCATCAAGTGAAAAAACATCACCCATTGAAAGCATTGGCTGCTCATGCGTTACTTTAGTAAAGCCTGGTAGCACCTGTCCCCCAACTTGCTGCGTTGGTGAGTCGCTGGTCACAATCGCTGGAAAAGCGTGCTCTAGCGTTTCCAGATCACGATAATTTTCATCATAAATGTTGTCTTCTACCAACGGCTGATCCGCTGTGTAGTAAGCTTGACTCCATTGCTCTAACACGTTACGTAACGCTAACGCCGCTGCGCTAGCTTCTTGTTCAGAATATTGCTCAATTGGTTTCTCTAAAGCCATAATAGCCCACCGGAAAACCTCCAGCAGGTGCCACCTTCTTTCAAGAGAGTATTTGAAAAAGCGTCAATATCATTACTGGTTTGCCTTGGCAAACGCAGCGAACATGACCATTTCGCTAATGACGTGCTATTCCGTTACTTTCGTAATCGGCGCAAATGCCGCCAATAGCCGTTTAATGCCTTGTGACTTAAAGGCAATATCCAGTTCCGCGTCGGTGCCACTACCACTGACCTTGACCACGGTACCTTCGCCCCATTTTTTGTGTTCAACTTTGTCGCCGGCTTGCCATGACTTGTCTTCAGCACCCGTACTTGGTGTATTAGTCGTTGCTTTAGCTGCAGTCCCAACACGTGCGGATCGATAAGTCGTCGCCGTTGCCCGCGTATAAGCATTTTGTTGCCGCGAATCGCTAAACGGAATATTGCGCTCCGATAAGCTGCCGGCAGTTTTATTTTCAAAACGAATCAAGTCTTCATCGATTTCGCCAACAAAACGGGAAGCAGGGTTACTTTGCGTACGGCCGTACAGCATTCGCGAATAAGCGTTAGTCAAATAAAGCTTCTTCTTCGCTCGCGTAATACCTACGTACGCCAAACGCCGTTCTTCTTCTAATTCATCATTTTCCATCATCGCTCGTGACAGTGGGAAAATGCCCTCTTCCATCCCCATCATAAAGACAACCGGAAACTCCAGTCCTTTAGCGGCATGTAACGTCATTAAAGTGACTTCACTGCTTTCTTCTTCAATTGAATCTTGATCGGAAACCAGCGCTAAATCGGTCAAAAAATCAACGAAACGGTCACTATCTGCGTCTTCCTCATCATCGTAGCCGTCATCAAATTCTTTAGTTACGGAGAGAAATTCTTGAATATTTTCAACCCGGGTCTGCGCTTCAAGCGTTTTTTCTTGCTTCAATGCGTCTAAATAGCCCGTTTGATCTAACATTTGATTAGTGAGTTCAGTAACATCCCACTCTGTCCGTTTATCCCGCAAAGCCGTCATGGTTGTAGCAAAACTGCCTAATGTGTGCCGAGCCCGCGTGGCAATACCGTTGGCTAAGTCAACATTACGCGCAGCTTCCAGTAACGACCAATTATTGTAATTGGCGAACTCCCGCAGCTTATCAATTGTTCCGTTACCAATACCACGCTTCGGGCTGTTAACGATACGTTCAAAATCAATGGAATCATCTGGATTGACGATCACCCGTAAATAGGCCAGTAAATCCTTGATTTCTTTACGATCGTAGAATTTATGACCGCCAACCATTTTATAGGGAATATTGGCCTTGACCAAATTTTCTTCAATCGTCCGTGATTGTGCATTAGTCCGGTATAAAACGGCAAAGTCACCATAGTTGAACTGCTTAGCAGCCATTTCTTCTTGAATTTTGGCTACTACAAATCGCGCTTCATCATGCTCATTTTGACCACGGTAATAGGAAATCTTGTCGCCGGGATCATTTTCCGTCCACAATTTTTTGGGCTGGCGGTTAACATTATTGTTGATCACCGAATTCGCGGCCTGCAAAATGGTTTGCGTTGAACGATAATTTTGCTCCAGCATAACTGTTTTAGCTTCAGGATAATCCTTTTCAAAGTTCATAATATTGCTCATATCAGCGCCCCGCCAGCCATAGATACTCTGATCGGCATCACCGACAACACATAAATTATGCGACTTTTGGGCCAACATATTAACCAAAGTATATTGTGCTTGGTTGGTATCCTGGTATTCATCAACATGAATGTAGCGGAACTTATCTTGATAATAGGCCAACGTATCCGGTGACTTGCGGAATAACTCGATGGTGATCATGATCAAGTCATCGAAATCAAGCGCCTGATTAGCTTCTAATTCGTTTTGATAAGGTTCATAACAACGCGCCACAATTTCTTCAAACGGTGATTTTGCAGCGGCAGCGTAGTCTTTTGGCGTTAATAATTGGTTCTTGGCGTTTGAAATTTCGCCAAGGACTGAGCGTGGTGTGTATTTTTTGGGATCAATATTCTGCTGCGTTAAGATTCGGCGCATCAGCGTATTTTGTTCACCGGGATCAGCGATGGTAAATGAGCGACTATAGCCGGTCATTTTATCGATATCACGGCGTAAAATCCGCACGCATAACGCATGGAAGGTCGACACCCAAACTGATTCAGCGCGCTCGTTCAATAAATCTGCCACCCGTTCGCGCATTTCTCGTGCAGCCTTATTTGTAAAGGTAATGGCTAAAATCCGCCATGGCGCCACGTCTAATTCTTCAATTAAGTAGGCAATTCGATGGGTCACGACCCGCGTTTTCCCTGAGCCGGCGCCAGCCATGATCAATAATGGTCCTTCTGTCTGTTGCACTGCCTCTTGCTGCTTGTCGTTCATGCCCGTTAATAAATCCGTTGTGGCCATAACTTAGTCAGTCCCCCGTTTTAATTATTTTAATATTAAACAACTTTGCGTTATTTTCTTCTCTAACTGGAAAACGCCAAGTTAAGTCAACTCGGCGCTACATCGTTCAACTCAACATTATAGCAAAAATTTACGTAAACTTCTCTAAAGAATTATGAAAATACGAATATAAGTTCGCACTATTGGTGTAAAAAAACAGTAAGCCGCAACTTACTGTTTCGTTTCCATCTATTCAGCTAAGCCGACACGCGCGAAAATTTCATCAACGTGCCGTAAATGCCAGTGATAGTCAAAGGCATCGTCTAAGTCTTTGCTGCTAAGTGCATCCGTGATTTTGGGATCAGCTTCCAACAATGGCCGGAATGCTTTTTTCTCATCCCACGCCACCGCAGTTTTTGGCTGTACTAAATCATAAGCCGCCTCACGACTCATCCCACTTTCAATCAACTTCAACATCACACGTTGGCTGTAGATCAGACCGTAAGTAACGTCCATATTGCTCCGCATTTTTTCTGGGAAAATAGTTAACGTATCCAGAATCTTAGTGAAACGATGCAAAATGTAATCCAACAAGCTGGTAGTATCAGGAATAATGATTCGTTCAGCTGAAGAATGGGAAATATCGCGATCATGCCATAACGGCACATCTTCATAAGCCGTCAACATATGCCCGCGAATCACACGCGCCAAGCCCGTAACGTTTTCTGAACCGATTGGGTTGCGCTTATGCGGCATCGCTGAGGAACCCTTTTGACCTGCCGCAAAAAATTCTTCGACTTCATGAATTTCTGTGCGTTGCAATGAGCGCACCTCGGTAGCAAAACGTTCAATTGAGGTCGCAATTAAAGCCATCGTTGCCACGTATTCAGCATGCAGATCACGTGGCAAAATTTGCGTAGAAATATCCTGTGCGCGAATACCTAAATGTTCGGTAACGTACGCTTCAACAAAGGGTGGAATGTTGGCAAATGTGCCGACTGCCCCACTGATTTTACCTGCTTCAACACCTTTAGCTGCGTGCTCGAAGCGTTCTTGATTACGTTTCATTTCAGCATACCATTGCGCCATCCGCAACCCAAAAGTTGTTGGTTCCGCATGTACGCCATGGGTACGGCCCATCATCACCGTGTATTTGTAAGTTTTTGCTTGCTTAGCTAAAACGTCGATCAAATTTTGAATATCTTGCCGAATTAAATCATTGGCCTGCTTCATCAAATAGCCAAACGCAGTATCGACTACGTCAGTTGACGTTAAACCGTAATGAACCCATTTTTTCTCGGGACCAAGGCTTTCAGAAACATCGCGGGTAAAGGCAACCACGTCATGCTTAGTCTGTTTCTCCAGCTCAGCAATACGTGTCACATCAAAAGTTGCGTTTTGGCGAATCTTGACGGCGTCAGCCTTTGGTACTTCGCCAATTTCTGCCCATGCTTCATCGGCTAGCGTTTCTACTTCCAACCACGCTTGATAACGATTCTGATCAGTCCAAATGTGACCCATTTCTGGGCGCGTATAACGTTCTAACATAGTAAGCCTCACTTTTTTATAGATTAAAGTGGTCAACAAGGCCATTTACAACTTGCATTAAGACTTGTTGACCACGTTGACACTAGTTCAGTTGATTTGCTTATGTTGTGGTGGTTTATTCCAAATTTCTGTATCGTAAATTTGTTCTAAAGTGGCCCGCGTGTCGCTGGTTAAAATGGTCACGTGGCCAGCACGATCGTCAGCTTCTTGAGCGTTATCTAGATAATAGTAGAAATACCAGTCTGGCTTGATCAGCACCTGTGTGAAGGTATCAGTGATCAGTCGTTTAGGAATTGTCACCGAGACTGCCGGACTGACCAACTCTATTTTTGGCAACGGCCAGTGACACAACGTCCGTAAATGCAGTTCATACTGTGACACATTGGTCGCTTCATTAAAGATGTTACCTGCCGTATGCGGTCCTGGTACTAGGCGCTTAACGTATAATGTGTCAGAAGCAGTTAAGAAAAATTCAACGCCGAACACACCAACATAATCCAGCGTTTGTCCAATCAATTCCGCGATGCGCTGAACTTCCGCCATTACTGCTGGCTTAATTCGTGCCGGCACAATAGTTTCAAATAGCTTTTGATCAATGATCACATCTTCAACAACTGGCATATAAGCTAAGTTTTTATCGCTATCCTTAGCAACCATGATCGTTAATTCACTTTCATATGGTACCCATGATTCCAAAATATAAGTACCTGAAGTTAAGTATTCTTCACAAGCAGCGATGTCACCTTCACCATAAATAATATGCTGAAATTGCTTGCCATAGCTTTTTTGTATCGGCTTCAACACGCAAGGATAGCCAATTGAGCCCACCGCATCGTAAATATCGTTGATATCAACGATTGTTGCGTAGGGGGCAATATTTAAATTATGACTTTCAAAGAAAACCTTCTCTAGCTGACGATCTTGGGTAATCGATAAAATATCCGTGCCTTGCGGAAAATTAACCGCGTTGAGCTGCTCTAACACATTGGTATCGATATTTTCATACTGATAGGTCATGACGTCGCAAAACTGTGCTAACTTCTGTAAATTAGTTACGGAATTTAAAGCGCCCATTTCGGTGACGTCCGCAACGCCGGCCGCAGGACTATCTAAAGTATCGGTCAGAATACCGACACGAAAACCTAATTTTTTCGCCGCTAATGCCAACAATTTACTGTTAGCGTCGCCGCCGATGATACCAATCATACTATCTGGATAAATAACTGCAGTCACATTTTTCACAACCTTCATCTACGCGTCTATGAGTCGCTTTCATCGTAGCATAGCAGCACCTACCCGTCAAAACAGAGTGTTTAAAAAAGTATTTAGCTTTTGAGTCTTAGCTGCACCAAGTTCATGCCGGCAACGTCATTACTCTGACTCTTTTTCATTCAACCCGTCATCTTCTTCTAGTTCATCCTCAGGCTGACGTGGCCGCAAAATCAGATTCAACAAAACTGCCGATAAACTGGCCATAACGATACCGTTGCCTAATAATAGTTGCACGGTTTTAGGCAATGCTTGAAAAATCGTTGGTTCAACACTGACGCCTAGGCCTAAGCCAATTGACAAAGCAGCGATCAGTACATTTTTATCGTTATGGAAATTCACGTTACGCAACATCCGAATTCCTTGAATGGCTACCATACCGAACATCACTAACATTGCGCCGCCTAATACTGGCGTCGGAATAATCGTCGCTACCGCACCAACTTTAGGTAATAGGCCTAACAGAATTAGAAAACCAGCAGAATAGAAAATAGGTTTGCGCGTTTTGATCCCAGATAATTGGACCAAGCCAACGTTTTGCGAGAATGTTGTGTAGGGGAAGGTGTTGAAAATGCCACCAAGAACCACTGCTAAACCTTCTGCGCGATAACCTTTTTTCAAATCACTGCTATCAATTTTGCGGTTGGTAATATCGCCTAACGCAAAAAATACACCAGTGGATTCTACCATTGAAACTAGAGAAACTAAAATCATAGTCACAATTGACGACCATTCAAAATGTGGTGCGCCAAAGTAAAACGGCTGGGGGAAATGTAACCAGCTGGCCTGGGCAACTGGCTGTAGCGAAACCATACCCATAAACGCAGCGACAATTGTCCCCACTAATAAACCAATCAAAACGGCAATTTGGCGAATAAAGCCAACGCCCCACACGTTAACCGCCAAAATCACTAACACAGTTAGAAAACCAACTGCTAGCGCATCTGGCGAGCCAAAGTTTTTCGCTGAAGCGTCGCCACCACCTAAATTAGTGAAAGCCACCGGAATCAAGGTTAAGCCGATCACGGTGATCAGCGTACCAGTGACCAACGGCGGAAATAGCCGCTTGATCTTGGAAAAAGCACCGGCAATTAGAAAAACAAAAACACCGGCGGCAATAATTGCGCCGTACATGGTACCAATGGTGAAACGTTCACCAATCATTTTTAGTGGTTCAACGGCCTGAACCGCACAACCGAGCACAACTGGCAACCCAATACCGACAAAACGATTGGTCCAAATCTGCAGTAACGTGGCTAAACCGCACATAAAGATATCAATTGAAACCAGATACGTCATTTGACTAGCGGAAAAATGAAGCGCACCGCCAATCAAAAGCGGCACTAAAACTGAGCCAGAATACATCGCTAACATATGTTGCAAGCCCAGCGCAGCCGCTTTTGGTTGTGACACGCTGTTTGCTTGCTTATTCTGCATCTTCAGTCTCCTTGTCGCCGACAAAAACGACGTGACCATTTTCAAATGAAGCAATTTGGGCCAAGGATTCTAAGCGAATGTTTTTTTCTTTGATCAATTCATGGCCGCGTTGGAACGTTTTCTCAATGGCAATACCGACCCCTTTGATTTCAGCATGAGCTTGTTCACAAACTTGGATCAACCCTGCTACGGCCTGACCATTGGCCAAGAAATCATCGATGATCAAAACTTTATCATCGGCGCCGAGAAATTTTTTCGAAATAGAAATTTCGTTGCTCACTTTTTTAGTGTAAGAATAAACGGTAGCTGTGTACAAATCATTAACCAGCGTCAAGCTCTTGTGCTTGCGGGCAAAAATAACGGGCACGTGCAACTGTAAGCCAGTCAATAAGGCGGGCGCAATCCCAGATGATTCCACCGTTAATACCTTCGTGATCCCTTCATCGCGGAATAACTGGGCAAATTCTTCACCCATAGCAAACATTAAATCAGGATCAACTTGATGATTTAAGAAATTATCCACCTTCAACACATTACCATCTAAAACTTGACCATCACGCCGAATTCGCTCCTCGAGCAACTTCATAATATAATACCTCCAAAATTTATAATTATAATTGCGCTGAAGACACGCTGTTTACAAAAAAACTTCTTTTACACTATTCGGTAAAAGAAGTAGTATTGACCACTTATTTTACTTATAGTCCAGAATTTACGGTTCTGGGTAGAAACGCACCAACCAGATTATGGTAATTATATAAGTAAAGCGTTAAAACAAATTTGTTTTAACCTATTTTCACTAACATGGTTAACAAACTAGCGACCAAAAACGAGTTAGCGAAACAGATTTGAAATTATTATAACTTTATCACAGTTAATTCCGAATGACAATACAGATTAGGAAGATTTCATTTGGGTTTAAGCACATTACTGAATTAGTGTTTTAACTGAAAAATCAGTAGTAAGTTATCGTTAATCAACTTTTAGCCCCTTGTTACGCTTCAACGATCACTAAAATCAATTCCAGCCTAAAACACGAACGTTCATTGATCATATTGATTTAATTTATAGGTTTCGATCACATTGATCAGCTTTTTGGCGTAAGTAGGGTCGGTTGCATAGCCATCTTGTTGCAAGGCTGCTGCTGCCGTTTTGTAGTCGCTGGCTGCCACCACATGCTGATACTGCTGCGGGTTCCACGTCGTCCCTTGGGCGATTAACTTAGCATGTGCTTCTAATGCTGCCGTATTACTGCTGTACACTTGAAAACGAGCATGAATTTCGATCCATTGACCATTTTGATACTCCTTGGTCGACAAAATTTGTGACGTGTTCGGATCAGTGCCCTTAACACCAAATAAATTATGGTATTGCGTTGCCAACCGACTAGTCCCCCAATCCGACTCTAGGATTGCCTGAGCAATGGTGACACTAGGTAAGATATGGTACGTCAATTGTAGCCGCTGTGCTTCTGGTGCCAAGCTGGTAATGAAAGCCTGATGTTCACGCAAAACGCTTTCTTGATTGGCACCAGCACTATCGTCAACGACCACTCGTGGCTGCTCGCCTAATAAGCGCACCAACAGCAACCCGACAAATGCGACGATCACACCAGCCAGAATCAGTTGCGGTAACCCTAATCGTTGCAATAATTTACCTTTTTTACGCTTTTTGGCCACGCCATCACCTACCCTTTTTTACCCACCATGAGTTTACTTCATTGTACACAAAATCAGCCGCATTGACTGTTACTTTTCCGTTAAAACAACTTTTTCGTAAAAATCACCAGCTAGTGTCAGTAACGTTTCAAAATCCAATAAGAATAAATACAAATGCGCACGACTTTCAAATTCAGCGCGGTTAGTTGGTAATGGTGCCGCGTCAAACTTTTTCTGTAATTTAGTCACACTTTTTTGCAAATGTGGTACCTTGGTCGGCTCAGCCAAAGTAGTCGCCGTTTCCGTTAATAATTCGCGAATCGGTGCACTTTCTTTAAGTGATAACGTAATCTGATCTAAATTAGCCTGCATTTGGCGCAACATTTCATATTGATTACGCCGCATTTCAAAGTATGATCTGTAGAAATCATTTTCCACTAACAATTGGTTATCTTGTTGGCGACTAGCCCAATTACGGCCCTTACGAATCACCGTTAGTAACGCGCCTAAATGTTGCCAAGTCGGTACATCAGTAGTACCGGTGAGTTGTTCAGCCATTTGCAATAGAATTTGGCGGAGCTCGTCTTCCGCCGTATTTTGGAAACCTTTAATTTGTGCCATAAGCGATGGCATGAACAAATTAAACAGCAACGCCACCCCAACACCGATCAGCATCAGTTCAAATTCGTTACTCAACCAGTACCAACTGTAACTTTTTTGAAGTAAGAAGTGACTGACCAATACTGCGCTGACAACAATGCCTTCTTGCAAACGTAATTGCATCGCCAACGGAATAAATAGTAATAAGAACAAGCCAAACGCCCACGGATTGAACCCCAATAGCCAAAAGCTTAAAATGGCCAAGCCAAACGCTAAAATAGTGGCACCAATCCGTAAGCCGGCCACACTAAATGAATACCGGGTCGTATTTTGGACACTTAAAATTGTGATAATCCCGGCGGTTGACCAGTAATCTAACTTCAATTCGTAAGCCAACACCATCGCAATCACTGCGCCAAGTGCTGTCTTGATCGTACGTAAACCTATTTTCATGTGCTCACCCCATTATGCAAATGATAATTAAAAACGGGACGAAAGGCAACTACTGTGGCCTCGTCCCGTTAAAAATTATTTAGGTTGTTCGATCACGCGGACACGCACCACGTTTTCGATTTGTTCCATTTTAGCGCCGATGCGTTGCAGGCGTTTAGCTTCCAGCGCATCGAGGTCGATCATCGTGTAGGCATAGTCGCCATTACTACGATTAGCCATGCTAACGATATTTAAATCATAATTGTTCAAAACTTCAGTCATCCGGCCAACCATTTTCGGTACGTTACGGTGAATCAAGGTCAAGCGTAACGGTGCCTGGAAGTCCATCGCTGTATCAGGAAAAGTCACTGAATTACGAATATTGCCAGTTTCCAAATAATTTTTCATCGTTTGGACCACCATTTTGGCACTGTTGGTTTCTGCCGCATCAGTGGAACCACCAATATGGGGGAAACACAGCACCTTGGGATGATGGATCAATTTTGGCGTGGCAAAGTCAGTGATATATTGGCGCAATTGGCCACGATCTAAGGCAGCAATGATTGCTGCCTCATCGACCACATCGTCGCGCGCGAAATTAAGTAGCACGCTACCTGGCTTCATTTGTGCGATTGCTTCAGCATTGAGCATTTCTGAAGTTTCTTCAGTTAAAGGAACGTGGATCGTTACATAATCACTATTACGTAAGACTTCGCCCACATTTTTGGCATGATGGATATGATGCGACAAGTTCCAAGCTGTATCGACTTGAATGTAGGGATCATAACCGACAACGTGCATACCAAAGGCGGTAGATGACGCACTGTTAGCGACTAGGCCCCCAACATGGCCCAAACCAATCACACCTAATTGTTTACCGAGTAGTTCAGTCCCCACGTAAGCTTTCTTGCCTTTTTCCACCTGAACATCAACATCGTTACCCTTCAAACTATGCACCCATTGCGCACCGTGTAACATTGGCCGTGCACCAATTGTCAGTGCAGCCAGCACTAATTCTTTGACGCCATTCGCGTTAGCACCTGGTGCATTGAAAACCACAACACCCTGTTCAACAGCCTTTTCCAACGGAATATTATTCACGCCAACACCAGCGCGGCCAATCGTCAAAAGTGATTTTGGTAGATCAGTTTGGTGGAGATCCACACTGCGAATCAGCAAGCCAGCCGCATCAGAAGTAGGCTTTTCACCATAATTAACTTTGTATTTATCTTGATCAAAAAGTGCTACTCCAGCTGGAGCAACGGTTGTCGAAGCTGTGATTTGATACATTATTTGCCCACTCCTTTTTCAAATTTCGCCATAAAGTCAACTAACGCCGTGACAGCCTCAATTGATAATGCATTATACAAACTAGCCCGCATACCGCCAACTAAGCGATGGCCTTTTAAATTCTTAAACCCGGCCGCATCCGCTGCCGCTACAAATTCAGCGTCTAAGTTAGAATCACCGGTCACAAATGGAATATTCGTCAATGAACGCGCTGCGGCTGCGATTGGTGAATGGAATAATTTAGACTGCGCTAAATAATCGTACAAAATGCCAGCTTTAGCGCGGTTGATTTTTTCAGTGCCAGCAATACCGCCACGATCTTGTAGCCAGTGAAAAACTAACCCGGCCGTGTAAATATCGAAAACTGGTGGCGTATTGTAAGCTGAATCTTTTTTGGCTTGCAACGTATAGTCCAACATAGTTGGTAAGCCCTCAACTTGGCCCAACAGATCATCACGCACAATGACCACAGTCAGCCCGGCAGGTGCAATATTCTTCTGCGCACCAGCGTAGATGACGCCAAATTTATCAAAAGGATACTCCTGTGCCAAAATATTGGACGACATATCAGCAACTAAGGTTCCTTTTACATCAGGCACCTGATTGAAAGCCGTGCCCTCAATCGTATTGTTAGTCGTGATATGAACATAATCGTAAGCTTTATTCAATGTAGGAATCTCTGGAATCGTTGTGTAGCTACTATCTTTGGAACTAGCCACAATATCGACTTGCATGCCAGCTAATTTTTGTGCTTCAGTCACTGCTTTTTGTGACCAATGGCCGGTATCAACGTAAGCAACTTGCCGGTTTACCGCAATGTTTAGCGGCAACATATAAAACTGTAAACTAGCGCCACCCTGCAAAAATAGGATGCGATAGTTATCTGGTAAGTGCATTAGTTGCCGCAAAGTCTGCTCAGCATCGTGATAAAGATCTTGAAACAAGGAGGAGCGATGACTGATCTCGGTAATACTCATGCCACTACCGTGATAGGACAAAAACTCGGCCTGAATTTGTTTCAATACCGGCTGGGGCAATACTGCTGGCCCCGCCGCAAAATTATACACTTGCTGCATATCTGTGGTTCCTCCTTGTTTTTCTGAATGATTTCTCATTCAATCTTAATTAAAATAATGTAATTCTCATTGTAGCATAGTTGGACTAATAAAATATAGGCTAGCTAAAAAAAATAACGCCAAATTGGCGTCATTTTTATTTACCAGTTAATTAAAACACCTAAGCCGAAGAAAACAACTTGCGCTAAAGTGATTAAAAATAAATTTTTAATGGCTAATGGGAACGTTACTTTTTTAATCTGCTTAGCCAGAAAGTCACGTGTATTACGCCAAACAATTGGCACCGTCAAAAAAGTCAATAACGTTAGCTTAGGCAAATAGCCTAGCCAGACTGCAGCCAGTAGGCAAATAAAACCGACTACATACAACGTCACAAACAATTTTAACGCTGCTGCTTTACCTAAATAGTAAACAATCGTCGTCCGCCCTAATTCACGATCCTCTTGCTCATCAGCAATATTGTTGGCCAACATTAGATTAGCGATACTACAAACGGCTAAACCAGAGGACAACAATACTGGCCAAACAAAGGCCCAATTAAACGTGATTACATCGTACGTATTAATGTAAACACTGATCAGAAAAATCACAAAACCCATCGTAATACCGGAGAAGAATTCTCCAAATGGTGTTGTGGAAATTGGCCGTGGCCCACCAGCATAGAAAAAACCGACGGCATAACTAAATAATCCCAGCCATAACAGCGGCCAGCCCGTACGCGCTACAATAAACAGCCCTAACGCTCCAGACCCAGCAATCAGCCAAAAAATCAGCCAACCAATGTGCGCTGGATTTAAATGATGCACCCCAATAATATTGGTTTGCTCCCGAAACGCTAACGCCTGATTATGCGTAGCACGATGATAATCTTGATAATTATCATTGGCATCCACCGCCATATTAAACATCAACATCGCCACAAAAAATAGCACCAAATAAACTGGGTGTAGCTGATGATAATGATACCAAGCAAAAAAAGTACCTAACAAGAAGGGAAAAACGCTCGCCGTTTTCGCCTTGATCTCCACTAATTCTAAAAAAACTGACAAAGACACGCAGTTGCCACCTACCTTTATTGAGAAGCGCATAAAAAAAGGCCTACGCTACTGCCTTTTTTATACGTTTAATCTAATCTAGAGCAATATTGCTATCCAGTCAACCTGTAGCAGTCAACACTACAAACCTTGATCTAACTGATACAGCTTACGGAAGCGTTCATTGGTCCGATATAGTTCGTGTGGTGAGCCTTGCATAACAATTTGGCCATGCTCCAAGAAAATCACCTGATCCGCATGCTCGACCCCCTGTAAATGATGGGTCACCCAAATTACTGTTTTATCTGCCAACACGTTGAATATCGTGTTCAGTAGTGCTTTTTCAGTAATTGGATCTAGCCCAACAGTTGGTTCATCCAGCAAAATGATTGGCGCATCCTGAATCAATATTCGCGCCAAAGCTAATCGTTGTTGCTCGCCGCCAGAAAAACGGGCGCCGGCTTCTTCAACCACCGTATTGGCACCCGCAGGCAAACGTTGCATTAGCGGTCCTAATTCAACCGCTTGTAGAGCCGCCATAATCGCTTCATCACTTGCCGCTAAATTACCTAAACGAATATTATTCAACACCGTTGTGTTAAATAGAAACGGTTTTTGATCCAGCATCCCGATCAACTGGGCCCGTTGCTGCTGTAATGCTGCAATTGGCACTTGATTAATCGTCACTTGACCAGCTTGTGGTTCCAGTTCGCCTAGCAACAGATCCAACAACGTCGTTTTACCGGTACCACTAGGACCAAGAATCGCTACTTTTTCGCCAGCCGCTATGTGTAAATTGAAATGCTGTAAAATCTGCGGTAACTCAGGTGCGTATTTAAAATCAATTTGCTGAAAATCAATCATTGCCACTGGCTGACTCAGGGTTTGCTGTGTGGGCAGTTCGCGGGTGACTGGCTGCAAATGATTCAGCCGCGCCACCGAAGACATGTACAATGGCCATTCTTCTACACCTTGGCTCACCGGCGCAAACGCATCGACCAATGGAAATAAGCATAACACAAACGCCGCAATCCAGTTCGCCAAACTTTGATTCGTCGTAAATTGTTGATTGGTCCAAATCATTAGCACAACCACCACGACACCAAAAATTAACTGAATCAGAAAATCACGCCGCCATTCAAAATGCCGCGTTGTCACTGTATTTTGCCGTGCCGCCTTTAACGTGGGCTGTGGTCGTGCTAAAAAATCAGCTTGCCGGCCAGAAACTACCCAATCAGATAGGCCAAGCACATCATCAGTCATATCAGTATAGAGTTCCTGTTGTAACTGCTTATGTCGTTCAACCCGTGCGCCTAATACTGCCACCGATACTAGTGGCAAAATAAAGATAATAATTGCCAGCAATAACGCAATCGCCAAAGCAAAAAACCAATTAAATAACCCTAGCGCAATCACAATAATAACATACAGCAACCAACTAATTAGCGTTGGAAAAATTGTTCGTAAATACAAATTTTGCAAATGGCCAAGATCATCTGCCAAAATACCAAGAATATCGCCAGTTTTAAAATGCTGCTGAAAAAAAGCCGCATCCTTGGCTAACGTTTGGTACAACCGCTTACGTAAATCAGAAGTCACTTTCAGCACCCAATTATGACTGGTTAGGCGTTCAATATAGCGAAAAACTGGCCGGCCAATACCAAACGCGCGTACCAACACTACCGGCACATAAATCAGCAAAATATTTTCCGGCTTGGTTGCTGCTTTACTGATCAAATAGCCCGAGGTGAACATCAAGGCGCCACCGCAAATAAAAGTGACTAACCCTAACACTAAAATCAGAGCTAATAGACCTTTATATTTTGTCATATAGGGCTTGACCCAGGTATCATGCTTTAATTGCTTCATAGCGTCTCACCTCGCATTTGTGCCATCAAAGCAACATACGCACCATTTTGTGCCTGTAATTCAGCTGGCGTACCTTGTTCAACTAATCGTCCATGCTGGATCACAAAAACATAGTCCATTTGCTGCATCCAGTGTAATCGATGTGTGGCAAAAAAGACTAAATGATCAGCAAATAATGGCGTCATCGTTTCTTTTAGTGCCACTTCGGTTTCGATATCTAGATGCGCTGTTGGTTCATCTAATAATAAAATGCGTCGTTGTGAATCTAGAAAAGCGCGCGCCAAAGCAATCCGTTGTCCTTGACCACCGCTGACACCACGGGCGCCTTCGCCGATCAGCGTTGCAAGTCCATCTGGCAACGTCGCCAACCACTCGTGCAGGCCAGCCTTAGTAGCTGCACGCTCAATTGCTGCAGCAGTTGCTTCTGGCTGGTAAAAGGCAATATTATCCGCAATTGTTGCATGAAATAAATACGGCTTTTGTGGCAAATACACAAAATTTTGTTGCCATTGTTCCTGACTTAAATGGGGGACTGACTGCCCGTTGACCCTGATATCACCTTGCTGTGGCTGTAAAAAGCCGCCTAGCGTATTGATCAAGGTTGACTTACCAGACCCAGATTCCCCGATAACACCAATTTTACGATAGCCACGGACACTGAAAGAAACATCCGCCAAATCAGCTTCGTTACTGCCCGGATAGCTGACATTAACGTTAGTGAAATCTAACTGACTATCTGCCGTCCAAGTAGGTGCCGCCGTTAATAATTGCCGTTGTTGTGGCTGTGGTAATTCTAAAATTGTAAACATCGCTTGCATCGCGTTCTTACCGTCTAAGGTTGCATGGTAATCGCTGGAAAAGTCGCGTAATGGCAAGAAAAACTCTGGCGCTAAAATCAGCGTCGCTAATGCTGGAAATAAAGCCATTTGGCCATTTAATAGTGCTAAACCTAAGAAAACGGCAACCACGGCAATTGATAGTGTCGTGAAAAAATCCAATGCAAAAGTAGATAATACCGCAATCCGCAACACACCCATAGTTTGTTTGCGGTACGATTCACTAACCTGATAGACATTATCAGCATACTTATCGCTGATACCAAGTAACTTCAATGTTGCCAAGCCGCGTAACGCATCAACAAAATGATTAGCCAACTGTTGGTAGCCAGCGTATTGTTTATCGGCTTTATCGCGAGCAGCGAAACCTAAAATAATCATGAACAAAATGACAATTGGTACCACAATCAAAAGCGTCCAACCCGACCGTGCATCCAACGTAAAAATATAAATCAGCAAGATCCAAGGAATAATCATCATATTCAGCATTTTATTCAGAATCAGGGTCATGTAGTTTTCCACCTGATCCGTACCTTCTAAGGCCATTGTGACCATATTACCGGTTCCCTGCTTGGCCACTAAACTCGGCCCTAAATGAAATAATTTAGTTAATAATTGTTGCCGCAACGCAGCACTAGCCTTACTGGCGTAACGATCCAGCACATGACTTTTCAGCCAATTTAATAAATGGCGCCCCAGTAACGCCAGAAAAAAGAAAAGCATGGCTTGATATTGCCAAGCCAATGCTTTTAATCGCCATGAATTAACGATTGCCTGGGCCAGATACTTACCTTGGAATAAAATCATAAATGCTTGCAGAATAGTTAATCCTGCAAGCATTAATAAGACTTTTTTAGTTCCCGGTAAGCGTAAAAGGCGCTTATCGATCATTTATCACTCACCACTTTTTTTGTAGAGACACGATGATTGAATACAAAGTAACTCCAAATTGTGTAGGCAAGAACGATTGGGACTAAAATCACAGCAACAATCGTCATCACACCTAATGTATAGCCTGTTGATGAAGCATTTTCAATCAAAATACTGTGTAGCGGATTATTACCGACCATGACTCGTGGAAACAAGCCGTTGAATAATAGCGCCACGACGCCGATCAAGGTCGCGCCACTAGCGATAAATGACAGCACTTCTTTGTCCCGATAAGCACCAAAGGTTGCCACAACGCTGAGTAAGACGATCAAAATTAGAATCAGCCAGCTGGAGAGCGGCCGCTTAGTGAAGAAATCCGTTTGCCAAAGTAGCAGACCGGCAAAGGCAACTAACCCAACAAATAAGATTGGATACAACACTTTGGTTAAGGCCTGGGCACGTTGGCGTAAATCACCAGTTAATTTTAGCCGAATGAAATTTAAGCCATGCAGTAAGCAAAGTAACGTGACCGCAACGCCACCAACGATTGAGAATAAATTGACATAATCACCGAAGCCGCCACGAATATTGCCAGCAGCGTCCAATGGCATGCCTTTAACTAGATCAGTAAACATCATCCCTAATAAAAATGGTGCACATAAGCTACCAATCGATAATGTCCAGCCCCAAAGCTTCTTGCCCGCGGCTGATTCGGCATGCGCGCGAAACTCAAACGAAACACCACGTAGAATCAAGGAAAAGAGGGTTAGAAACAAAATAATGTAGAAGCCGGAGAAAAGGCTAGCGTACCAGTATGGAAATGAAGCAAACATCGCCCCACCGGCTGTGATCAACCAGACCTCATTACCATCCCAGTGTGGTCCGATTGCTTGCATCAACTCGCCGCGCTCTTTCTCGCCGTGAGCAATCAGCCGTAACGACATTCCGACACCGTAATCAAAACCTTCCAAGAAAAAGAAGACAGAAAACAATAAACCGATCAGAAAGAACCATAATAGTTGTAAGCTACTCATGATTAAAGGCCCCCTTTGATAATGGATCAATCGTTGTCCCATACCCAGCGGCATCATCTAGCGCATCGGGTCCGGCCACCAACGTCCGATGGGAGAAGTAGATCATGGTGCCACCTAGTAACGTGAAGATTAGGAAGTACATAATATTGGAGAACCATAAATCACCAGCTGTAACACTTGGTGAAACGGCATCCGCAATTGTATACAATCCATAAACGATCCACGGGAAGCGACCAAGTTCGGTAATTAGCCAGCCACTGGTATTAGCAATAAATGGTAGCCACAAAGTGAAGCCGAGTACGTAAAGTAACCAGCGCTTATTTTGCAACGTATTTTTCTTAGCGCGGCTAAACCATAAGCCTAATATGGCAACTAAAATGAAAAACATACCGCTACCTGACATAACACGAAAACTCCAGAATAGTGTTTTCGGTGGCACGTAATAATTGATATCCGAACCAAATTTACCATCATACTTAGCGTGAAGTTCTTTGTTGATCGTATCCATGCCTTTAACTGAGCCGGAAGTCTTATGGTACGTCAGCAAACTTAACATTTTAGGGACTTCAATACTCCAAGTTGCTTTCTTATTTTTAGTATCAAATCCTTGAACGATCGACCATGAAGCCGGATCACCAGTATCCTTATAAATTCCTTCAGTGGCAGCAAATTTCATCGGTTGATCCTTGATCACTTGTTGCGTTTGTAGATCACCAACTGCAACAGTAAAGATTGCTGCTACTAAACCAACCCACAAGCCAACACGTAGTGATTTACGGTAGAACGTTTGATTCTTCTTTTTCAATAAGCGCCAAGCTGACATCCCCGCCAAGGCAAAAGCCGCAGTGGTAAAGGCACCAAAAATAACGTGGGGAAATTCAACCCACAGTTGTGGATTCTTCAGCAAGCCCGTAAAACTAGCCATTTCCGCCCGTCCGTTGGCGATTCGATAAGCTACAGGGTTTTGCATAAAGCTGTTAGCCGTCAAGATCCACAATGCCGAAATGCTGGAACCTAATGTCACTAACCAAATAAATAGTGCGTGGATACCGGGCTTAAATCGATCCCAAGTGAACATCCACATACCGATAAAAACGGACTCCATAAAAAATGCCAATAAGGCTTCAATGGCCAATGGCGCCCCAAAAATATCACCCATAAAGCGTGAATAATCTGACCAGTTCATCCCAAATTGGAATTCCTGAATCAAACCGGTAACAACCCCAACAGCAAAGCTAAGCAAGAAAATTTTACCCCAAAATTGTGCCATTTTCTTGTAATCATCATCACGCTTGAACACATAAATTGTTTCCATAATAGCAGTAAGCAGCGCCATCCCAATTGAAAATGGTACAAAGAAGAAATGAAAAATCGTTGTCATGGCAAATTGGAACCGTGCCAATGACAACAGACTGACCCCGAGTACAAACATTATCCTAACCACCTTCCTATTAACATGCAGTTAACCTTGCTAACTGCTCCGTTCGTTAACGCATCAAATCAAGTAGCGTCTATCAAATGTAGCAGGCACTTTGCCCATCTTTTATAAAATGTATCCACTT
This sequence comes from Loigolactobacillus jiayinensis, assembly GCF_003946445.1. GTDB lineage: Bacteria > Bacillota > Bacilli > Lactobacillales > Lactobacillaceae > Loigolactobacillus > Loigolactobacillus jiayinensis. The sequence continues at coordinate 25,353 of NZ_RHOF01000013.1, read as the reverse complement.
ACATTATAAGCTATCTCACGTTTTCCAGCAAATCAATAATACGCTAAAATATTTACGGAATTTGCCATTTGCCATTTGCATTTCAATGTATTGCGCTATCAATCGCCTGATCACCAACTATATGACATTGCCGATCTGTTTCACGCACATTTCTTGCATGCCTTGCGTTGGCGCTTTAAGGTGGAAATAAGTAGGATGCCCCTAATTCAACTGACTGGAGGAATTTTATCATGACACAACAGCAACTAGGCCAGCCAGACAATATTATTACTGGAAAGAACTATCGGTTTACGGTTTTAACGTCGCGGATGGTGCGCTTAGAGTATAGCGCCAATGAACACTTCGAGAATCATTTGACCCAAATTGTTCAAAATCGCGATCTTGGCGATCCTGAATTTAAAGTTTTTCGTCAGCGCAATCAACACGAGTTGGAGATTGTCACTGACTATTTTCACCTCTATTACGAAGGCGGCCCGTTAACAGCTGATTCATTGTATATCGATACAAAATACGGTTACTCTTCCTATAATAATCGCTGGAATTTTGGCCAACCGGTGGAAACCTTAAAAGGGACTGTCCGCACATTAGATCGTGCAGATGGCGCTGTCCCGCTGGAAGAAGGCTTAATGAGTCGTAATGGCTATTCGGTGATCAATGATAGTCACTCCTTTATTATCGAAAATGATTTACTCCGACCACGAACGGCCGCTGGTGACGATTGGTATTATTTGGCGTACGGCCATGATTTTTTTGCTTGTTTACGTGATTATTACAAGCTGACCGGCTTTCCGCCACTACTGCCTCGTTATGCTTTAGGCAATTGGTGGAGTCGTTACCATGCCTACACTCAAGCAGAGTATCAAAAGCTGTTTCAAGATTTTGATCGCAATGGTGTCCCCTTTTCAATCGCCGTCCTTGATATTGATTGGCATTTGACCCGCGTGCCGCATCGTTTTGGCAGTGGTTGGACTGGCTACACCTGGAACCGTAAATTATTTCCGCACCCCGAGCGCTTGCTACAATGGCTACATGAACACGGAAAAAAAGTCACACTAAATTTGCATCCAGCCGATGGTATTCGTGCCTTTGAAGACGCCTACCCGGCAGTGGCAGAACGTTTACAACTAGATACTAAAGCTGAAGAACCGGCACTATTTAACCTGCATGATGATGTCTTTCGCAAAAGCTACTTTACCGATGTGCACCACCCATTAGAAAAAATGGGCGTGGACTTTTGGTGGATCGATTGGCAACAAGGCACCAACTTTACAGAACAACAAGTTGATCCACTATGGCTGTTAAATCATTACCACTTTAAAGACAGCCGTGAGCGCAACGGCGAGGGGTTGATCTTATCACGCTATGCGGGATTGGGTAGTCACCGCTACCCAGTTGGTTTTTCTGGCGATACTATCGTCACTTGGAATTCATTGGCGTTTCAACCACACTTTACCGCCACCGCTACCAACATCGGCTATACCTGGTGGAGCCACGATATTGGTGGCCATATGCATGGGGTGCGTGATGATGAGTTGGCATTACGTTGGCTCCAGTTTGGTGTTTTCAGTCCCATCATGCGCCTACATTCCAGCAGTAACTCATTTGGCGGTAAGGAACCACAAAACTACAATCAAGAAATCGGCGAAATTATGCGCAAATTTTTACGTTTGCGTCATGAATTGGTGCCCTATTTAGATTCTGCTAACTATGAAACCCATACGTTCGGGACGCCATTAGTACGGCCAATGTATTACGGCCATGACGAAGCCACTGCCTATGAGCAGCGCAATCAGGCCATGTTTGGCTCTGAATTACTGGTGGCACCAATCGTCAAGCCAAAAATCACACGGCTAGATCAATCGCGCGTTATTGTTTGGTTTCCCGAAGGTCAATGGTTCGACTTCTTTACTGGCCTACGCTATGAAGGCAATGTTACCTTAAATGTATTCCGTGACAATCATCGTTATCCCGTTTTCGTCCGTGCCGGTGGCATTATCCCGCTGAATCCACATCCACTTGATGACGTCATGCACTTGCCCAAGACACTGGCTGTCAAAATCTATCCCGGTGCTGATAATGAATATTGCCTGTATGAACATGAAGATGAGCACACCGCCGTCACTACCTTTAATTGGAGTTGGCAACAACGCCGTTTCACAATCAAAGTAGCTGATCCGGATAATATTTTACCCAAAAAACGGATTTTTCAATTAGAATTCGTCGGCGTGACGCCATGTAAAATCAACGTTGATACCACGGCTAAGGCTTGCACGACTAGCCACAACAATCGACTTATTTTTGTCCAAAATCAATGTGCCGACTTTGGTGTTACCTTTGAGCGGATGGAATTGGCGCCGCAACGCGACAAAATTGTTGAGCGTTTATTTGATAAACTTCGCCGTGCGCAAATCGACTTTGACACCAAGGAACTAATTTGGCAAAAATTCTTGGCCGCTGACACGAAAATTCAGTTCATTAGCTTCTTGAATACGTTGACTGATCAAGACCTAGCTACCTTCTTATATGAAATTGTTTATTTACTATAAGTTTTAGTCTACCATAGGAACAGCTTTAGAGAACGTGTGTTTGCGTAAGAACTAACGCCACTCACTTACTAAAGGAAGGGGATGGCTAGTCATGCCGGACTCAATCAAAATTGCTTCAACTTCAAACCATGAGTTTTGCACACCGTTATTGACACTTTATATTTCGATTCTGGAACAAAATTCGGCAGCTGATTTTGAATTTTTTATCATCGACGACGGTTTAGAACCGCTTGATTATCACTATTTAAATGTATTGTGTCAACAGTACGGCAACTGCCTACGCATCACCTTTTTACGCATTGATCCGGCTGGCTATGCCAAAGCGGCCACCAACGCACGAATCATCCAAGCGGCCTATTATCGCATCGATTTACCGGAAACACTGCGTGAACAGCAGCGCCTGCTGTATTTAGACTGTGACATGGTTTGTCATGGTGACCTGCGCCCGTTGTGGCAACAAGATCTGCAGGGAAATATTATTGGTGCGGTGGAAGACGCTGGCTATGTGGAAGCACGCTTAGATAAAATGCACGTGCCCCACCAAAATAAGCGCTACTTCAATTCCGGCTTAATGCTGATCGATATGTCCCACTGGCGCCAAGCAAAAATCTCCCAGCAAACCAAAACATTTATCGCGGAAAACACCGATCGTTTGCGTTACCACGATCAAGATGCACTAAACGCTATTTTAGCTGATCGCTGGCTACCGTTACACCCTAAATACAACGCACAATCGCGCCTCCTTTGGCGGGAACAGCAGCATTCCGATCCAACAGAAGAACGCCGCAATGAGGCCGCGCGCCAGAACCCAGTTTTACTGCACTATTCTGGCTATCGTAAACCATGGAATCCTACTGACCACCACCCTGCGGCGGCAGCCTTTAACGCCTATCAACCACTAGTCCGCAAATTAAAGCTGAAGGCTTTTAATCAGCGCCCGCAGCGTAACGCAAAAAAAGCGTAATCGTTTAGCCAGCAGAGCCTACTTGCTGGCTATTTGATTACGCTCTTAAAACAGGTGCATCAATTCTAACGTACGCACGCTAGTTTAACGCTAACTCAGTAATTGCTTGGGCCACACCATCGTGGTCGTTATCAGTCGTCACGTGTTGCGCGGCGGCCTTCACGCTAGCAATCGCATTACCCATTGCCACACCGGTACCAGCGTACTCGATCATACTTAGATCATTGCCTTGATCACCGATTGCCATCACATTAGCCGCCGTTAAGCCCAGTTGTTCCGCTAATTTAGCCACCGCACTACCTTTGTTAACGGTCTTACGCGTGACTTCAAGGAAAAATGGTGCGCTGCGCATAAAATTGAACCGTTGTTGATAAGGTGCAAACTCAGCGGCCTGCTGTTCTAACGCCGCCGTCAGTAAATCTGGCTGATCAATGTACATCCCTTTTGGCATCTCGATAGTCCGCATTTCTTCCGGTGTCCGGTACGATAACGGAATATGAACCAAGCTGGACTCGTAAACCGAATATTCACCAATATCTCGATTAGCCGTGTATAAATGTTCGTTATTTTCAATTTGAAAATGTAAATTAACGCGGCGTGCTAATGCCTCTAGCTCAGTATAATCCGCGTAACTCAACGCTTCTTCAGCCAACACTTTGCCAGCCGTTGTCGCCACCACTGCGCCATTAAACGTAATCACATATTCAGTTGCTTGCTGGTCCAAGCCGAGTTGTTGTAAATAGTCAGTGACCCCAATCAACGGCCGCCCTGTACTCAACACCACCTTGATACCTTGTGCTGTAGCAGCATTGATGGCTTTAACTGTTGCTGGTGCTAACTCATTTTGCGAGGTCAGTAACGTCTTATCGATATCGATTGCTATAATTTTTATCACTGTTATGCTCCTTTTGTTGATTGTAGAAAGCTAGTTTCGTTCCACATTTTCTTGGTAAAATGAGTGCCGTCCGTACTATTTAATTGGGTCACACTTGTATTATCTAGCACTCCGTGACGACGAATTTCGCTAACGGGTACACCTAGCACTCGTTGCAGTAGCGTCATCAATAAGACCCCATGACTAGCAATCAGGACATTACCAGCAGGATTTTCCTGAAAAATTTGCAGTAGCGCGCGGCGACCACGTTTTTCTAAATCAGCGTAACTTTCTGCATGCACAATTGTGGCATCAAACCGTTCTGGCTGGTTGAAATAATACTGACACTGTACTTCATCTTTATGATCAGCCAGCACATCGCCATCCCAATCACCTAGATTAATTTCACGCAGATCCGGCAAAATGCTGATTGGTACTTGCGCCATTTGGTTCATCGCTAAGACATTTTCCAACGTCGCTTGCGCCCGCTGCAACGGTGATGTATAAGCGTGTGCAAAAGTTACATCCTGTAAAAAACGTCCAGCCTGCCGTGCCCCCGCAATACCAACTGGCGCTAATGGCGTATCAATCCCGCTACCACAAAAGCGGTGCTGCTGATTTAGCGGTGTGACGCCATGGCGGATAAAATAAAATTCAGTCACCCTACTCACTCCCTGTTAATCGTTATTAGCTAAATAGTATCATTGGTGTCGTGGAGCTGCAAATACAAAAAAAGCCGCACTAGGCGACTTTTACAATATCGGCGACAACAAGCGTGAGAATCGTTGTTTAATAATTAGCCAGTAAGACTGATTGTCGATTTCTTTTTGAGTTAGCAAGCGACAATCATCCATATCAGCAGTAAAAATTCGGGCTAATTGCTTGGCTATCTTGATATCGTACATAAAAGCATTGACTTCAAAATTCAATTTGTAACTACGAATATCTTGGTTAGCTGAACCAACACTGGAGATTTTGCCGTCCATCACGGCTGTTTTGGCATGGAGAAACCCTTTTTCATAGATATAGATTTTCACACCTGCAGCAAAAAGAATTTGGGCATAATATTGCGTTGCTCGGTAAATAAACGGATGATCAGGCATATTTGGAATCATAATTCGGACATCAATTCCGGACTGAGCAGCAATGGTCAACGCTGAAAGCACACTTTCATCTGGCACTAGGTATGGTGATTGTAACCAAATGCTTTTCTTAGCCAACGAGATCATTTTGATATACCCGGCCTTAACTTGTTCACGGTCAGAAGTTGGCCCTGACGTCACAATCTGCAAGGCTGTACTAGCGTTTTTCGGTGCTACTGGTTTAGGAAAATAATCCAACTTGTACTGCACATGTTGCGCAGTGCTGGCTGAAACGTTCCAATCCATGATGAAGCGCGTTTGTAATGCTAAAACACCGTTGCCGATGATGCGCAAATGGGTATCCCGCCAATATCCAAATTTGGGCATTCGTCCAAGATATTGATCGCCCACATTGAAGCCGCCAGTGTAGCCAACTTTACCATCAATAACCACAATTTTACGATGACAATGGTAATTCAAGCGTGTTTTCGTAATTGAATTATGTGAGGTGATAAAAGTTGCCGCATGCCCGCCAAGTTCCGTCAAATGGCGAAACCACTTGCTAGTAGTGCCATGCGATCCAAACGCATCATATAAAACGCGAACTTCAACTCCTTGGCCAGCTTTTTCTTCCAATAAATCTAATAACTGCTGCCCAATTTTATCACTATAAATCGTATAGTACTCAATATGTATACTATGTTTAGCGCGGCGAATATCAGCAAATAACGCCGCAAACTTTTTCTCACCGTCAGTGAAAATTTCGACCTGATTACGCTTAGTTAATGGTGCGTTATCAGTATTTTCAAATAAGCGCACCATCCCGGTTGCGTTAGCGGTGATTTTTTCTGATAATGGTGTTTTAAATTCAACATCATCGTGTTTCTGCATTGCCACCAATTCCTCCAGCCCAGTACGATCCTGGTGTTCTATCGTAAATAGCTTCTCGCGGCCCATACCCCGGCCTAAGAAAATATAGAGTAAAAAACCAAAAATTGGCAACAACACTAGAACTAATAGCCACGCCCAAGTCGTTGAAATATCACGATGCTGTCGAAAAACAGTAATAATTGCTAAAAATGCGTTCAAAGTGACTACTATGTCAACAATGATTTGTACCCAGCTCATCTAATCCATCCCTTCATCATTGTTATTGGATGTTTTCCATTATACGCCTCTTGCTGTAAAAGCCGAATTATTTAACTGACGCTTGCTGCACTATTCAACAGTGGCCTTCTGCTCATTATTTTCGTGGCATTAGATAGAAGTGCTATACTTTTAATTATAGATTATTATTTTGTGAAAGGACATCAGAATATGCTACAGCAACCCTCTAACCAACAAGTGGTGGACGCCAATGGTAAACCGTATAATCGGTTATTACTTGTGGTGACCATGCTCGTTGGTACTTTTTCGACTTTTATTATGCAAACCATTTTGACCACGGCTTTTCCAACCCTAATGCGGCATTTCAACATCACCGCGGACACCGTGCAGTGGTTGACGACTGGCTTCATGTTAGTAATGGGCATCATGATTCCTGTGTCTGCGTGGCTGCTCAGTCGTTTTAACTCTAAGTATCTTTATTTAACCGCTATGGGCTTATTTTGGATCGGCACGCTTGTCTGCTATCTAGCCAATAGTTTTTCTGTCTTACTGGTTGGTCGTTTGATCGAAGCCATGGGTGTCGGTATTTCGGCGCCTGTTTTCCAAACCATTATGCTTTCGATCTTCCCACCAGAAAAGCGCGGCACCGCAATGGGCTTAGCCGGTATCGTCATTGGCTTAGCACCGGCGATTGGGCCAACATTATCCGGTTGGATTTTACTGAACTATTCGTGGCGGATGCTGTTTTTGGTTGTTTTGCCCGTCAATGGTGCTGTTTTCTTACTGGCACTGTTCACTATGCGCAAAGTTCTGCCAACCAAAAAATCAGCACTGGATGTTACCTCAGTTATCGTGTCAACGATTGGTTTTGGTAGTTTGCTTTACGCCTTTTCTTCCGTTGGCTCCGCTAGTTGGGGTGATCCAAAAGTATTAGTTCCAATGATAATTGGCTTAATTTTCGTGGTCTTATTTGTACACCGCCAGCTACACATGGATAAGCCACTATTGGAACTACGCGTTTTTGGGGTCAAAGCTTTTTCGTTATCCGCAATTTTAACTGCCGTCGCTTATATGGCCATGATGGGTGCAGAAATGGTACTGCCATTATACATTCAAACAGTTCGTGGCGAATCGGCCTTTCATTCTGGCTTAATTTTATTACCTAGTGCAATTATGATGGGTATTATGAGCCCAATCACCGGTCGTATCTTCGATCATATTGGGGCTAAACGGCTATCCATTGCTGGTATGATTCTTTTGACCGTTGGTACCGCCTTTTTCGTCACGATGACTGCCAAGACACCAATCATCTACATCACGGCCTTGTACACGATGCGCATGTTTGGGATCTCCATGGTCACGATGCCAGTGACAACTACTGGGATGAACGCTTTACCGTTAAACTTGATTGGTCACGGAACTGCCGTTAATAACACCACTCGTCAGGTGGCGGCCTCCATGGGTACAGCAATTTTAATCAGTGTGTTGACCAACGTTACGAATGCTCAAGCACCGGCTAAAGCGCTGCTCAAACAAGCACCGTTGGCATACCAACAGCATTTTATTAACGCCACTTTATCGGGTTATCATGCTGCCTTCTTGGTTTCATTGATTTTCTGCGCCATTGGCTTAGTACTAACCTTCATGTTACCGGACGTTAAGCGGTCACAGGAGGTGCACGTATGATCATTGTTATTTTAACGCTAACAGTTCTGCTTTTCAGTTACAGTATGGTTTTCTTAAAGCGCGGCTTGCGGCGGCAAATAATTAACGCACTCAGTTTAGTCGCAATCGTCGCTAGTATCGGCTTGATCGCCGCCAACGACAATAACTATTTGGGTATGAAAAAGGTCAGCCAAACGCAAACGTACACCTTAAAAAGTAGCGTTGCCACGCCTGGAACAAGTTTGTTGCTCTACCACAAGTTAGGGACAGGTAACGAACGGATCTATTTATATCGAACAACGTCTGCAACTAAATTACAAAAAACTACGCTAGCCGATAGCCGTGTTAGCCTGCAGCGCAACGCTCAGCAACCACAGTTAAAAGTACGCACCACACGCTGGGTTTATCAAAATAAGTTGGCGCAGGCCTTGTTTAGCATAACTGGTGAAAACGGTCAATTAGCCAACTGCCAATATCAATTCAATTTGCCAGCTAACTGGCAGCTCTTGGACACAGCGGCCGCGGCTAAAATGCAACAAAAATAGTTTAAAAAACATGTGTCAAAAGACGTTTAGTTGGCTTAATTGGAGTTAATCGGCAGTTATTAGTGATTCGTAGTTTTAACGTAGAATTATATGCACATAAAAACACCGATAAAACAGTTTTCTGACTGTTTTATCGGTGTTTTTATGTTCTAACACCCACTAACTTTGCCGCTTAAACAAATCAACGCTTGAACGTTCAACCGTTGCCTGCTGGAATGGAGTCGCCAGTGGGCCACTGTCGCTCGTTTCTAACAACTAAGTTTAGCAAGTATCAAATTAGTACTTACTCATTAAACAGCGCTTGCTTCCCGTTGTCGATTGAACTACGGCAAAAATCGCCAAGTTCAAGTCGCAGCTGTGTCGATAGTTCTTAATGGTGGGCTGTGCCATTTAGAACTATGCGTGGCTGGCGAGATCCATTTTCCCGCCTGCTTTTGCATTTATCTAGGAAAAATTAGCTCGCCAACGCGCCACTCGTTCCGTCCACTGACGACGGAATGGCAGCTAACTAGCTCTGTTTACAGCCAAACCTCAGAAAGAACCATTTCACTTATGGCACGGTCTCTTTTTTATCTAGTTAAAATGATTTTAAGCCTAGCACTTCGCCTAGCTTAATGCCGGCAGCAGCGCGGGTCTTGATTTGATCCATATCGAAAACGATCCCGCTGATTTCATGATCAGTGAAATCAAATCGTTCGTAATAAATGTATGGTGCTTCATCAGCAGCATGGAACGCGTCACTAATTTGCTGAGTGAATTGGCGCGCCCAATCGTTATCCTGTAACTTTTCAAAATCTTTACGCGTGGCGTACCCTTGTGTTTTGATCAGCTTAACCGCCTGATCAACTAAAGCTGAATCAATTTCTGGAACCTTTTTTTCTACTACATCTGCTGCTGCCATTTTATCGCTTCCTATTTCTTAATCGGGTGGCAAGCCCATTAGTTTATAAATCTAGTATAGTTCTTTTTGGCATGGATGTGGCTGTTGTTGTTCAATAAGTTATGGCATAATCAAGATAACGACTTCACGTAGAACAGGAGGCAGCAACTTGCAACTACCCGGCATCCACAAGCGAATACCGTTACCAGAGATCCTAACATTAGGCTTTTTAACGCTGATTTTAATTGGCGCACTCTTGCTGATGTTGCCGATTGCTACCCGTTCTGGCCACACAACGCCATTTCTCGATGCTATTTTCACCGCGACATCAGCGACGTGTATTACTGGCCTGACTATTTTCAACACAGCAGCACATTGGTCCTTATTTGGCCAAAGTGTCATTCTGATCATGATTGAAATTGGTGGCTTAGGTTTTATGACTTTTAGCGTGTTACCGTTTGTTTTATTGAAACGGCGCGTGGATTTAACAACTCGCTTACTGATCAAAGAATCATTAAACTTCGAAAAACTAGCTGACGTTAATAGCGTCATGAAATATGTAATTGGTTTGTCGCTGGCAATTCAAACACTAGGCGCTGGGCTTTTGTTAATTGATTTTTATCCGCGTTATGGCTTGGGTCGCGGTCTGTTTATGAGCGTCTTTCAGTCAGCCTCTGCCTTTTGTAACGCTGGCTTTGATCTGTTCGGCAATAGTCTGGAAAGCCAACAAAACGACCCTTACTTAATTCTCGTTGTTAGTGCATTAGTGATTGCAGGCGGCTTAGGCTTTTTAGTTTGGCGTGACCTATTATTACTTAAGCGCCACAAACGTCTGTCGCTGCATACCAAACTAGCGCTCAGTACCACTGGCGTCTTACTGCTTGGTGGCTTTGTTTTATTTTTACTAACAGAAAACAATCTGCAAGTCATGGCACCCCACGTTAATTTTGCTAATCGCTTGGTCAACACGTTCTTCCTAGCCGTTACGCCACGTACGGCTGGCATCACCACGATTCCTTACAGTGAGATCTCGATTGCAGGCATTCTGCTGACCATCGTATTAATGTTTATCGGTGGTACGCCTGGTTCAACGGCTGGTGGGATCAAAACGACTACGTTAGGTTTATTGACCTTACAAAGTTGGGCGGTTTTACGCGGTAATCGAGATGTTGAGTTTGGTCATCGTCGCTTCAGTGATCAAAATATTCTACGGGCGCTAATGCTGGTTTTTATGAGTCTAGTCTTAGTGATCATTGCGAGCATGGTGCTGACTGCGACAGAAACTGTGCCGTCACGCTATGGCCTTGAATACATTATTTTCGAAGTGATTTCCGCCTTTAGTACCGCTGGCATGTCCATGGGCTTAACGCCAAATCTAACCGCCATCGGTAAGCTGATCATCATGCTCCTCATGTTTCTCGGTCGTGTCGGCATTTATACCGTTATGTTCACTGTACTCAACGCCAGTCATCCCCAAAAAGGCTATCGCTATCCTGCTGAAAACGTGATGCTAGGTTAATTTCAAGGAGGTTCTTTTATAATGAAGCAAAATTTCGCCGTCATCGGTTTAGGCCGCTTTGGTAACAGTATTTGCCGTGAATTAGTCAATGAACACCAAGACGTTCTTGCAATCGATATTGATGAAACGCGGGTTAACGCGATTGCTGACGTTGCCACGCAAGCCATCGTGGCCAATGCCCAAGACGAAGAAACCCTGCGTTCACTGGAAATTGGTAAATTTGATCATGTGATCGTGGCGATTGGTAAAAATATCCAAGCCAATATTTTAGTCACCTTGATCGTTAAAGAACTTGGTGTCCCAGATATCACTGCCAAAGCTGAAAATGACACGCACGCGCGCGTATTATCCCGCATCGGCGCTGATCACGTTGTTCATCCCGAACGCGATATGGGGATCCGCGTCGCCCACCACCTATTATCGCCAAATATTCTGAATTATTTAGCCATCAACGATGATGTCACCATGGCTGAAGTGAAAATTACCAGCCCTGATTTTTTCGGTAAAAGCTTGAACGAGCTGAATTTCCATCAACGCTTTGGTCTCACCGTTATCGCCATTCAACACGGCAATGACGTTACTGTTTCTCCTGCCGGCAATGATATTGTGCAATTAAATGATGAAATTTCGGTAGTTGGTTCTACTAAAGCGGTGGATGAGCTGAATGATCGGATGACTAATTAATAGAAAAATTACGCACTAGTTTTAACCACCTTTTGTGGTCTCACGGCGTTCAAGCGCGCTTGAAAACGCGCTTGAACACAAAAAAAATGGCGCATCCATTCAGCGGATGCGCCATTTTTGATACCTATTTTGCGCCGACTAATTTCATTTTACCGAAACTTATAACGGCTTTATTCTGTAGATCTTGGATATTCATGCTATCGGTTTTGACATCGTAATCGGTAATGTTAACCAAGGCTGAATTTTCGTAGACTTTTTCGATCACACCGGAGAAGTCTGCTTCCATGTTGCCATTAGCCTTGCAGCGTACAGTATTGCCTATTTGAACGTCCATATCGATTTCCTCCATCTCATACAGCTGATAATATAGCGCATATATTACCGCGTCTATAGAAGGAATGCAAGCAAAATATCTGATAATTCGGTAACTTTAATCATAAAATTAAATACTGATTAGCGTTCACTAATTATTTAGCGTCAGACAGCCATTTATAGTTATACGCTGCCCTGTTTATTTCAGTGAACCAAATTGATAGCTAACTATTTATCCCACTGTAATAATTTAACTGCTTCACCACAGTCTTGGCGCCGTTCAACGTTTTCTTCGCCCCAAACGCACAGTTGATGTAAAATGCCTTCCAAACTTTCGCCGTAGTCAGTTAGACTGTATTCGACCTTTGGTGGCACTTGCTGGAAAACAGTGCGGCAAACGATCCCGGCTGCTTCTAGTTCGCGCAACTGCTGGGTCAACATTTTCTGCGTAATTTTTGGAATGGCGCGCCGTAATTCGCCGGTTCGCATCACACCTTTACGTAAATGGCATAAAATAATTGGCTTCCATTTACCACCAATAATCTCCATCGTCGCTTCAACACCAATGTTATAAGTTTTCGGCATAATAGTCTCCTTATCTGCAATTAGATCACTAAATTCTCATAGGCACTTTTTAGTCCCTATAGCACAAAATAGTGCGTAGTTGTCTTTTATAATCCCACTCGTATAATGATAAATTGTACTGCAAATACGTATCCAGTGCCACTAAAAATTTGCAGAATTATAATACGAGGAGCGTATCCCATGTCACAAAAACAAATTGCCCCAACTTGGACATTATTAGCTTTGGCTATTAGTGCCTTCGCCATTGGTTCCACCGAATTCATCAGTGTTGGCCTGATGCCGCTACTAGTTAAAAGTTTCGGTATCACACTTAGCCAAGCCGGCTGGACCGTATCAATTTATGCGCTAGGCATCACAGTTGGCGCGCCATTATTGACACTGCTGACGGGCCGCTTTGATCGTAAAATACTGATGCTTGGTATTATGTTGTTATTCGTCGCCAGTAACTTATTAGCCGCCGCGGCACCAACATTTGCCATCCTGCTGATTGCCCGTGTCTTCGCCGCCTTTGCTCATGGCTTATTCATGTCCGTGGCTTCTGTAATTGCTGCTGATGTGGTGGCGCCAGCTAAACGCGCATCGGCCATTGCCGTTATGTTCACGGGGCTGACTGTTGCCACTGTCACTGGCGTACCGTTGGGCACTTTTATCGGCCAAATTGCCAGTTGGCACATGTCGTTTCTATTTATCAGTGCAATCGGCGTACTAGGCTTAATTGCCAATAGCCTGCTAATTCCGCGTAACTTACCGCGTCCCGGCAAAACAGATCCCCGCGGCTTGCTGCGCATTTTACGCAACCCTCAACTATTAGTTGCGCTACTGATCACAGCATTAGGCTACGGCGGTACTTTTACCGTTTACACGTTCTTGTCACCATTATTGGAAGAAAAAATGGACTGGTCCGCTGCCGCAGTCGTCGTTATTCTCGTTATTTACGGTTTAATGGTCGCAATAGGCAATACACTAGGCGGTCGCTGGGCAAACCTACAACCACTGCGAGCTTTACGTAAAATGTTCATCGGCTTAGCACTCACTTTAGTGGCATTAATGGCAACTTCATCCCTTCACTATTTAGGTTTGCTAAACGTCCTCATAATGGGCTTCTTTGCTTTCATGAATGTACCTGGCTTACAACTTTATATTGTCAATTTAGCCGAAGCGTATACACCAAATGATGTCACGCTAGCTTCATCGCTAAATATTTCCGCCTTTAACATTGGGATTGCACTAGGCTCTCTAATTGGCGGTCAAGTCACGGCCAACTTGGATCTAAGCGTCACTCCACTATTTGGTGCCGTAATGGTATTACTAAGTGTCATCTTAATTGGCTGGCTGTTACGCCAGCCCGAACCAGTGGCTGATTGTACTAAATAAGGTAGCCCGGCCACTGCAGCACTACGACATTTTGTGGTAAAATAGGTTCATTATACGAATGTGCTTAAGATTATTCAGTTTAGTCTTCTCAAACAAGGTTTGCGTAAACATGTCTAAAAAAGCATCCTCTAAGACACATTCAATAGAAGAGGTGGCCCTATGCCCACACCAATCAATATTTTATACATTTCAATTTCCGGCAACACGCGCTCGTTTGTTCAGGACTTACAGGAATACAGTGAACAACAGCATGCACTTGCCGCTGATCAACCCTTAATCACACTGAAAGAAATTTCTGAAGCCAGCCCACTGGAAGCTGAAACGACGCCGTATTTTGCCTTTGTTCCGACTTATTTAGATGGCGGTAACGGCGTTGACAATGGTGTTAAGGAACTATTGACCACCGTTTTAGGTGAGTACATTGGCTACCAACGCAATCGTGACTTTTGTCTCGGCGTAGTCGGTTCCGGCAATCGTAATTTTAACGAGCAATATTGCCTCACTGCTAAGCGTTATGCCCACGACTATGACTTCCCTGTAGTCGGTGATTACGAGTTACGCGGCACGCCGACTGATGTCAAGCGTATCTACGCTGTTTTACAACAGGTTGCAGCCGACCACTATACTAACTAAATTTACATCGTCAGCACATGCCAAATTGGCATGTGCTCTTTTAGTTGTTTTTTCTTATATTAGACCTATAATGACGTTGAAAGTAGCTTACTCAGATGCTGATTTGTCTAATTGAAGAATAAGTTAAAGGAGTGATGAGCTGATGGCACAGCCAAAATTTAAAGCGGCCGGCGAATACGCACAGATACCGCTAGAACAGGTTTTCCAGCAATTTAAGACTAGCTCGGCTGGGATAAGTGGCCAGGAAGCGACCAAGCGTTTGGCTAAATTTGGCCAAAACACGATTCAGCGTGGCCACCGCCAATCACAATTTAAGTTATTTATCAAAAATTTCACCAGCTTAATGGCAATCCTATTGTGGGTCAGCGGGATCATCGCTTTATTCGCTGGCATGCTAGAACTGGCAATCGCTATTTGGGCGGTTAATCTGATCAATGGTATTTTTAGCTTTTGGCAGGAACACGCGGCCCAAAAAGCTACCGACTCCCTGCGGCAAATGTTACCCGCTTATACCCAAGTCTTGCGCGATGGCCAGCAGCAACGGGTTGACGCGGCTGACTTAGTGCCTGGTGACATCTTTACGATTCAGGCTGGCAACAGTATTTCTGCGGACGCTCGTTTAATCAGTGCTACTGGCTTACAAGTCGACGAATCCGCATTAACCGGTGAATCAGTCCCCGAATCTAAAACTGTAGCTTACCAGCCCGGCGATGGTAAATTTGCTGAAAGTAACATTGTATACGCCGGCACGATGGCTGCCAGCGGTGATGCACAAGCGATTGCGTTGAACACTGGGATGGCAACTGAGTTCGGCCAAATTGCCCAATTAACTCAAAATCAAAAACAAAACGTTAGCCCCTTGCAAAAAGAACTGAACCATTTGACTCAACAAATCTCTTTGTTAGCTATTTTAATCGGCGTACTCTTCTTTATCTTGGCTATTTTCTTTGTCCACTACCCGATCGCCAAATCATTTATCTTCGCCTTAGGTATGATTGTCGCCTTCATTCCAGAAGGTTTACTGCCAACGGTGACGTTGTCGCTGGCGCAAGGCGTGCAACGGATGGCCAAAAAGCATGCGTTGGTCAAGGATTTATCCAGTGTGGAAACACTAGGCGAAACTACCGTGATCTGTTCTGATAAAACTGGGACGCTAACGCAAAATCAAATGACGGTCAACCATATCTGGTTGCCTAGTGGCGAATACAAAGTTAGTGGCCAAGGTTACGTCAATAACGGTCAGATTCAAACTGATCAGCAACCGTACACCTTTGGCCATAATCACGATCTCGACTTACTATTGCAAATTAGTGTGCTTAACAACAACACAACTGTCAAGGCACCGCAAACTGCCGATAAGCAAGCTAAGATTCTCGGCACACCCACTGAAGCTGCGTTGATAATTTTAGCTGAAAAGGCCCAGCTGGACCTGCCGAGTTTGCAAGCTAAATTACCGCGACAAACTGAATTTCCTTTTGACTCTGAGCGGAAGCGTATGACCACGATTCAAAATGATCATGGCCAACTAACGGCTTATGTCAAAGGTGCTTTGGACGGCTTATTGGCTATTAGCACACTGATTTTAGACAATGGTCAAGTCCGGCCACTGACTGAGCAGGATCGCCAAACAATTCTTGCCGCCGATAAAAACTACGCCGCCGCTGGCTTGCGTTCGTTAGCGGTAGCTTATCGGCAATTACCCGTGCAACAAGCCGAGTGGCAACAAGCTGACGTTGAACAGCAACTCACCTTTGTCGGCTTAACCATCATGGCTGACCCACCACGGCCAGAAATTTACGCCGCCGTAGCCAAATGCCATGCCGCCAATATTCGAATCATTATGGTCACCGGCGATAGTGCTTTGACAGCTAAAAGTATCGCCTGCAAAATCGGTATCACCAGCGATCAAGCGCGTGTTGTCACTGGCGATGAACTAGCTGCCATGAGCGACGCTGAATTAAAAACTGCCCTTAGCGGTGAATTAATTTTTGCTCGTGTGGCACCAGAACAGAAATACCGAGTCGTAACTATGTTGCAAAGCATGGGTGAAGTCGTAGCCTCAACTGGCGATGGCGTCAACGATGCACCAGCCTTGAAGAAAGCTGATATTGGCATTGCGATGGGGATGACTGGAACGGACGTGGCCAAAGACGCCGCCGATATGATCTTAACCGACGATAATTTTGCCTCGATCGTAGCGGCGATTGAAGAAGGTCGCACCGTTTATAGTAATATTCAGAAATTTCTGTTGTACATTTTAAATAGTAACTTGCCAGAAGCAGCGCCCTCCGTTGTTTTCTTGTTTAGTCGCGGGCTCATACCATTGCCATTGACTGTTATGCAAATTTTAACCGTTGATTTAGGGACGGACATGTTACCTGCTCTAGGTTTAGGTGCCGAGCGCAGCGAACCAGGTATTATGGCACAACCACCGCGGGCACACAATGCTCATTTACTAAATCGCCAACTTTTGTGGAAAGCTTTTGGTTGGTATGGCTTGATTGCAGCTATTTTATCTACTGCCGGCTACTTTATCGCCAATCACGTCAACGGTTGGACCCTAGCCACCCTGGCCAACAGCGGTTTAGATTACCGCCAAGCCACTACCATGACCTTAGCAACAATTATTTTCTGTCAAATTGCAGCGGCGCTTAACTGCCGTACCAAACGGTCGTCCGTTTTCCGGATCGGCTTGTTCAGTAATCGCAGAATCATTGGTGGGATCATTTTTGAAGTCTTGCTCCTATTAGCATTAATGTATCAACCTGAATTACAGCTTATCTTTAATACCGCGCCATTACGCGGTAGCGAGTGGCTCTACCTGTTAGCAATTCCGATTCCATTGATCTTGATTGATGAAGTCCGGAAATATTGGTCACGCCGGCGGGTTGTCACTAGTTAAATAGCATAAGTTCATTATCCACAGCGGCCTAAAATGGTCCTGTGGATTTTTTATTGCTTTCATTTTCACGTTATATTTTATAACATACACTTACCTAATTTTAAAAAAATTTTCATTTATCAAAACTTGTTTCAGCGGTTTCCCAAGCTAAAAGTTGCTATTTGCCTACCTAACATATTCATGAAAAGCCTTTAAATTCAGATATAATAGTGCTAAAGTAACTACATGTTATAAAAAGTAACATAAATCTTAGAAATGAGGCGTGCTAATGCAATTAAATACGCAGCTCCATCAAAATAAGTACCAGTTTCAGTCAATCACAGAAGTGCTCGCAAAAGCTAACGAAGAAAAATCTGGCGATCAATTAGCTGGTATTGCAGCCAATAGCCAGCAAGAACGCATCGCCGCCAAGTTTGTACTCAGTCAATTAACCTTGAATGATTTATTCAATTATCCTGTTATCGATTACGCTACCGATGAAGTTACGCGTACGATTATCGATCAAACTGATCTAAAGATATTCAATAAGATCAAAAATTGGACAGTGGCCGATCTACGCGAATGGCTGTTGGATAGCCAGACTACAGGTACCATGATCCAGCAATTAGCACTCGGCCTAACCACTGAAATGATTGCCGCTGTTTGCAAATTAATGTCCAACTTAGATTTAATCACCGCAGCTAAGAAAATTAATATTGAAAAAACGGCTAATACTACAATTGGTCGCCCCGGAACTTTTTCTGCACGGTTGCAACCAAATCATCCCACCGACGATTGGCATGGCATTTTAGCCAGCACAATGGAAGGCTTAAGCATGGGCAGCGGTGACGCTGTGATTGGTCTCAATCCAGTCATCGATGACCCAAATCACGTTGCCAACTTGATCAAAAAGTTGGAAAACTTCCGCCTGACTTACCAAATTCCAACACAAATTTGCGTTCTAGCGCACATTACCACACAAATGACTGCCATCAAGCAAGGTGCCAACGCCGGTTTGATGTTCCAATCGATTGCTGGCTCCGAGAAAGGTAACACCGCTTTTGGCATTAATCGGCAACTATTGCTAGACGCTAAAGCATTGGCGACCAATGAGCACTGCGTTAGCGGTCCTAACGTGATGTATTTTGAAACTGGTCAAGGCTCAGAACTGTCTTCTAACGCCAACTTTGGCGCTGATCAGGTTACCTTAGAAGCGCGTTGTTACGGCTTTGCTAAGCTATTTGATCCATTTCTAGTTAATACCGTGGTTGGCTTTATCGGTCCCGAATATTTATATGATGGCAAGCAAGTAATTCGCGCTGGCCTCGAGGATCATTTCATGGGTAAATTAACCGGCCTATCAATGGGCTGCGATGCTTGCTACACCAACCATATGCAAGCCGATCAAAATGATATCGAGAATTTAACTTTATTATTGGCCAACGCCGGCTGCAATTACATCATGGGTGTGCCCCAAGCCGATGATGTCATGCTCAACTACCAAACCACCGGCTTTCAGGAAACTGCCACAATTCGCGATTTGCTCGACTTAACCCCGACTGCTGAATTCGCTACTTGGATGGAAAAAATGGGGTTCTGGCAAAATGGCCAATTAACTGATCTAGCTGGTGATGCTAGTGCCTTCGCTGCCGCAAACATTGCACGAAAGGAAGTTCTACTATGAGTTTAACCAATGAATTGCAAGACATATCATCAGCCCAACAGCGACGCAACCCTTACTGCATTAAGGCTAGTCAAATAGAGACTACACCGCTGACTGATTTATACCAAATTAATCAACGTCACCAGATTTTGTTATTGCCTGCTGATCGGCATAAGTTGTTGGAAATGAAACTCGCTACACCCGCCAGAATTGGACTTGGTCGCTGCGGCACGCGTTATTTAACGCAACCTAGTTTACGCTTTTTAGCCGATCATGCCGCTGCGCGTGACGCCGTTTTGACTGAAGTTAAGCCTGAATTTATTCAACAGCAAGGCCTAATAGCGATTCAAACGACTTGTCAAAATAAACAAGATTACTTAAAAAATCCACCTAAGGGCCGCTGCTTCAGCGCCACAGCACTTAAGCAGTTAGTTAGTCAATTACCGCAACATGCTGCAGTTCAAATTATCGTTGGTGACGGTCTGAGTTCAGCCGCAATAGAATCTAATATCGGTCAATTGTTGCCAGCATTACAACAAAGTTTCAAAGCAGCCGATATTGCATTGGATCGTACGCATATCCCTTTTGTTAAATATTCCCGCGTTGCCGCAATGGATGCTATCGGTGCGGCTACCAACGCCGAGGTTGTCTGCATGCTGATTGGCGAGCGGCCCGGCTTGGTCAGTGCCAACTCGCTTAGTGCGTATATCGCCTTTCGCCCTCAAGTCGGTATGGCTGAAGCACAGCGGACAGTCATCTCCAATATTCATGCCGGTGGTACGCCGGTTAACGTAGCTGCCACACAAATCAGTGCCACTTGCCAAGACATGCTGCGGTATCACTTGTCTGGCGTGGCCTTAAAGCAAAAGCTCGAGTAAAGTCATCATTAAGGCATAAGCCATAGAAGAAGGAGAAGTGAGTGCGATGTTATTAGGTTTTAGTTTAATTCTCATTGTCGTTATTCTTATCGGCAGCATCATTTGGCAAGCTAGTCGTAGTGTCCGCTTGGCTCGTGCCAACGGTCAAAGTACCGCACAATTGCATTCATTTGGTTACAAACAGGAATTATTACGCGACATGGGCGGCTTTTCTAACTTCGCCGTCTCATTTTCAATCATTTCCGTTTTGACTGGCGCTGTCACTCTTTATGGTTATGGCTTTAATCAAGGTGGTCCTGGCGTCATGGGCTTAGGTTGGCCAATTGTCACCTTTTTCGTCCTATTTGTCGCCGCAGCAATGGCCGAATTAACCTCATCAATTCCCACTAGCGGTGCGATTTATCACTGGGCGGCGATTCTCGGCGGCTCAACTTGGGGCTGGCTCACTGCATGGCTTAACCTAATTGGTCAAGTGACTATCGTCGCCGGTATCGATTATGGGTGTGCCAATTTTACGGCCGCCTTACTGTTTAACCAACCATCAAAAATACAAACCATCGGCGTTTTTGCCGTTATCCTAGCTTCCCACGCAATTTTGAACCACGTCGGTATTCATATTATTGATAAATTTAACTCGATCTCGGCTTTCTACCATTTAATTGGTGTTCTCTTGATCATCGCCGTTCTCGTATACTTCGGACCGAAACATTCAGTTGGCTATATTTTCACAACTAATTTTTCCACCGTGACTTCTGGTAGCACACCTTACTGGTTCGCTTTTCTACTGGGCTTATTACAAGCGCAGTGGACACTGACGGGTTATGATGCTTCAGCCCATACCAGTGAAGAAACGTTAGATCCACAAGTTAGAGCGCCGTGGGGGGTCTTCCTCTCCGTTGCTATCTCCGGTATCTTCGGTTATATCCTGTTAGCACTAGTCACGATGTCAATTAAAAATCCGCTAGCCGTAGCGCAAAGTGGTAATAATGCCTTTATGACCGTCATCCAGCAAGCTGTTGGTGGCACAATTGGCCAAGGTATTCTCTGGCTAGTCACCATTGCAATGTGGTTCTGCGGTTTATCTTCTATTACCTCAGCATCACGTATCGTTTTCGCCTTTAGTCGTGATGGCGGTCTGCCGTTATCAAAAATTTGGGCTAAGGTTTCGCCTAAATACCATACGCCAGCAGCTGCGATTTGGTTAGTTAGTGGCATCGCCTTTTTATCCAGCTTATCAAATAACGTTTACGCCATCGTTACCTCACTAAGCGTTATCGGCTTATATAGCTCGTATTTCATCCCAATTGCACTTAAAATTCGGGCACGATTACGCGGCGCTTGGACCGCTGCCGATGACGGGCCTTGGAATTTACGTAAATGGAGCTTGCCGGTCAATCTGATTGCCTGCTTATGGATCATCTTCTTAGTCAGCTTAATGATTATTTCGCCAAGCACAGTCGTGATCACCAAACACCTCACCTTACATTATGCTACCGGTGAAATTTTCATTGCCGTTCTATTCCTACTTTATTTATATTATTACGTCAGTGCCCGTAAAAAGTTTACCGGCCCCCACTTAGGAACCTATGTTGCTATCAGCCAGCGTTTGCAGCATAAGCAAACCGAAAGCATGCCGCCAGTCGCAACGGAGCAATTCATTCAAACAAGCATGCGCCGCAACAATATCAAATAAAACAAAGACGGACCGACAACATCGTTGCCAGTCCGTCTTTGTTTTTCAGTGAAATTAGATGAGGTTAGGGGTTTGGGGTATATTTATACTATAGGGTGATTAGCTTAAACTAAGCTTAAAATATGTCATTACTTTTAATTTTTTCTAGTCGCTAAAACGCGCCACCGCCAGAGCCACCACCAAAACCACCAGAGTTCCCGCCGGAGAAGCCACCCGAGCTACCGTGGCTGCTGGAACTAGCACTACTACTAGCCGCTAAGCTACTACCAAAGCCGCTGGTGAACGCTTCACCAAAATCAGCTTGGCCACCAAAGCCGCCGTAACCATAAATAAATAGTGGATAATTAATGGGCATACTGCTGGCTAATTGTTCAGTGCTAAAGTTCATTTTCAGCGCCGCTACTACCTTATCTGCGGAACCAAATGCCACCGCATAGGGCAAAATGCGATCCCACAAAATCAAATCGCCAACTTGCGCCATATCAAAATGACCAACATCCTCTAGCATTTGTTTAAAGCCACGCACTTCATTGATCTTCTGGGCACCTAATTGGGTGTAGCGTGGTAACTTATGCGTTTTGACTAATAACACCAGCCAACTGGCAACTAACAGCAACGCCGCCAAGCTCCACAATGGGACGCGGGCAACTGGGAAAGTGAAGATTGCGGCTATCCCAGTGCCTAGTGCAAATACCGTTCCTGCAACAGCAATTATCCAAGCACGATTGCGTACTTGACCATTAGTATTATTTTCATAATGTAGCTCATCAACCGCACCACGAACACGCATTTCCCAATCTTCATAGGCTTTACCCAAGCGACCGCTTTTATCACTGCGTCCATAATTCTTAATATCCAATAAGCTAACACCGCCGTCATGATCACGCCGTGGTACCGTCTCGAATAATAATTTGAAAATACGGTCTTGATCCGTAAATTTTGCAGTGGGCGCAATTTCAAAGGTCTCTTTGTGGCCGACCTTAGTTGGTGTGATCGTAATTTTCTTTGCCACCGCCAGATCCATTAATGTGGCCGTGAACGCCTTTTTATTTGGTGCTAATGCACTTAACAAGCGCTGCGCAACCGCTGGCGGATACTCAGGAATGTCATACCAATGTTTGATTGGTGCTGGTTCGGGATAAAGTTCCGCTGGATGTCGCCGTAGCCAAAGTGACTGACTGGCCAACACGACGATGCCTAACAGTAAACTAGCCAGTGCAATCGCGCCAGGTATTAATTGCGCACGCTGCCGCACACGATTAGCTTCTGCCGCAAACTCAGCTTCCTGTTGCTGGACTGCCTTTTTCCGGTTCTTCGTACTCGTGTTGGTGTTGGCTGCTGTGACCGCAGTTGGAAAAAGCATATGACTTTCAACATAGGTATTCGCCGGATTCTTAGCCAAGGTGATCACTACACGGCCGGCTTTTTTCTCCACCTTCGTGTTACCCGAAAGCTGACCATGCGTCCACGCTTGTAGTTGCGTCACATTTTTGGTCGGCAGCTGAATCGTCACCTTCACGTTATTCAACGGTACATCCCAGCCAGTACCGATCACTTTCCAATTTAGCTCAGCCGTATCACGATAATTGGTGACTACACCATCCAACCGATAACGATAAATAAATGTTGCCGTATCGTTATCGATCGGATAAAACACCTTCAATTGGCGGCGATCATCACTATCACTGGTTGTGTAAGTTCCCGCCGCTTCAGTGTTACTGGCGGTAATTTGTTGCAGCTTATTCTGACTATTGAGCACTGCGACCGATGTTTGTGACATGCCGCCGATACCCGCTAAATCCTGATTATAATAAACACCATTAAAATCACCGTCAAAGTCGTAGCGCACTCGTTGCGTCACCGCTGCACTACCATCTTTGGCCACATTGATCTGCATCGTATAGTTGGTGATATCATAACTTTTCGCTTGCACCGCCGCTGAGCCACCAAAAATAAACAGCACACCAACCAACGCTAACAACCATTTAAGCCGTTGCCGCATGATCTAACCCCCTCATCTATTAACTCTTATTCTACCATGGTAGCGGAAACGCCACAAAAAAATACTTTATGTAACTAAATCACTTATTGTCAGTGGCTTTATTTAATTAAGCTTAAGCTGTATTAATTTAACGAATTAGTGCTAAAAATCTACATATTTCTTATTTTTAAGCATAAACAGGGTTGACATTGCTTTTACAGCGACTTAATATAATCAGTATAAATTAAAAATAAATGATAATTCAATGAGCATGTTTGTCGCTCAAAAATTATCTACTATCATGAGGAGTGATTGGATGCGTAAATACGGAATTATTGGTGTGGGCCACGTTGGTGCCACAACTGCTTATACTTTGGTGACCAAAGGGATTGCGGACGAACTCGTCCTCCTCGATGATCATAACGAAGCAAAAGCAATGGCTGAAAAGCTTGATTTAGAAGATGCACAAGCACGACTGGATACACGCACACGAATCACAGTTGGTGACTACACTGAACTAGCCGATGCGGATATTTTATTTGTCACTGCTGGTAACATTCACGCATTGGACAACGCCAGCGGCAACCGCTGGGCTGAATTCAGTTATACGCGCGAAATCGTTCAAGACATCGCACCAAAAATCAAGGCATCTGGCTTTAAAGGTGTCCTGATCGATGTGATGAATCCTTGCGACTGCATTACTTACTACTTACAACAAACCACCGGCTTACCTCAAAGTCACGTGCTAGGTACAGGGACTTTCCTAGATACCGCCCGCATGCAAAAAGTCGTTAGTGACCAATTTGACGTTGATCCTAAAAACGTTACCGGCTACGTTTACGGCGAACATGGTGAATCACAATTTTCTGCTTGGTCGACGGTTCGCGTTAACGGCCTCCCAATTCGCGACTTAGCTGCCGACCAAGATGTTGATTTAAATGAACTAGAAGACGCTGCTCGTCGTGGCGGCTGGGCGGTTCATTCCGGCAAGGGCTACACAAGCTACGCCATCGCGACTTGTGCCGTCAAGTTAAGCCAAGCCGTTTTAGCCGATGCCCATCTAGCCTGCCCATGTTCCGCCTTTAGTGAAAAGTATCAAACCTACGTTGGTCAGCCCGCAATTATTGGCAAGGAAGGCGTTATTAGCGTCACTGAATCACCACTAACCGCCGCTGAAGAAACGAAATTTGAACACTCCGCCGGCTTGATTCGTGAAAAGTTTGAAACCTTACCTGGTATGGCGAAAAAAGTTAAAACCGCATAAAAATAAAACTGGCAACTATGGCGAATTTTCGTCGTAGCTGCCAGTTTTTTTGATCTGAGTTGAATTCTATTCGTGCCGTCAGCATTACGTTACGCTACTTCCCCTGGCCAAGCCTTATCCACCATTGTTTAGTGATCAGTAAAGTGACGGCGGTTTGCTTCGTTTGAGAGTAAGCACCTAATAATAAACCGTTTTTCAATACAAATCGCCCGATCTCAGAATT
>NZ_RHOF01000127.1 GCF_003946445.1 Loigolactobacillus jiayinensis | reverse complement strand
GGATCCACCGAGGGTTCAAAGGACTCCAGGACACCTTGGAAGCATCATTTATTTATAATGACCCCTCAAAAAGACTATTAAAACAGCCCCCATTATCTAACCGGTAGATAATGGGGGCTGTTTTAATTCTAAAATGGCATAATAACCCTTTAATATTGCTATATTTTCCGTAATTATATAAGCAGACCGTTATATATGACTTATGTTTCAACAAATCGACCTACAAATCAAAGACTCCGCCATCTTTCAAAAACACACCACTTATTCATGGGGATTTCAGCAACTAAACTTAAACAGTCACTTTAGGTGCTATTTTTGAAAGCGCTTTCTCTTAGTGCTATAATTAACCTATCAAATCATTAATAGGAGGAGAAAACATGTCTATAAAAAATGTAACTGTTGCAGGTGGTGGCATTTTAGGTGGGCAAATTGCCTTTCAAAGTCAGTTCATGGGATTCAATGTTACGGTTTATGATGTCAATGATTCTGCTCTAAAACACTCTGAGCAATTAATGACATCATATCCTGATATTTATAAAAATTTCTATGAAGATGGTGCAAAAGCGGATGAAGTTATTGAAAAAATTCGCTTTAGTTCTAATCTAGCTGATGCTGTTCAGGATGCAGACCTAGTAATTGAGGCCATTCCAGAAAATGTCAACATTAAGAAGGATTTCTATAAGCAACTTTCGAGAGTTGCTCCCCAAAAAGCAATATTTGCTTCAAATTCTTCTACGCTCGTCCCATCTCAATTTGTTGACAGTGTTGATCGTCCAGAAAAATTTTTAGCCCTACATTTTGCTAACCAAATATGGGTCAACAATAATGCTGAAATTATGGGACATGCGGGAACTGATGAGAAGTATATTGACGAACTTGTGAAATTTGCGAGAGATATCCGAATGGTCCCTTTTAAATTAAACAAGGAACAACATGGCTATATTCTAAATTCACTCTTAGTTCGCAAATTGCAATAGTAAGTTAGCCAGTACCGATAAAGCACACAGACGAAAGGGC
>NZ_RHOF01000126.1 GCF_003946445.1 Loigolactobacillus jiayinensis | reverse complement strand
CCCAAATTGTCAAATCAAGTGCAACAGTATCGACCTATTCTTATAAATTGGTATAGTTAATCATCTAAATCAATGAATAGTTCACTGGCGCAGTTGTAGTTCAAGCTCCGACGTGGCCGGTGGTTAAGCGCGTCTTGGATTCCTTGGAGCTCAGTGATCGAGATTTCATGGATTGACTTACCTTTGGGAATGTATTCCCGGATCAGACCGTTCTGGTTCTCATTGGTGCCACGTTCCCACGGCGAGTAGGGGTGGGCAAAATAGACGTCAGGTCCAATAACCTGGCTAAGTTGGGCGAACTCACTACCATTGTCGAAGGTGACGCTTTTAAAATATTCAGCGCCATAGTCGTCAATCGTATTCTGTAGTCCTTGTAGGCATGTGGTCGCGTGGTAATCAGGCAACTTAAGGATGATCTCATAGCGACTGACCCGTTCGGTTAGGGTCAGTAATGCAGGTTCACTTTCCACGCGTTTACCTTTGACCAGATCGCCTTCCCAATGACCAAGTACTTGGCGTTCGTTGATCTCAACTGGCCGTTCTTCAATCGATTGACCTAATATCCGCTTGTTCAATCGATCATGGTGCCTGCCCGGGCGTTTTAGTCGTTGACTGAGTTTCTTTGGTAGATCAGAATTTCTAAGCTCAGTGGCCCCGCGATCGATATAGCGATAGACGGTTGAAGTACATGGACATGATAATTCTGGATAGTGGTTTTTAAAGTAGTGAACAAAGCTGTCGACACTATGGACCCTTGGTCGTTGCCGCAGTGCAACCGTCAACTTGGCGAAGAACTGTGGACTTTTAGCTAACATACCGATTGGCCGACTGTTCGCGCGCTGCTTCTTTCGGATAGCTTGCCCAGTTTCGGCGAAGTAGGCTTGATAGGACTTATGGTTAGGGCCAATTTGAGTGGTCAGACCGCGCCGTAATTCGCGACTGATGGTGCTGGGACTGCGGCGGACGATCTCGGCAATCATACGGATAGATAAGCCTTGGTTATGCAAGACCTCGATTTGACCACGCTCATCAAATTGTAGTTGTCGATAATGGCTAGACATGGTACTCTGGGATTGGGTCATGAAGGCACCTACTCTCTTATTTTCTTGGCGATTATAAGAATAGGTCTTCATGGCCTTTTTGTCTATAGTTGG
>NZ_RHOF01000125.1 GCF_003946445.1 Loigolactobacillus jiayinensis | reverse complement strand
GAAGCCTCTCCCTTATGATAGTTAGCGTCTAAACAAACATCACAGGAGGCTTCCCCCATGAATCAGTTTACCAAAGAAATTGTCACAGCACTAGCTCAGAATCAAGATTTAGACCTTATTTTTAAAGACCACCTAGAGCTTGCCGTTAATGAATTACTTCAAAATGAGCTTTCCGCCTTTTTAGGTTATGAACGTTATGATAGAGCTGGATTCAACTCCGGTAATTCACGCAACGGCAACTATTTAAGAACCTTCAAAACTAAATACGGCGAGCTGAATCTCGCAGTACCACGAGATCGTAATGGCGAATTTATTAACCACACCTTACCTGCTTATCAGCGCCAAACAGACCAACTAGAACAGACGGTCATCCAGCTTTATCAAAAAGGCATTACTACCCATGAAATCTCCGATCTCATGGAAAAAATGTATGGTGCTTATTACACGCCGCAAACAGTTTCCAACTTAACTAAAGTCGTCAATGAACAAGTTGAAGCTTTTAAAAGCAGAACATTATCAGAAAAATATGCGGTCATCTATCTGGATGCTACTTATCTGCCATTAAGACGCGATACCGTCGCAAAAGAAGCGGTCCACATTGCAATTGGTATTCAGCCTAACGGGCATAAAGAAGTCTTGTCGTACAAAATAGCGCCTACTGAATCCGGGGCAATTTGGGCAGAGGTATTGGCTGATCTGAAACAACGAGGGGTGCAACAGAATTTACTTTTTGTGGCCGATGGCTTAGTTGGATTGGCGTCTGCGGTTGGCAAATATTACCCAGAAGCAGTTATTCAACAATGTCTCGTTCATGTAAGTCGTAATATCGCACATCATATTCGGGTGAAAGACCGTAAAGATGTCTTAGATGATTTTAAATTAATCCATCAGTCGCCTGATAAACAGACGGCTGAGCACAGCTTAGCTAACTTTATCAATCGCTGGCGTAAACGATATCCTAAAGTCACCCAAGGGTTATTAGAAAATCAGAAATTATTGACGTGCTTTGATTTTCCACCAGCTATTCGGGCTAGTATTTACAGTACGAATCTGATTGAATCGTTTAATAAGAAATTCAAACGGCAGACTAAAAAGCGTGAACAGTTTCCAAATGAGGAATCCTTAGAAAGGACCTTAATGACGGTTATTTTGGATTACAATGATAAGTTTGATCAGCGTGTGCATAAAGGATTCAATATGGTTGAAGATACATTAGAATCTATGTTTTAAAGAAAAAGACGAGAGGCTTTTCTATTTACACATAAAATTTGACACTCTC
>NZ_RHOF01000124.1 GCF_003946445.1 Loigolactobacillus jiayinensis | reverse complement strand
GGGTCTACACTTTCTGGTATTGGTGAATAACTAATACCGGTTTTTTGTCTGTTTTGAAAATCATAAAAATAAAAAAGGACATCTGTCCTCTTTGTGCTACGATTTAATCGCCAAAACAAATCGAAAAGAGGAAATTCAGATGTCCCTAACTAATTCTATCTTATGCTTATTCGAAATAACAGACCCAAACTTAATTGTCACTGGTATTTCTAAAGAACGGTGTTCCACAAACCAACGTATTCATGTCGTCCATGCAACTTTGTCTTATCAACTTTTAAAGTGCCCACATTGTGGCCATAAAAGCTTAATTAAAAACGGAACTCACATGAGTCACCTGCGTTTAGGAACCTTATCCGGTGGTCGTTACGAAATGCATTTAAAACGTCAAAGATACCAATGTAAAGATTGTTCAAAAACCTGTGGTGCTAAAACTAAGTTGGTTAATCGTAACGAAACTTTCACACATAATATCAAACATCAAGTGATCGTTTTGGCACGCGATATGTTGACGAGTAAAGAAATTGCTAAACTTTGTGGAATTTCGCCAAGCAGTGTTCAACGAATCCTAAATGCCAATATTCACTTAGCCTATCGTGTTAAACATCTCCCAGAGAATCTTTGCTTTGATGAATTTCGTTCCTGTAATCACTGGATGTCCTTTAATTGTTGCGATGCCGTTAGTCATCGCCGAATTGTTACTTTAAAAGATCGGCTAAGTAAAGATATCATTGACTACTTTGAAGCTCGTTTTTCGGTTCAAGAACGTGCCCAAGTTCAATCAGTGACGATTGACATGAATGCTGAATATGGCAGCTTCATTCATCGCTTATTTCCCAATGCGGCCACGATTATCGATCGTTTCCATATTATTCAACTGGCTGGGCGTGCCTTAGATAATGAACGCACGCAGACCATTCGTACTATCCAAGATAAGCATTCACGAATTTATCATATTTTAAAATCTCAATGGCGTTTATTTCATCTTGATGAAATAAAAGTTAATGATTCTAAGGCTGTTTATTTACGCGGAATTAACGAGTATATGACGCAACAAAACGCCATTGATTTAGCTCTAGACGCTTTTCCCAGATTTAGATCTGTGTATCAAACCTATCAAGGTATCTTAAGTGCCATACACCAAAAGGATGCTAATGCGTTCCAATCCTTACTTACTAACTACCAACCCACTAGTAATCAAATGGACATAACGATCAACACGTTTATCAAAAATGGTTCAGCCCTTCTAAACAGTTGTCGTTATCCATTTTCCAACGGTCCAATTGAAGGACTTAATCGTAAAATCAAGGCATTAAAGCGTAACTGTTTTGGTTTTCGAAATATTGACAACTTCTTTATCCGGATTAGTTTAATTCATGAGTAAACAAAAAGCACATTCACCGAAGTGAATGTGCCGTTCAAAATCTCCACCAATACGATTTGACAGAGACCC
>NZ_RHOF01000123.1 GCF_003946445.1 Loigolactobacillus jiayinensis | reverse complement strand
TACCTGATCACGCTCTGTAGGCGTCGTGTTAGCTAAGTCAGCCTCAATACCAAATAGCTGATCTAACTGAGTGACCGCCTCAACCGCTTTTCCATGACCATGTGGGCCACCATCTCGTTGGGCCTCAAAAAATTTACGACGAACATGTGCCCAGCAACCGGCTCTTTGAATTTTTTCTGAGAGTTGATTATAGCCGGCATAACCATCACAGACTAAGGTGCCCTGATAGTCCTGATAGAGTTGTTGCGCAGTAGCGCCACTACGCGAGGGCGCATAATCAAATAAGATTACTGGTTGTTTAGCATCATTACTAGAACAACGCAGCCAAAGATAAGATTTGCTTTTTGCCGGTTTATTCGGTTCACGTAAAACCTGACAAGTCGTTTCATCACCATGAATATGCTTCTGCGTTAAAAGTTCCTGCCCACAGAGCTTAACCAGTGGGGCTAAACATCCAGCGGCGTTGATCATCCAGTTAGCGAGGGTTGGCTCACTTAAACTCAGTCCCAGTTCATGCCAATCTGCTGTTTGTCGATATAACGGTACTGCTAATTCAAATTTATTATGAATAATTTCTGCCATAAGCGATGGTGTTGCTAGGCTATGACTAATAACGGGTAAAGGAACCGGTGCTTGAACCACGATGTCACCGTCGGTGGCCGTATCGTGTGAACAATACAGACATTTATAGGTAGCTTGGTAAGTTTTCTCTAGATAAAGCTGTGCTGGAATAAACTGAACTTGTTCGCGTACAAAATGGCGACCAATTCGGGTTAGTTCGTGTTGGCAATGATCACACTGAAGTTGATCAAGTTCGTAAACTTGTTCATGCACTGGCAAAGTTGGGCTTATCTTTTTTTGACGAGACGACCGTTTTTTCTTATGCGCGGATGGCGCAGTCGTTTCGGTTTGTTGCCCAGTTGACTCTGGTTGGCTAAAAACCCCAGTATCATCAGTTGATTCTGCAGTTGTTTCGCTATTATTTACCTTACTTTGTTCCGAAGACTGACCAAATTGTTTGCGCATCAAATAAGCGATTTGTTCTTCTAGTACTTTAATTCGGCTACTCAATTCAGCTTCATGCGCTAGGTGCGCAAAATTTTTCTTGTCATCAATAAACATGATCTCACCACCTTGAACTTAACCTGATAATCAAAAGTGTACTATAAAAAAGCGTTTTCGGTAACCCCTAAAAACACTTTAATAAAGCTGACTAGGTTGGGCAGGATGAATTGATGCTTCAATGGTAAATCCGTTTAATAACTGACGTAATTGTCTCTGACTTAGTTGTTGGACTTCTTGGCGATTGCGTGGCCACTGCAAATGACCATTTTCAAATCGTTTATACAATAAAATGAAACCATCACCTTCCCAATATAGGCCTTTAAAGCGGTCTAAACGACCGCCACAGAATAAAAACAATGCGGGCGTGAACGGATCTAACCTATACTCACTTTGGATTAAACT
>NZ_RHOF01000122.1 GCF_003946445.1 Loigolactobacillus jiayinensis | reverse complement strand
TAGAATACCAAGGAATTGGTGGGCTTCATAGACGGTCTGTTATTTACTGCTTACCGTTTGGTGGCTATTTATCCCAAACGTTTTCTAGTTCAGCCAGCCGTTTCCGGCCGCAAGGAGACCTACGTATCACCATTTAATCAGTTAACCGTTCCCCTACCGGAAGCTGGCTATCGCTATACCGCGACGCCGAACGCTGATAATAGCGAAGGGCCAAACGAAGAAGATGGCTTTAATGAAAAGAATGTCGGTGAAAGTGCTACAGAAAGTGTTTATGCTAATGAGCGGGTGCTGGCCTACGATCCATTTGTGAAAAATGGGCTTGCCGAAGATTCAATGACAACGTTAGTGTTGCCATTTATCGATTCCGCGCGTGACGGGGTGCGGTACCTCGGTGAATTAGTGAAAAAATATGGTTCCGCTGAAGGTAATGGCGTCCAATTCAATGATGCTAATGAGGTTTGGTATATGGAAATTGTCACCGGTCATCAATGGGTTGCGGTGCGGATTCCTGACGACTGTTACGCCGTAGCAGCCAATCAAATTGCCATTCAGAATATTGACTTCAATGACCCAGATAATTTTATGTGGGCAGACGGTATTCAAGAATTCGTGGCGGATAATCAACTAAATCCTGATGAAACTGGTTGGAATTTCCGCCATATTTTCGGCACTGATACCGAAAAAGATCATCATTATAATACACCACGGGTTTGGTTCGCCCAGCGCTACCTGGATCCAGAAATTGAACAAGATCCAGAATCGCCGGAGCTACCATTTATTCGCAAAGCTAGTCGCAAGATTTCAGTTGAAGATATCCAGTATATTCTGAAATCACATTATAATGAAACTAAGTACGATCCGCTAGGCCACGGCAATGAACACGATAAGAAAACTTACCGCGCCATTTCATTATCGCGCACCGCAAACTCGCATATCTTGCAAATGCGCGACAACCAGACTAACGGCGCCGCTGGTGTCGAATGGATCGGCTTTGGTGTGCCCAGCTTCTGCCCGCACGTGCCATTTTTCACCAACGCCACTGATACTGATGCCTCGTATCGCGAATTACCAAAAGAAATGTCACTGGACAGCGCTTATTGGCTGTATGAAGCCTTGGCAATGGTGGTCGAAGCCCATTATGCCGAATTTATTCAGGCTGACCTAGATTACCAAAAGGAATTATCACAGTGGGCACGAACCAAGATTCGCGCTGTTGATGAACACGCTAAGACACTAACCGGTGCTGACTTAACAGCTTATTTAACAGAACAAAATCACGCGATTGCCACACATTACAATCAAGCAACTAAAAAATTGTTGGCTGATTTAACCACACAAGGGACTGAACTCTCGCAACTAACCTTTAAAATGGATCCGAACTTGTAGTCACATAATACTGAATTAAAAGTAAGCACTTAATAATAAACCGTTTTTCAATACAAATCGCCCGATCTCAGAATTTTATTGAGATCGGGCGATTTGTTTTTTGTGTTATACCGGCTGCTTTTTTAAGTTACTTGCTTGATTCCATGGCAAATAAACGGCCAGCTGTTCTTTAGTTGCGAA
>NZ_RHOF01000121.1 GCF_003946445.1 Loigolactobacillus jiayinensis | reverse complement strand
CACTGCGGCTGACTATCTCTAGTCAGCACCCCTTCTTCCGAAGTTACGGGGTCTTTTTGCCGAGTTCCTTAACGAGAGTTCTCTCGCTCACCTTAGTATTTTCTACTCGACTACCTGTGTCGGTTTACGGTACGGGTACATTCTCTCTGGCTAGAAGCTTTTCTTGGCAGTGTGACTATAGAACCTTCGCTACTTTAATTTCGCTCCTTATCACGCCTCGTACTTCACGAAAATAAGCATTTGACTCATTCTCATACTTAACGCTTAAACATGGATTTCCAGCACCATGCGTTCTTTATCTCCTGCGTCGCTCCTTTGCTCGTAACGATTAAATGCAGTACAGGAATCTCTACCTGTTCCCCATCGGCTACACCTCTCGGCCTTGTCTTAGGTCCCGACTTACCCTGGGCGGACGAACCTGCCCCAGGAAACCTTAGTCATTCGGTGGATAGGATTCTCACCTATCTTTCGTTACTCATACCGGCATTCTCACTTCTAAAAGCTCCATTTGTCCTCACGGTCAAACTTCACCGCCTTTAGAACGCTCTCCTATCACGTAGTGTCTTCCACTACATCCACAGTTTCGGTACTATGCTTAGCCCCGGTAAATTTTCGGCGCAGCGTCACTCGACTAGTGAGCTATTACGCACTCTTTCAATGATGGCTGCTTCTGAGCCAACATCCTAGTTGTCTACGCAACTCCACATCCTTTTCCACTTAGCATAGATTTTGGGACCTTAACTGGTGATCTGGGCTGTTTCCCTTTCGACTACGGATCTTATCACTCGCAGTCTGACTCCCGAAGATAGATACATGGTATTCGCAGTTTATCTGGATTCAGTAACCCCTGACGGGCCCTTCGTCCAAACAGAGCTCTACCTCCATTATCCTTTCTTCGAGGCTAGCCCTAAAGCTATTTCGGAGAGAACCAGCTATCTCCAAGTTCGTTTGGAATTTCACCGCTATCCACAATTCATCCCAGCAATTTTTAACTTACACGGGTTCGGTCCTCCAGTGCGTTTTACCACACCTTCAACCTGATCATGGATAGGTCACTTGGTTTCGGGTCTACATCAACTAACTATCTCGCCCTCTTCAGACTCGCTTTCGCTCCGGCTCCATCTTTTCTGATTTAACCTCGCTAATTAACGTAACTCGCCGGTTCATTCTACAAAAGGCACGCCATCGCACTTTAATGTGCTTTGACTATTTGTAGACACACGGTTTCAGGTTCTTTTTCACTCCCCTTCCGGGGTTCTTTTCACCTTTCCCTCACGGTACTGGTTCACTATCGGTCACTAGCTAGTATTTAGCCTTACGAGATGGTCCTCGCTAATTCAACCGGAATTCCTCGTGTTCCGGCCTACTCAGGATACTGCTAAGTGCGCTCATAATTTCGCTTACGGGGCTCTCACCCTCTCTGGCCTACCTTCCCAGATAGTTCTGCTATTACTTGCGCTCCTACATCGCAGTCCTATTACCCCAAATGATAAATCACTTGGTTTAGGCTCTTTCCTCTTCGCTCGCCGCTACTAAGGAAATCGATTTTTCTTTCTCTTCCTGCAGCTACTTAGATGTTTCAGTTCACTGCGTCTTCCTTTACCAGCCTATCTATTCGGCTAGTAATAATGCATCACTGCATTGGGTTTCCCCATTTGGACATCTCCGGATCTTAGTTTACTTACAACTCCCCGAAGCTTTTCGTAGTTCG
>NZ_RHOF01000120.1 GCF_003946445.1 Loigolactobacillus jiayinensis | reverse complement strand
AAATATAAATGAGAAGACAGCCTTTTTGAATACGGTCGATTATTTACTGCTTACGGTGCTGTATCTGGCAAGGCATTTAATGTTGCCATGTCAGCAGTACTAATTTCAAAATCTAGTTCAGCATTGTTCTTAATGTGCGCTGCGCTAACTGCTTTTGGCAGTGGTAAGATGCCATTTTGTAAGCAGAAGCGTAAAGCTAATTGAGCCACGCTGACATTATATTTAGTGGCTAATTCTTGCATTTGTGCGTTTTGCAGCATCCCGCCAGTTGCTAATGGTGAATAAGCTTCGATTAGAATATCGTTTTGCTTAGCGAATGTAGTGATTTTTGGTTCAGTGAAACCAACGTAATACTGAATTTGATCAACCATTGGTTTTACTTTAGCGCCTGGTAAAATGTTTTCTAGATCATGAACATTGAAGTTAGAAACGCCGATTGCTTTGACTTTACCAGTGGCGTAAATATCTTCCATTGCACGCCAAACGTCAATGTTTTCTTTGTCGCAGTTTTTACCAACTTCAGTCCATGGCCATGGTGCGTGGACTAAGTAAAGGTCCAAATAGTCGATATCAAGTTGTTTCATTGTGCTGTTAAAATCAGCGATAGCACCATCATAAGTTTTGGTTGCACCAGGTAACTTTGAGGTTACAAAAATATCGCTGCGGGGGATGCTTGAATCGCGAATGGCGCGGCCGACATCAGCCTCATTCCGATAAGCTTTAGCTGTGTCAATATGCCGATAACCAGCTTTTAATGCGGTAGCAGCTGCGTTATAAGCTGTATCGCCAACCGGAACCTGCCACATACCGAAACCGACCTTGGGAATTTCTACACCATTTGTTAACTTAAATGTATCTGTTAAAATTGCCACGAGTTTTCACCTGCTTTTTAATTTATCACGCGCTTTCATTATACACGTTTTAGCCGTAGCAAAGGTTAAATATGAATTGAAAAATTAGTGGCTTAACAGTAATTTTTCAACGATTATATGGTAATATAGTGACATTAATTAGTGTGACTAATTAACTAAAAGTTACTTAAAAATGAGGAGCACATTATGCGGCAAAAAAATCAGGCCTATCGCATTAGTATTTTGGCGATGTTTATTGCTATTATTATTATTCAGAACTTTGTTCCACTATTCGGCTATATTCCAATTGGGTTACTCGATCTAACAACGATCCATATCACCGTGATCATTGCAGCAATTATTTTAGGACCACGGGATGGCGCAATTGTTGGTGGGGCGTGGGGTGTGATCACCTTTATTCGTGCGTTTACGTCACCGACAAGTCCACTGGCACCGTTAGTTTTCACTAATCCAGTGGTGTCGATTGTTCCGCGGATCTTGATTGGGTTAGTCGCTGGTTGGTTATTCATTTGGTTGCGCCGTAAAATCAAACAAACACCAGCCATGATGGTGGCGGCACTGGCTGGGGCGCTGGTCAACACGCTTTTAGTTCTGGGCTTGATCTTTATTTTCTACCGCACGCCAGCCGTTGCTCAAGCTTATGGTACTGCCGATGTCAGTCGTTTAGGTGGCTTATTGCTGATTGTGGTTGGCACCAACGGTATTCCGGAGGCTATTTTAGCTGCCGTGGTCGCACCACTAATTTGTACACCATTACTACGTTTTCGTAAATAACTAAAAAATAGTCGTCGTTGGAAAAAATTCCAATGGTGAAGTGAACCCCCGGTATTGGACCAGAATCCAATACCGGGGGTTTTACTATGA
>NZ_RHOF01000012.1 GCF_003946445.1 Loigolactobacillus jiayinensis | reverse complement strand
CCGCTAATAGATTACCACTTTGAGCAATCTATCAACAGGATAAAGTATAGAGCCGTTTTTTTTGTGCTTTTTCGTGCTTGTTTCAAGTAGCTACCGTTGTTGGTCGTCGTTTGATCTACGAAACGATAAATTCGTTTGTGCTCATCACCAACATATAAAACTGGTTGTAGTCGGTCGTGTTGTAATTGTCCATTTTCCAGTAGACTATCATTAGCGTAGCGGTACTGAATATGGCCAGTAAAATTCGTATAGTCGTCAACTTGGGTAATGCTATCAACTTGAATAACTAAAATAACTTGTGCTTGATCCAGTAACGGAATTTTGCTATTTTTCCAGAAATGATAGGCAGTTGCGGTGGTTAATTTAGCATTGCGGTGGGTAAAACCAGCTTGCTCAACCAGTAGCATTTGGTCAGCGCCCATAATATTTAGTGAACACTGCCGGTAATGCCGAATTTGTTCGGCGGCGTTAGTATCGCTGGACAGACCAAATACCACCATATTGCCTAGTGAATATGAAGAGCTACAAGTCGTAATATTGGCACCGAATTGTTGATCGGGGTAGCCGAGAATGAAAATTGGAAATCCGTAGTAAAGTTTATTAGTTGGTAATGATTGCATTAGCTCACCTCATTTATTGTTGTGAGTATAGCAATAGTTAGCAAGGGATACAAGTTGAAATGCACTGACTTAACTAGTGGCACATGGTATTATATGAGTAATTAATTGCGAAGTTGGAGGAACGATATGACAAAAGTTGATCAGCAAGTGCTGACGGAACATCTAACCGCTTTTTTAAAAAGTAAAATATTGACTAGATTGACGACAAATCAACAAAAATATGCTGAAGAAATTATTAGTGATTTTAACCAGATTATGGCTGAAGATGAAGGTAGTGATGATCTACATTGGACAGCAGCTAAGGTTAAGCGTGTGATGTTAGGGCGCTTTGCAACCGAGGAAAATCGGCAACATCATTATATAATAGCTGTTGTTCCGGTGTTAAGCTGCTATCAGAAATTTCTTGGTACGAAAAATTATACGAAAATTGAACAAACGTTAAAAACAAATCGGACAAAAATGCAACGCCACCATTTGCTACATATGACCACGGATGAGTTTGGTGCAGCAGTTGCTCAGTTTGATCAGGTACAAAAATTCAATCAAGAGCTAGGCGAATTTGAACGAAAACGTAAGGTCTGGTTTGACGATTTGGAACAGCAACTTAAGTCAACTAAGCTCAGTGTCGACCTCCAGGAGGCTGCCATAGATATTATAGATCAGGTTACTGTTGAAATGATCAATGAAGGCAGAACTTTTCCGCAAGAATGGGACACTGAAATATTTAAGCTTGTTTTAGAAATGAGTTTTGGCTTGAATCCTGATTTTCCGGAAGCGATTCTTGCTTTGATCCAACCTGCATTACTGCGCTATTTTAATTACTTATTAGTGATTGGTGAACTTGATCATAAACAGCACACGCGGTTACTTCAGACGCTGATTGAAGTAAATCCTGCTTTATTAGCTATGGGGGCCGATTCTTGGCTGCGCCAAAGGTTTGGTGAAAAGTTTGGCCAAATGATGGCTGCCGGAATTGATTTGGATGACACTGCAGCAGAAAAACAGTGGCTCGATGATAATAGTGCTGATTTATTTACTGATGAAGCACCAATACTGAAACCTGGAGCAGAGCCAGATCGAGTTATATTTACTAATTATTTGCAACAATTTCATCAGGCCAAAAAATATCGGGAGTTGTTACCAGCTGATAAGGCACTCGTTGACAATGTCACGGAGCAACTATACTTTGATATTTGGCAGGAAACTGGTAACGGTATTTTGAGTTGGAACGGTGCAAATTTGCGATATATTTTACGAGACTACTGGCCGCACCATTTAGCGGAAAAGTCAGTCTATTTTCAACACGCAGTAACGATTTTAAGGGCCTTTTTTGACTTGTTGCCTAACGGTACTGAATTGCAGCAAGTGTTATCAACTAATCAAGAAATACTACTACGTGATGCGGCAAATAGAGCAACTTGGGGTCCGGCTAAGACGATTGGCATGCGCATAGACGCTGCGGGAATTGATCTAACTGATACAGCAGCCGTTCAACAGGTGATTGACGATTATAACGCAGAGATCACCACCAAAAAACGGCCCAATGTGATTCCATTTAGCAAGAAGAAACGCAATAAAAAGAAAAAACGCAAGTGCAAATAAAAAAATCACTAGTTACCAAGTTTGAAGGTAACTAGTGATTTTTTACTTTATTCAGCGTCGTAAATAGCTAATTTGCCAGTAACGATGCTTTCGCATAAGTCTGGATAACT
Organism: Loigolactobacillus jiayinensis; assembly: GCF_003946445.1. GTDB lineage: Bacteria > Bacillota > Bacilli > Lactobacillales > Lactobacillaceae > Loigolactobacillus > Loigolactobacillus jiayinensis. Next base: position 34,676 of record NZ_RHOF01000012.1, on the reverse strand, counting down.
GATGCCGGCTGCAGCCGCTTCTTGTGGCAATAGTGATAGTGGTGTCATGCCAGGTAGTGAGTTGCCTTCAATGACGTAAATACCCGTGTCGTTCCAAAGAAAGTCGATACGACCATAATTAGTCAGACCTAGCACTTCCATGGTTTGGAGCGCAATTTCTTTCATGTCAGCATGAACATCGTCTGGGATATCAGGTGGTGTTTGGAAGGTCGTCTGATTCTCTTGAAATTTATGCTCAAAATCGTACCAACCATCGTTGACAATAATCTCAATTGCAGGCATGGCGACACCGTTAACAACGCCCATTGAGAATTCGCGGCCTTTGATGAATTCTTCGATAACCACTTCATCGTCAAATTGGAAAGCGTCAGGTAAGGCAGCCTCTAATTCAGCTTGGTCATGGGCAATTTGCATCCCAATACTGGAGCCGCCATTCGATGGCTTAACGACAACCGGAAAACCAAAAGTTGGATGAGGTGCAGGCTGCCCAACTTTAACGGCAATATAGCCTGCCGTTTTGATACGGTTGTGTAGCAGTAATTCTTTTGAGATTTTCTTATCCATAGTGACGCCGGAAGCCAATGAACCACTACCAGTGTAACGAATGCCGAACAGATCAAAAGCAGCTTGAACTTTACCATTTTCGCCGTCTTCACCATGCAAACCGAGGAAAACAATGTCAGCGGCAGCGCAAATTTTAAGTACGTTTTTACCAAACAGACCTTTGGTGCCGTCGGTGCGTAAGGCGTCGATGGCTGCGTCGGTTAAAATTTCGTCACTAATGGCATAGTTTGTCGTCGTTGTATCCCGGTGGAACACGTCGTCAACTATAGTGACGTCGCTTAAATCATCGCCTAAAAATAGATCGATCAAAACAGCTGCGTGACCTTTTTCGCGCAACGCGTTGGTAATTTTAGCGCCAGATGATAGGGAAACATTACGTTCAGGGCTACGTCCGCCCGCGAGTACAACAATCTTCATAAATTAAGCCTCCGTATTGTATTGAACCTAAAGTATACTACAAAATAGCGTTAAACGGTAGTTGGAAGCGTTTTTTAGTTTTATTAAAGTTTTTTTATTGGTGAATGATGTCGTTTGAAAGGTAATTTTATGCAGGACACTCAAAAATTTGTTAAAATATAACGGTACTGTATTTTTAATGGAAACAAGTAAAGGAGCTGGCGTAGTTGATTTTTGGCATTGGTGTTGATATAACAGATATAGCGCGAATCAAAGCTGCACAAGCTAAAAATACGCATTTTAAAGCTCGTGTATTGACGGCCGCTGAGTTGGCCGTTTACGCTAACTTAGCACCTAAACGGCAAGCTGAATACCTTACTGGGCGTTTTTCGGTCAAGGAATCATTTGGCAAAGCGCTAGGTACTGGAATCGGCCGCGTTGGCTTTTTGGATATTGAAGTATTAGATGATGAATTAGGTAAGCCGGTGGTGACGAAGAATCCTTTCGCTGGGCGGGCGCTAGTTTCAATTTCGCACACCGATACAATGGTGATGTCGGAAGTTATTTTGGAAAGAGGGACCGACTAATGGTAAGTGGGTTACATCGACCAACAAAATTAGTGATCGATCAACAGGCCATCAAGGCTAATATTCAGCAGGAAATACAGCGCTTAGCGCCAACAACAGTCTTATGGGCGGTTGTTAAAGCAAATGGATATGGTCATGGTATGATCGAAGTGGCCACAACGGCGCGGCATGCTGGTGCGACAGGCTTTTGTGTGGCTATTTTAGATGAGGCATTAGCGTTACGGCAGGCAGGCTTCACTGAGCCTATTTTAGTGCTTGGCATTACTAGTCCAGCGTATGCTAAATTAGCTGCTACAGCGCATATTTCCTTAACGGTGGGTTCACAGGAATGGCTTGTTGACGCCTTACCAAGTTTACAAGCAGGGCAGTTAGCGGCTAGTTTAGCGGTGCATTTTGCGGTCGATAGTGGCATGGGGCGGATTGGTTTCCGCGATACGGCTACATTACAAGCAGCGGATACATTTTTGCAACAGCATGCTGAATTTAATTTAGAGGGCTTGTTCACTCATTTTGCAACAGCTGACGAAGCTGACACAACCTATTTTGAACAACAAGCCGCTAAATTTAATCAAATGCACGCCGCATTGGTTAGTGAACCGCGGTACGTGCATGTTTCTAATTCGGCAACTAGTTTATGGCACGCGGCGTGTAATGGCAATATGGTGCGCTTTGGTGTCGCTTTATATGGTTTAAATCCGTCGGGAACGGCCTTAGAACCACCGTACCCCTTACAGCCGGCGCTAAGTTTTGAATCAGAATTAGTTTTTGTTAAGCAAATTCAAGCTGGTGCTGCAGTTAGTTACGGTGCCACCTACCACGCACAACAAGCTGAATGGGTGGGTACGGTGCCAGTCGGTTACGCCGATGGTTGGCAACGCCGTCTGCAGGGCTTTTATGTACTGATCAACGGTCAAGCCTGCGAAATTATTGGGCGCGTGTGCATGGATCAATTGATGGTGCGCTTGCCGGAAAAACTAGCAGTAGGCACTAAGGTCACATTAGTCGGGGAAAATGGTGGGCAAACACTAAGCCTGCAAAATGTAGCTGATTACGCGAATACGATCCATTATGAAATTGCTTGTAATCTAACTGAACGGGTACCACGCGTTTATTTACCAGAAAAGTAGTATTGAGCACAAGTGATGAGCACAGGGTGTTTAGTGCGTTCTACGCGAAATTGTCTTTTCTTTCATGAGCCATCGTGGTACTATAATGTGGATAATAGTTTACATTGATAGGCTTTTTGGGGGTCGTGAATATGGAAATAACAGATAAACAGCGTTTGCTTACTTTTAACGACGCGGCGGTATTAGATGAAGCTAACGTTCTTTGCGACTATTACGGAATTAAAAAGAACGATTTAGGGAACGATAAGGTGATGGCGTTTTTTAAGGCGCATCAAGCAAAACTCGACTCGTTGGCACATGGTTATGCTGAAATGGCTTCTTTGAATACAGAAATTTGTGCGGAGTTCTGTGATTGTGAAGAAGAGGCTGCTTCGCGAATCGGTTAGTGCAAGCAAGTCAGTCAGGGGGTGCTGATTGGAGCTAGTTGTTAAGCGCGGTGATATATTTTTTGCTGATCTTTCACCGGTGGTGGGTTCAGAGCAGGGGGGCATGCGCCCTGTTTTGGTGGTTCAAAATAACATCGGTAATCATTACAGTCCAACAGTGATCGTTGCGGCGATCACCGCAAAAATTCAGAAGCCGAAAATGCCGACGCATGTTGGGATCAAGGCGCGGCAAACGGGAATCGAAAAGGATTCTGTGATCCTATTGGAGCAAATTCGCACGATCGACAAGCAACGTTTACGCGATAAAGTGACTCATCTCAGTGATGACGTGATGACACAAGTGGACGAAGCCTTAGCGGTTAGTATCGCACTCAAAAATCTTTAAGCTATTTTTGAAGCTAGCCGTCATCATCAAAGCCATTTTGGCATATACTTATTGCAACATGGTCACAATTAAGACTAGTTTGTGACTTGCTCGAATCAACTTACTTAATCGAAGGCTGTAACATAAGTAAAATTATGGTGCAGTCTTTTTTTATTGCCGAATTATAGCGTAACCGCGTGCCATAAGTCTTTTTATTGAAAAATTCAGTCATGCGTGGTTGGCAAAAGTTGCTGCATAATGACTAGATATGCGGTGGTAGCAACGATTATGGGAGTGATCAACCAACCTTGCGATATTTTCTGAAAATGTAACACAATTGTAACTTACGCGGTAATCTTATTTGTTGTATGCTGACTATTAGTCTGTTAAGAAGAATAGGAGATAAATATGCCTCGTAATTGGAAAGAAGAAATTGTTTTTACAGCTATTATGGCTGGGTTGATGGTATTTGTCATGGTTTGTTACAACGTATTATTGGTCCAAGGATTTACTAAAGGGTTTTTAATGAACTCGCTAGCTGAATATCCCGGTGGCTTATTAGTTGCTGTCGTTTTGGATCTATTAATTGTTGGGCCGATTGCCAAAAAATTAGCGTTCCGGTATATCATCAATGATTACATGAAGAAAAATGTTATTTTGATTGGTATCACGATTTCCGTGATGATGGTATTAGGTATGGTGTCATGCATGTCATTATTTGGGATGATCATGTCACATGAATTAGGCGGTCATGTTCTAGCTACTTATGGTCACGCATGGATCTTCAATTTAATCGTTGCGTTGCCATTGCAGTTACTCATTGTTGGCCCGATTGCGCGTGCTGTTTTAGGCAAAATGCAAGCGGCAACTGATAAAGTGAGTGCACCACAAAAAAAGAGTGCTAAAGAAATCGACTAAATAAGTGTTTAGGCTGCTATCATTAATTGATAGCGGCTTTTTTGTTGGCGTAAAAAAAGAGCCCACTAAGCGTAAAAGTGGGTTCTTGGCATACTTAGGCGCGCACACCGCCATCAATAGTGAATTCAGCACCGTTAGCGTATTTCGATTCTTCACTACCTAAATAGACGCAAATTTCACCGATATCAATGGGTTCACCTAGATAACCTACAGGAATTGTTTTAATGATCGCATCACGGGCTTGATCAGGAATAATATTTGTGTCGATCCAGCCAGGGTGGACAGTGTTGACCCGAATTGGAATACCGCGCTGCGCTAACGACAAGGCCACTGCATGGGTCAACATGCGGGTGCCACCTTTGGATGCCGAATATTCTGGTGCCATGGCGAGACCAACTAGGCCGGCAACGGAAGAAACATTAATGATTGAGCCGTTACTTTGATTGGTTTCTTTCATTGCGTTAATTGCTGCTTGAATGCCGAGAAAGTTACCAGTCAAGTTAATATCCATGACCCAGTTCCAATTTTCCAAACTCATATCTTCAATTGGACTGCCATCACCACTGACGCCAGCGTTATTGACGAGAATATCTAACTTGCCAAATTTTGCCACTGTAGCTTTAATCACTTTAGCCCAATCAGCTTTAGTAGCGACATCTTGTTGTACAAATAAGCACTGTTCTGCTCCAAAACGAGCAACGGCAGCCGCACCGCCCTTGAGGTTGCGGTCTGCAGTGACAACGATTTTAGCGCCTTCCCGAATGTAACACTCAGCGATACCAAGACCAATACCAGCGACGCCACCTGTGATGATAGCGACCTTGTTTTTCAAGCGCTCTGTCATAGTGATTGCCTCCAATTTAGCGATTGCCTTCAATTTAGTTATATTACGTTATTCACAATGCAAGCTTACCACGTCGTACTGGTTGCTACAATCGTTAAACTAAAAAAGTTAGCGCTTTCTAATTCTCTAAAAAAAGAACTAACCAGTACAGCACAGGTTAGCCCAACAGGATCATTATTCTACGCGTAGATCCTCAACTTCAGGAACGGTAAACTCTTTACGCTGTAGATGATCAATAATTTTATTCAACGTGGCTTCGGAAGTGCCTGACGGTAAAGTAAACATTGTTCGCCGAATCAATTCACCGGGTTCCGAATCTAACGTGATACAGTTAGCAATTGAGACATAACGAGAAATAATTCGCGACATGTCGGTTAAATCACCGCGTTCGCCAGTGGAAACGACGGTGAGTACGTAGCTGCCAACGTTAACGTTCCAAGACTGAGACAGCATCGTCATCAAATGATTATGGGTCAAAATACCGTAGAAATAATTTTGTTGATCTAGCACGGCGACATAAGGTAAATCCTTGATAGTAAAGAAGACCTTAAAAAAGGGGGCATCGACCGGTACATATTTAGTGGCATTCTTCAATAAATGAGTGACTGGTAGATCCATTGCCCCCCCGCGAGATTTATGTCGGTAAATATGCATTTTATAGATATTACCACGGAAAATCTGGCCAGATTCATCAAGAATCGGCACGCAACGGTAGCCTGTATCTTCCAGAATAGTCAGTGCTTCAGCTAAGCTGGCCGTTTCCTTGATGCTGGTGATCTGTTCCTTGGTTTGTACCATTGATTTTAATAACATGCTTTTTTTGCCTCCAGATTAAATAATTCTCATTTTACGTCAAGCATATCATAATATATAATTGAAAAATAGGCTACTAACCAGTTTTGAAAATTAGAAAACTTTAATGAGAGCAGGAAATAAATATGCATAACGAAATGATGCGCCGCCCAGTGATCAAGCCAGCGGTGTTGAATTTTTTACGAGAACAAACGACCCAATTAACTGGACCATTAGGTGAACTGGAAAAGAAGGCACATCAAGATGGCGTTCCAGTAATTCCCCATGAAACCGTAACTTTCATGCAAACCTTGTTTAACCTGCAAAAACCACAAACGGTTTTGGAGGTTGGCACTGCAATTGGGTTTTCTGCCAGCTTATTTGCTACCTGTATGGGGCCCAAAGGTCGAGTTACGTCGATTGATCGCTATCCCTTGATGCTGGAACACGCCCACGAAAACATTGCTCAGTTAGGCTTAGAAGATCAAATTACACTATTGGCGGGGGATGCAGCTGATATTTTGCCAACGTTAACACCTAGTTATGCGGTTATTTTCATGGATAGTGCTAAGGCTAAGTATTTAGATTTTCTGCCAGATTGTTTACGCTTGTTGGCAGATGATGGTGTCTTGTTGATTGACGATGTTTTACAAGGCGGTACCGTGTTTGATGATGACGCAACGATTGCTCATAAAAATAAAGCCATTCATCGCAAACTTAATTTATTACTGACCCAAGTATTCAGTGACACCACTTTAGTAGCAACCTTGTTACCGCTTGGTGACGGTGTGCTGATGATCACAAAAAAATGAACCAAAAAAGCGCCGCGACATAATTTGTCGTGGCGCTTCGTTTATAGCTTTAGAAAATAACTACTGGCGTACCTGTATCAACTGCTGCGTACAGTTTAGCCATAGTCGCTGGCGGTGTGTTAACACAACCATGTGAACCGTGTTCCTTATACCAAGTCCCACCAAATGTCGGTTGCCATGAGGCATCATGGATTCCGACACCAGTGTAATCGACTGGCATCCAGTAACTAACAGGTGAGGCATAAGATGAACCATCATCGTTAGTTCCCTTTAGTGTCGCATTAGTTTGTTTGTTCCAAATGAAATCAACACCAGATGGGGTATCTTGACCTGGTTTACCAGTAACAACATCAGTATCAAGGACTAACTTGCCATCCTTGTAGTACCACATATGCTGATTAGTTTTATCAACTTCAATATAGGTGTTGCCGATATCAGTTTTATCAGTGCTGTAACCAGAACCCTGCACTGTTGGTGTCCGGGTGAAGTCTTTGCCTTCAAGCACTTTCGCCATCAATGCTGCGGTTTCACTAGTCGTGTTAATACTCCAACCATAAGTCCCAGCTGGCACAGTTACGGTACCGCGCTTAGTACTCTTGAATTGGCGACTCTTAGTGATCGTTGCGTATTGCTTGTTTAGGCTAGTAATATAAGCTTTAACATTGGCTTCATCAAGTGCGACTTTACCATCTTTAAAGGTCAACCAGCTATAAATTGTGGCCTTGGGCACTACCACGTTATTGCCATTGATCGTATAAGTGATCTTTTCGTTATGAATTTTTTCTAGCTTGCTGACTGCTTGTTTAAGGCTATTACTATCAGCCGTTACTGTTGGTTTGGTATAGGCAGTTTTCACGGCGATTTGACCATTACTAACAGCTAAACCCTGACGAATCGCTGCTTTTACCTTTTGTTTGTCAAAGCTATTACCGTTAACAGCCTTGCTGATAGCAAAGTTACCGTCTTTTTTGATGACAGACGCATTTTTACTAGTTGCGCGGCTCTGGTTTAACTTAGTCACAGTTTTATCGACAAATTGATCAAATGTCGTCTTATCAACGGTCACACTTTTGCTAGCCTGAGCTGTACTGGTACCGACTAATAAGTGTAGTGGCCATGACCAGGGATTTTGTTCCTGCTTCAAACTAGCAAGCTTTTGGCTGAAGGCAGGCTTAACACCGGCAGTTTCACCAGTGAAGCTAACTAACTTCTTACTGCCATCAACCAAGGTGAATTTTTGCTGCTTAAAATGCTTCTGTAATAACTGATTGGCTTGGGCTTCAGTTTTACCGCCTACATCTACACCGGCAACATTCGTACGTGGTAGATAAGTATTACGGTAATGCTGACTTTGGAAAATATACAGTCCAAAAACCGCAATGAGTATCACGCCGATAGCAATCACCATCCGACTGCGTTTTTTCATTGGATACGGTCCCCCTATAAAATATTCTTTAGCTGAGTGTAGCATTTATACTTTTAAAATGATAGCGAACGAACCTTTAATTTAGCTTAAAAGTGCGTTAAAAAGAGAACTTATTTATTTTACAATAAATAATGACAAAAGAGAATGGCTAGTTGCAATCGCAGCATGAACTAACATAAAAAAGAGCTTGAGCACTTAGGCCCAAACTCTTTTGGAATTAGTGATTGTAGTATTGCCTAGTTGTTAACTTTTTCAGCACCTAAGCGCGTAGTGAAGTTTTTAGAAATAACAACTAAATCGTCAGCGTAGTCGCGTAATGAACGATAGCTGTTATAAGTTGCTTCCATCAGTGAGCCGATATTACAGCCAGTAACGACTTGAACCTTGTCATTGTGATACGCTAATTCAGCACAGACTTTGAAAGGTGTGCCACCAAAGATATCAGTGAATAAGACAGTTGGTTCACCAGCCTTAACTTCCTTAGCTAATGCTTTTTTGTAGTCAGCTTCGGCCATACCATTTTCAAAATTTACGAATTTATAATTATCGGGAATAATTGAAAGTAGGTTAAGGGTGTTTTTGATACCATCCGCGAAACCGCCGTGACCTGTGATAATTGTTGTGTATTGTGCCATAATGCATTCCTCCATTTTACTATAGCCTATAGGAGTCAGTTTTTAATTTTAAAAACCGGCTTGTGATTCCTATACCCTTATGAAAGCACGTTCACGATAAAATGTCAACGCTTACACCGTGTTCCTGCCTTATTTTTATTTAAATATAATAAAGGAATCGCTTGATCTAACGGTAATTAGCAGCTTTAAATAAAAAATATCACCGCTAAAGTTAGCAGTAAGCTAATTAGCGGTGATTCGGAAAAGGTCAAGCTATTTTCATGAATATTACTGGCGAGTTTCAATACCATTTTCTTTAAAGGCTTGTTCAGCTAAAGCCTTGAGTTCTTGACCTGACTTGGTCATGGCTGCTTGTTCAGCTTCATTCAACGGTAATTCAATAATGTGTTTCAAGCCACCGCGGTTGATCACTGCCGGCGTGCCAATATAAATATCATCTAAGCCGTATTGACCCTGCATATAGGCTGACAGGGTGATGATTGCATTTTCATCATCAAAAATGGCTTTGGTGATCCGTGCTAAGGCAGCGGCGATACCATAGAAGGTAGCACCTTTCTTTTCAATAATAGTGTAAGCAGCATCACGAACGCTAACAAAAATTTTATCAAGGTCAGCTTGTGTGATTTCGGGATGATGTTCCATGAATTCACTCATCCGTTCGCCACCAAATGTTAAATGCGACCAAACGGAGAACTCAGAATCGCCGTGTTCACCCATGATATAGCCGTGGACGGAGCGAGCTGCTACGCCAACTAATTCTGCAACTGCTTGGCGTAAGCGGGCGGTATCTAGGGAAGTACCAGAACCGATCACACGCTCTTGTGGGAAACCAGATAATTTCCAAGTTGCGTAAGTTAAGATGTCAACGGGGTTAGCAGCGACGAGGAAGATACCGTCAAAACCTGATTCAACAATTGGATCAACAATGGATTTGAGGATCTTCAAATTTTTGCTAACAAGATCTAGCCGTGTCTCACCTGGTTTTTGTGGGGCACCAGCTGTGATTACGACAAGATCAGCATCTTTTGCATCGGCGTAAGTTCCAGCATGAATCGTTTTTGGCGAGTTCCAAGCTAAGGCGTGGGACAGATCCAGCGCGTCACCTTCAGTTTTGTCTTTTGCGATGTCCACGATAGTGATTTCTTGCGCGATTCCTTGGAGTACTAAGGCAAAGGCGTAGCTAGAACCGACCGCACCGTCACCGACGAGCAGTACTTTTTGATGTTTTTCAGTTGCCAAGATAGCTTTCATCCCTTCTTAATTGAGCGATTATTTTGGAAATATCATCATAGCATATCCCAATTAATTTGCCTAAGGAAATATAAAAAATCTAATCAAAATGCAAAGATTTAACTTAAAAGTTATCTTAGAATAATCATTACACGACTAATGATCATAGCTGCAGTGGTCCATTATTTGGTTGGCTTCATTAGCCGTTTTTCAACCATGGCAAATGCACTGGCCAACGAAATAGTCACTAAGGTCGCTACGATCATTTCAACAAAGCCGTTGGAAACGATCACACCACCAATCATCACTAAAATGGCTGTTAATGAGTGATAACCTAATTGTTTACCGAAAATCAGTCCCATTAAGCCTAATACTAAAACAGTATTAGTTAACGAGCCGATAAGGCCAGCTAAACCATAACTTAGGCTACGATTAATTTTGTGCTTGTGCAGCAGCGCAAAAACCAATGCTGGCGTGATGCCAACTAAGATGCGGGGCAGCAGTGACACCACAATGGCTAATACATTACCGTGGCCTGTACCTGGTACTGGGACAAATGGTGAAAAAACAAAACTAGTCGGTGTCATGGTCACCGTTGAGCGGTACAAACTAAGCAAGCCGAAAACTAAGCCCAAAAAAGCGCCTCGTTTATAACCGAGTATGATCGAACCAACAATGACTGGGATGTGCAACGTTGTGATTGCAAAAGGACCAAGCTGTAAAAAGCCTAGGGGCGTCACGTACAATAAAAATAAAATGGCCAACAAGATAGCGGTATAAACTAATTTTTTGGTATGTAAATCGTTTGTCATAGCTGTTCACTCCAATTTTTAGTGACTACTTTGTTTTTAAGGCCCGCTCAAAAACGTGTACGGCCAAATAAAGGGCCGTCATTTAGCTAAATAAACGAATTCATGTATAATGAATGAAGCCGTCATAGTCGTTATTTGAGTCATGAACGGGCAGCTAATAAAGTGGTCGCTAGCGTTTGACTACTTCGATGACACCGGTGTCATTGGAATGAGTATACTTCAAAATGACACTAGTGTCATTACTTTTATTAAAGAGGTTTTTTGATGTCAAACAAAACTAACGAAGAACGCAAACAAATTAAGCGTGAAAATATTTTAAAAGGTGCCCGGCAAGTCTTTGGCCGCAAAGGATTACTTGATGTCACGATGAAGGATATCATTGATGAATGTGGTATTAGTCGTGGCGGTATTTATTTATATTTTGATTCAGTTGATGCCATTTTTGTAGCCGTAATTGGGCAAAGGAGTAGCCGTAAATTTGACGGCATTCGGGCAGAGGTTAAAGCCAATCGCCCTTTTGAAGAGCTGCTGGCTAAATATTTTGCCGAACATAAAGATCGCTTGCTAAACCAAGTTGGGAATAGCTTACTGCGAGCCACCTATGAATATTATTACACCCACAATTCCGCAGCAGACCATGCGTTTCAACAAGCGCAGATCAGCTCCAGTCAACAAACGATTTATGCTATTTTGCAATTAGGTGTCACACAAGGAATTTTACTGGAGCAACACTTGGATGAATTGGCAGAAACCTTCATGCTTATTATCGAAGGCTTAAGCGTATTGGCCATCACCGGTGCAATCACCGAAAAACGGATCAATGACCAAATTAATATGATGCAATCGCTGCTACCACGCAAATAAAGGGCCAACTGCTGAAACTTATTGAGTGAAAATAAGTGCGGGTCACGATGTGAGTTAGTGACGGGATACGGTAAGGTGCTTTCTGGTATCAAAATTGGCGTAGCACATTTTAACGATTAGGGTGTTTTGATTTAATTGATGTGGGCAGCTACTGAACGGAAAAGCACTGCTGGGTATGGTATAATAGCCAATAATAATTCTGTTGGAACCGGCAAACTAATTTTGCCGGTCGTTTTCGTGTCACAGATTTTTTTACGGGCACAGAAAAGCTAGTGTACGTCGGTAATTGTGGTTACGCTAGCTGAGTTGCAGGACACTAAATTAAACTAATTTTAAGTGATATCAAGATAAGGTGGAAAATTTCTAATGAAAATGATCGTTGGTTTAGGTAATCCTGGACAAAAATATAGTCGTACCAAGCATAATGTCGGTTTTATGACGGTAGACCGGATGGCGGCGGCACACAATGTCACTTTTAGTCATAGTCAATTTGAAGCTAATTACGCAACTTATTTTGAAAATGGCGAGAAGGTTTACTTAGTTAAGCCACAAACTTTTATGAACGAATCTGGGCGCGCGGTAAAGCCGTTGATGACGTATTACCAAATCCAAATGGATGAATTGATGATCGTGTATGATGATATGGACTTGGTACCAGGCCGGTTACGGTTGCGTGAGCATGGTTCAGCTGGCGGCCACAATGGCATTAAAAGCTTGATCAGCTTTTTACGTACCGCTGATTTTAATCGTGTGCGTATTGGTACCGGCCATCCGGAAAAACGTAGCGTCGTTGATTGGGTGCTGTCACCATTTAGTGCTGAAGCACAGCCGTTAGTTGATCAAAGTATCGATACTGCCATCGATGCGCTGGAAGATTGGACTAAAGGCGCTGACTTCATGCAGGTGATGAATCAGTATAATCGGAAGGGATAGGCTATGGATTTAACTGAACTGCTTTTACAGGCACCAAAAATAAAAGACTGGCTCGGCCAGGTAACGCCGCATAGTCGGCAACTGGTTACCGGTTTGCAGGATTCGGCGCGCTCATTGCTATTGAGCGCTGTTTTGCGTGCTAAGAAACAACCACTGCTGGTGGTGACCAATAGCTTATTCAATGCCAGCCAGTTAGTAGATGATTTAACTAATTTATTGCCGGAAACTCAGGTTAAGTTATTTCCTGTTGATGAAGTGATGGCGGCACAGGTAGCGGTCAGTTCGCCAGAGTACCGTAGCGAGCGGGTACAGGCGCTGACATTTTTGGCGCAACAACAGCCCGGTATTGTTGTTGCTTCATTGGCTGGGGTACGGCAACTATTGCCGACACCTGATATGTGGCGGGCTAGTGCGTTAACCATCAAGCCAGGTGGCGAACTGGATCCAATTCAGTTGCGGCAGCAATTAGTCGGTATGGGCTACACCCGTGAACAGCTGGTTGGTCGGCCAGGTGAATTTGCCATGCGTGGGGATATTATCGATATTTATCCATTAAACGCAGCTAATCCTGTACGAATCGATTTATTCGACACTGAAGTGGATTCACTACGTTACTTTGAGGCTGGCACCCAACGCAGCATTGAAAATTTGACTGAATTTACTTTATTGCCGGCGACTGACTTTTTAGTGGCCCCAGAACTATTAAAGCAAGCGGCACCACGGGTTAAAAAAGCCTATCAAGCTGAGCTGGCCAAGTTGAAGGAGGCCAGTGAGCAAACAGCGCTGACCAATAACATTGCGCCGGTGATTGCCGCGTTGGAAAAGGGTGAGGTTATCCCGGAACTCGTTCGTTTCCGCGATTTAATTTACGGGCCGGCAGCCAATTTAACCGATTATTTACCAGCGGATGGCTTGATTGCACTCGACGATTATCCACGGATGCAGGAAAGTGAAATCGAATTAGCGGCTGATGCTGACCAATGGCAGGCCGAAGAAGTGGCTGACCACCGCATGCTACACAGTCAAAAAATCAGTACTGAACTAAAAATCTTGTTGCGTAAAAACAAACACACGCACCTTTATTTGACCTTGTTCCAAAAAGGGATGGGCAATTTACGCTTAGACCAGATTTTAGATTTACAAAATCGGGACATGCAACAATTCTTCGGCCAAATGCCGTTGTTCAAAGCGGAAATTGATCGCTGGCAAATGCAGCAACAGACGGTTATCGTCATGGTTGGTGACGATGAACGCCGTGAGCGCGTTGGGCGTATTTTACGCGACTTTAAGATCAAGGCGACGCTGGCCAAACCAGCCACGTTACAGTTACAGCAAGTACAGATCGTTGCGGCTACCTTGCAAAATGGCTTCGAATTACCGGATGCGAACCTAGTGGTAGTCACAGAAAAAGAATTGTTCAATCAGCCGGTCAAAAAGCGTATTCGGCGCCAAACATTAGCCAATGCCGAACGCATTAAAAGTTATAATGAACTGAATCCTGGCGATTACGTGGTCCACGTCAATCATGGGATTGGTAAGTATGTCGGTATGCAAACCCTAGAGGTCGATGGCGCACACCAAGATTACATCACCATTTTGTATCAAGATAACGCCAAATTATTTATTCCAGTCAGCCAACTAAATTTAGTTCAAAAGTACGTTGCGTCTGAAGGCAAAACACCACGGATCAATAAACTGGGCGGTAGTGAATGGGCTAAGACAAAACGCAAAGTCAGTTCAAAAATTGAAGATATTGCGGATGACTTGATTGAATTGTACGCACAACGGGAAGCGGAAAAGGGGTTTGCGTTTTCACCAGATAATGAATATCAGCACGAGTTTGAGGACGCGTTCCCCTATACGGAAACCGATGACCAGTTGCGTAGTGTCGCCGAGATCAAACATGATATGGAAAAGCCTAAGCCGATGGATCGACTGCTAGTCGGTGATGTTGGCTTTGGTAAGACTGAAGTGGCGCTGCGGGCAGTATTTAAAGCGATTCAAGATGGTAAGCAAGCTGCGTTCTTAGTGCCAACAACGATTTTGGCACAACAACATTTTGATACTATGATGCAACGTTTCGCCGATTTTCCGGTACAAGTTGAATTACTATCGCGCTTCCGCACGACAAAACAGATCAAAGCTTCACTGGCGGCAATTAAAAGTGGGCAAGCTGACGTGATCATTGGCACTCACCGGATTTTGTCCAAGGACGTGGACTTTCGTGATTTAGGTTTGCTAGTGGTCGATGAGGAACAGCGTTTTGGCGTTAAGGCCAAGGAACGACTGAAAACCTTGCGTTCCAACGTGGATGTCCTGACCATGACGGCAACACCAATTCCCCGTACGTTGAACATGTCGATGGTCGGTGTGCGTGATTTGTCAGTGATTGAAACGCCACCAGCTAACCGTTATCCGGTGCAAACCTACGTGATGGAACAAAATGCTGGCGCCTTGCGCTCTGGAATTGAACGTGAATTAGCGCGTGGCGGGCAAGTCTTTTATTTGCATAACCGTGTGGAAGACATTGAACGTACGGTGGCCAATATTGAAGCGCTAGTGCCCCAAGCTACGGTGACGTATGCCCACGGCCAAATGACTGAAGCACAGCTGGAGAATACCTTGTATGAATTTGTCCACGGCCGCTATGACGTGATCGTCACCACAACGATCATTGAAAATGGGGTCAATATGCCCAATGTTAACACCTTGTTTGTCGAAGACGCTGACCACATGGGCTTAGCGCAACTGTATCAATTACGGGGGCGGGTTGGCCGTAGCAGTCGTGTGGGCTATGCGTACTTCATGTACCGCCAGAATAAGGTGCTGACTGAGATCAGCGAAAAACGCTTAGCGGCAATTCGTGATTTCACCGAATTAGGTTCTGGCTTTAAAATTGCCATGCGCGACCTATCAATTCGCGGTGCCGGCAACTTACTAGGCAAGCAGCAGCATGGGTTCATTGATTCCGTCGGCTACGATCTGTACTCGCAGATGCTAGCGGATGCGGTTGCCCAGAAGCAAGGTAAAACAGCACAAGTTAAAAGTGATGCCGAGCTGGATCTGGGTATTGAGGCTTATTTGCCAAGTGAGTACATCACCGATCAACGGCAGAAAATTGAATTGTATAAGCGTGTCCGTGAGTTAAGTAGTCCAGCTGATCTGGAAGAATTACAAGCTGATCTATTTGATCGTTTCGGCGACTATCCAGATCCGGTGGCTCATTTACTGGCGATTGGCTTGCTGAAAGTGTATGCTGACCAAGCGCTGGTTGAGCGTATCCGCCACGTCGATGAACAATTACGCGTTAAATTATCGGCTAAGGGTACTCGCCAGATTGCGCCAGAAGACGTCTTCAAGGCGTTAAGCAAAACTAAATTAAAAGCCACCGTTAAAATGGATGGTGACAAACTAGTGGTCGCACTAGTCATTCAACCGAAAATGCGCCAGCCAGATTGGTTGGAAGAATTAACACAGTTCTTAACTGGCTTAGCAGCAATTGTGCAGCAAGCCACGCCAGCGTGAGGTTAAGTGATGCAAAATAAACAAATGAAGCACGTTGTTAATGGCGCCTTTATCCTGTCGTTGGCGGCGTTGATTGCGAAAATTCTCAGTGCTGTTTATCGTGTCCCGTTTCAAAACTTAGTCGGCAACACTGGTTTTTACGTGTATCAACAGATCTACCCACTGTATGGCATCGGGATGACCTTTGCGTTATCTGGTTTGCCGGTATTTATTTCCAAATTGATTGCTGAACAAACGGATCTTGGTTGGCAACGCGAAACGTTGCGGCGTAGTGCAATTCTACTAGCCGGACTGTCCGCACTAATTTTCATTGGCTTACAGTTTGGCGCTGGCGGTATTGCTCACGCGATGGGCGATCGGCAGTTGGCACCGCTGATCGAGGCCGTGGCGTGGATGTTTCTATTTATGCCTTGGCTAGCGCTGAGTCGCGGTTACTTTCAAGGCCGTTTCGTGATGGTGCCAACCGCGATTTCACAAGTTGCCGAACAATTAGTGCGGGTGGCGGTGATTTTGCTGGCCGCTGTCTGGGCAGTGCGTGGTCACTGGTCCGTTTATAAAATGGGCACCTGGGCGATGAGCGGGGCTACTTTTGGTGCGATAGCCGCTAGTAGCGTTTTACTGTATTTTTGGTGGCGGCGGGCACGTACTGCAACGATGCCGCCGTCAAAGGTGCCTGCACCGCGCTATGGTGAATTACTCCGCCGTTTTCTCGCTGAAGGTGGGTCGTTGTGTCTATTTGCCTCGTTGATCGTTTTATTACAATTAATGGATTCTTTTTCGGTTAAAAATAATTTAGTGGTTGCGGGCCTAGGCCAAGCAGCAGCTAAAAGCTTAAAAGGGGTATACGATCGTGGCCAGCCGTTGGTTCAACTGGGCTTGGTGCTGGCAACTGGGCTGTCGGCTTCGTTGCTACCGAGTTTGACGCGGGCACTGCAACGGCGGCGTCATAACGAATTTTATCGACAAGCGGTGATGATGATCCGCTTAAGTTTCACGTTTTCGGCAGCAGCAGCTGGTGGCTTAATTGCATTGATGCCTGGGGTCAATCGCTTGCTTTTTGGTAATACGCAAGGTGATTTGGCGTTAGCCCTGTACATGCTAAGCATTGTGTTAGTAGCACTAATTTCCAGTTATAGTAGTGTTTTTCAAAGCTTAGGCGAGTATCGTTTACCAACGCTGGCACTGCTAGTTGGGCTGGCAGTTAAGCTGGCCGTTAATGGTTGGGCAGTGCGGCGCTGGCAGATCAATGGTGCTAGTAGCGCAACTGTTTTGGCGTTGTTTGTCATGTTTGGACTGATTTGGTGGCGTTCGCGCAGTTATATTCAACAAGCACTATTCCGGCAACAATTCTTACTGAAATTAATGGTTTGCGTTGGCGGTATGGCGCTAGTGGTTGGTGTTTTTTTCCATCAACTTGTACAATGGTTACAACCTGGACGATTAGCTACCGGTGGCTTAGTGCTGGTGTGTATCATTATTGGTGGGAGCTTGTTTTTGTTTTTAACACGAGTGCTACACTTATTGACCATCCGTGAGTGGTTGGCGCTGCCAATGGGTAAACAATTTCTACGCCGGTTTAATAAAAAAGACAATTAAAAGAGAGTGAGTAAATATTATGCGCTTAGATAAATTCTTAAAGGTTTCACGTATCATTAAACGCCGCACCGTTGCCAAAGAAATTGCCGATAAAGGGCGAATCTTGATCAATGATAAGGTGGCTAAATCATCAACTGATGTTTCTGTTGGCGATGTTTTAATAATTAAGTTTGGCAATAAAACGTTAACGGTCAAAGTTAATGCTTTATTCGAAACAACGAAAAAAGAGGCTGCCGAAGAAATGTACGATATCGTTTCGGAAACCTTTGCTGAGAAGTTCTAGTAAGTTTTTTTAGTTGATCGTGCAAAATGAGTAGTGAAAAGAATTAATAATTTTTAATTTTTTTGAAGTATTGTACGCTTCTACGTGGACACTGTTGAAAAAGCTTGTTATACTTTGGGTAGAATTAGGTAAACGCTGTAGTAACAGTGTGATGAACTTGTTTTAGAGCAGAAATTTTTAGCTAGAAACAGTCATATTTTTAATGAAAGAAGGGTGCGGTTATGCTGCTTACTAAGAAAAAAAATAGCACGACTAAGCAGACCGCAGTTGACCCGTACGCCGAAATTGAGCGGGTACGGCAAAAAAAGCAAGCACGTGCACATCATGTTCAACATGTGCATCGACGCCGTATTTTGTTTTTGATTGGACTGTTAGCTGTTATTTTTCTAGTGTGTGGTGTGCAGATTTATCAAGCGCATCAATCATTAGTGACAACGACTAGTCAAGTAGCGACTAAAAAAACTAAATTGAAGCAAACTAAGGCACAACAGCAACAATTGAAGTTACAAGAGTCGCAACTTAAAAATGATGATTATCTGCAACAAGTGATTCGGCAGAAGTATTATTATTCTAAAAATAATGAAACAATTTATAGTTTGCCACAGGATAAAGCCCCGACGATCTCGACGAAATAAAACACGTGTGAGACGCTTGCAACAGCCCTTTCCTGTGCTATACTTATGAGTACATGATCTAAGGAGGAAAAACTTTTTTATGTCAATTGAAGTCGGAGCTAAAGTTTCTGGTAAGGTTTCTGGAATCACGAATTTTGGTGCGTTTATTGATTTAGGTAATCGTAAGACAGGCCTAGTCCATATTAGTGAAATTTCGGATAGTTATGTTAAAGATATTCATGATGTCCTCTCTGTTGGCGATGAAGTCACAGTTAAGGTAATGTCAGTTGGTGATGACGGTAAGATCGGTTTGTCAATTCGTAAGGCGGTTGATAAACCTGCTTCTGAAGAACATGAGCACACTAGTCATCATGAACACGCACCACATCGTTCAAATGATTCAGGTCCGCGGCAGAATAATCGTTCCAATCATACTAGCTCACATGCACAAGGTCGAGCTGGCGGTGGTCGGCGTCATTTCCAAGAAACCAACAAAAAGGAAGACTTTGACGATCTTTTATCCGATTTTCTTAAAGACAGTGAATCACGTTTAACTGACTTAAAGCGCAATACTGAAGGTAAGCGTGGCGGCCGTGGCGGTCGTCGTAGCTAATAGTAACGTCAACGAGTTCGGGATAAGCCTGAACTCGTTTTTTAGTTGGCGCGGTAGGAGGTGTAACTTTGCAAACTGAATTTACCACACATGTTAAGCAATTAAATTTATGGACCGCACAAACGCCGGTACTGGTGGCCGTGTCAACTGGCGCCGATTCAATGGCTTTGTTGGATTTACTGGCAAAATTGCCGTTGAACCTGCGGCCAAAAATTAACGTTGTTCATGTCAATCACCAATTACGTGCCGCCAGTGTTGGCGAGGCAGCCTTTTTAACCGCGTATTGTGCCGCGCACCACTGGCCGCTATATCAAACTAAATGGCCACTGGAACAGCACCCCACACACGGTACGGAAGCCGCAGCACGACAATTCCGTTATGCATATTTTGCGCAAGTTTTGCAGCAGCAACAGCTTCCACTACTACTGACGGCGCACCATGCTGATGATCAGTTGGAAACAATGTTGATGCGCTTAGGCCGTGGTGGTGCGATCCAGCAGTTAGCTGCAATTGCCACCAAGCGACCATTTGCGCACGCTAATTTAATTCGGCCGTTGCTGCCATTTACGCGGCAACAATTGCGTGCGTATGTGCAGCAACAGCAGTTAACTTATTTTGAAGATGAAACCAATCATGATACTCACTTTGCGCGTAACCAGATTCGGCAGCAAGTGGTGCCTGTATTGAAACAGCGCCAGCCACTAGCGGCGGAGCACGCGGCAGCTTATGCGGAACAATTGCAGCGTTTGTTACGCGTCAATCAGCGGCAAATGGATCAGATTATAACTGCCAGTGGTCATTTTTTAACGCCGGGTTATTACGGTGATTTAGCGCAGTGGCAGCACCTATCAACGGATGTGCAATATCTAGCATTAGACCGCTTATTAACGCGTTTATTAGTTGCGCATGCCATTGGGGTCAATCAGCGCCAAAAAGCGGAGATCTGGGCGCTATTACAAGGCGCTCAAGCACAGGCACAGTTAGATTTAGCGGCGGGTTGGCAGCTCATTAAAAGTTATCAGTATTTTACAATTACGCCAGCGCCACCACCAGTTACTGCGACGGTTCACCATTTGGCACCGGAACAAGTCTGTCAGGTTGACGAGTGGCAGGTTAGTTTACACGCAGCTAGTGGGGCTTTACCGCTTACTGCCACCACGTTGGATGTTTGGCTGGCGCCGACGGAATTACCGCTTGTGCTACGCCATCGTCAGCCGGGCGATCGGCTAGTTTTGCGGCACGGCCATCAAAAAATTAAGCGCATTTTAAGTGATCAAAAGATTCCGCAGCAGCAGCGTGAACGATTATGGTTGATCACAACGCAGCAAAATACTGTCTTATGGCTACTGGGCGTGAAAAAATCGCAATTGTTTAACCCGCAACAAACTGATAAAATACATTACAGACTAATGATTAAAAATACAGCTGAATAACGTTGTTGTAACAAAGTAAAGAATTAAAAAACTTGTCACTTGGTCACAACTTATTGTAAGTTGGAGAGGAGTTTAACCATGCATCAGGATATTGAACGTATTTTATACGATCAAGCAGCAATCGCCGATGTCACGGCGCAGTTGGGCGCGCAAATAACCAAGGATTATGCGGATAAAAATCCATTGGTGATTTGTGTATTAAAGGGTGCAATGCTATTTATGGCTGATTTGGTTCGCCAGATCGACACCCCTTTGGAAATGGACTTTTTAGACGTTTCCAGTTATCAAGGCGGTACCCAATCGACTGGTGAAGTGAAGATCATCAAAGATCTCGACACACCATTACAGGATCGCGATGTACTGATTGTGGAGGATATCGTTGATACAGGGCGCACGCTGAACTATTTGGTCGATCTATTTAAGTATCGACAAGCTAAATCAGTGAAAATCTGTACCTTATTAAACAAGCCGGAAACACGAGTTGTACCGGTGGATGCTGACTATGTTGGTTTTAAGGTGCCCAATGCATTTTTAGTTGGTTATGGTTTAGATTATGCTGAACATTACCGTAACCTGCCGTATATTGGGATTTTAAAATCTGAAGTTTATCAAACGAAATAATAGTCAATGAAAGTCAAATATGCTATCATCAATAACTGAAATGATATGACAAGGTATCATTTTTAAAACTTGATAACAATTCGGAAACGGAGGTCACGTATGAAAAACAAGCGAAATGGACTTTTTCGCAATAGTCTGTTTTATATTGTTATCTTTCTCAGTTTGATTGGAATCATTTATTTCTTCTCAAACGGGCAATCCAGTTCACAGTCGAAAGAATTACAATCCAGTGAATTCATTACTCAACTGAAAAATAACAAGATCAAAGACTTTAGTGTACAGCCAAATAACGGTGTTTATAAGATCACCGGTGACTATCGCAAAGCGCAAAAAGTTACCTCAAACAGCGGCGGTTTCGGTTTAGTACCGAACTCTAAGACCAGTGTGAAGAGCTTTACCACAATTATGTTGGACAGCGATTCACAAGTGGCCACAGTGGTCCGCTTAGCTGAAAAGAATAACATTACAATGGATACCAAGGCTGAAGAATCTAGTGGTTTCTGGATTCAAATCTTGTTGTACGCCTTACCACTGGTTATGATCATCTTCTTCTTCTATATGATGATGGGTCAAGCTGGCCAAGGTGGCGGTGGCAACAATCGAGTGATGAACTTTGGTAAATCCAAGGTTAAACCAGCTGATAAAAAGGCCAATAAGGTTCGTTTCTCTGATGTCGCAGGTGCGGAAGAAGAGAAACAGGAATTGGTCGAAGTGGTCGAATTCTTGAAAGATCCGCGGAAGTTCGTGTCCTTAGGGGCGCGGATCCCAGCCGGTGTCTTACTTGAGGGTCCTCCTGGTACTGGTAAAACGTTACTAGCCAAGGCGGTCGCTGGTGAAGCGGGCGTACCGTTCTTCTCAATTTCTGGTTCTGACTTCGTTGAAATGTTCGTCGGTGTCGGTGCTAGTCGTGTGCGTGACTTGTTTGAACAAGCCAAAAAGAGCGCACCAGCGATCATCTTTATTGATGAAATTGATGCGGTTGGTCGTAAACGTGGCAGCGGCATGGGTGGCGGTCACGATGAACGTGAACAAACCTTAAACCAATTGTTAGTTGAATTAGATGGTTTTACTGGTAGTGAAGGTGTTATTGTCATTGCCGCAACTAACCGTTCTGATGTATTGGATCCAGCCTTGCTTCGTCCAGGCCGTTTCGACCGGAAGATTTTGGTTGGGAGTCCTGACGTCAAGGGTCGTGAAGCTATTTTGAAAGTTCATGCTAAGAACAAACCATTAGCGGATGACGTTGATCTTAAAGTCTTAGCACGGACAACACCAGGCTTTGTTGGTGCCGATCTAGAAAACTTATTGAACGAAGCTGCTTTAGTTGCAGCTCGGCGCGATAAGAAGAAGATTGATGCCTCAGATGTTGATGAAGCCGAAGATCGAGTCATTGCTGGTCCAGCTAAGCGTGATCGTGTTATCAGTCCGAAAGAACGGACCATGGTGGCCTACCATGAAGCTGGTCATACTATCGCTGGGTTAGTTTTAAGTGATTCACGAATTGTCCGCAAAGTTACCATTGTACCGCGTGGCCGCGCTGGCGGATATGCGATCATGTTACCGCGTGAAGATCAATTCTTGATGACTAAGAAAGAATTAACTGAACAAATCGTTGGTTTACTTGGTGGCCGGACGGCTGAAGAAATTATTTTCAGCACGCAATCCACTGGGGCTTCTAATGACTTTGAACAAGCCACACAATTGGCACGTGCTATGGTTACCCAATACGGGATGAGCGCTAAGTTAGGCGATATTCAGTATGAGGGTGCAGCAATGCAACAAACAGAATTTGGCGTTCGTCCATACTCTGAAGCAACAGCAACAGCAATTGATGATGAAGTCCGCCGGATCATGAACGAAGCCCATCAACAGGCTTACGAAATTATCCAAGCGCACCGTGCACAACATAAGTTAATTGCCGAAGAATTGTTGAAGCGTGAGACCTTGAACGAGAAACAAATTCTCAGCTTATTCAATACTGGCGAAATGCCTGATGAAGCTGGCACCGAAGAATTCCCAAGTGAAAAGGCAGCTACTTTTGAACAATCCAAGAAACAATTGGAACGTCAAGATGCTGCTAAACAAGCTGAGGATAAGCAGGATGATTCAGCAACACCAGAATCAAATAACACTGCAACGAGTTCAGCTTCAAGAACTACTGATGCTGCTAGTACAGCAACGTCAGCTGAATCAGAATCAGCAACTGATTCCGCAGCGGTACCATCTAGCGCAGCTTCTAACGCTGATGCAACCGATACGCCATCAGATGACGAGCATAAAGAATAAGACCCAAGGCTGGAACAATTGTTCCGGCCTTTCGTTTTGCACAAATTTAAGTTGTTAGCAGTTTTTTTGATCAGCTTGTGGTAAATTAGAGAACAACCAAACCTAGTTAAAAGGAGTTAGAATTTAACAATGAGTGATTATTTAGTTAAAAGTATGGCCCATCACGGTACCGTGCGTGCATTTGCCGTGGATGCCAGTGATCTTGTAGCGGAAGCACAACGGCGGCATGGAACGTGGAGCGCTTCTTCGGCTGCATTAGGCCGTACCTTAGTGGCAACGTTACTGATGAGCACTGCTGGTTTGCAAGATGAGCAGAAAATGACGGTTAAAGTTATGGGTAATGGACCAGCTGGGGCAATCGTTGCTGATGGTAACGCCCACGGGACAGTTAAAGGCTATATCCAAAACCCCCATGTTCACCTACCCTTAAATGAGCAACAACACATTGATGTTCGTGGTGCGGTTGGAACTGCCGGTACAATTGCGGTGACCAAGGATCTTGGCTTAGGCCAACCATTTACTGGGCAGACGCCAATTGTTTCCGGTGAACTTGGTGATGATTTCACCTATTACATGGCTGCTTCCGAACAAATTCCATCTGCAATTGGCGTGTCAGTTTTCGTTAATCCAGATAACACAGTTGAAGTGGCTGGTGGTTTCTTGATTGAAATGATGCCCGGCGCAGATGATGCAGTGGCCGCTGACTTGGAGGCCAAGTTGAAGACGATTCCGTTGGTGTCCGCGTCATTACGTCAAGGTAAAACACCAGAACAAATTTTGCAGGAAATTCTGGGGGCTGACCTAGAAATCCTGGAAACAGTTCCAGTGGCTTTCAAATGTGATTGTTCCAAGGAACGTTTTGGTAAGTCAATTGCGGCATTGAAGCCAGTAGAAATTCAAGCAATGATCGATGAAGATAATGGTGCTGAGGCTGTTTGTCGGTTCTGCAACACCAAATATCAGTTTAGTGCAGCAGAATTACAGACGCTAAAGGATAACTACGAAGCTTAAGACAATGATCAAGGAGCGATGTCGGCGAAAGTGCTGGCATGGCGCCTTTTTTTATTGGCTGAATTGAATAATTAAGCGTGAGCGTTTTCTGTTGGCCGCATCTAATGTGAGAAAGCACGGTGATTTCTTAGCCTAAACGCGGCGCACATTAATAGCTAGCTACGCATTTAACCGCGATTTTCAGAAACAAGAAGTCTAGTCGGTTTTCGTGATTGCGAATTTGTGCTATGATACAAAAGATGTTCTTGGAAAAGTGGATTTTAATTGAATTTGTATAAATGTGTTTGAAAAGGCTGTTGCGCTTAGCTATGTTTGTTGGTCATTTATCGTGTGGCTGATGCGTTAAACTAACTGGCAACTCGAGTAGCTAATGGAACACGCACTTAAAAAAGGTGGTTAATAAAAATGGAATGGCAGATCGGTAATGTTAAAATACCTAATCAAGTTGTTGTGGCGCCAATGGCAGGAATCACTAATGCGGCCTTTCGTGTAATTTGTCGGCAATTTGGTGCCGGTTTAGTGGTTTGTGAAATGATCAGTGATCGTGGTATTTTGCATCACAATACGAAAACAATGAGCATGTTATTCGTTGACCCAACGGAACACCCAGTAAGTGTGCAGATCTTTGGTGGTACTAAGGAAACCTTGGTGGAAGCCGCAAAATTTGTTGATCAAAACACTAGCGCAGATATCATTGATATTAATATGGGCTGTCCGGTTAACAAAGTGGTTAAAACAGATGCTGGTGCGCGCTGGTTATTAGATCCAGATAAAGTTTACGAAATGGTTGCGGCAGTGACTGCAGCAGTAAGCAAACCGGTTACCGTAAAAATGCGGACTGGGTGGGATGATGACCATATTTTTGCTGTAAAAAACGCCATGGCTGCCGAAAAAGCTGGTGCTTCAGCCCTAGCAATGCACGGACGCACGCGCAAACAAATGTACAGTGGCCACGCTGATTGGAATATTCTAAAGGACGTACGTGATCATATTTCGATTCCATTTATGGGTAACGGGGATGTGCGGACACCAGAAGATGCTAAGCGGATGCTGGACGAAGTTGGCTGCACAGCAGTTATGATCGGGCGGGCGGCACTAGGCAATCCTTGGATCTTAAAGCAAACTGCTGAGTATCTAGAGGATGGTATTTTATTGCCAGAACCCACACCACGGCAAAAAATCGGCACGGCTAAGGCTCATTTACACCGATTAGTTGAGTTAAAGGGCGAACATACCGGTGTCCACGAGTTTCGGACATCCTCAGCTTACTATTTAAAGGGGATCGCACGGGCAGCTAAAACGAAAGTTGCTGTCAACAATGCAGAAACTGAAGCTGAAGTTGATACGATTTTTGATGATTTTGTGACACAAACGGAAGCCCGCGAGTTAGAACGCGCAAAATAGTGTCACTTTTCGGCCTTCTTTCCAAAAGGGGCTTGCATTTTAAGTATGAAATCGGCAAAATGTAATTATGTATGACGTGAAATGGAGGAATTATTGTGGCTAAAAACGGTCAAAAACCGACTGAAATGAATGACCAATTGCGGGTGCGCCGCGAAAAGATGGACGAATTGCGCGCAGAAGGTATTGATCCTTTTGGTCAACGCTTCGAGCGCGACGCAACGAGCGAACAGATTCGCACGCAGTACGCTGATGAATCGAAGGAGCAATTAGAGGCAGAAGAACATATTGTCACAATTGCTGGGCGCATGATGACTAAACGGGGTAAAGGGAAAGTCGGTTTTGCTGATTTTGCTGACCGTGACGGCCGGATTCAAGTTTACGTCCGTAAAGATCGTGTGGGCGAAGAGAATTATCATATTTTCAAGCGCTCTGATTTAGGTGATATCATGGGTGTCACTGGCGACGTTATGAAAACTGATACTGGTGAATTGACAGTTCGGGCTAACCACGTGACGTTTTTGACCAAGGCATTACGGCCATTACCAGATAAATACCATGGTTTACAAAATGTTGAACAAAAGTATCGGCAACGTTATTTGGATCTAATCGCAAATCGCGACAGTTTTGACCGCTTTATGAAGCGCAGCAAAATTGTGAGTGCCGTGCGCGAATATTTGGATTCCAATGAATTTATTGAAGTGGAAACGCCAGTATTGCATACACAAGCCGGTGGTGCTTCAGCACGACCATTTACGACGCATCATAATGCTTTAAACATCGATCTATATTTACGGATCGCGTTGGAATTACATTTAAAGCGGCTAATTGTTGGCGGAATGGAACGTGTCTATGAAATTGGACGTGTATTCCGTAATGAAGGGATTGATACGAAGCATAATCCAGAATTTACGATGCTAGAAACATATGCTGCTTATTGGGATTTAGGCGATGTAATGGACGAAACAGAAGGTATCGTCCGGTTTGCCGCTCAAAAAGTTAATGGTTCGGGCCAGATTACTTATCAAGGCCAACCCATTGACTTAGACAAGCCATTTGCGCGTGCACACATGGTCGATTTGATCAAAGAAAAGACTGGTGTTGATTTCTGGCCAGAAATGACAGTTGAACAAGCCCAAAAATTGGCTGATGAACATGATGTCAAATATGAAGGCTGGTGGCAAGTTGGGCATATCATCAACGCATTCTTTGAAGATTACGTTGAAGGTACCCTGACACAACCAACGTTTGTCTACGGTCATCCAATTGAAATCTCACCATTGGCGAAAAAAGATCCTAAAGATCCAAGGTTCGTCCAACGATTTGAATTATTTATCCATGGTGGTGAATACGCCAACGCCTTTACCGAATTAAATGATCCAATCGATCAGAAGCAACGTTTTGAAGCTCAGGCAGAAGAACGTGAAGAGGGTAACGACGAAGCACACGGTATCGATGAAGATTACGTTGAAGCTTTGGAATACGGGATGCCGCCAACGGGTGGACTAGGTATCGGTATCGATCGGTTAGTTATGTTATTAACTGACGTTGATTCAATTCGCGATGTCCAACTTTTCCCAACAATGCGACCAGAAAAAGCATTGTCCGACGAAGAAATTTAATTTATAGTAGTAAAAAGCAGATAAGTTTCTATTTATCTGCTTTTTTTGCGCAAAAAAAGCAAGTCAGCACTGGGCTGGACTTGCTTTAGTTATTGGTTAAATAAATTCGCTTTAGGTCGGTTAGGTCGGTTTGGCTAAGTTGCAAGTAAGTACGCAGATAATTAGACAACGATCCGGCTAGCTCTGTAATGGTCGTCCAAGCGGCATTGAGGTACTCCGGATATGCGGACATCAAATCGCGAACTCCAGCCACTTGTTCTGGTGTGATCCCCGGGTAAGCTTCAACCTGAGCCATATTAGCAGTAAAGGCCTGTACAGAAGCTTTCTGCGTTAAAAGGTAGTCAGCGGTGATCTGCGGTAAGGGTACGCCTAAAGCACCCAAAAATAACGCTGCACCGATGCCAGTACGATCTTTACCAGCAGTGCAGTGAAAGAGCGAACTGTGCTCAGGCGTGTCATTAGCTAGTAAATAAGCAAAAAATTGACGGTAGGTTTGTTGTGCATGGGTATCGCGAATTAAATTTTGATAGACTTGTAACATTTGCTTATGGCCATCAGGGTCACGGCGTAAGTCGTTAAGCAGTTCTTGTGGTGCAATTGAATTCTTAGTCTCATCGACTGCAAAGACTGGTAGAAATTGGTAACGACTATTGGCGGGCACATGATCAGGCGCAGCAGCTTTTTCCTCTGGTGAACGAAAATCAATGATTGTTTGTAATCCATAGTTGTTTAACCAGGCTAAATCATGCTTGCTTAATTCGCTCAGTTGCGCAGCACGAATTATCTTATGCCATTTTGTTTGTTGACCAGTATTTGTTTTATAGCCACCAAGTTCACGAAAATTATAACCTTGTTCTAGTGGTAAAATACGTAGCTCACTCATAATTTCACTCATTTCTATAGATTGTTGTCTTTAAGTTTAAGCGATTTAGTTAGAAAACACAAAGGAGAATTAATTGGTATCGGTTGAAAAGTGGCTATTTACTCATTTTAACGAACATTAAGACTTATTTGGTTGATATTATCCAGTAAATATTTTTTTAGTAGAATTGCTTGACGATTTTTAAAAAGGCTGGTATAGTGTTCTTTGTTGTCAATTGAAGCAAACAAACGATTTAAAAAGTTTTTTAAAACTTTTTGTTGACACTTGTTACTGAAGTTGATATACTAATAAAGTTGTCACTTGCGAGTTATCCATTTCTCTTGCATAAACATGCAAACGAAAAGCCTAATATAGCAAGGCATAAATAAATCAGTCATAAACAACTTGAATATTTATTCAAAAAGTTCTTGACAAGCTTTGCGAGTCATGATAAACTGATTAAGTTGTGTTGAGCAACAAAGTAGGTCTTTGAAAACTGAACAAATTTTCGACAAATCAAATGTGTAGGGTCTTTATTTTTTACTGGTTTTCGGACCGGTTCGAAGTAAAGCAAACATTTGCGAAGTCAATTCAATTTGAATTATAACTCGCTAGCAACAAAAACAATTGAGCAATCAATTTTCATTTTATATGAGAGTTTGATCCTGGCTCAGGATGAACGCTGGCGGCGTGCCTAATACATGCAAGTCGAACGCACTGACGTCGACCGAAGCTGCTTGCAGTGGACGTTGATTGACGTGAGTGGCGGACGGGTGAGTAACACGTGGGTAACCTACCCTTAAGTGGGGGATAACATTTGGAAACAGATGCTAATACCGCATAACCATTTAGACCACATGGTCTGAATGTAAAAGACGGCCTTTGGCTGTCACTTTTGGACGGACCCGCGGCGTATTAGTTAGTTGGTAAGGTAACGGCTTACCAAGACGATGATACGTAGCCGACCTGAGAGGGTAATCGGCCACATTGGGACTGAGACACGGCCCAAACTCCTACGGGAGGCAGCAGTAGGGAATCTTCCACAATGGACGAAAGTCTGATGGAGCAACGCCGCGTGAGTGAAGAAGGGTTTAGGCTCGTAAAACTCTGTTGTTGGAGAAGAACAGGGACTAGAGTAACTGTTAGTCCTTTGACGGTATCCAACCAGAAAGCCACGGCTAACTACGTGCCAGCAGCCGCGGTAATACGTAGGTGGCAAGCGTTATCCGGATTTATTGGGCGTAAAGCGAGCGCAGGCGGTTTTTTAAGTCTGATGTGAAAGCCTTCGGCTTAACCGAAGAAGTGCATTAGAAACTGGAAAACTTGAGTGCAGAAGAGGACAGTGGAACTCCATGTGTAGCGGTGAAATGCGTAGATATATGGAAGAACACCAGTGGCGAAGGCGGCTGTCTGGTCTGTAACTGACGCTGAGGCTCGAAAGTATGGGGAGCGAACAGGATTAGATACCCTGGTAGTCCATACCGTAAACGATGAATGCTAGGTGTTGGAGGGTTTCCGCCCTTCAGTGCCGCAGCTAACGCATTAAGCATTCCGCCTGGGGAGTACGACCGCAAGGTTGAAACTCAAAGGAATTGACGGGGGCCCGCACAAGCGGTGGAGCATGTGGTTTAATTCGAAGCAACGCGAAGAACCTTACCAGGTCTTGACATCCTTTGATCGCTGTAGAGATACAGTTTTCCCTTCGGGGACAAAGTGACAGGTGGTGCATGGTTGTCGTCAGCTCGTGTCGTGAGATGTTGGGTTAAGTCCCGCAACGAGCGCAACCCTTATGACTAGTTGCCAGCATTTAGTTGGGCACTCTAGTAAGACTGCCGGTGACAAACCGGAGGAAGGTGGGGATGACGTCAAATCAGCATGCCCCTTATGACCTGGGCTACACACGTGCTACAATGGTCGGTACAACGAGTTGCGAACCCGCGAGGGTAAGCTAATCTCTTAAAGCCGATCTCAGTTCGGATTGTAGGCTGCAACTCGCCTACATGAAGCCGGAATCGCTAGTAATCGCGGATCAGCACGCCGCGGTGAATACGTTCCCGGGCCTTGTACACACCGCCCGTCACACCATGAGAGTTTGTAACACCCGAAGTCGGTGGGGTAACCCTTTTAGGGAACTAGCCGCCTAAGGTGGGACAGATGATTGGGGTGAAGTCGTAACAAGGTAGCCGTAGGAGAACCTGCGGCTGGATCACCTCCTTTCTAAGGATAATTACGGAAACCTACACATTTTGTCGAAATTTTGTTTAGTTTTGAGAGGCTTACTCTCATACTTATATTAATTGGACGCTTTTTTGGGCCTATAGCTCAGCTGGTTAGAGCGCACGCCTGATAAGCGTGAGGTCGATGGTTCAAGTCCATTTAGGCCCATTTCTAATTAATATGGGGGATTAGCTCAGATGGGAGAGCGCCTGCTTTGCACGCAGGAGGTCATCGGTTCGATCCCGTTATCCTCCATAACAGCGAGAGCTGTTAAACGTTGTACTTTGAAAACTGGATATTCAATTTTTTGTAATAGTAATATATAAACCGAGAATTAACACTGCGTTTTAAAGAGTTTTTTAAGAAAGTATTTCTTAATCGCTAAACTCTAACCGTGATACCGTCAGGTATCAAATAGGTTAAGTTAAGAAGGGCGCACGGTGGATGCCTTGGCACTAGGAGCCGATGAAGGACGGTACTAACACCGATATGCTTCGGGGAGCTGTACGTAAGCTTTGATCCGAAGATTTCCGAATGGGGGAACCCAGCCAACTTAGTCGTTGGTTACTCATATGTGAATACATAGCTTATGAGAGGTAAACGTGGGGAACTGAAACATCTCAGTACCTGCAGGAATAGAAAGAAAAATCGATTCCCTAAGTAGCGGCGAGCGAACAGGGAACAGCCCAAACCACGATGCTTGCATTGTGGGGTTGTAGGACTGAACTTTGGAGTTACCAAAGTCGTTGATAGCTGAGTCAGTTGGAATGCTGAACAAAACAGGGTGAAAGTCCCGTAAGCTAAATTGACGACTCTCCGTTCAGGATCCTGAGTACGGCGGAACACGTGAAATTCCGTCGGAATCTGGGAGGACCATCTCCCAAGGCTAAATACTACCTAGTGACCGATAGTGGACCAGTACCGTGAGGGAAAGGTGAAAAGAACCCCGGAAGGGGAGTGAAACAGTTCCTGAAACCGTGTGCCTACAATTAGTTAGAGCCCGTTAATGGGTGATAGCGTGCCTTTTGTAGAATGAACCGGCGAGTTACGTTTGCATGCGAGGTTAAGCTGATAAGGCGGAGCCATAGCGAAAGCGAGTCTGAATAGGGCGTTTAGTATGTTGACGTAGACCCGAAACCAAGTGACCTACCCATGTCCAGGTTGAAGGTGTGGTAAAACACACTGGAGGACCGAACCCGTGTATGTTGAAAAATGCTGGGATGAGGTGTGGGTAGCGGTGAAATTCCAAACGAACTTGGAGATAGCTGGTTCTCTTCGAAATAGCTTTAGGGCTAGCCTCGGAATTGACCATCATGGAGGTAGAGCACTGTTTGGACTAGGGGCCCGTCTTGGGTTACTGAATTCAGATAAACTCCGAATGCCATTGATGAATTATCCGGGAGTCAGACAGTGAGTGATAAGATCCATTGTCGAAAGGGAAACAGCCCAGACCACCAGTTAAGGTCCCCAAATTTATGTTAAGTGGAAAAGGATGTGGGGTTGCATAGACAACTAGGATGTTGGCTCAGAAGCAGCCATCATTTAAAGAGTGCGTAATAGCTCACTAGTCGAGTGACCCTGCGCCGAAAATGTACCGGGGCTAAACATAATACCGAAACTGTGGATGACCACTTTTGTGGTCATGGTAGGAGAGCGTTCTAAGGGCGTTGAAGGTTGATCGTGAGGACAACTGGAGCGCTTAGAAGTGAGAATGCCGGTATGAGTAGCGAAAGACAGGTGAGAATCCTGTCCACCGTATGACTAAGGTTTCCTGGGGAAGGCTCGTCCTCCCAGGGTTAGTCGGGACCTAAGCTGAGGCCGCAAGGCGTAAGCGATGGCCAACAGGTTGAGATTCCTGTACTAGTTTATTTTGTTTGAACGATGGAGGGACGCAGGAGGCTAAAGGATCCGCACGATTGGAAATGTGCGGCCAAGCAACAAGTCTTGGTGTGAGTCAAATGCTTGCACCTGTACGGACAAGTTGTGATGGGGAGCGAATTTTAGTAGCGAAGTCCTTGATGTCACACTGCCGAGAAAAGCTTCTAGTGAGAAATAAACTACCCGTACCGCAAACCGACACAGGTAGTCGAGGAGAGTATCCTCAGGTGTGCGAGAGAACTCTCGTTAAGGAACTCGGCAAAATGACCCCGTAACTTCGGAAGAAGGGGTGCTGATCTAACGATCAGCCGCAGTGAATAGGCCCAGGCGACTGTTTATCAAAAACACAGGTCTCTGCTAAATCGTAAGATGACGTATAGGGGCTGACGCCTGCCCGGTGCTGGAAGGTTAAGTGGATGAGTTAGTACTTCGGTACGAAGCCCAGAAATGAAGCCCCAGTAAACGGCGGCCGTAACTATAACGGTCCTAAGGTAGCGAAATTCCTTGTCGGGTAAGTTCCGACCCGCACGAAAGGCGTAACGATCTGGGCACTGTCTCGACGAGAGACTCGGTGAAATTATAATACCCGTGAAGATGCGGGTTACCCGCGACAGGACGGAAAGACCCCATGGAGCTTTACTGTAGCTTGATATTGAGTGTTTGTACAGCTTGTACAGGATAGGTAGGAGCCGTTGAAGCCGGAACGCTAGTTTCGGTGGAGGCATTGGTGGGATACTACCCTTGCTGTATGAACCCTCTAACCCGCGCCACTTAGCGTGGCGGGAGACAGTGTCAGGTAGGCAGTTTGACTGGGGCGGTCGCCTCCTAAAGAGTAACGGAGGCGCCCAAAGGTTCACTCAGAATGGTTGGAAATCATTCATAGCGTGTAAAGGCATAAGTGAGCTTGACTGCAAGACTTACAGGTCGAGCAGGGACGAAAGTCGGGCTTAGTGATCCGGTGGTTCCGTATGGAAGGGCCATCGCTCAACGGATAAAAGCTACCCTGGGGATAACAGGCTTATCTCCCCCAAGAGTCCACATCGACGGGGAGGTTTGGCACCTCGATGTCGGCTCATCACATCCTGGGGCTGTAGTTGGTCCCAAGGGTTGGGCTGTTCGCCCATTAAAGTGGTACGCGAGCTGGGTTCAGAACGTCGTGAGACAGTTCGGTCCCTATCCGTCGCGGGCGTAGGAAATTTGAGTGGAGCTGTTCCTAGTACGAGAGGACCGGAATGGACATACCGCTGGTGTACCAGTTGTGCCGCCAGGCGCATCGCTGGGTAGCTAAGTATGGCCGGGATAAACGCTGAAAGCATCTAAGTGTGAAGCCCCCCACAAGATGAGATTTCCCATTCCTTTATGGAAGTAAGACCCCTGAAAGATGATCAGGTAGATAGGTTGGAAGTGGACGTGCCGTGAGGCATGGAGCGGACCAATACTAATCGGTCGAGGACTTAACCAAGTAGCATTAAAAATGCAGGGTTAATTCGAAGGCAGAAAATTGAATATCCAGTTTTGAGAGCGCAACGTTCTCAGAAAGTGGTATGGTGGCGATAGCAAGAAGGATACACCTGTTCCCATGTCGAACACAGAAGTTAAGCTTCTTTACGCCGAGAGTAGTTGGGGGAGCACCCCCTGCGAGGGTAGGACGTTGCCATGCACTTTTTCATTTGGAGGTTTAGCTCAGCTGGGAGAGCACCTGCCTTACAAGCAGGGGGTCACAGGTTCGAACCCTGTAACCTCCATTTGAGCCGTTAGCTCAGTTGGTAGAGCATCTGACTTTTAATCAGAGGGTCGACAGTTCGAGCCTGTCACGGCTCATTGCCAGTTTTAAATATTTGCGGGTGTGGCGGAATTGGCAGACGCACTAGATTTAGGATCTAGCGCCGCAAGGCGTGGGGGTTCGAGTCCCTTCACCCGCACTTGAAGGGTTTATGCCGACTTAGCTCAGTTGGTAGAGCATCTGATTTGTAATCAGAGGGTCGGGCGTTCGAATCGTCTAGTCGGCATTTTTAATTGAATAT
>NZ_RHOF01000119.1 GCF_003946445.1 Loigolactobacillus jiayinensis | reverse complement strand
TAATAGATTACCACTTTGAGCAATCTATCAACAGGATAAAGTATAGAGCCATAAATGTTTGTGGATCAAAATAATATAGGCTACCAGCCCAATTAGCCCAACCAGAAACAATTCTCCCCGAAGCACCAAATAAATACATATCGCCCCATTGTGAGCGTAGATAGGCATTATCTCGCCGTAAATAAGTATTATCATCAAAGTAATAGTAAGTCCCTGCCCATTTTTGAACACCAGTTTGTATACGACCATCATTACCAAATAAATAATAGGAACCCCAATTTGATTTTAAATAGGCATTATCTCGCCGTAAGTAGGTATTATGGTCAAAATAGTAATAAGTCCCCGCCCACTTTTGGACATCAGTCTGAATACGACCATCATTACCAAATAAATACATATCACCCCATTGAGAACGTAGATAACCATTATCACGGCGCAAATAAGTATTGTCATCAAAGTAATAATAGGTTCCCGCCCATTTTTGAACGCCAGTCGCGATTTTCCCATCATTACCAAAAAGGTACATGTCGCCCCATTGTGAACGAGCGTAACTATTGCGAATCATGCGGTAAGTACCAGATTCAAAATCATAATAGGTATTACCAATTTTTTGAACGCCCGTTACCGCACGCCCATCATTACCAAATCCATACCAATCACCCCAACTTGACTGTAAAACTGCATTGGTCTGTTTTAAATGTGTAACAGGATCAAAATAGTAATAGCTACCAGCCCATTTTTGAACACCACTAACAGCAGCGCCATCAGCACCAAATAACAGCCAACCTTTAGTTGTATTTAAATAAGTGTTACGCACATTTTTAAAATCATTACCCATATAATATAATTTATTGTCCAACGTATATAAGCCGCCAGCTTGCTGCTTTCCTTGGTCACCAAAGAAGAATGTCCCTTGATCAGTCTCCACGATTTGATTTCTGACTGCACAATATGTTTTAGAATCAAAATAGTAAGTGGCACCAGCAACTGTCTGTAAACCAGATTTAGCCAAACCATCATTATCCAATAAATAAATATCTCCTGTTGTTGGGTCAGTAACAAGTTGGTTTTTTAACTGTGCACCAGTGACGGGAGAAAAGTAATAGGCTCCTTTTACCGTCATTAAAATACCAGTATATTTGCTGCCATACTTTATATCATTCTTATCTTGGCCATTATAATAATATTCATTACCATTATTTACATCGTGTTGCCAACCTAAGTGAACATGGTTCAATGGTACAAAAGTTGATTTATGTAACTGCACAGTGATCATTGGATGATTTTCAATAAATTTAGCAACTCGTTGACTAATAACCGCATATGTGGCATCGGTTGGATGGACATGGTCTGCTGCTAATGTTGTCTGATAATTATCATCCGTCACAATCGGATCATCACGCCAATCAAGGTACGGAATATTAAAGCTAGTATAAATTGCTGCCTCAGCGTCTAGCAAGTCGTTTTCAGAATATCCTCCTTGCCCCAAAGTATCTAATGTCCCTAATTTAAACGCAGCTAATGGCAAAATACCATAGATCTTAGCATCTGGTTTCTTATCCAGTAAGCCGTTAATTGTTGCTAACATAGTTTGTTGCAAAGAAACCAACGACTTACTACTATAGTTTAAATCGTTAATCCCATACTCAACCGTAATAATATTATTAGTTGATAATAACTCTGTATTAGTTGACAATCGCGCCATTTCTTGCATAAAATCGTTTATACTAGTTCCGCCCATCATTGTACCTGACACCGCATATTGAGAATTAACGGCTTTAGCACCTAATATATTTTTAACTTGTTCAGGATAAGGAGTAGCAGTATTGTATTTGCCGTTATAACCAACAGTGATTGAATCACCCATCGCAATCAAAGTGGTATCTGCGTATTGATTTGATTCACCTGTTTTAGTGGCAGATTGGTAAGCAGTAAATAATCGACCGTATTCAAAAAGGCTGTCTTCTCATTTATATTTG
>NZ_RHOF01000118.1 GCF_003946445.1 Loigolactobacillus jiayinensis | reverse complement strand
CACCGAAGTGAATGTGCCGTTCAAAATCTCCACCAATACGATTTGACAGAGACCCAAATAAAAGAGGAAACAGAGTTCGTGGTCTCCCTGCCTCCTCTAATTTGGTCAAGATAAAATAACGCTAAAAAAGCCTAAAGAATTTTATTCTGCACTATATTTACCAACCACTGTTAATTTCTGTAAAACTGATTTCTTATGTGGCGCCTTAGTAATCGCTTCTGATAAATCATGACCAGCAACATGGCCATGATGTTGACCTTCAGCCCACTGAGGAACGTTGGTAACATCATAAACAGCGCCATCGATTGCAACGTAGGCCTTGTTACCATTCTTACCATCAAACTTAGCCAACTCAGCCTTTGTAAATGTCTTTTCTGCCATATAACCACTCCTAATCTTGATTTATTTACTACTACAATTATAGTTTACCATTTAAGTAACTAGCAATACACGAAAAGTGCCTATTATCTTTGAATAATCGTCTATTACTCGAATTGATTTAAGCGCCTAACAAATGCTTTTTAGAATAACAGCAAGTTATTATTCTGGATCATCAAGATCGCTTTCAATATTCATACCGTAGAGTTTATTAACGGCGGCATTTTTTTGTGCCTGATGAACAATCAGAATTGTAGTTGCCCCTTTACTGCTCACATAACCCGCAAAGCTTGTCACTTCTTCAACAGCATAAGCCAAACCATCAGAATGAATAATGTATTGACCGGCTACCGGAATGTTTTCAAAATACACCTTGTTCATTCGGATATAGTCATTTCCGTCATGTAGTACCACCAACACTTTGTACATTTATATCGCTTCCTCATTGATATTCTAGGATAAATATATACCCTATTACGTTTAAATTATACTAAAACTGTTTCAAAAGTAATTTCACAATCATGGATAACTAGTAAATAAAAAAATTTACCAGAAAGCAAATTACGATAAATTAACTTTATTCTAGAGACTGCTCTGCTATACTAATAGCTATAAATACAATACATATAAGGAGTTAATTTCAATTGAACGACCAACAGATAAAAGTAAATTTAACCACTGGAACCTTAAAATTAGAGCAACTCAACGCAATCTTCAAAACGATTCCCCAAGAATTTGATTTCATTGATGAGAATGATATTGTGCGTTGGTATTCAAACAACACCAATCGTTTATTCGCACGTGATACCAGTAAGCTCAATCAACATGTGCTAGATGTCCATCCTGCTCACAGTGCTGGTCGTGTAAAAAAAGTGCTCGCTGAAATGCACAACGGTGAACGCGATTCGATCCAAATGACAGTTCCGGCAAAAGGTAAACAAATACACATTGCCTTCTACGCCTTACATAATGATTCAGGGGATTACATTGGCTGCATCGAAGTCACTGAGGATATTTCTGAATTTACAAAATCGGGTAAAATTGGGAATCTAGTTAAACTTTTAAGAAACAAATAGCGTTATTTTAAAGCGGCTTCTACCTTTGGGAGATTTTAGATCGATAATTTATTTAGAGGAAAAATGATGAAAAAATTAGTTAATTTGGGAATCATCGCCCTAGCCACTATTAATCTGGCCGCTTGTGGAAATAATTTGGCCAGTAAAAGTAGTTCATTAGCAAAAGCTAAATCCGAAAGTGTGGCTAAGCAGCAAAGCAGCAAGAAAAAGACTGCTGCTAAGGCAGAACGTACGGCTAAAACTGAGGCCAAGGCCAAACGTTCTTCAGCCCAGAAGGCCAGCGCCAAAGCCAAAGCGGAAAGTAAACGTAAGGCTAAGGCCGCCTGGGAATCAAGTATCAGGACTGCGGCCGCAAATGAAAGCTCAGCCGCCCAATCTTCTTCCATTGCTCAGCAGCAAGCAGCCGATAGCTCTACCCAGACAGCTGCGGCCAATAGTTCCGAACAAGCCGCAATTGCAAGTAGTCAACAAGCCACTCAGACCTCCCAACAGCAGGCGCAACAAAGTCAGCAGACCCCGCAGACACAATCGCAGCAAACAACACCAACCAGTTCCGGTAGTGATCCAAATGGGGTCTCTGTCAAATCGTATTGGTGGAGATTTTGAACGGCACATTCACTTCGGT
>NZ_RHOF01000117.1 GCF_003946445.1 Loigolactobacillus jiayinensis | reverse complement strand
GCATCTCAAGCGCACCACCCACCACAAAGAACAATTTCCAACGGAAGATTCACTGAATCGATTCCTGGTTTCTCAGTTTAATGTCTACAACGAGAAGTCCATGAAGCGAATCCATCGCGGATTCAACGGACTTCAGGACACCCTGGAATCATCCTTTACTTAAATTAACTACATATTATATGTACGTAGGTATTTAATTTACACAAGATTCTTGACGATATCCATATTTACTCAATAGATTAATATCAAATGGTGAAAATCAACGAAAAAAGGAGATCTATCAAGCGATCTCCTTCCCAATAAATCTCCTCTTACATAAAGTTATTTATGAACACTGATTTAAGCTAAGCTGCCGATATCACAATCTCACCATCCACTAAATCAGCCTTCAAGTTTTTGACATCTAAGTGGTCAAGGTAGAAATCCGTTACCTTATCACGAATTTGTTGTTCAATTACTCGCCGTAATGGCCGCGCACCCATTGCTTCATCATAGCCTTGTTCCATCAGCCAATCTTTGGCCGCTTTAGTTACCTCAAGTTTGATGGATTTTTTGGCTAACGTTTTTTGTACATCCGCCAACATCAAATCGACAATTTGACTTAAGTCTTGCTTAGTCAGATGTGAAAATTCCACGATTCCATTAAAACGGTTCAGAAATTCTGGGCGGAAAAATGGTGCTAGCTTATCCATTAATGACTGATCTCGTTGCTTGTCACCACTTAATGCTTCATTACCAAAGCCAGCATTAGAAGTAGCAATAATAATCGTATTTTTGAAATTAATGACATTGCCTTGTCCATCCGTTAAGCGCCCATCATCCATCACTTGTAATAGTAACGTTAATACTTGTGGATCAGCCTTTTCAATTTCATCTAATAATACAATGGAATATGGATTACGCCGAACCCGTTCAGTTAGAGTATTAGCATTATCTTCATAGCCTACGTATCCAGCCGAGGTACCAATTAATTTCGACACAGCTGTACGATCAGCATATTCACTCATATCTAGCCGAATAATCGCATTTTCATTTCCAAACATATCTAAGGCTAATTGCTTAGCTAATTCAGTCTTTCCTACGCCAGTTGGGCCCACAAACAGAAAACTTCCAATCGGCTGATCACCCTCTGAAAAGCCCGCACGGTTACGCCGAATTGCTTTTGCTACCATTTCAACCGCTTCATCTTGACCGATTACCTTACTTTTCAGACGCTTATCAAGATTTTTCAAATGCTCAATATCATTAGCGCCCATATCAGAAACTGGTATACCAGTTAAACGTTCAACCGATTGTGCCACATCATCAATCGTGGCAGTGATTTTTTCTTTTTGATCCGTTTCTTTAATTTTTTGCTTGGTTTCCTCGATCGACTTCTTGATATCAGCGGCTTTTTTAAAGTCCTCCGATTTAACGGCGGCCTCCTTAGCTGCCTCTAATTTTTTAACGCGTTGATCCAATGTCTCAACATCAGTTTGAGAATTTTTAGCCGCTAAATGAGCCGCAGTCATGTCGATCAAATCGATAGCTTTATCTGGCAAAGTGCGTTGTGGTATATATTGGATTGAATAATCCACAGCCGCCTTCAAAACATCATCTGGTAATACAACATGATGATGCTTTTCGTACAGCTTTTTAACACCTTGTAATATACGTAAAGTGTCAGCGGCCGTCGGTTCATTAATCACAACATCATTGAATCGCCGTGCCAAAGCCGCATTTTTCAAAATAGTATTGCGATATTCATCTTGAGTCGTAGCCCCGATTACAGTCAGCTCGCCACGTGACAAAGCAGGTTTAATGATATCAGCCAATCCCTTGCCACCGTCTTCACCACCAGTGGCACCCGTGCCGATAATCTGATGAATTTCATCGAAGAATAGAATAATATTACCAGCTGCTTTAACTTCCTTTACCAGCTGTTTAATATTCTCTTCAAAAGAACCGCGATATTGAGTTCCTGCTTCCAAAGACGATAAATCAATCGAATAGATTTCTTTATCTTGAATCGTTTCTGGAACTTTACCAGCCACAATTGCTTGTGCCAGACCTTCGACGACTGCAGTTTTACCTACACCGGCATCACCAACTAAGATTGGATTATTTTTCGTTCTACGACTCAAAATTTCTGCAGTTTCTTGAATCTCATTCTCACGTCCAATCACTGGATCTAGTAATCCATCACGAGCCTGTTCCGTCAAATTAGTCCCTAACTTTTCTAAAATCCCTCCTTTTTTAAAAGCCTGTTTACCATCTTTAGATACTTCTATTGTTTTATTATTTTGGGGTAGCTTACCAGTTGCTCGGTATTGAGCAAACTCATCTGGTGTCAACGATTTTCCATTAACTAAGTACCGTGCACGCTCCGAATTTTGATTATCCATGCGCCGAAATAATTGATTGAAAACATCATCCATATCATTGTTGAAAAAAGGATCATTTTCGTAGAAATTCGCCATAGTACAACACCTCCATAAAAATTTACACGTGTAACTTAGTGACCATAATATCCTTTAAAACTTCATCTAATTGTATCACGATTTTTATGTATCATTAAGTAAAGTGCTTATCGGTGTATTAAACGAGATACTTTGAAATACCATTACAACAAACCCTTTCAGGATAAATTGCCGTTAATTAGTATATCAAAATATAATATGTGGTAGATTGCAAATTTAATCCGAATTTTTGGACAAATTTGTCAGCATAACCTGA
>NZ_RHOF01000116.1 GCF_003946445.1 Loigolactobacillus jiayinensis | reverse complement strand
CCCTCTTGACTTATAACCACAAGGCTTAAAGTGACATCACATATTTTTTATAAGCTCATTTAAAAATTTGGAGGCAGACTTAAAATTATGTTCTTTGGCTAGACCGTCAAGTCTTTTGCGTGCGCTAGGTTGAAGTGAAAAGGTATAGTTCTTAGTACGTTCCTCTTCATCTTTAAAAACAGGAATAACAAGTTTATCTTTAGTATCAGTTGGCTGTTCTGTTTCATTTTTTTGTAGTGCCTTTTTTATGTTTTTGTTCTCTGGATCGAATGCCATAGGTAGTCCTCCTTTATAATTCACATGCACACACATTGAGTATACATGTGATTAATACGTGTACGAAACATTTATAGCTTTTCCGTGATTTCATTAAATGTTTTGTCCATACTATCAAAAAATTCATGTTGATCAATATATGTTTTGTGGTCTTCAGCCATTTTTGAAAGAGATTTTTTATCCAACGTTGAACGATTGAATAGCTCCTTTTCTGGAACTGTAGCCAATACACTGGGATCGCCTTTTAAGGCTTTTAATAACTCGCGAGATGATCTTGTGTTGTGTTTAATCATGTTGGCGATAAAAAATAATTTGGTCGTGACATAAGATTTTCTAGTAGAGTAATCAATGGCTTCTTTGCGTAATTCGTTAATTCTTTCTTCTAGGTTAAATTTTGCATTATACCCATGTTCGCTAGGTGTGATTGGACTAAGGATAGCATTACTAATGATTACTGCATTCTTGGTAGCAGTAGAAAAATCTGGGTGACAATCCAAAATAATATACTCGAATTTTCCTAAATTTAAACGTTCATAATTATCTGACAACCACATATAGAGGAACATGTTTTTGTTAGTCTTATTTTCAATGGTACGCTCAATATCGTCAAGGTGCATGTCTCCGGCAATTAGACTAATATAAGCACTTATTTCATGTATTTTGACTTTCCCTCGATCTAAGAAAATGTTGCCAACGGTGTCTTGATTATCGTAAATGTTGTAAGTCTGGGTTAAATTACTTTGGTGGTCTAAGTCAATAAATAAAACATGCTTGCCATTTTTTGCTAACCATTCACCATAATTAAAAGCTAGGGTAGTTTTACCAACGCCGCCCTTTATAGCTGAAAATGTAATAATTTCCATTAGTGTCCCTCCTCATACATGCTAAGTAAGCTTAATAAATATCGCTACATGCATAATAACACATAACACGTATGTTTGCGAATGATGCATATACATTATATTCATGAATTATTAGTATACACTAGCTAAGTGCCCTATCTCTTGATATTAAGTTTTTTACGATATCGAATAAAAGTTGTCCGCTTTTATGTAAGCGCAAGGAAACTCGTTCTTTTAAGGACGTGCTGAATTGCGCTATTTTTACGCCGTAGGTACTTTACACATAGCATAATTAAAAATATGCTATAACTGCTTGCTTGGCCTAATCAGGTACTTGCAAGCGCTGAACTGTGTTATACTAGCGGCGTAGCTATTGATCGTTGTTCAGGTAATACAAGGAGGTTTTGCTGATGACCACACACTATGCAGCACAAATTGTACCATTGAATGCGGATAAGATTGGAACGGCTGCTTATGGCGAAGCGACGTTCGCAATTGCAGATGATGAATTAACGATTAAGATCACAATGCACAACACGCCGGCCAATATGCAGCATTGGGAACATTTTCATGGCTTTCCGGATGGTAAGCAGGCGTTGATCGCAACGGCTGCACAGGATGCGAATGCAGATGGTTTTGTTGATCTCATGGAGACTGAAGCCGTTTCGGGGACGACGATGGTACCTTTTGACGATGCCCCAGAACATATGGATATTCCCCATGACCGCTATCCAACTGCGGATGAGCACGGTGATTTTACTTATGAGAAGAAAGTCCCATTAAGTGAGCTACAAGCTAACTTTAAAAAAGCATTTGGTGAGTCGGAATTACACCTTGAAAAACGCGTGATCTATATTCACGGCGTGACTGCTAACGTGCACTTGCCAGAAAGTGTTGCCGGAATGGTCGGCCACTATGATGCACACGTTACGTTACCGATCGCGACTGGTCAGATCGTTGCGGTTGATTAATAAGCCTAAAAAATA
Source organism: Loigolactobacillus jiayinensis (assembly GCF_003946445.1). Lineage (GTDB taxonomy): Bacteria > Bacillota > Bacilli > Lactobacillales > Lactobacillaceae > Loigolactobacillus > Loigolactobacillus jiayinensis. Next base: position 659 of record NZ_RHOF01000116.1, on the reverse strand, counting down.
AGGAAATTGGCCCGATTGGTCAACTTCCTTATTTTTTATCAGCTATTGATCGGCAACTTTTTTCAATAATCGTTTCATCTCCGTGATCTCTTCACGTTGCGTTTTAGCGATCTTCTGTGCGAGGGCTTTGACTTCCGGATCGCTGAGTTGCGCGCGTTCACTGGTTAGAATCGCGGTCGAGTGATGGGGGATCATTTCTTGCATCCAAGCTGCATCGTGCACGGTCGCTTGGCTACGAACTAGATAAAGCGAGCCAGCAAATATCACCGCACTACCAAGTAGGATCAGGCGGTTCAAACGTTTATTCTGGTACATTGACCACATGAATAACAGCATTACAATGGCCATGGTGGCGCCCATAATTAGCGCCATATACAGTCGCGTTTGGCTTAGAAAAATATGATCTAATTGGAACACATTAAGGTACATTAACCCATACATAATAACTGTAGAGACAAGAATCATCAGTAAAAATTTCGTGTATTGTTTCATGACGTCCTCCTCGCTTTCGCTGGCTTTATTTTGACTGTAACAAAAAAAATAGGGTAGCGTCAAGAATCTTGTGTAAATGAAATGCCTTCGTACATATAATATGTATCTAACTTAAATAAATGATGCTTCCAAGGTGTCCTGGAGTCCTTTGAACCCTCGGTGGATCC
>NZ_RHOF01000115.1 GCF_003946445.1 Loigolactobacillus jiayinensis | reverse complement strand
TGGGATAAGAAAGAAAAAATAATTGAATGGCGGCATAATTGGGCAGTTAGTGTCAATCAGGTTTTAGAGCAAAAAAACATTCCTGATCGGATCAGTGAAAAATCATTTGTGGAACAGGGAATAGCTGACACACCAATGCAACACGAGGGAATCAATAGCAAACGGCATGAAAGAAAGGCATTTAATCAACAAGTTAAGAACTATCGTAAGTCCAAAGCTGGCTATAAAAATATGCAGGAGAAAGTAGTTAATCGAGGCCACTTGGATAGCCTAAGTAAACACTTCTCGTTTAACGAGAAAAAATTGGTCAAAGAGTTAAGCCACGAACTGAAAACTTATATTAGTTTGGAAAGTTTAGATGATAAGCGGCGCATGCTATTTAATTGGAAAAACAGTACCTTAATTAAGCACGCTGTTGGTGAAGATGTCACTAAGCAATTATTGACGATTAACCAACAAGAAAGTTCACTAAAAAAAGCAGATGAACTCTTAAATAAAGTAGTTGATCGCACGACTAAAAAACTTTATCCAGAGCTTGATTTTGAACAGACAACCGCGGCTGAACGACGGGAATTGATTAAAGAAACTAATAGTGAACAAACGATTTTCAAAGGCAGTGAATTAAACGAACGTTTAATGAATATTCGTGATGATTTATTGGTCCGACAATTATTGACCTTTACCAAGAGGCCATATACCAGCTGGCAGTTATTAATGCAACAAGAAAAGGAAGTCAAAATCGAGCTTAAATATACGCTGATGATTCATGATGATAGCTTAGAAAGTCTAGAACACGTTGATCAAGGGTTACTAGAAAAGTATTCACCAACCGAGCAGCAAAAGATTACTCGCGCAGTCAAAGATTTGCGAACAATCATGGCTGTGAAGCAAGTTATTCAAACCCAATACCAGGAAGTTTTAAGAAGAGCCTTTCCTAACGGCAATTTTAATGAATTACCAATGATTAAACAGGAACAAGCCTATACAGCCGTGATGTACTATGATCCTGTTTTAAAGCCATGTCAGGCCGAAACGATTGAACAGTGGCAAGCAAACCCACCACAGGTTTTCAGCCCCCCAGAACATCAACAAGGACTAGCTTATTTATCGGGACAGCTGAGCTTAGATCAGTTAGAAAATCATCACTTACAACGGGTTTTAAAGCATGATGGTACTAAACAACTCTTTTTTGGCGAATGCAAAGCTGATCCGACGATTAAGAACAGTCAGATCGAGAAAATCCGAATGCAGTTAAAAGAGCAACAAGCCAAGGACGACCAGTACAGAAAAGCAAATATCGGACATTATCAATCACTGAACTACAAGCCAGTTAGTCCAGACTATTACTTAAAGACGGCCTTTAGTGACGCGATCATGACTGTTCTATATGCTCGTGATGAAGATTACCAACGGCAAAAACAAGAACGCGGCTTAAAAGAGACCGAGTGGGAAATGACGAAAAAGCAGCGGCAACATCAAACCCGGAACCGGCATGAAGATTGGGGCATGCACTTGTAATCACAAAATTAGCGACTGGTTAATTGGTATGAATGGTAGCCCATAATGTATTTTATATTGAGAAAAATTTGGTACGTAGAGCGTGCTCGATTAGTTACGTATAGCTGCCAGCCTTGTGTATGGTCTATCAAAGAGACCAGGTAAACAAAACCTTTAAGCCGGAACCCTATTTTGAACTAAATGCGGAAATTGTAGCTAATCAGCAAAAATTCGTCGCAAAATTAGACCCCTATCAGCGATTTAAAGACGAAACAGGGCTAATAACATTCATGCAAGCTAAACACGTTCATAAAGGCTCACAGGACGGTTTAATCAAGGACGTCCAAAAACAAGGCAAAAAGCGTGCTAGTCCCCAACTATTCTCACTATCCAGTCTCCAAAGTGCCATGAATAAACGTTATCACGCCAGTGCCAGCCAAACCTTAGCGGCCATTCAAAGTTTATATGAAGCCAAGTTGCTGAGTTATCCCCGAACAGATTGTGCTTATATCACTGATGAAGAATTTGACTATTTAGTGGCTAATCTGCCGAAGTATCTGGGTTTAGTCTCTAAGCAAGTCGCTTTAACCAATACCACCCCGAATAGACGTTACGTCAATGGGAAAAAGGTTGAAGAACACTACGCCATTATCATGACTAAAGTCGTCTCGACTAAAGAGAAACTGGCCAGCTTGCCTAAATTACAGCAACAAGTCTATGACCTGGTTTTAAGGACGACGTTAGCGATGTTTGCTGATCCTTACGAATATGAAGAGACCACCATTATTACCCAAGTTGGTGACGCCAATTTTAAAGCAACCGGTAAGGTCCCAACTAAGCAAGGTTGGCAAGCTTTATTTGATGATCACAAAGCCGAACAGCAAGAAGCAGCCACCTTACCGCTCGTTCACCAAGGCGATCAAGTCCAAGCAAATCTTCAAACACCGCAAAAAGAAACGACACCACCGGTACCCTTTACCGAAGGTACCCTGATTACGGCCATGAAGACCGCCGGCAAAACGCTTGATGATGAAGAAGCCCAAGCGATTCTTAAAGATGTGCAAGGCATTGGGACAAGTGCAACCCGGGCCAATGTGCTGGAAGTGTTAAAGAAACGCGGCTATCTCGTCACTGAAAAGAACAAGCTACACGTCAGTGAAGCCGGAATTACTTTATGTAAAGCGGTTGAACTCGAACCCTTGCTAACTAGCCCAGAAATGACGGCTAAATGGGAGCAAGCATTACAGCAAATCAGTACCGAAGAACGCACTCCGGATAATT
>NZ_RHOF01000114.1 GCF_003946445.1 Loigolactobacillus jiayinensis | reverse complement strand
TTGTCTATAGTTGGTCTAGTTCATTGGGTGTTGCACTTCAATTGTAAACTCGGCATTATATTTTATATAAAAATAATGCAATAAAAAACCGCGATCAAAAATTAACCGCGGTAATTAAAGTTATTTTGCTTATAGTTGATAAATGCTTGGGCTCAACTGACTGAAACCAGCAGCCAGAATTTCTAAATCGGTAATCGCCTCTTCTTCACTAACCAATGGTGCGGCGCCATGCAGAATACTGTCATATAAGCTATCATACACGCGCCCATAATCACCACGCGGCGTCGGTAACTGCTTGTTGATCCAATCACCATTGGCATTCTGATAATTGAGCTCGCCAAAAAGCTTCGGACTATCATCACCAAAACCGGCTGCAGCTGGCGTCAAACCAGCCTTTAAATCATTTTCTTGCTGATCAATACCGTACTTAATGAAACTGCCTTGCGTACCGTGCAAAATAAACCTTGGGTATGGCTGCGCGACTAATGAACTACTTTTAACTGTTGCTTTGAAATTAGGGTAAAACAAGCTGACATCGTAATAATCGTCAACGGTACTTGCGGGATTTTGTTGCGCGCGGATATCGTAGCTCACCTGCTGTGGCCGGCCGAATAAGGCAACAACTTGATCAACTAAATGACTGCCTAACCCATAAAAAGCACCATCTGCTGGCGTGCCCTGTTTTGCAGTATGATCTGGCCGATAATGATCAAAGTGTGATTCCAATTCCAGCGGTTCGCCAAGATATCCCACCTGTAATACTTGCTGTAACGCTAAAAATTCGCCATCGAACCGGCGATTTTGATAAGGCATCACCAGTAAACCCCGTTGCTGTGCCAAAGCAAATAATTCTTGGGCCTCCGCTACAGTACTGGTAAAGGGCTTCTCCACTAGTACATTTTTACCGGCTTCCAAACAGCGCTTAGCAAATTCAAAATGCAACGCTGGTGGCAAACAGATCGTCACTAACTTGACGCTTGCGTCATTTAAAACGGTGGTCACGTCATCAGTAAAGTTCACACCTTGCTGTTGATAAAAATCTTGTTGCGCTGGCCGCTTATTTAAGTGCCGTGCATATACCCATTTAACCTGGAGCTTAGTCCGTAGCATCAGGTAGGGTAAATGATAGCGAGTGGCGCTTTTGCCAAAGCCGATCACCGCCATGGTTAATTTTTCAGTCATGTGTTGCCTCCATTCCTTAATGCTTTCATTTTAGAAGTTCCGTGCGACCGACACAAGTTTTACCATATGCGTGATTAATTTATACCAATCTCACATCTTATGATTTTCTTAATCATGCAATCTAGTTTACAAAACTATATCATAAGACTATACTATCAATAATCAAATAATTAAGTGAGGACAGCGACATGCCAACACAAACAATTGATTTTCAAACCTGGTTGTCCAAATTGCAGACTTTACAACTACCACTGTGGAATGACTTTCCTGATTTTGATCTATACATGGAGCAGCTGGTTAGCTTAGTCAATCAATACTTAGCACCGTTAGAACTTGATCCAGTGACGCCAGCCATGATCAATAATTACGTTAAACATAAAGTGATGTTTAAGCCCGTGAAGAAACGGTATCAGCGTGAGCATTTAGCAGCAGTCATCACCTTGACACTATTAAAAACCGTTTTCCCACTAGATATGATCCGCAGCGGCTTTACCGGCGAACTTAACGCTTTGTCTGCTCAAGCCGCCTATGATCGATTTGCCACTAATTTCACGACACAATTACAGTCATTACAGTTAGCACAAACCGTTCCGTTACCATTCAGTAACGACTTTACTTGGGACGCTGCAGTACAACAAACTGCCGTCACCACGATCATTTATCAATTGATCAGTAAGCACCTAATACGACATGCACCCAACCAAAAAAAAGGAGCTATTGCCCATGACTAAACCTAACCAACACGTTGCCATTCTCGTCGATTCTTGTTCAGATGTCCCAGCTGACTTCATTGCCGCTCATCATCTGTATATGGTCCCAATGACGATTATGTATCATGATGCGATTTATTTAGATAAAGTGACGATCGATCCAGACACAGTCTACGCCAATCTAGAAAAAGAAGTGCCAAAAACCGCCTCACCAACTGGCGATTTGATTGCTAAAGCTTTTGACGATATCAAGGCAGACGGTTTCACCGAAGTCATTGCTATCTGCATCTCTAGTGGTTTGTCAGGCACCTTCCAGCAAGTCCAACTTGCCGCCCGTATTTCGGGACTTGATGTCAGCGTGATCGACACCAAGAACATCGGTATTGCCAGTGGATTAACTGCGATTTTAGCTGCACAGCTCAGCGAAGAAGGCTTGCATAAAGTCGAAATTGAAGCCCGCATTCGCACCGTAGCTAAGCGCACAAAAGTCTTCTTCTACGTGCCAACCTTAACCTATTTGCAAAAAGGTGGCCGCATTGGTCGTGTTGCCGGTATGGCCGGCACCCTTTTGAACATTAAACCAATTATTTCCTGCGACGATGAAGGCATTTACTATCCCGTGGCCAAAGTCCGTGGTGAGAAAAAGACATTGCTCAAAATGAAAAAATTGATTGCTGACACGATCGGCACTGCTGCGCGCTTTAATTTAGCAGTAGCCGATGGTGCGAATCACAAAATTGCCGCCCAATTCACCAAAGAATTACATGAACTCTATCCACAGGCTGAACACATTTTCACCGGTAACGTTTCGCCAGCTTTAGGTGTGCACACCGGCCCTGGCTTGATTGGTCTTGGCGTTCAAGTACTCGCCTAACAAAAATAGCCGCCATGAAGTGAACCCCAAATATTGGACGAAACTTTAAGCGACTTTCTGGGTGGTAA
>NZ_RHOF01000113.1 GCF_003946445.1 Loigolactobacillus jiayinensis | reverse complement strand
CCGCAGTGCCATTTTCCAAGGCCGCAACTCGTTTTTCAAAAACGTCAGTGGTCGGATTAGTCAGGCGGGTATAGATATTGCCAGCATCGGTTAAGGCAAAACGGCCAGCAGCTTGAGCGGCGTCCTTGAAGACGTATGACGTCGTTTGATAAATTGGCACAGCGCGGGCACCAGTTTCATCAACGGTTTGTCCGGCGGTAACTTGCAATGTTTCAAAATGTAAATTTTCTTCTGTCATAATAGATTACCCTCTTTAGTTTAATTTAGTTGTTGGAGCCAATTAGCAACAATTTGTTGGCCTGAACTATGCCAGCGTTCTAAGACACGTGCATTAGCATCATTGCCGTAAAAATAATTCTCTGGTAACGTGATTGGAATGCCATCGGCTAAATCACGGTGATACTCTTGGGCCAAGGTGTTCTGCGCGTATTCAGGATGACCGGTAATAAAGGTTTGCCGTTGATCCCGGCTTTGAACAATTACTGGGCCAACATTGATATCATCAACTAACAGATTTAAATCAGTTTGCGCTTGAATGTCAGCTGCTTGTAATGTGGTGTGCCGTGAATGGGGCATGTAAAAATGATGCGGTAAATGGGCTAACAAAGGATTCTCACTGATCGCCTTATGCTCAAAAATACCGAAAACCTTTGGACTAACCGCGTACTTATCAATCCCATACTCAGCGTATAAAGCCGCTTGAGCTGCCCAGCAAATAAATAAATTTTGCCGGACATGGTCTTGTGCCCAATCCAGAATTTCAATAAACTCTTGCCAATAATCAACTTCAGTAAATGGCAATGTTTCAACTGGTGCCCCAGTAATAATTAATCCATCATATGTGTTCTCGGCAATTTCTGGTAATGTTGCATAACTCGTTTTTAAATAAGGTAGTACATGTGATTTAAAATGATGTGTGCGTGGGTACAAAAACGTTAAACTTAAGTTTTCTGGTAAGCCAGCAAATAAATCCAATAATTGACCTTCAGTTTCTAGTTTATTAGGCATTAAATTCAATACGACTAAATCAGTTGTTTGTTGCGTGTTGGTACCCAATTGATTAAATACCAAACGTTTACTTGATTCGTGCTTAACGGTCATCAAGGGACCACCTCCCAAAATTAACTTGCTGAGTAATAAAAAAGCTTCCATCCCAAACGTATTAAAACGTTTAGGGACGAAAGCTTTCGCGTTACCACCCTGGTTTACATTGATTTCACAATCAAATGACTTAATAAGTACATCAAAACAGACTATACTTCGCAAAATATCGCTTGCCGACGGACCAATAGTATTACTAACCACTATTGTTCAAGCTCCAAGACCATCTTCACTCAAGTTATCTAGCTTCCTCTCACCTAACGAAGCTCGCTAAATAGATACCTTGACTTACTCTTCTCTTCATTGCTTATCATTGTTTTCTAACTTGACACCAATCTTATCATCATCTTTTTCTCACGTCAAGCTTAGTTTACGTAAAATATGGGATAAAATTGCAGTTAGGCGTGATTTCGTTATAATAGAAAGTAATCAGTCTTTAGCAAGTGCTTGAAAAATACTCAAAAAATTTTCAAACTTATTTGCACTAAATAAGTTAGTTACCAAATTTCAGCAGGAGGCCCACATGCCAGAAAATGATGAAGCCACTACTCGTAGCGGCCGTAAACCACCCAAAAAAAGTCATCCGCTATTAAAGATTATCCTATTACTTTTTTCAATTGCCGTTTTTTTAACCGGTATTTTTGCCTATAAATTATATTCACATGCTGGCGATACAATTACAGGAATGCATGCTTCAGTTGGTAAGGCCTCCGCCAAGATTCAACAAAAGCAATCATTCTCTATTTTATTGTTAGGCGCCGATACTGGTGCCGATGGCCGTAAATATCAAGGTAATTCAGATACGATCATCGTGGCCACCATCAATCCAACGAAAAATCGCGTTAAACTCGTCAGTATACCGCGTGATACCTTAGCTGAATTAATTGGTAGTAAACCACGGAACATGCAAAAAATTAATGCCGCCTACAATTATGGCGGTACCAAAATGGCACTTCGCAGTGTTAGCCAATTACTCAACACACCAATTGACTATTATATGACCATCAACATGGGCGCATTGAAAACCATTGTTAATGACGTTGGTGGCATCGACGTTGATATTCCCTTCTCCTTTACCAGTGTTTGGACTGGTGGGCAAAAGTTTAAAAAAGGCGTTCATCATTTAAATGGTACTCAAGCACTGGCCTACTCACGCATGCGCCACGAAGATCCGCGTGGTGATTACGGCCGCCAAATGCGGCAGCAACAAGTGATCCGTGCCGTTCTGAAAAAAGCTACCCAGCCAAAAGTCCTGTTACAGTATAAGAAAATTACTAATGACCTTAAAAAGAATATGCGAACTGATTTAACTTTCGCCGATATTCAAAAATTAGCCTTAGATTACCGTCACGCCGCCAGCAATATCAAGTCTGATCAACTACAGGGGCAAGATGCGTGGATCAATGGTTCGTCTTATCAGATCGCATCGACCAAAGAACTCAATCGCGTTTCCACAAAAATTCGAAACGAGTTAGGCCTCACCAAGGAAAAAGTCGATAATGCAGAAGTTTATCAAAATGAACTCAATCCTTACTTCGATGGTACTGATAACCAAACGTTCTACATCAGTAATGATTTCACAACAACAATCGCTCAGTAAAATTCGCAAGTACAAAAAAAGCCTTACGCTGAATTTAAAAAGGCTCTATACTTTATCCTGTTGATAGATTGCTCAAAGTGGTAATCTATTAGCGGGATTTTTGTGTAAAATAAAAAAGCTCACCGGCCCCATACACAAATTTCACCCACTACAGCGTCATTTGAAAGGATATAAAGACCAATGAACTCTATCGACCATTATATAAAATTTTCACTCAGTATTAAAGAC
>NZ_RHOF01000112.1 GCF_003946445.1 Loigolactobacillus jiayinensis | reverse complement strand
TCAGGTTATGCTGACAAATTTGTCCAAAAATTCGGATTAAATTTGCAATCTACCGAATATCCACTAATAGTGTATATCTATAGTTACATTATTCCACTGCTCAATGGCCTGTATGAAAGTGAAGAGCCAGATTTCACAGAACAATTAAATTCCTATAGTAAAGACTTAGCAAAGGAGATTATTCTTGATTTAATTGGAGCAACGGGTATTGATATACAAGAATTTGATAAATTAGCTATGAAGCTTTAGTTGTACTAATTGCAAATGGGACTACGGAAACTTTTAATAGATTTATCGAAAAGTTCAGCTAATCACTGTTTTTTTTGCATATGGTCAGGAGGTGGCGATATCATGATTAATTCATAGTAAATACGGGTATGAGTTTCCGGAGTGGGCACAGGCGGGTGCTCGGCTCGATAAGATGGTGTAAGGATAATAGACGTCGTGCTAAATAGCGTGGCGTTTTTATTTTGCCCAAAATTTGGAGGTGGCCGGCATGGGCCAGATGGTAAATAGCAGATTTGGCCTTGTCAGTCGCACAGAGACACGTTGCTTGGGTGACTTAGAACATCAGCTTAAAGATGGACGGTGGTAACGTAAAAAGCCGCAGCGACCACATAAGCCGCGTATTACAGTGTGGAGAAAAAACAAGGTAACAAGCGTGAAAAAATAAAAGAAGACCAGATTTTGGTCTTCTTAAAAATGATAATTTATTTATCGTCTTTATCTAACTTTTCCTTTACGTTATCAACCGTATCTTTAACAGCATCTTTGGCATCTGACAGTTTATCTTTAGCCTTACCTAGAATACCTTGACCCTTACCTTCAGCTTCGCGGGCCTTGTCGTTCGTAACCTTGCCTTCAACTTCTTTAGCTTTTCCACTTACCTTATCTTTGGTGCTATCAATTTTGTCATCTAGACTCATAATATAACCTCCCATAATGTATTTGTTACAACAGTATTATTCCACATTTTAATTTGCTTGTCTAATAAGGAGATCCTACAAGAGATAGTGTGAATGACACTTATAAGGTAGATTGCAAATTTAAATATTGATTAACTGATCTTCAATTGCTCAATCATTTACGTTCTAAGAAGCCTAATACAGATAAATTTGGCTAATTATCCATGTAATTTTTGTTGCAATGTATCACCAATGCCATCTACTTTCTTAGCAGCCAAGACGGTGCCACCGATGAGGACACCACCTACAATGAGCGTAGAAGCAATCATAAACTTAAATACACTTTTCAAGACGTCCATAAAATTCCCCCTTACTTTTTACTGGTTCGACCAACAACTAATGAAACAATCAGAACTAAAATAATTGCCCCGATGATCGATGGTATCAATGCCATGCCAGCTAACGAAGGGCCCCAAGTGCCAAGGAGCCCTTGGCCAATCCACGCACCGATTAAACCAGCTACGATATTTGCAATCCAGCCCATAGCAGCACCACGGTTAGTGATTGCGCCAGCAATGGCACCAATGATTGCCCCGACGATTAATGACCATATAAGTCCCATATTTACTCACTCCCTTAGTTAACACGACTAGATTTATTGTCAGACGTTACTTTATCAATGCTGTCACCTAATGTTTCCTTCGATTTCTTTGCGCCCTTACTGACGGCTTCCTTCGTTTTGTCTGTGGCATCGCTCACGCGATCTTGCAGAGAAGTCGAATCTTTTTCATATTGCTCCTTTGTCTTGACATCAACAACATTCACATTTACCTCAATTACTTCTAATTCGGTCATATTCTTTAATTCCCGAACGATAACATTTTTGATCTTGTCATACAGTTTAGAAATATCAATGCCGTATTCAGCAACAATGTCGAGATCCACTGCAACCTGCTTTTTTCCAACCTCTACATCAATTCCTGATGTGACATCTGAAGTATTAACTAGTTTTTCAGCAACATTTGCGAAAAAGCCGCCATCTACGGTTAATAAGCCATCTACTTCAGAAAGTGCGATACCAATGATCTTTTGAATAACCTTATCATCAAATGTTAAATTGCCTTTAACACCAGACTTTTCGTTAGTTGTTGTTTTCTCACTTGGCGTTCCATTCTGCATAATTTTTCCTCCTTATAATTCAAACAGTTATTTAAAAACATTTGTTAAGATACCAGTTTTTTGAATATAATAACCCGCGGTAATCCCGATTGCCATAAAAATCAAAACAAAAAGCGTCTTGAAAAATCCAAAAGTGATGATAAGGACCGCTAAGAGCAATCCCATAATTCCACCAATTAGTGGCCAAAAATAGGCTTTAATGAGTTCGGTCACGTTATCACCTCCTAGACAACTCGAGATTGTTGCACATTAGCGTCCAACTCATTAAAATCAACGAGTCTGATTTTAATTTTTTTCTGTTCAGAAATTCCAAGACAAATACGCAAATCTTTTTTTAATTGATTAAGAAAATTTGCAGTCTGTTGCTTGGCATTGACTGAATTTAGTAGATCACCCGATATTTTAAGTGTGATCCCTTTTCGTGATAACTTAGATGATACCTTGGGGTTGCCAATAAAGGGTTCATGTTGAAGTGCTGAAAGCGCAAAATGTTCAATAGCTTTCTTACTGACGGTCACTTGACCATCAGACTTTTGATGAAGATATAATGATTGTGACCGTGGCCAAAAAAGTGTGATAAGCAAAAAAATAATTAACAGTACCGCCAGAATTACTCCACTCCAAAAGAGGTATATCGGTTCGTACTGCTCCAACCAACCAAGCTTTAATGACATGGGTGTACTAGTACCAATGGCCGTTGACCAATTTTTAAAGACAAGAACTATGGATAAAGGAAATGCAAGGATAATAACAACTACTATTAATGCCTTAAATATAAATCGCAAATCATCACCACCTCGTATTATTAAATTTAGAAACTTACTTCTTTGTACTTAACGACTCAGGCGCT
>NZ_RHOF01000111.1 GCF_003946445.1 Loigolactobacillus jiayinensis | reverse complement strand
CCTGAGTCGTTAAGTACAAAGAAGTAAGTTTCTAAATTTAATAATACGAGGAGGTTAGTCACTGTGCAGGAAATTTTTCTTTCACCCGTAGAATTACGTTTTTCATTTTTAATTCTTTATTTTGCGGCTTATGCTTTTATCGGCTGGATTTGGGAAAGCACTTATGTGAGTGTGCGTAAACGACACTTTACCAACTCGGGCTTTATGATTGGGCCGATCATCCCCGTTTACGGCTTTAGTGTCATCCTAGTTCTATTATTGCTGGAACCGTTCAAAAATAACTTGGTGGCCCTGTTTGTCCTCGGTGCCTTGCTGATCACTGTGATCGAGTACCTTACCAGTTGGCTGATGGAAAAATTATTTCAAGCACGTTGGTGGGATTATAGTCAGTTGCCACTGAATCTTAATGGCCGCGTTGCCCTACCAATCTCGTTATTTTGGGGCTTTGGCATCGTCGTGATCGTCAAGTTAGTCCATCCTTTTGTAAGTCGCTTTATTCTCGGTTTGCCGGCAACAACGGCGATTCTCAGTAGCGTGGTCTTCACCGACTTATTGATGTTCGACCTCGGTTTTACCGTTGCCAACGTCATCGGGTTCCGCGCTGCCACTCAGCGTATTGGTAACACGGTTGAAACCATGAAAGCTGATATTAAAAATCAAGCTGATACCCATCTAGATGGCTGGTTCGAACATTTCCGCGCCAATATTAAAGCCAACGATCGCCTACCACGCTTGAACTACGTTGAGCGCCGCTTACTCCACGCTTTTCCAAATTTAAAATTCAAACGTACAACAGCTTCGACGAAAGAAATTTCGCGGATCGCGGATTTTCTACGCAAACGCCGAGAGTAAAACAAATTAACGCGCAATAAATGAATAGGCGCCCTAGGGTGTTATTTTATAGCGCATATGACCAACTAGTCATCTACTATAAAGCAGGCGCTGGCATAATTTCACTTATGTCAGCGCCTGCTTTATTAATTAATCCCGCAATATTCATTGAAATCTATCGCTGCTGTTATTTTTACCTACTTACCAAAGTCAGCCTTGAAACCCCAAAACTTTTTGCCCTTAAACGTTTGTTGCTTTAAGGCGCCGGTGGCAGTGTAGGTCTTGCCGTACTTACTGGTGGCACTAAATGAGATCACGTCACCTTGCAATAGTTTGCGGATCTCCTCTGCGCTAAATTTATGGCCGCTCCAGGTTGAATTAAATTCAACTGTTGGCCCATTTTGATATTGTCCTTGGGCCTTGGGTTTGGTTTTATATTTTTTTGGCGCGCTTGCCGGTGACTGCTTGCCCACAAAGTTTGCGAGTTCCTGGCTATTATTTAAGATAAGTGGTAAATCATGGGCGATCACGTTAGTGGCTGAATTGACCACGACCGCTGGTGCTTCATTTAGCTTACCAACGGCGTCCATATGATCAAAAAGCTGTTTGGTGATTTTAGGTGAGCCGATCCAAGTATCCCGCACCAGCACCGCAGCAATCGTGCCTGGTTGCGTTAACGTATAGAAACCACGTTTTTCGTTGATGAACGCATTTTTGCCACTGATCAACTGCGCTTGCACGCTAAGTCTGGTGGCACCTGTGCCGATGTTATGCTTTTCTAAGAACTTACCGATCCAATCAGCACTTGGTCGTGTGGGTTTCGGATTAGCACCTTAATACATAAACGGCGTGGCATCAGGTCCAACAGCTTCATTAGGCGTTTGGGTCTTCGTCGCTTGCTCCGTATCATCAAAGATGGCCTTATAATTTAATTTAAGTGGTACATTGAACCCAGTTTTAAAGTCAGGATATAATTGTAACTCGGCGGTAATCCGTGCGAATTCATAATCCTCGCCTAAAATCGCCAAATAATTTGCGGCCAATGTTTTGTAGATTGCTTGGGCGCTTGGGCCGTATTTGCTTAACTCAGCCAACGACTTAGGTACCTTGATGCCCGGTCGGTTCGCACCATGGGCCGCCGCACTAGCACGGTGCTTGCTGCGTAATACGCGATGGGTCAACAATTGTGGGTTGACGCCGACAACAGCGGCAATCGTGTCAACGACTGGCAAAAGTTCATTGTACTGCTCCTGCGTGATTTTGCGGTCTTCAGTACGCGGGTAGGAAACAAGTTCTGCTTCGTACATCTTTTGATAGGTAGCGAGTACTTCCTTGGAATTAAATCCTTGTTGCGCTAAAAGTGAGCCTAACTTGGCCAAATCAAGCAACGCACCTGGCGCCTGCGTTTTGCGCACACGTTTGATAGCTGTCACTGGACTATTCTTATAGCGCGCGACATCAGTCTGACCACTTTGTTCATCTGCAAAGCGGGCGGCCTGTTTTTGCGCATCAGTTTTAAGCTCCCGCGCGAAAATATGGCCCGCCGGATCCTTAAACTTAGTCTCAAAGTAAGGTGTTTTAACATAGTTATCGATCAATTGTTGTTGCTGCCAGATTTTTAAAACAATCACTGATTTCAAGCGGCCCTGATTGACTACTTTGACCCGGTAACCTGCCTGACGGGCAGCATAAGTGGAAATACGCGTTAGTTGCATTGATAAAAAATCCCACTTGCTACGCGCATCTGATTTGAGGTATTCGCCTTGCTTAGATTGATCTGTGATCTCAGTCATTTGCTGCATTGCTTTATTCAGTGATTTAGGGGTTTCATCAGCAAAACGAATGCGATAAACCGGCTTTTGCCATTTAATTGCGTTCACAATTTCCCAGCCTAACAAATCCCCTTCACCGGAAGGATCATTATCTGTGGCGATTAAAATAGCCTGAGCGTTGGCTGCTTCTGCCTTAATTGCCGCGACATCTGCGCGGGTTGATTTAGATTTTTTCGTATAGGCATTATAGGCCTTGGTATAGGTTTTTGCCCATGAAAAATCAGCTTGATTCCACGGCATTGTCTGCATATCCGTCCACGAACTGTAACGTTGTTTAGCCGCTTCTGTTGTCACCATTTTTTCGGGGTCTTTAAATGCCATTAAGTGACCGTGCGCATGAACGATTTTATACGTCTTGCCGATCACATTTCCGGTCGTCCCGCCAAATGCTTTGGCCATATGCTTAGCTGCGCTGGCTTTTTCAGCCAAAATTAACATATCGATCATTGGGTCACCTTCCTTTACAACTGCTATTGAGCCGTGTTTTTCGTAAGCACCTAATAATAAACCGTTTTTCAATACAAATCGCCCGATCTCAGAATT
>NZ_RHOF01000110.1 GCF_003946445.1 Loigolactobacillus jiayinensis | reverse complement strand
GTAGAAAGATACTGATGGTCGATTGGGATAAGAAAGAAAAAATAATTGAATGGCGTCATAATTGGGCAGTTAGTGTCAATCAGGTTTTAGAGCAAAAAAATATTCCCGATCGGATCAGTGAAAAATCATTTACTGAGCAGGGAATAGATGATACACCAACCCAACACGAGGGAATTAATAGTAAGCGGTATGAAAGAAAAGAATTTAACCAACAAGTAAAGAACTATCGCAAAGCCAAAGCCAGTTATAAAAACAACCAAGAAAAAGCAATCAATAGAGGTCACTTAGATAGCCTAAGTGAACACTTCTCGTTTAATGAAAAACGGGTGGTCAATGAGTTAAGCCATGAACTGAAAACTTATATCAGTTTGGAGAGTTTAGATGATAAACGGCGCATGCTATTTAATTGGAAAAATAGCACCTTAATTAAACATGCAGTTGGTGAAGATGTGACTAAACAATTATTGACAATTAACCAACAAGAAAGCTCATTAAAAAAGGCAGATGAACTCTTAAACAAAGTGGTCGATCGTACCACGAAAAAACTTTATCCAGAGCTTAATTTTGAACAGACCACGCAAGCTGAAAGACGAGAATTAATTAAGGAAACCGAAAGCGAGCAAACAGTTTTCAAAGGCAGTGAATTAAACGAACGTTTAATGAATATTCGTGATGATTTATTGACCCAGCAATTATTGACCTTTACCAAGCGGCCATACGTTGGTTTTAAGTTATTAATGCAACAAGAAAAAGAGGCCAAAATTGATCTGAAATATACGCTAATGATCCACTCTGATAGCTTAGAAAGCCTAGAACACGTCGATAAAGGACTACTAGAAAAGTATTCACCAGCAGAACAGCAAACGATTACGAGAGCAGTCAAAGACCTACGGACAATCATAGCAGTTAAGCAAGTCATTCAAACGCAATACCATGAAGTATTGAAAAGAGCCTTTCCTAATGGTGATTTAGATGATCTTTCACTAGTTAGACAAGAACAGGCCTATACAGCCGTGATGTACTATGATCCAACTTTAAAGCCATTAAAAGTCGAAACAATGGCACAATGGCAAGAAAACCCACCGAGGGTTTTCAGTACCCAAGAACATCAATTAGGGTTAGCTTATTTATCGGGACAGCTTAGCTTAGATCAGTTAGAGAATCATCACTTACAACGGGTTTTAAAGCATGACGGCACTAAACAACTCTTTTTGGGTGAATGTAAAGTCGATCCAACGATTAAGAACAGTCAGATTGAGAAAATCCAAAAACAGTTAAAAGAGCAACAAGCTAAGGACGATCAATATCGAAAATCCCAGCTGGCACATTATCAACCGTTAAATTATAAGCCAGTTAGTCCAAACTACTACTTAAAGACGGCCTTTAGTGACGCGATCATGACTGTTCTATATGCTCGTGATGAAGATTACCAACGACAAAGACAGGCGCAAGGTTTAAAAGAGACTGAGTGGGAAATGGCGAAAAAGCAACGGCAACACCAAACTCGAAATCGGCATGAAGATGGGGGCATGCACTTGTAATCGGAATAAAAAATGCACCGTTAAACCTGGTTAAAAGCGGCTTAACAAGGCAAAACAGAATTAGATCAAAAATTGAATCATAAGGAGTGAACGAACATGACCACTGTTATCTTAGCTGAAAAACCCAGTCAAGCCCGTTCATACGTCCAAGCCTTTCAAAAGAGCACAAAAAAACAGGGTTACTATACGGTTAGTGACCCTGTTTTGCCCGATAATACGCTTGTCACGTATGGTCTCGGACATTTAGTTGAACTAGCCACACCGGATAAATATGATCAGAAATACCAGCAATGGGCCTTATCTAATTTACCGATTTTCCCCGATAAATACAAGTTTGAAGTGTCAGCTAGTAAAAAAGCCCAATTCAAGGTCGTTAAAGACCTGTTAACGAAAGCCGATACCATTATTGTGGCCACCGATAGTGGTCGAGAAGGGTCAAATATCGCGTGGTCGATCATGAACCAAGCGCATATTGATGTTAAGTCGAAAACGATTAAGCGCCTTTGGTTGAATAGCCTAGAAAAAGACGCGATTATTACCGGCTTTAAAAATCTTGGTGATTGGCACAAAGACTATTTGGCTTATAAAGAAGCCCAAACCCGTCAAATTAGTGACTGGTTAATTGGTATGAATGGCAGTCCTTTATATACTTTGTTGTTAAGACAAAAAGGGGTGCGCGGGGTGTACTCAATTGGTCGCGTGCAGACGCCAACCTTGTATATGGTTTATCGAAGAGACCAGGCAATCAAAAACTTTAAGCCGGAACCCTATTTTGAACTAAATGCGGAAATTTTAGCCAATCAGCAAAAATTCGCCGCGAAATTAGACCCCTATCAGCGGTTTAAAGACGAAGTAGGGCTAATGACATTCATGCAAGCTAAACACGTTCAGAAAGGCTCACAGGACGGTTTAATCAAGAACGTCCAAAAACAAGGTAAAAAGCGTGCTAGTCCCCAACTATTCTCGCTATCCAGTCTGCAAAGTGCGATGAATAAACGGTATCATGCCAGTGCCAGCCAAACCTTAGCGGCCATTCAGAGTTTGTACGAAGCCAAGTTCCTTAGCTATCCCCGAACCGATTGTGCTTATATCACTGATGAAGAATTTGAGTATTTAGTGGCTAATCTGACGAAGTATCTGGGGTTAGTCTCTAAGCAAGTCGCTTTAACCAATACCACCCCGAATAAACGTTACGTCAATGGGAAAAAGGTTGAAGAACACTACGCTATTATCATGACTAAAGTTGTGCCGACGAAAAATCAATTAGCGGCCTTACCTAAATTACAGCAACAGGTCTATGACTTGGTTTTAAGAACGACGTTAGCGATGTTTGCTGATCCGTATGAGTACGAGGAAACCACCATTATCACCCAAGTTGGTGGCGCCAATTTTAAAGCAACGGGTAAGGTCCCAACGAAGCAAGGTTGGCAAGCATTATTTGATGATCACACAGCCGACCAGCAAGCAGCAGCAACTTTACCGCTCGTTCACCAAGGCGATCAAGTCCAAGCAAACCTGCAAACGCCGCAAAAAGAAACGACACCACCGGTACCCTTTACCGAAGGTACCCTGATTACGGCAATGAAAACCGCCGGTAAAACGCTTGATGATGAAGAAGCCCAAGCAATTCTCAAAGACGTGCAAGGTATTGGGACAAGTGCAACCCGGGCAAATGTGCTGGAAGTGTTAAAGAAGCGCGGCTATCTCGTCACTGAAAAGAACAAGTTACACGTCAGTGAAGCAGGGATTACTTTATGTAAAGCGGTCGAACTCGAACCCTTGCTAACTAGCCCAGAGATGACAGCGAAATGGGAGCAAGCATTACAGCAAATCAGTACCGAAGAACGCACTCCGGATAATT
>NZ_RHOF01000011.1 GCF_003946445.1 Loigolactobacillus jiayinensis | reverse complement strand
GGCGTTCGAATCGTCTAGTCGGCATTTTTAATTGAATATATGCGGAAGTAGTTCAGTGGTAGAACATCACCTTGCCATGGTGGGGGTCGCGGGTTCGAATCCCGTCTTCCGCTTTAATAATATGCCGGGGTGGCGGAACTGGCAGACGCACAGGACTTAAAATCCTGCGGTGAGTGATCACCGTACCGGTTCGATTCCGGTCCTCGGCATTATTATTATGCACCCATAGCGCAATTGGATAGAGTGTCTGACTACGAATCAGAAGGTTGTAGGTTCGACTCCTACTGGGTGCATTGAGCAATTATGCTCACTTTTAAAAAAGTTTCGGGAAATAGCTCAGCTTGGTAGAGCACCTGGTTTGGGACCAGGGGGTCGCAGGTTCGAATCCTGTTTTCCCGATTCAAATATTTTTCTTGCGGAAGTAGTTCAGTGGTAGAACATCACCTTGCCATGGTGGGGGTCGCGGGTCCGAATCCCGTCTTCCGCTTGTTTTTTTGTTTAGAAAAATAGTTTCCGGGAAGTAGCTCAGCTTGGTAGAGCACTACGTTCGGGACGTAGGGGTCGCAGGTTCAAATCCTGTTTTCCCGATTTTTGCTCATAGTCTGTGTCTGCAGGCTTTTTTTTATAATAAAAATCAAAAATAAATGTTTCAGATAAATTAGTAATTTTCATTTAAAGTTTAAGCTGGCAATGAAGCTAGAATGTATAAAAGAACGACTGCACCGCTATATTAGCGGTAAAGTCGTTCTTTTTGTATGTGTTCATATATAGTGTACCGAGGGCGATTTTTATTAACTAAAAATAAAAACGACGTAATTCTTTGCAATTTTGTTAATTTCATCTATAATAATAGTCAATATTAGTCAAAGTTAAGGGTGAAGAAGATGCAAGGGCGAAATATTTCTGATATTATTGAAGCCTACTTGAAGCAGATTCTAGCGGAATCGGCGCGTGTTGAGATTAAGCGATCCGAAATTGCGGAATTATTTAATTGTGTCCCATCCCAGATTAATTATGTGATTAA
Organism: Loigolactobacillus jiayinensis; assembly: GCF_003946445.1. Lineage (GTDB taxonomy): Bacteria > Bacillota > Bacilli > Lactobacillales > Lactobacillaceae > Loigolactobacillus > Loigolactobacillus jiayinensis. The sequence goes on along the minus strand of NZ_RHOF01000011.1, from coordinate 2,894 downwards.
GACACGCTTTACCATTCAGCGTGGTTATCTGGTTCAAAGTAAACGTGGCGGTGGCGGCTATATCCGGATTGAGAAGGTGAAGTTGCTTGATGATCGTGATATGCTGGATACAATGATTCAATTGATTGGTGGTCAAATCAGTCAGCGCGATGAATTGGCGTTAGTCCAGAAGCTATATGATGATCATGTAATCGAACGTAAGGAAGCTAATTTGATTTTAGCAGCAACTAGTCGGGAGACACTTGCCATTGCTGATCGGCAATTAGAAGAACAAATACGTGCCAACATTCTAATTGGCATTTTGAATCATTTAAGATACGAACGTGAGTAAGTGAAAGTGAGGGACGCTTAATGGATAATTTATTTACGCCAAGTGCAAAGAACGTCTTAGTATTAGCACAAGAACAGGCAAAATACTTCCGGCATCATGCGGTAGGTACTGAACATTTATTATTGGCATTAGTCATTGAAAATGATGGTATCGCTGGGAAGACCTTGCGTCAATTGTCAATCACTGATGACGATATTCGTGAAGAAATTGAACGTTTCACGGGTTATGGTACCTCAGCAGAGACACAAAGCGATACTTATCTGCCATATGCACCTAAGGCTAAGCAGATCTTATCTTACGCCGGTGATGAAGCAAAACGGATGGGTGCCATGAAAATTGGGACCGAACACATTCTGTTAGGTTTACTTCGTGAAGACGATATTCTGGCAGCACGGATTTTAACCAATCTCGGTTTAAGTCTAAGCAAAACACGGCAGATGATTTTGAAAAAGTTAGGTGTCAGTGATACTACAGCCAAGCGCCGCAATGCACCACGCGGCCGGCAGGCACAAAGTGGTAGTACTGAAGGAACACCAACTTTAGATTCTTTAGCACGAGATTTGACTCAGTTAGCTCGTGAAAATCAAATGGACCCAGTTGTTGGCCGAAGCAAAGAAGTACGTCGTTTGATTCAAGTTTTATCACGGCGGACCAAGAATAATCCAGTTTTGATTGGTGAACCTGGTGTTGGTAAAACAGCGATTGCTGAAGGTTTAGCGCAAAAAATCATTGCTGGTGATGTACCGGCTGATATGGCTAAAAAACGGTTGATGATGCTGGATATGGGATCATTGGTCGCCGGTACAAAATATCGTGGTGAATTTGAAGACCGGTTAAAGAAAGTCATTGATGAGATCTATAAGGACGGGCAAGTTATCTTATTTATTGATGAATTGCATACCTTAATTGGTGCCGGTGGTGCTGAAGGGGCAATTGATGCTTCTAATATTTTGAAGCCAGCCTTAGCCCGTGGTGAAATGCAGGTCATTGGCGCAACGACCTTGGATGAATACCAAAAGTATATTGAAAAGGATGCTGCCTTGGAGCGTCGTTTTGCAACGATTCAAGTTGACGAACCAACTGAAGCAGAAGCAGAAGAGATTCTGTTAGGCCTACGTAGCCGGTATGAAGAGCATCATGGTGTCACCATTACTGACGAAGCGGTTCATGAAGCAGTTGTCTTGTCCTCACGTTATATCAGTGATCGTTTCTTGCCAGATAAGGCGATTGATTTGATCGATGAATCAGCAGCCTCTGTGCGCTTAGATGCGGCTAATGTGAAGACACCAGAATCTAAGTTAGAAACCAAATTAGATCAACTTGTGAAGCAAAAGGAACAAGCAATTGAAGCGCAAGACTTTGAGAAAGCAGCTAGTTTACGTGAAAACGAAATGACGCTGAAGGATAAGTTAGCCGCTGAACAAGCAACAGAACCAACTAATGGCGTACGTAAAGATATTAAGGTTACACCAGATGATATCGCTACGGTCGTTTCACAGTGGACTGGTGTGCCGTTAACACAATTGCAAAAGAGTGAAACTGATCGGTTGATCAACCTTGAAAAAGTGTTGCATAAACGGGTGGTTGGTCAAGAAGAGGCCGTTTCAGCAGTGTCACGAGCAATTCGGCGTGCGCGTAGTGGCTTGAAAGATCCACAGCGGCCAATTGGTTCATTTATGTTCCTTGGCCCGACTGGTGTTGGGAAAACTGAATTAGCTAAAGCTTTAGCTGAGGCAATGTTTGGTTCGGAGGATAACATGATTCGGGTCGATATGTCCGAGTATATGGAGAAATATTCAACCTCGCGGCTAGTCGGAGCTCCTCCTGGCTATGTTGGCTACGAAGAAGGCGGTCAGTTAACTGAAAAAGTACGGCAAAAGCCTTATTCCGTAGTCTTACTAGATGAAGTTGAAAAAGCCCATCCAGATGTTTTCAATATTTTGTTACAAGTATTAGATGATGGCTATTTAACTGATTCTAAGGGTCGGCGCGTTGATTTCCGTAATACGATTTTGATCATGACCTCTAATTTAGGTGCAACTGCTTTACGTGATGAAAAGTCAGTTGGTTTTGGTGCGCAACAAGTACAACAAAACTATAAAGCAATGCGTAGTCGGATTTTGGAAGAATTAAAGAAGTCTTTCCGGCCAGAATTTATCAACCGAATCGATGAAGTCGTTGTCTTCCATTCCTTGACTAAACCTGAATTACATGAAATCGTTAAAATTATGGCTAAAAACGTGTTGAAACGTTTGCACAATCAAAACATTGACGTCAAAATTACCCCAGCAGCTATCGATGTGATTGCTAAGGCTGGCTTTGATCCTGAATATGGTGCACGACCAATTCGGCGAGCAATTCAACAAGAAGTTGAGGATCGCTTGAGTGAAGAGTTATTATCTGGTCATATTAAGGTCGGCGAGTCGGTGACTATTGGTGCTCGCAAGGGTGAAATTACCGTGAACGTTCGTGATTCCAATACGGATGCTACACCAACCGTCAAAGCTTAATACTAGTGAATTAAACGATAAGAGTTACTGTCTATATAGATGGCAACTCTTTT
>NZ_RHOF01000109.1 GCF_003946445.1 Loigolactobacillus jiayinensis | reverse complement strand
CCCAGAAAGTCGCTTAAAGTTTCGTCCAATATTTGGGGTTCACTTCAACCACTCTTTTTTACTTTTCAGTTGTTTGTGCCGGTACAACTTTCTTGTCCGACTGGTGACCAAGCTTGTTAGTCAGCAAGAACGCTGGGATAATCACGACGGCAGTGCAGGCCACCGACCAGATAAATCCCTGTTGGTAGGCGTGCGCCACAGCTGTCAAATGATTAGTCATCAGCTCATGCGTGTGGCTAGTGAGGTACGCCGACGCAACCGTCGCCATCAATGCTGAACCAAAAGCACCACCGACATTTTGTGTAATCCGCCCCGCAATCGAAATTTGGCCGGAATACTTGGGATCTTGGCCGACAAACGAATCAGTCATGAGCGGACTGATGATGGCTCCGGCCCCGATTCCTCGGACAAATAAGACCCCCATCAGCAACCAAAAATTAGTGTGCTGATCAAAGGACATGAACGGCACGGTTCCGATTAGGGTCACTAACAAGCCAACAATCAGAACCCACCGCGCCCCAATTCGATCAATGAAGCGGCCAATGATTGGCCGGGCAATCAGCATCCCGATCCCTTGTGGGATAAGGGATAATCCTGCTTCAGCAACACTTTGACCACGTAAATTTTGGAAAAACAGTGGCAGTAATAGCATTGGCCCGTTATTCACAATCCCCGCCAAGACTAGTCCAATCATTGAACCGGTAAAGTTGCGCCGTTTGAACAGAAATAACGGCACCACTGCCTGACTCTTACAGAAAATGGCGTAAATCGCATAAATCACCAGCAAGACAATTCCCACACCCACATAGCTTAACGTCGTACTATTGTTAAAACTGGCTTTTGAGCTAGCCTTAACAATGCCGTAGACAATCGCTGCTGAACCACCAGCCAGTAAGCTTACTCCCGGCCAGTCAAATTTGGCGGTCGGATTCTTAGGGGTAATTGCTGGCAACTTCACCCAAATGAGAATTGTGGCAATGATAACAACGGGAACATTGACGAAAAAGATCCAGCGCCATGATAGATACTGGACGATCACGCCCCCAATCACAGGACCAAAGATTGGGCCCAACATGATGGGCAATCCAACAATGGCCATGATCCGCCCCATCGATCCGACTCCCGCCACATCAACTAACAATGTTGTCAACAACGGTGTAATCAAACCAGCACTAAATCCTTGCACAAACCGAATACTAATCAGCATGGTGACATTGCCAGACATTGCGGCCACCAGTGAAGACAAGCCGAACAACACTTCGGCAATCAAGAAGACCTTTTTACCACCAATCTTGTCATTCAGCCAGCCGGTAAAGGGCACCGCCACGACCATCGCCAGTAAGTAGCCAGTGACCACCCATTGAACGGTACTTAATGCTTCATTGAAATCTGAAGATAATTTATTGAGGGCAATGTTGACCATTGTCGAATCCAGCATGGGTGCAATCGCACCCAGCACGATGATCCACGCCTGATTAACGATCGTGCGTGGTAACGCACTTTCTGTTTTTTTGTTAGTTGCCATTGTGACACCTCCGATAATGAGTTAGACTATTTTTTAGGAACTTTAGTCTCTAATTTTAGGTACTCAAGTACTCTATATCTTTTAATGCCGATTGTCAACCAACCCTTTAAAAAAATTCCATGCTATACTTCTTTGTAGCAACTTCGTCCGAAAGGAAGTCATTTCATGGCAAACAACCCTCATAATCAGCAGGGTGTGTCGAAAGCATCTACCACCCAGCACCGCCGGCGAGGAAAAAAACTGGAAGCTGACATTCTCGACTCAACCCTTAATTTAATCAAACAAACAAAATATGAAGCAATCACGATGGATATGATCGCTAAGCACGCCCATACAAACAAAAGCGTTCTTTACCGGCGTTGGAACTCAAAGGCTGATATTGTGCTGGCCGCCTTGCGCACCCAAACTACTGACCTAGCCGCAAAAATGAAACAAATTCCGAATACCGGCTCTCTGGAAGGCGATCTACGAGAATTGTTCGATTGGATTAGCACGCTACTAACTAGCATGCACTACACCAATATCATCGGTCTCATGCGTGAACGGTTGGGCGGGATCTCGATGCGCGATTATTTCGATAAATTTGCGCGTAACAACTTTCTCAGTCAAATGGTGCGGACATTTTTTGAACATGCCTCCGAGCGGGGAGAAGTCGATCTCACGCACTTTGACGAGGCCCTTTACGATCTCCCAGCATTGGTCCTCATGGATGCCTTCTATGCGACGGACGATACAACGATAGATCGTTCACGCCTCGACCACATCCTATCTGATGTCTTGATGCCAGTGTACCGGCCATTTTTAACCACTGGGAATGGAGACGCTAAATAAATGTATCAAATTTGATGCCACACAAAAACCAGAATTACCTACATACAAGCAATTCTGGTTTTTAAGTCTATCTAATTATGGGAATTGGTAGGCGGATATTTCACCCCGAATATCACATACCCCCTACCTTAAAAGGGGCCATATGAGGGTTAATTATATTAATAATCACCCTCAAGCCATGCTTTTACATCCAAATCAACTTTTTCGACCACATACCCTAAGAACCTGGTTAATATCTTTTAAGTTATGCCTTACATTTAAGAATGGTGTAAATAAGAATGATAAGCAGTGATCATTTTAATGGTTTTGAGCTCATTTGTATGTTATTATGACGTTAAAAATGAAAGGTGGAATAAACATGGCAACGAGTGCAACAACTATTCGACTTGATAATGAACTTAAAGAAAAATTGACAAAAGAATTAAGTACTACCGGTTTAAGTATTAATGCCTACTTTAACATGGCAGCAAGACAGTTGATACTTCAAAAGAAGATCCCTTTTGAAGTTTTGACTGAAATAGACGAACTGACAGAAAAAACCAGACGTGCCTTAGTGGCGGCAGAGGCTAAAGAGTTGGGGATTATTCCAGATGATGTCCCAGAATTTGATAATACACAAGATCTAAAGGATTTTTTGGATAATTAATATGTATAAACTTAAACCTGAACCACAATTCAAAGAAGATTATCGCCAACTTAAACGGACACACCCAGAGTTGATAACTGATTTAATGCAAGCTTTAGATCAACTTCAAATAAACGGTATCGTTAATCAGGGATATCAACCACATGTGCTTAAAAATCGTGGCGGTAATTATAATGGACACTATGAATTTCATTTATTAGACGGGAAAGTGGATATTTTAGTAATTTATATGACCCATAAGACTAATCCGGTGATCCGTTTAGTTCGAATCGGCGGGCATGATGAATTATTTCACGGTAGTTTTAATTGAAAAATCTAAAAATTAGCAAATTTTCCAAATCAAAAATTCATCTTGCTAGTTTTTGTATTATTTATACCCTACTAATTTTGGAGGCCTATCCTAGATTGCCACGCATGCTGCGCTATTAGGGTAATACAAAAAGACACGCTCAGAATGAGCGTGTCTTTTGCTCCAACCAAGTAATTTTATTTTTTCGGGTCTACACTTTCTGGTATTGGTGAATAACTAATACCGGTTTTTTGTCTGTTTT
>NZ_RHOF01000108.1 GCF_003946445.1 Loigolactobacillus jiayinensis | reverse complement strand
TCAGGTTATGCTGACAAATTTGTCCAAAAATTCGGATTAAATTTGCAATCTACCGTTTAACATTTTTTGATGTCGAGCGTAACAGCCAGGCTGTCAATTGGCACTGTTCAATTGTGTTTTGACCGTCGAACCCGTGCCCACTGAACCACGAACATCATTATCAGAACGACGGCAATTGCACCGATTGCGGCTGGTATCACGGTCATTCCGGCTAACTCAGGCCCCATCGGCCCCAGCACACCTTCACCAATGAGTGCCCCAAGGACGCCAGCAATAATGTGACCGATCCAACCCCGCGATTGACTGGGGCTCATGATAGCACCTGCAAAAGCACCAACCGCCGCGCCAACAATCATTACCCATGACCAATGCATGCTGTCATCCCCTTTTTAGCGGCGGTGTTTGAACTGCCGCACTTCTCGAAACACAGTCAATCCTAATTGCCCAATTGCAATCAATAGTGACAATTTACCCCAAAAACCAGGGGTCTGTCGTTTAATTTTAGCCATTACGGACACCTCCATCTTTTGATAGCGCTAACAAGTGCTACTTCAACAAATCCTTTTATGCCTAATCACAATTACTGCGGCTGAAGCGCCTGGGCAGCAACGGTTCCGATCACAATAAGTATCATCGCCCCGCTCACGACTGGCAACAACGTCATTCCAGCAACTGTTGGCCCGAACCATCCAAAAGACAGCTGGCCACCAAGTACACCGAATAAGCCTGCGATTAAATTAATTGTCGTTTGACGCCGACCATGTGCGCCTACCGCATTTGCAACGATACCTATTGTTAGTCCTAATATCGCAACACCTATTCCATCCCATTGTGAACACGCTCCATCCCGATATTGTGTGATTAAAATTATCATAACTATAATATTTATATTGAGCAATCAAAATGCTCATTGACCCGACTAATTCAGTAATGATGCATATTATTTCCAGTCAAACTAGTGTTCAAGCTATACTGAGACTATCAAAAGCTTACTAAATAAGCGATGAATAAACTTAATTTTTTAATCAAGAGGCGATTGTCATGGCAACAACTTACGGCATTTTCTATAACGGACAAGCGGGTAATGGGCAAGCGGCAACTGTCGCCCATCAAACCGCGCAAGCGCTATCGAACCACGGCATTGAGTCTCAATTACTGACAACACCAGGAATCCCCCGGGCAATTGCGTTAATTAAGCAAACACTTCCTCAACTGTCAGCACTAATTGTTATTGGTGGAGATGGCACACTGAACGTTGCAATGACAGCCCTAATCCAAGCTGAAGCACATATTCGTATCGGCGTTATTCCCATGGGAACGGTTAATAATTTTGCAACCCGCTACCAGTTACCAACTGACCCCCAAGCGGCCATCGAACTAATTTGTACTCAGCCGGCGACCCAAGCAGTCGGCATGCTAGTTTGTAATCAACGCCGGGCAGTCGTGAGTTCACTGACATTCGGTAATTTGGCTGACATTTCCAATGAAGTTCGACAATCTGAGAAGCAGCGATTCGGTAAATTAAGCTATCTTTACCGTGCTATTCGCCATATTGGTCACAATAAGTCACTGCCAATTCGATATCAATTCAAACACGAAGGAAGCCACACCTTAAAAACATGGTTCTGTTTGATTACAACGACCAAATCAGTCGGTGGGCACGTCTATAGCGCGTCTGCTCCAGGAAAAATGCATATTAGTCTACTTAACAACATTGGCTGGCGGCAAGTAATTCCATATATTTGGTTCGCACTAACGGGGAACTTGCAAAACTCCAAGGCCATTACACAGCTAACGGCAACCAGTGCACGAATTACGAGTGCAACTGGTCAAGCCGTGACGACACGTATTGACGGCGACCCAGCGGTTAAACTGCCAATTGAATTGACCTATTTGACAGACCGCTTCGAATTGATCGTACCAACAGTCATCGAATAACGACGTATTTTTTATTAATATAATCAACATATTGATTGCTTACTATTAACTTTTTGATTATAGTTAAACGGTAGATTGTAAAATTAATCCGAACGCTGTTCGGACAAAAAAGATCAGCTTCCTTTAAAATGGTGTTTACCACAAACCCATCTTTTAGGAGCTGATCTTTTGTCTAGTATAACCTATTCCGAACGAATTAAAATCGAAACCTTTTGTGAACTAGGGCTGTCCAATATCCAAATGGGCGTTCGGCTGAACCGATCACCGTCAACAATTTCTTATGAATTATCTCGATGTCAACCTTATCAGGCTGAATTAGCACAAACAGATGCCGAATACAAGCGATCACGATGTGGTCGGAAAACTAAGCTGAGCGATGAGTTAAAGCAAAAAATTCTCAACCATTTACGTCTAAGCTGGTCACCAGGAATGATTGCTCACGAATTTAAACTAGCTACTAAATCTATTTATAATTGGCTAAATCAGGGGAGAATTGATTTCTCCTTGAATGATCTACCTGAACATGGCGTACGCCAACGGCGTAACGTTGACCAACGATCCAAATATAATCAATCTTTGGGGCGATCAATTGAACAGCGTCCCATGATGATTAATCAACGTAATCGCATCGGCGATTTTGAACTAGATACAGTCGTTGGTCCTCGTGGGCATAGTAAGGCAGTTTTATTAACCTTAATCGATCGCAAATCACGTTTCCTTTGGGCCTACCGATTAAAAAACCGGACAGCAGTAACTGTTAATGAAGCCCTAAATAAGTTTCTAGCAACTTTTAATGGCCCGGTGCATAGTTTTACGGTGGACCGTGGCACTGAGTTTAGCGGTCTAGTATCACTTGAAGCACAATACGGTATTAAGACCTATTACTGCCATGCTTATACGCCAGCTGAGCGCGGCAGTAATGAACGATTTAATCGGAACTTACGCTATTTTTATCCTAAGGGGACTTATTTTGAGCACATTAGTGCTCAAGGCTTGAAAACCACCTTACTCGAAATTAATCAGAGACCACTTAAAATACTTGACTGGCAAACACCTTATCAGGTCATGCTGACAAATTTGTCCAAAAATTCGGATTAAATTTGCAATCTACCTTATAAAGGCATTTGGGTCTTCATGTTCAATAATTGGACTAGTTTTGGCGGGTATTGTGACACATGCCATTATAGCCTGTTTTTAATCTTTACTAACCCAAAATATTTTTGATGTGGTTTAATCAAATTGGCAGTCAAGGTCGATTACACATGGACCGTTCGGCAACTGGAACACTATGATGATAGCCAGCTCCGATACGAAAGAAGACGGCCACCGTTGTCCTCGCTCAATCATCGTTGGACTACACTCTCTTACGACTAGTCTAGCTCTTCAACGATCAGCACCAGCTAACTTACGAAACGACCCAGAGTGGCCTGGCACCGAGGTTAGCCGCGAAACCGTGGCCCAGCTTATTACCGCCATTCTGCAAGATCAAACTGGGCAATATGTTCGGCAAAGTCTGCGCGTTAATCAACCCGGCACGCATGGTGATAAGCCTTAATTTTACTGATTTCAAAAAGAGTGGTATGACAGAATTTGTTATACCTGAAGTGAACCCCCGGTATTGGACCAGAATCCAATACCGGGGGTTTTACTATGAC
>NZ_RHOF01000107.1 GCF_003946445.1 Loigolactobacillus jiayinensis | reverse complement strand
AGCGCCTGAGTCGTTAAGTACAAAGAAGTAAGTTTCTAAATTTAATAATACGAGGGAGGAGTTGTTATGGGAATTTCGATAAATGTTACATTTTTGCTTGCCAGCCTTATTGTCTTTTGGATAATCCCAGCCATTGGAATTGCAAAAAAGCACCTGGTAGATGACCGCTTTTTTATTCGACAGTGGTTATTTCCAATGCAGTATTGGTTACAGCTGTTATTTGAAAGAATCAGTGGTAACCGTCGTATTGTCGTAAGAATTTTTCAAATAATGTCCCTGTTTATCACGTATTTTTGCGGGTTGCTTATGCTCATGATTTTCAGTGTTTTTGATGGAAATTTGCTTAAACACCCCGAAGCATTTTTACTTTTCGAATATTTACTGGTATCTTCTATCGCTTACTGGTTTCAACCAAAAGCTGGCAAAGTATACAAGACCAAATAAAGTTGCCGCTTGGTAAGCGCTATGCTAGACTAAAATTAATTTAACAACCGAATAAAGAGATCAAGCTAAACAGAAAAATCCCCGATTCACGAGGAATCAGGGATTTTGGGTTTAGCAAGTAGCTATAAGGCAGCTACTTAGATTCAGTCGATTTTCACCGCCAAGTTAAAATCGACTGAACATTGTTCTTAATTTGTAGGTTAATTATACCGCAAACCAGTCCCCAAGGACAAGTTAAGGATAGTTAAAAACAAATTAAAGTCAATGGACTAAGTAGCTAACCAGAGCTATTTAGTCCATTTTTTGTTGTTAGAACTTAAAAAAGTTGCCGCCTGGGCAACTCACAAACAGACACATGCTGGTAAATTACAAAGCATTCATTTAGCCGTGAGGCTTTGTAATTCAGTTAGAGCATATCAGATTTGTATTGTAATGCAAGTCGAATGTTTTAGCAACTCTCTTTTGAGACAGCGTGTGTCAGTCAAGAAAGGGAGTTTTTATTATGACAAAATCAACAAATTTTAATTACTATGAAGCAGATAACGTATATGGAGCCTTATTTTTCCAGTTCCCTAAGGTATTAATGTATGGCGAGCAATACAAGCATTTAAGCAATGATGCTAAATTAGCCTATATGGTACTAAAAGACCGATTAGAGTATTCTTTGCGCAATAACTGGGTTGATAGTGAAGGACACGTCTACTTTATCTTTACCAATCAAGAACTAATGGACTTGTTCAATTGTTCAAAGGGAAAAGTCATCAAAATAAAAGCAGAGCTGGAATCAATCGGATTACTCGTTCAGAAACAAATGGGCTTTAACCCGAAAACTAAGAAAAATGAACCGAATCGCTTATATCTGTCCAAGCTCGATGTGAAAGCAACCGATGTCTATTTACGCGGCGAATTTGGTCAAAAAAGCTCTCAAACCCTTGCTACGAGCGGAAGTTCAAAAAATGAACTTCCGCGGGAGACCGTTGAAACCCTTGCTACGAGCGGAAGTTCAAAAAATGAACTTCCGCATAAGTTCGTTGACAACAGCTCTCAAACCCTTGCTACGAGCGGAAGTTCAAAAAATGGACTTAATCTATATAGAGAACCTAAAGAAAGAGACAAAAACAGATACAATATAGATACTCAAAAGTTGAACTTTTCCACAGCCAATTTCTCACCAGCAGAAATTCAAAAGCAAAACCAGGATTTGGTGAACCATGCTAATGATTTCTTAACTGATGAAGACAGTGGCTTACCGGTTTTCTTAGAACCAGAAGCTGTGCAACTACTTAGTTTTTGGTGCCGTACCCCGCAACAAATGCGGCGCTTCATTGGCATTATCTTAAATGCTAAGTACCGAGTTGAAAAGGATCATCAAGATATTGGCGTCATAATCCCGCTTTACGACGAAGAACTAAAACCTTTGATGACTAAAGCCTTAAGACGCTACTTTAACGTTCTTAGAAGCAATGAGAAACATATCAAGAACGTTGAAAACTACTTGTATGGCACCATGCAAAACCTATTTGGCGTTTGGTGGAATCAACAAGCGGCTAGAGAATATGCGGCCAAACACCCCGAAGAACAGAACACTGACAATGAGCGCTCTTGGAATTAAACGTCATATGAGCTCATTTAAGCCGTTTTAAGCGTTGCAGTGCATAATTGTATTAAAACTGCTTTAAAATCACTTAGAAACAAAAATAGGGGCCTTAAGTGGTTGAACAGGCGATGACTGAACTAAGCGAATGTGAAAGGAGCTTTTTAAATGACCAAACCAAGCAAAGAAGTCGAAAAAATAGAGCAATTGCTGGCTGACCCCTGGGCAGTCGATATTCAAGGCATTTGGGAGCAAGCAGCCCATAATCCAGATCCTGATAAATGCAAACTGTTTGACGCGTTACACACTTACCTCTTAGAGAAACGCCAAGAGCAAATTATCAACGAAAAGCATTTCGTGATTTAACATGGACAGGTCAAATAATCAGTGACTGAAATAGAAAGGAGGCACAAAATATGGCTAAGACACGAACATATATGGACAAGTATAAATTCACAGCTGCAGAAAACCAACGGTTTGCCCGAGCAAATTTTACCAAGTTAGTGCATACTAATGCTCGCTTTGAAGGCGTTAATACCACTTTGCCACAAACACAAACTATTATGGACGGTATGAGCGTAGCAGGAGTACCTGTTGAAGATGTTTTGACGATTGTTAATTTAAAGCGTGGGTGGCAATATATCACTGCTCAAAATTCCCCTTTAACGTTAACCATGGAAAAACAAATCAACAAGATTGTGGCAGCGGAAGACGCCTTAGTACCGGGAGAATTACGGCAAGGGAAAGGAGGAGTTGATTTAGGTAGTGAAGACTTTTTTGAACCACCTTTAATTAACGAAAAACAAGAACAATCCTTTTTACAAAAAATCTTGGCTGATCCACGAACGACGATTACTGATAAAGCATTGACTGTCATGTATCATAATATGCGCCAACAAATCTTTTGGGACGGGAACAAAAGGACGGCGACTTTAAGTGCTAATAAAATTATGATTGACGGTGGTGCAGGCTTAATCAATGTGCCGTTAGATAAGTGGGATCAATGGAACGAACTAATTGCCAATTATTATCGAACTAATGACATGACTAAAATTAAACAGTGGACATATGATAATGGTATTCAAGGATTACAAATTCGAGCAAACAAAAAATTAAGTGCTAATGAATTGAACCAGATGTACAAGCAACTAAAAAACGGATAAATTAGAACTTAAATTAGTTGAAGACAAGATTCGTAAAATAACCCAAAATCATCTCAAAGACTTTGCTAAAAACAATCT
>NZ_RHOF01000106.1 GCF_003946445.1 Loigolactobacillus jiayinensis | reverse complement strand
CGTTAACATAGTCAGCAAATGTTTTTAAAAGTTCTTCGGTTTGTTCGACCGAGAGGTTATTAGCTTGAAAGTACTTTTCTAATAAAGCCCCTTTTTGAATTAATCGGCGAGAACGGGCTTTGCGGGCTTGCCGATTTTCATAGTATTTAGATTGTCGTAATTTAAAATCTTCCCGATCAATTTTTTGTTTTAAACGCGCTTGCTGCTCGACTAGTTTTTCATATTGATTAGGCATGGAATTTCCCCATCTCGTATGGCTAATGATCTACGGAATTTACCTTTAAAAATTCAGAAAATTGCTTGGCTAAAAGCTTAATCTGATCGTTAGACAAATTAGCATAATCTAAATTGGCTTGACTGATGATTTGTTTACCTAGCCGTTGTT
>NZ_RHOF01000105.1 GCF_003946445.1 Loigolactobacillus jiayinensis | reverse complement strand
GGTGTCTTTTTTTTACCATTTTGGCTGGGTGGCTAACTTAATTATAAAACGCGCGTATTTTTGATTTAGGAGTCTGGTCTAATGTTTACAACGTAATGCGATGTTTTGTCACAGAAATCTATTGTTAACTATTATCAATAAAACTTTATTAATAAGCTAACATGCTATACTTTGTGAAATGATGTTCATAAAACAAGCTGAATCATTTGATACCAAAGCGATGAGCACAAGTGAATAAATCGTGAAAACGCTTGATATTAATTGTAAATTCGTATATAATTTTATTTATCGGAATGAAAATGCTTACAAAGCTTTCATGTTTAGGAGGAAAATAGTAGCATGTCAGACAATAAAATTTCGGCCGGATTAGCGGCATTGAAAGTTATGTCAGGGTGGGGCGTCCACACAATGTATGGGATTCCATCAGGTACTTTGAGTGGTTTAATGAATGCAATGGGTGATCCAGAAAACAAAATCAAATTCTTGCAGGTTAAACACGAAGAAGTCGGTGCTATGGCAGCTGTCATGCAGTGGAAATTTGGTGGTAAATTGGGTGTGGCCGTTGGGTCTGGCGGTCCAGGTGCAACGCATTTAATAAATGGTCTTTATGACGCGGCAATGGATAATATCCCAGTATTGGCTATTTTAGGCTCTAAACCAGTACGCGAGTTAAATATGGATTCGTTTCAAGAATTAAATCAGAATCCAATGTACGATAATATAGCTGTTTATAACCGTCGCGTCGCAACCGCAGAACAGTTGCCTCATCTTGTTGATGACGCCATTCGAACTGCAATTGCCAAACGTGGCGTAGCTGTACTAGAAGTACCGGCTGATTTTGGCTTTACAGAGATCGATGCTGACTCACTGTATTCGACGCCACTGTATTCATCAGGCGTAACTTATAAAGAATATAAGTCCGCACCAGTCGACGAATCAGATATTTCTGCTGCTGTCGATATTCTTAACCAAGCTAAGCGTCCAGTGATTTATGCGGGAATTGGCACGATGGGGCATGGATCAGCAGTTCAAGCATTATCTCGTAAAATGAAAGCGCCAATTATTACAACAGGTAAAAATTTTGAAACATTTGATTGGGATTTTGAAGGTTTCACTGGCTCCACTTTCCGTGTTGGTTGGAAGCCAGCTAACGAAGCTATTCTTGAAGCTGATAATGTCCTGTTTGTTGGTACAAACTTCCCATTCTCCGAAGTTGAAGGCACTTTCCGAAACGTGAATAAGTTCATACAAATTGACAATAACCCAGCAATGTTGGGTAAGCGTCATCAAAATGACGTCGCTATTCTAGGGGATGCAGGTGAAGCGATTGCCGCCATTTTAGCTAAAGTATCACCCGTAAACGATTCACCATGGTGGCAGGCGAACGTGGCTAACGTCAAAAATTGGCGTGACTATATGAATAAACTTGAGCAAAAAACGGAAGGTGATTTACAGGCCTATCAAGTTTATAATGCTATCAATAAATACGCAGCAGATGATGCTATTTTCTCAATTGATGTCGGTAATGTCACTCAAATGTCCGTACGTCATTTGCACATGACAGACAAGAATATGTGGCGGACATCACCATTGTTTGCCACAATGGGGATTGGTTTGCCAGGTGGAATTGGTGCCAAAAACACTTATCCGGATCGTCAAGTGTGGAACCTGATGGGAGATGGGGCATTCTCAATGACTTATCCAGATGTTGTTACTAACGTGCGCTATAAGTTGCCCGTCATTAACGTTGTATTTACTAATACAGAATACGGATTTATTAAAAATAAGTATGAAGACACGAATACGTACAATTTTGGTGTTGATTTCACAGATGTTGATTATGCTAAAATTGCCGAAGCGCAAGGTGCTGTTGGCTTGACTGTTAGTCGAATTGAAGATATTGATCAGGTGATGAAAGAAGCGCTTGATTATTACAATCAAGGTCGCGTAGTTGTGGTCGATGCAAAAATCACCAAAGACCGTCCTATTCCTGTTGAAACCCTAAAGTTAGACACTAATTTGTATAGCGAATCGGTTGTTGAGGCCTACAAGGAAAAATATGAAGCACAGGATTTAGTGCCATTCCGTGAGTACTTAGAAGCACAAGGTATGACGTCGAGATATATTAAAGACAATAACGACAATAAGTATAGTTTTTAATCTTAAAAAGTAATTTCGCCCGCGAAGTTGCTTTTTTTAATTGCAAAAATATGCTGTTTAATGCTTTTTTTGATAATCAGATGCAGACTAACTATTTAATGTTTATTTTATTTATATTTTACAATCTACCTATTCAAAAACTACTCGAAAAAGAAGGCGTCTCAGGAGAAAGCATCAACCTCTATATTCAAAAAAACGTAACAAAGATGAATTTGTTTTAACACGATTAGGAACGGAACTAAAAAATGAACTTGATGTTACGAGTCACTATTTAAATTGGGATATTTTAAAATACTAAAGTATTTAATTATTTAATTCCTTGGTAGACATAATGCTGATTAATCAAAGTCAGCTAGGAATTACTGGTGTAATAGGCTTCCTGATTTTCTACTTGTGAATTTAAATTGGTCTAGTTTTAAAACGTTGATTTAGTAGGATTTCGGTGAAATAAAACTTTGTGAAATTCTGGCGGTTTACCACCGATTTTTCTAGTGATTTCACTAGTGAATATCTATGGGTAATTCTACCAGAAAATTTACCGGTAAACCACTAGCTGAGAATTACTTAGTGAAACTTTAGTGATAGGTGCAATGTTATTGGGTGGCTCAGCTTCACAAACCGAGCACGTGGTTGCAATAATCGAATTTGGGCCATTCCTAATGGGGAAGCCTACGCTCACTGGTTACTCAGCGTCACCGCCGGGACTTGATCGAATCGTAAGTTTAGAGCATCTTAATTGGTGCTTTTTATTTTATGTATAATGTTTTGATACACGTATTTATACACAATAAAATAATACATAAAATCAAAACCTATTGACTTCAGCAACTGTTATTGCTATTATTTGTGTGTAAATATGTTCAACTAAACATTATACAACCACGAAAGGAACTTCGATCATGGCCGAAAATAAAGAGATAACCACCTATTACACGGTTGAGGAGTTGGCACGACTGATTAAGGCATCCCGTAGCACCGTGTATAATCGGGCAAAAAAGTATGGTATTAAGCTAGGCGGAGAATATACAGACGATCAAATACACACGCTGGGTAAGCCAATCAAAGGTGTGTCTAAAACACCAATTGAACGTATTCGTATACAATTAGACAATGAACATAAAGCGGAAATCGGGGTGCTGGAGCAAAAACACGCCCTAGAGCTGGAAAGCTTACGCCGTGAGTACGAAATTAAGGTTGATGAATTGAAGTCCAGCAATGCAACGATTGTTGCCGCACTGGAAGCCAAGCAAGCCAAGGAAGTCGCTGATATCGAACGCGAACATGATCGGGCAGCTAAGGCTTGGGAGCACACGCGCGACACGTTGGAGAAGCAACTGCAAGGTATGAGCAATCAAATGAACGAACTAACCGCGCGTTTACCGAGGTTAGTCGGCGAGGTGGTCAATCACCAGTTGAAACTGGCCGAACAGCGGGAGCAACGGGCTAAGAAAGCTAGTGCGCAGCCAAAAACTAAGACAAAAAAAGCCCCGAATTGTCAGCCCAAGTGCAACACTTACTAGAATTAACTTATAATTGGTCTAGCTGTGATGATAA
>NZ_RHOF01000104.1 GCF_003946445.1 Loigolactobacillus jiayinensis | reverse complement strand
TTAAAGAAAAAGACGAGAGGCTTTTCTATTTACACATAAAATTTGACACTCTCGATCTTCATTGAGCTATGCGTATTCTAAGGCTAATAATAAGCACTAAGAAGCTAAAAAAGGAGTGATCATTGACTAATGCTGGATAACGTCTTTCTAACCCCACAAAAACAACGTGAGCTTAAAGTGTTCCGCGCAACTAATATTGCGGGGGACTTAAACTTAGCCGCATTAGCGGAACAAGATGGCATGAGCTATGTTGAATTTTACCGTACGTTTCGATCCTTGCCTTCTGAGCTGACTGCCGATGCGCTGCCGGATCAGCGCTATTCGATGAGCGCTAGTGCCTACCGACAATTATTGATTAAGCGTTCAGTTCCATATCGAATTATCTTTGCAACTTTTCAAACTGATACAACTGAGTTAGGTCAGTTGTTAGAGACCTTAGCCATTAGTCAATCGACATTGCAGCGGCGCTTGAAGAACTTAAAAGCGTTTTTGGCGCAACGTGATATTCGGCTGGATCTTGCGCATGTTGAATTACGTGGTGATGAGCGTCAAATTCGCCTATTTTATTGGTATCTTTTTTCCGATGTGGCTGCAGATATTACAACGATGGTACCGGAAATTACGCGCTGGCTAACGGTAGCGAGTAAGTATTTCAATATACCATCCAGCGCCCAAACACCGCGGCAAGCGATGCAATTAGGTTATATTCAAATCACGTTAGGACGCATTTTAACTGGTCATATGGTTGACAAGTTAGGCTATGTGCAACTGCTAGAAGTAACTGAATCGATTGCGCTAGAAAGCTTAGCCACAGAAATGCAGTTCTCACAAACTGAATTGATCCGTGAGCTAACTTGGCTTAACGAAATTTTGCGCCACTCGCCTTATTTCTGGCCGCCAGCCAAAGTTGCTAATTGGCACACCATCGAAGGGCTTAGTGAACGTTTGATCGCCGACCTTAACTTAACGTCGTCAACTCATTATTTCACTGGCTTGATCAATTATTTGAATGCCTGTATTAGCTATGTCATTACGACAAATTTACCTGTGGTCATTTGGTCATTGATGACGCCGCCAACTAGTCGGCAAACTGCTGAGATCAAGCAGTCGATCCGTTTAGGGTTACCATTATTGCCTGAGCACCAAGTGCAGCTGCTAACTAACAATCTATCCTTGATCTTAGCGCCTTATGTTGAGGTGCAAGAGTTAACGATTTGCTTGTGGTTATCAGTTGATCCCTCAATCCATAATCGGGTGATCAATTGTTTAAAAGCGTTCAGCCCGTTTGCTCTGAAAATTATTGATGGCCTGACTTATCCGGCTGACTTGATTATTACTAGCCAGGCAGCGCTACCAGCTGATGCTTTGGTCAACACACCGAATTATCAATGGGAAAATGGTAAATCGATCACCAAAAATTTACGTGATTTACTCGAACTGTTTTACGGCATCGTCCAAGCTAAGGGCGGTTAAACGATATAGCAAAAATGAGGCTGTGACATATATAAAAATATGTCGCAGCCTCATTTTCATCGCCGAATATTAGCGTTCTTTGCTAATAAACCTCACTGATTGCGAAGTAGTATGCTAATGCTCGGGAGCTAAGCGTCTTAAACGTGTGCCAAAAGACAGCTCCTTCCGCTTAGCTACGCAGGTCAAACGCATCGCTCTGCGCTGCTTATTGCCCTGCTATGCTAATGCTCGGGAGCTGATCGTCTTTTGGCACACTCTTGCTTTTTTAACGATTCCAATAAACGTAGAAAACTAGGATCAGCGAGATAATGAACAGCCAACTAACGGGGTTGACGATCCATGAGCCGTAAACTGTAAATACATTTTTTATTGAGCGTTGCTGTCGTGGTAGGCGCAGGGCTTGCCAAATGAAGCCGATAAAGCCTAAAACGCCTAATACCACGGCTAAAATTGCTAAATTGTGCATAATAAACTCCTTTATTACTAGATTGTTAAGCTCAGCGTAACGGAATTAATGAGAAAAGAAAAGCTATTTTAATTAATTAGCCGAAAATATTGGCGTTATAAACACGATGTGACGCTTCTAAATCGGTGTTGGGTGCCGTTTCTTAAAGGCAACAGTTAAAAAGTTAAGTTACCCTAAACTTTTTATTTACTTTAATTTTTATTAGTGTACAATACTTAGGGGGCCTGCGATAAGAGCTGAAACTATCTATTGTCCCAATAATGTGCTAAATTGGAAGTGTGACTGGTCAACGTATGAAAAAATAGCTAAATTTTCATGAAAACTTCATTGAGCAGGCACCAAAATTTAACCTTCGTTTGACAACTACTGGTAATGCGGTACACTGTAAAACGGAATTATCTCAGTTTATCAGTAGCGTGTTTGTGATAGAACGCTAATTTAAAGGAGTGAATAAGAAGGGTGCTTATCTTTTGAGCATAGCCTAGATCGGCAGTAAATAGATAGCAGACCTTTTCAGTAGGTTGAGCTACACGCCATAATCCGAGCCCCTTTTCAAAGCACACTCGCATCAGCGCCTTTTATCACAAGCGAGTCTACTGCATACAATTGAAGATTAACTGGAAGAGAGGGCTTGAAATGAGTCAACAACCAACGAAGAAAACACCGCGGGAGAAGAAACATTTCTTGTATACCACTGATAGTGATAACAAGAGTTTGGATGAAGTTAATGGCAGCGTCGATGTGCCGGAGAATGCCGGGTACTGGCGGACGTTAATGGCGTTTGCTGGACCGGGAGCGCTAGTTGCCGTGGGGTACATGGATCCAGGTAACTGGATCACATCGATTGCCGGTGGTGCCCAGTACAAGTACGCGTTACTAACCGTTATTTTGATTTCTAGCTTGATTGCCATGCTATTACAAGCGATGGCAGCACGGTTAGGGATCGTGACCGGTAAAGATTTAGCACAATTGACCCGCGAACGGACCAGCAAAGGGATGGGAATTTTCCTCTGGATCGTGACTGAGTTAGCGATTATGGCGACGGATATGGCCGAAATTATCGGCTCGGGGATCGCGCTGAAGCTGTTATTCGGCTTTCCACTGATCGTCGGTATTATCATCACTGCATTTGATGTCTTATTGCTATTATTATTGATGAAATTAGGCTTCCGCAAAATTGAAGCCATTGTCGCCGGGCTAGTCGCAATCATTTTGATTGTCTTTACTTATGAAGTTATCTTAGCGCGGCCAGACATTCCACAGATTTTTGCTGGCTATGTACCAAAGACTGATATTTTAACTAACAAAGGCATGTTGTATTTATCGCTAGGGATCGTTGGTGCGACAGTAATGCCGCATAACTTGTACCTCGGTTCATCAATTTCCCAAACACGGAAATACGATCGTAATGACAAAAAGAGTTTGGCTAAAACAATTCGCTTTACCGTCGCTGATTCAAATATTCAGCTGACATTGGCATTTGTTGTTAATAGCTTGCTGTTGATTTTAGGGGCAGCGCTGTTCTTCGGTACGAATAGTGAACTCGGCCGTTTCGTCGATTTGTTTAACGCGTTGAACGATAAAAATATCGTTGGTGCGATTGCTAGTCCGCTATTGAGTAGCTTGTTCGCCGTTGCGTTACTGTCGTCAGGGCAAAGTTCTACGATCACCGGTACCTTAGCCGGCCAGATCATTATGGAAGGCTTCATTCACTTGAAGATGCCACTATGGGCTCAGCGTTTATTGACACGTTTGCTTTCTGTATTGCCGGTTTTGGTGTTCGCAATTTACTACCATGGTAATGAAGCAAAAATCGAAAACCTGCTAACGTTCTCGCAGGTATTCCTCAGTATCGCCTTACCATTTGCGATGATTCCACTAGTGATGTTCACTAGTAATCGTGAGTTAATGGGTGACTTCGCCAACCGTACTTGGATCAAATGGGTCGGCTGGGTAATTGCTGTTATCTTGATTATTTTAAATGTTTATCTGATTTTACAGACAGTAGGCATTATGGCGTAAATAAAAAATGAGAGTGTGATATAAGATGGGTAGCTATCTTATATCACACGTTTAAACGATAATGTTCAGCAATAGAAAATGAGCTAACATGAAGTGAACCCCAAATATTGGACGAAACTTTAAGCGACTTTCTGGGTGGTA
>NZ_RHOF01000103.1 GCF_003946445.1 Loigolactobacillus jiayinensis | reverse complement strand
ATCGTTTTTATTTTCAGGATTGTTTTTTGGCTTAATTTCTGGATTGTGTTTAGCAAAGTCTTTTAACTGTTTTTGAATTCTTTGTGTAAGCTCTGCTTTACTTTCTTTGTGCTTCCTTTTACTTGATCGCTGTTGAATTATCTTTTGACCCTTACCTCTTCTTTTTGATTTTAGGTCAAGCGTAAAATCTGAAATTTTATTTTGATCTAGCTTACTTAAATGACCGATTTCTTTAAAGTTTAAACCGGCTTTGGGAAAGCGATAAATATTACCAAGATCGACCCAGGAAGGTTTCTTCAACCCAGCGGATTGCCAATCTTGAATCGGATAATATTGTTGCTTGATATAAGCCGACTTCTTTTCATACTGACTAGTAATTTTAAAAGCCTCGACCGTCTGTTCTGATACCCGACGAATTAAAACTGGCCGAGACTTGCCACCGTTAGTTTCTACAAAACTAACGTATAGGCTGACTAAGTCATTAGTCCTCATCTGGATCGTTGAGCCACTCAGCGACCTCTTTAGCGTCTTTGAACTCGGTGACTGGTGTCCCTTCGGTCGCCTTTAAAAAGCGTAAATTAGCTCTTTCTTCTTCGCTTAAAGACACATTAAAAGGTAAAGCACCATTAGCAACAATCCGCTTGTAAAACATGTTAATGGCCGTGGTTGGATTTAAGCCCAATTCGCTTAAAACTGCTTCGGTATCATCGGCCAAATCTTTATCAATCTTGACTTGGACCCGTTTCTTTTCCTTAACTGCCATGATTGTCTCATCTCCTTTCTTTTGCTACTACCATTATACTACCTTTTGAGTATCTGATCAACGGATGAAACCCTGGCCTCAGACCACTTGAGGTTGGCATTGATCTTAAAGGCTGAACTTTTGAGCTAGTTAGCTCTGACACTTATTTAAAAGCCCCTGTTCTTCTGTTTAAGCCAGTTAAATATAGCTTAAGCATAAAGGGGTGAGCAAGTCTCAAAACCGTTTAGAAAGGATTTTGCAGCCTTTTAGGACTAGTAGTACAACCCACTGTTGTCGTTGTCGGCCGGCTTTTCTTCTTCGGGGTGTTTGGCCGCGTATTCTCTAGCCGCTTGTTTATTCCACCAAACACCAAATAGATTTTGCATGGTGCCGTACAGGTAGTTTTCCACGTTCTTGATGTGCTTCTCATTGCTTCTTAGGGCGTTAAAGTAACGTCTCAAGGCTTTAGTCATTAAAAATTTAAGTTCTTCGTCGTCCAGTGGGATTATGACGCCAATATCTTTATGATCTCCTTCTCAACTCGGTACTTAGCATTTAAGATAATACCAACGAAGCGACGCATCTGTTGCGGGGTACGGCACCAAAAACTAAGCAGTATTCATCATGTTACAGCACCCAAGTAAAAGCTACGAAGATAAAAACATTCATCCTCAAAATATGTAACCTAGAAAAAAGGCCTCCAGTGTTAAACCGGGAGCCTTTTTTAGTATACCAATTTCTACTTCACATAAGGCGGCTTATCCCAAGTAAATCCTTCATGCCCTGATAAAACAACGATCCGTTATTTGGCCTTTGTGAAATTTGACGGGAGAGGAGTGGTCTAGATGAAAAATCCCCAAAAAATCAGTAAACTCACTTTGCGAATTTAACCGCCTAAACTCCTAGACCATTGCGCCAATCGTGCCTGACACCAGTCCAAAAAATCCCGTTCTGAAATCGTTGGTGTTCCCGTCAATAACTTTTTTGTGATGGGCTCTTCACCTAAAGCCGTCTCAATTAACCCAACCACTAAATAATCTGTCTGTTTCGTAACCCAATTTTTTGGTTTCGCCCCAAAGACTTTCGCCAAACTAAAAGCTTGATACCGAGTCATGGTAGTTAGACGTCCGGTAAAAGCAATCTCACAATCTCTTAAATCAAGCATTTTAAATCATCAACTTTCTTGATTCTAATGTTGGTTTTGACTTGACGGGTTATGGTTTTCCATTCAGTTTAGAGGGAGTGACGTTTTGAGCGCAGAATTGTTCCCTGGAAACAGCTATTTTGAATAACTGAACCAGAGTGCAATTCTACGCTAAGGTTTCCCCCTAGTTCGTCGGTCGTTAACGCCCGTCGCTTGTCTGTACAATTGCGGTATTGCTACCACCACTCATTATAAACCTACGTTTTCGGTTTAACCTACTAAAAAACGCCCTAGTAGGCGTTGGCAATACGTATTTATTTTTGTTCGATCACCAACTAATCAATGGCACCAAGCCTAAGCTTCGTTTTACCACCCGCGCCGTTAATGGTCGCGCTCACCATTCACCACCCAGCTGTACAGATAACCTTGTTGTGGTATAGCCAGACTTATTGAAGTCGCACTGGCAAACGTGTCCCCTTGGATTTAGACCCCAGCTTGTCCCCTAGGGCTTTAAAAATCGCACCGGCCATGATATAATAGTCATTAAACAAGTTGACTTTTATGTGGCGCTCACCGATTCCCGTCGGTGGGTGTTTTTTTATGTTCTATTTTATGTAACCAATATTACTCGTTGTTTGGTGATAAATCAATATTTCTTTTTATGTATCCTTGTATCCTTGTATCCTTGTATATTCATATCCTTGTATCTAAGTATCCTTGTATCCTTGTATCTAAGTATATTAGGATACTTGCAGTCAATCTTAATTTAACGGCTTTTGAGAAGAAATGTATCCTTGTATCCTTGTATCTTTGTATCTTTGTATGTTATCATCCTTGTATCCAAGTATCCTTGTATATTAGGATACTTAATTGGAGGTCAGTATAATGGGTGAAGTAATTACTTTTGGAAATTTTAAAGGTGGCACCGGTAAAACAACAAATGCCACGCTTGCATGCCTGGCACTAGCTCGTGCTGGTAAAAAAACGCTATTAATTGATTTCGATCCTCAAGCAAACGCTACAGATATTTACTTTAAAACCGCGGCTAATTTAGGCCACGATGATATTAAATTTAATCAAACCTTGCTTGCATCAATCCAAGAAGAGGACTTATCAAGATCGTTGGTTACTTTGGATAAAAACATTGACTTTATTCCATCAAGCGCAGATTTTTCATTGTACCCACGGATTATGGAAAAAAAGTTTAAAAATAATTATAAAGATAGAGTTACATATTTTAGCAAGCTACTTGCTTCACTAAAAGAAAAATATGATTTTGTGGTATTTGATTTGCCACCGACTATTTCCTTAATTTCTGATAGCGCCTTATACGCTTCAGATTGGGTTCTGATTATCCTTCAAACTCAAGAGCACAGTCTTCAGGGTGCCGAATCGTTTCTAAAATATATACAGGAACAGGTAATCGATGAATACGAAGCACCTAGTTTGAATTTACTCGGTATACTTCCTGTGCTATTAAAGAATGGGGCGCCTGTTGATCACAGCACATTAGAAGTAGCAGAAGAAGAATTTGGGAAAGAAAACATGTTAAAAACCCTAATTCGTAATATGGAAAGAATCAAAAGATATTCAATCAGAGGTGTATTTCTAAAAGATCAGTTCGATAAAAAAATAATTAGATTATACGATTCTGTGGCACAAGAAATTATTGAAAGGGCGGACTAGCATGGTGGAACTTTTACACAATCCTAACTCAAATAAAAGCAAAATAATTCCTAGAAAATCGGCGCCCCAGCCCCAAAAAGAAATTTCCATATCTTCTCTAAACGAATCAAACAAAACGAAGTCTAAACAAATAGATGGTGTTACTTTTGATACTACGCTCAGAATTGACAATCATCTAAAAAACTTTATGAAAGCTATGGTAATTTTAGGGTATAGCTCAACTCAACAAAACGGATTAGCCCAATTACAAAAAACTTTTTTTGAATCGTTAACTGAGTCTGAACAAAATACGCTTACGACTCAAATACAGACTTTGGAAACAGGCGATGCTAACAAAGTAAAAAGTAAATAATCACGTGCTCTCAGACGACACGTTCACCTTTTAGATGTATACTTGTCCGTTTAAATTAAGCAGAATGCACACAAAAAAGTCCTCTATTATGCGGAATAGAGGGCTTTTCTGAAATCAGTACATACAGGCTTTGCTTAGGAGCGTTGCTTGTGTCCATTTAGGACATACACAATCATATAAGAGAGCGTAAAATATCTTGTGTAAATGCATAAAAGATTTCTGAATTGTATAGAAAT
>NZ_RHOF01000102.1 GCF_003946445.1 Loigolactobacillus jiayinensis | reverse complement strand
TGATCGATAAATGAATTATATTATTTCATCTGTCAACCATAAAGGGACTATAACACCTAAATTAAGGACAGCTTATTTTTGTGCACTTAAGAACTTTTCTGCTGTAGTTCAGGGAACAGCTGCGTTAATCTAGCAGCGGCAGAAAGACCGTTTAAATCGATCTGCTGGAGGCTTATTACTTGTTGTTGGCCGCATAATTGAATCTGCTCGGCTTGGTGGTTAATGCGTAAACCACGTTGATAGGCAGCAATCAATAACTGTCGTTGATCATGGTTTAAGCCAGCTGCTTCAGGTAAGGGCTGCGTTTGGTGCTCCTGATGATATCGGCGAGCTTGCTGTAGCGCAAAAGTAGCTACAGCAGGCTGGGCAACGAGTTTGGCGCTTGGCGTTAGTGCAGGCCGATCAACGCGCTGGGCAATCGTTGCGACGGCTTGCTGATAGGTAGTTGGCCAGCTTTGACTAAAAATTTGGAGCTGATGTAACCAGTCGTGCATTTCCGTGGCAAAAGCACACTGACTATCAGGGCGTTCCAGTGCTACTTGGTGGTTTTTTTGTTGTGCGGCGGCTAGTGCGTGCGGTAAGTCAGCAGGTAACGGCCGCACCGCTAAATAACTTAAAAAGACTTTGAAGAAACGCAGGGTGGTTAAGCTGATGGCACTGGCACTAAAAGGATCTAAATCAAATGTACGAAATTCAAGATAGTCGATACCTTGAGTTTTAAATGCCGCTAAATGTTCTTGATTTTTTAAACGAACAGGGCCATAGAATTCATGGGCAGAATAAAAATCACCATTGCTGACACCGTTATCAATTCCAGCTAGGTGTGCACTTAATGAAGAGTAGCTGACACGTTCTGAGGCGTCATTGGTAAAACCATACTGACTGTTACGAATACTACGTACAGGCTGTTTTAACGCCGCTGGCGGTGTTGCAAAATAATTAGCCGCAGCTTGTGGCGTAGCGCCAAATAAATAAGTCAGTAACCAGCGTGTCAGCATGAAGTTCTGCACAATATGAAAATAGATTTGGTTGCGAGTTGCTATCGATTGTCCAGCCAGTAATGCTGCGGGCAAGCTAAAGCTGACATGGCTGCCAGTCGTAATTTCATGAGGAATACCATATTTGGCTAATAAATAATCGCGGTAACTTTGATAAGCTGGTCGCTCAAAATGCGCCGCAATAAAATCAAGATCAGCTGTGCTGACTGCAGGCGGTAATGATAATGGCCAAATTAATTCGTCTGGTTGCATAGCTTGCGTGAAAACCATTTGTAAGGTTGCTAATTGTTGGCTTAATTTCGTCATTGATGAATGCGGGTCGGTAATCAGCTCGGCTTGAGTTTCAGCAAAGTCCGATTGAAAATAAGGATGAAATTGGCGGCTACCAAGAATCGGTGGATGAGGCGCACGACTAAGTTGGCCAGCCTGATCAATGCGATGTTCCTCAACTTCGACGCCTAAGCGACTTTGCTGGAGCAAGGCTTGTTGTTGCGGATCTGTTAATAAATTGCGCAAAACGATCACCACTTTATTTGAGATTGAACTTATTATACAGATTTCTATAATAAAGTGATATAAAAAAGCAAGAAAATATTTATCGCCGTTTTTAAGTATTGTTAGCGGTTAAATGCTAAAATTAACTTATCTAAATAGATGGGGGCTACAAATATGAAATCTGTTGATCTTGGTCGTAGTGGTTTAAACGCATCGGCTGTCGCGTTGGGTATTATGCGTATCAATGGCCTAGCTGATGATGCAGCAGCGGTAAACGTGTTAGAAACTGCCGTGGCCAACGGTATTAATTTCTTTGATAACGCGGATATGTATGGTAAAGGTGAATGCGAAGCGCGCTTTGGTCGTGCATTACGTCAATCCAAAATCAAACGTGAAGATATCCTGATCCAAACTAAAGTAGGTATTGTTGATCATGCATATGACTTTTCTAAAAAGCATCTAGTTGAAGCTGTCGATGCAAGTTTGCAGCGTTTAGGCGTCGATTACGTTGATTCATTACTTTTGCATCGACCAGATCCGTTGTTTAAACCAGAAGAGATTGCTGAGGTTTTTGATGGCCTGCAAAACGCCGGTAAGGTACGGCAATTTGGTGTCAGCAATATGAATCCCAGCCAAGTTGACTTACTCCAACATAGCCTAAATCAGAAGCTGATCGTTAATCAGCTCCAATTCGGTGTTATGCACACTGGCCCAGTTGATGCCGGCATGCACGTTAATATGTCTGATCCACGGAGCGTTGATCACGATGGTGGTATCATTGAATATTCACGCCTGCATAATATGACGATCCAAGCTTGGAGCCCGTTCCAGTATGGGTTCTTTGAAGGTGTCTTTATCGATAATCCTAAATTCATGGAATTAAATGATGAATTACAGAAATTAGCTGATAAATATCATGTCACTAAAAACGGCATTGCTGTTGCCTGGATCTTACGCCATCCGGCACATATGCAAGTTATTTTGGGTAGTATGAACTTAGAACGTATTGCGCAAATGGCCGCTGGTGCTGACGTTCAATTGACGCACCAAGAATGGTATGATGTTTACTTTGCTGCGGGCAATGATTTACCATAAGCCAGTGATGCTTAAAACAAAACTAACTTAAACTACACAAAAAGCTCATCCGGAAATATATCTTTTCGCGGATGAGCTTTTTTGTGTAATTGATGAAACGGCAATAACTGCTTACTGATTAATAGATGGCACAAATTTCTGGAATAGTGGGGTACTTCTTAAGGTAGAACTCTCGTGTTTTGAGTAGTGGCGAAATTTCTGATTCCGCGGAGCCTTGATGGAAGTAGAAAATCGGCTTGTCGGTATCCGCATTCTTAGTGACGTCTAAATAAAACGAGATCGATGACGTGAAAATTAGGTCATAGTCAGCAAAATCAGTGGCGTCATAAGGTTCTATATCAATATAGTTAAAGCCACGATATAGATCAAGGTAACGCCGATAAACCATGCTATCACCAGGAATCATTAAACCAACGCGTAAATGGTACTCTTTTTTGTATTCAGTATAAAGCGGCAATAATAAATGATATAACGACTGAATCATCTGTTCGTGATTACCTTGGAAATCAGCATATTTTTCAGGTAAGTGATCAACGTAATTACCAATTTCGTGATAAAGATCAGCGTAATCGTAGCCACCAGTCAAAATATTACGTTCAGTATTAGCGATGATCGATAATGATGGCATTGTGCCTTCGAACAAATAGCTAGTTAAGGCAACGTTAAGGACGTTACCAAGTAAAACTTTATCTAAAACTAAGCGCTTAGGCATTTTAAAACTGTTTTCTTGCATATAGTTCAAGAATTCAGTGGCAAACTGCCAAACAATGTTGTGTCGTGCGTAGAAATAGTCAATAGTCGTCTGTAAATAATTATCTTCTTTACGGAAAACCGGTAAGATATTCAATAATTGATAGCCAAAATGCAAAGTAGCTTGCTTACGGGCTTCAGTCAGCTCTGGATAATGGCGGTTACTGATCAATTCAGAATCCAATAATCGTGGATCATAATTATCATTATGATCTAACAAGATAGCATAGGCTGGATCATCTTCAACGTAATTGCCTTGATGCATGCGTAAACTAGATACAGCCAAAACTAATGGGAAAACATCGGAATTTTCCCATTCACTAGGTACTTGTAGGCGGGTCATAAACTGATCGCGTACTTCTAATGCCAGCTTCTGCAAGTGGTCGCCAAATGGCCAAATAACACCTTTAGTAGCTAGACGGAAAATGCAGAACAGGAAGAGGATCGTTTTACGTTCATCACCGACAATACTCATCCGGCTAAATGTGAAGTGTAAGCCAAAATTATGGAGTTGATCGTTTAATGGCTTAATTTTACGGAAGACAGTGGCACGACTAGTTTCATAGCGTTTGCAGAAATCATCGATCGATGGGTCTTCTTCTGTAGTCAGATAATAAATTGCTTGGTAGGGTAGTTGGTTAGAAATTAAATGGTAACGTAACGTATTCAGATCAACGGTTAACACCGTTGTATCTAGGCTACCGTTATCAGCAATCAAAGAAGGTGCTTCCGGATCGATCAAAGCTAATTCGTCCACCAATCCCTGGGTTAGTTTATAAGCCTTTGGGTAGGGTAGGTCGACACGTTGGGCAATTTCGTTGATTGAATAAACACCTTGGCGCATTGAAACTAGCGTACTGTAAATTCGAAAATATTGGTAAGCTCGGTCATTAAGCATCATTTGTTCAAAGTTCATAATCATTTCCCCCAATAAATTGCAAACGAAATTCTATCTATATATTTAATCACTTAAATTGATTAAGCAATAACGTTATTTACAAAATAGTTTTAATTATATTCTAAAATAATTGTAATCTACATACAAAATAATAACACGTTATCAAAATATTTCCAGTCGAGTGTTTAAATAATTATGTGTAAATGATTTATTGGGAATTGAAAAAG
>NZ_RHOF01000101.1 GCF_003946445.1 Loigolactobacillus jiayinensis | reverse complement strand
CATAAGGGAAGGCATTCCCTATTTCTATACAATTCAGAAATCTTTTATGCATTTATACAAGATATTTTACGCTCTCTCAGATTCGGTTTGTTGAGGTAATGATGGTTGTGATTGTTTGTGTGTAGTTAAATCTAATTGTTGTGCTTGATCGGCAATCCTATTAGTCGTTGCAATCTGTTCGTCCTTAACCTCTAACTGCTGTTTAAGTAGCTCAATAAAAGCTGATTGTTCTTTGGTTTGAGCCTGTAAAAAATTATTAACCGTCAAACCGTACCAAGAAATTTTCGTGATCGATATTAGTAACCAAGCCCATATTTCCCGGCGGACTTTTTACCGGAATTTCAAAAGCAAAGACGATGTGATTAATCAGTATGTTATTTCCTTACTAAAGAAATACACTGATTGGATCTTGCAAGTTAACCCCCAAACCTATAAAGAAGTCATCGATGACTTCTTTACTTACTGGCCAGCTCACTCAGCTAAATTGGCTTTGTTAGTTAAAGCTGGTTTAAGCTATAAGATCTTAGATAATGCTAACCAAACGATGCCGGTTTTTCTTTCGGCGTTTCCATCTCCGCCACCCCAGTGTTGCTTGACACGTCGATGTCACTAACGATACCAAAGTTGAATATATGACCCGCATTGCCGTCGGTATTTTCTGGAATACTTTTTGCTTATGGTTAGCCCAGCCGACGTCGATCACCATTCAAAATTTAGCAATCCTCGTCAAACATGATTTAAAGCAACTGGGCAATTACTAGTGGCCGAGAAATGCTAAAATAGAGTTGAGTTAACAATTATGAAGGGAGGAGCGTCAATTGGATAGTGAAATTATTGCCCGGCCATTGGTGACCATCACCAACGTCATTTGGAGTTTTAATACTGAATTACACCGACCACAATTACTATTGATTAAGCGGGCAGATGAACCTCTAAAGGGACATTGGGCCCTCCCCGAAACCCTCTTGCGGAGTAAAGAGAGTGCCGACGCGGCCTGCATTCGTCTAATTGACGATAAAATTGGCCTGCAAGTTCCGATGAATTCAACCGAACAACTGGCCACCTTTACAGATTCCAAGCGGGTTACGGGAACTCGGGCACTGGCACTCGCCTATATGACCTATTTACCATCAACCCCAAAATTGCATCCAGGGTATGGGGCCACAGATGCCCAATGGTTCGTGCTTGATAAAGATCAGGGCAACTATGTGATCACCCATGACCAACAGGAGATTATCCTAAGTCCCGCCGGTCACCTGGTCTTTGATCATATTCAAATCATTACCACCGCCATTAATCGGATTAAAAACAAGCTGGACTATCAACCCCAAATTCTTCGGATCTTAGGTAATACCTTTACCCTGCGCCAAGCGCGCGAAGTCTTTGCGGCTTTCTTAGGTACGACAATTGACAAGATTGATAATTCCAACTTTAAGAAAACTCACAACCACCTCTTCAAAGAAGTCGGGGCCGCCACTTTGAACCATTCTGGGCGGCCACCAAAGCTCTACCAACTTAACTAAAGGGCATCATTTGCATTTTGCTGCAAAGTATTTATACTAGACGTAAATAAAAGTTAACCATACTTTTATTTTTAGCCAAATTAAAGTAATTTTTACTTAAAAGGAAGTATTTAAGATGAATCTACAACTATTAACCGACTTATATGAATTTTCCATGGCCAATGGGTACTACGCTACCCTACCCCATGATCGACAAGCTCGCTTCGACGTCTTTTACCGCCGGGTTCCCGACAACGGTAGTTTTGTCATTGTCGCTGGTCTCCAGCAAGTGGTAGAACAAGTTCAAAATTGGCATTTCACTAAGGAGAATATTGAATACCTGACCTCCCTGAATGAATTTACTCCCGAGTTTTTGGATTACCTGAGCAAGATTAAAAATCACTGCTCGATTAAGGCTTTACCAGAAGGAACCCCTGTTTTCCCACGGGAACCAATTATTTCAATTAGTGGACCGTTGATTGAAGCCCAGCTGTTAGAAACCTTTATTCTAAACATCATTAACCATCAATCATTAATTGCGACGAAGTCTTGGCAAATCAACCATGCCGCTCAAGGCCGACCAATTATGGAATTTGGCGCGCGGCGGGCGCAAGGCCCTGATGCCGCCACGTATGGGGCGCGAGCCGCGGTGATCGGCGGTTGTACCAGCACGTCGAACTTACAAGCAGCCAGTAAATTTAATATTCCCGCGGCCGGCACAATGGCACATGCCTGGGTCGAAAGCTTCTCTGATGAATTAAGTGCCTTTCAAGCTTGGGCCAAGGTTTATCCTGACAAAGTTTCCTTGCTCGTTGATACTTATGATGTCTTGAAGTCAGGAGTGCCGAACGCGATTCGGGTCTTCAAGCAAGTTAGCGCTCAAGGGCACCAACCAGTCGGGATCCGGATAGATTCCGGTGACATTTCGCAATTAGCCATCAAAGCCCGGAAGATGCTCGATGATGCTGGCTTCCCCAAGGCAAAGATTACAGCTTCAAATGCCCTTGATGCGCATGTAGTTAAGTCGTTGTTGGATGAAGGAGCTCCAATTGATAACTTTGGGATTGGGGAACGTTTAATTACCAGTTCCTCCAGTCCGGTATTAAGTGGCGTTTATAAGCTCGCCGAAGAAAAGATTAATGATCAATGGATCCCAAAAATTAAGGTTAGTGATAGCAGAGAAAAGATCACCCTGCCTGGTAATAAGCAAGTTTACCGGATTTACCGGCAAGATAACCTTCATCAAGCGATCGCCGATGTGATTGCCCTGGCTGATGAGCACATCACGGCTCCATTGAGAGTGGTTAATGCTAATTCGGCAGCCACGCACGCCAGCCAAGTTCTGACTAACTTTAATGCTAAGCCATTGATGCAAGAATATCTGGGTTCCAATGCTTCCCCAATCGAAAATGATCTCTTTAAGATTCAGCAATTCTCAATGGATCAAGTAGCAGAATTACCAGAAGCCACAAAACGGTTAGTTAACCCCGATCGGTACCCAGTTTACTTAACAGCTACATTGGCTGAATTGCAAGAACAGTTAATTACTAAAGCTCAATTTACGGAGGAACATTAAGATGGCTAAAGCGCTCTTAATTATTGACTATACAAACGACTTTGTGGCTGATAAGGGATCACTAACGGTTGGCAAGCCAGCGCAGACGTTGGCCCCAGAAATTATGCGGTTAGCCGATCAATTCTTAAGCCAGCATGATTATGTGATCTTTCCCACTGATGGTCACCGGCTTAATGACCCATTCAATCCAGAAACCAAACTATATCCGGCCCATAATATTATTGGGACGACCGGTCAGAAACTATACGGCCAAGTCGGCAGCTGGTTTGATCGACATCATGACGATTCCCATGTCTACAAATTCAATAAGAACCGTTACTCCTCCTTCCAAAACACCAATTTGGATAACTACCTGCGGGAACGGCGGATTGATGAAGTCTGGATTGCTGGTGTCTGCACTAATATTTGTGTCCTCCACACCGCAATCAGTGCCTACAACCTGGATTACCACATTGTGATTCCACAAGCAGCCGTGGCCACGTTCTCACCAGCTGGTGCTGAATGGGCGATGAATCATTTTAAAAACGTATTAGGGGCCACAATTCGATAATTCACTTTCAAATGATTATCAAAAAAACCACGAATTAATTACAAAAAATTCCCTTTGCTAAATGCATTGGGAATTTTTCTTTTGGCGTTACCTTTCTAGGGTAAAAGGTAACATTTTATTTTCAAATACAATCTTGAAAATAAAATTTAATGGTTATTAGGAAATGTGTTCCTAATGCCCTCGGCAGAGCTCCCTAGTCAAAATGGGGTTACTCCATTTTGACTAGGGAGCTAGTAAATTGGATATCTTATCCACTTTACTGTACTGCAAACATGTTATAATTACTTGTAAGATAATAACTTACGGAGGCATAAAAGATGGCAATAAAATGTACCGTAACAACTGACTTACAAGCGAAAGATACTAATGGATATTCCGGCATTCAGAAGCATGTTGAACATGATGAAAAGATTAATCACAGTAATCAAGATATTGTGTTTAATGAAACGCAGTTCAACGTGTACGATGAATCGAAAGCTACTAAGCATGCAATCGAAGAATGGAACAACAAACACTTCCAGAACTATGTTGAGCACAGTTGTTTGCATTCCGATTAATAAATGATACCACTCTAACATGATTCCCATCATTTTCTCAAAATAGTTTTGCTGCTCATAAAAAACGGTTTTTAATTTATCTAACATATAAATCTCATCTTTTTATATTAAACTTTTTGCGATATCTGATAAAGGTCGTCCGTTTAATCCCGGTATTTCGAGTCACATCAATGTCACTCATGCCTGCCTGGTAAAGCTTAAAAGCATGTTGCAAGCGGGGATCGTCTTGGGTGTATTGGGGTTTGCGCCCATGATATTT
>NZ_RHOF01000100.1 GCF_003946445.1 Loigolactobacillus jiayinensis | reverse complement strand
AAATTCAACACATCTAGGGTGGCACCCTTATTTTGAATGGAGTTCATGATCTTAGTCAAATCATGGTTGTTTCTGCCTAAGCGATCTAATTCAGTGACCAGGACAATATCTCCCTCACGAATATAGGCCAGCATTTTTTGCAGTTCTGGCCGATTAGTGTTAGCTCCACTTAATTTATCCGTAAATAATTTATCAACGCCTTTTAAGGCCGCTAGCTGTCGATCTAAATGTTGCTCTTTGGAACTCACACGAGCATAACCAATTTTAGCCATTGTCAGCACTTCCTTTTGGACAGTTCTAATGAACATTTGTAATTCCTAGTATAGCACAGAATCAAAAAAGGCCAATAGGGTATACCCTAGTGGCTAGATTGGTTTAGTCAAACAAAAATCTTAATT
>NZ_RHOF01000010.1 GCF_003946445.1 Loigolactobacillus jiayinensis | reverse complement strand
AAGGCAACAGACTTTGACTCTGTCATGCGCTGGTTCGAATCCAGCTATCCCAGTTAAAAGTTTCAAGGTATTTGAACCTTGATGATGGCGGTATAGCCAAGTGGTAAGGCAAAGGTCTGCAAAACCTCTATCACCGGTTCAAATCCGGTTACCGCCTTTTGTTTTATTTATAAAGGTGTGTTACCATACTTTTAGATAAGCAATAAGCATAATTATATTATGCCGGCGTGGCGGAATTGGCAGACGCGCTGGATTCAAAATCCAGTTCCCTCACGGGAGTATCGGTTCGACCCCGATCGCCGGTATCAAGTATTAAAATGAAAAAGCCTTACTGAATTTCTGGTAAGGTTTTTTGTGTTGCTATAAATCACTAAAATTTTTGTGTTGCTATAAATCACTAAAATAAATGCAAACTGTATAATTGGCAGCCGGAGTACATCATCGTATTCCGGCTTTTTTTGTGTCTAATTTGTTGGGGCTAGGTTAGCGTAATATTGTGTTGGGGATACGCCGGTATATTGTTTGAAGGCTGAAGAAAAATGGTGGCTAGAACTGAAGCCCAGTTGTGTAGCAATCTCCGTCACTGTTAGTTTATGCTGTTCGATTAAGTTAGTTGCGGCTGTCATTCGTAATTCCTTAAAATAAGTCATGATGCTACTGCCAGTTTCTTTTTTGAATATTTTTTTGAGATTAGAACTGCCAACAAGAAATTCCTGAGCAATGATTGTAATGGACAAATGTTTATCTAAATTAGCCTTCATGTAGGTAATGATTTGCTTAACTAATAGATTTTTATAAAGTGTTCCTGAAGCCGACTTTGCATAAATAAGCTGATTCTTATTGATCTTTGGATCTGGTAACGTTGTTGCTAAGGTTGAAGTAGCTGTAACTGTATTTGGTAGGCGCGTTTTAATTTCCATTTCGCTTAACAATAATAGTAATTGAGTGACCTCAGTATATAATAGCGCACATGATGCAGTAAAAAACTCACCAATTTCTACATCATATGACATTTCAGGCTTTCGTCGCCGTAGAAACGTGATTTGGTCATTTTGCTGCATTATCTTTGTTAATAGTGTGGCGTTAATCGATTTAAAAATGTGCGCTTGAATAGCTGGCAAATGGGGTGAGGTTGCTTTGAAAATAATATAGACAACAACGGTATCTGGAACCGCCGCTACCAACGTGACTTGTTCAGTTGTTGGGACAATCAGTAATTCCGCAGAATTAATGATATAGCTTGTTTGAGCATATAGTAGCAATTGCCCGGATTTGACATATAGAAGGATGTTAGCTGCATTTTGTTGGAAATTATAATTCATATTAATTGTGTAGGTTTGTTCACTAACTTTTAAAATCTCGTTCAGCTGTAAATAAGGAAAATTAAAAATTCCAGCCATAAATGACGCCACCTTCGATATTTATGTACATAAAAAGATAATAATAATGACTTAATTAGTATATATACTTTTAATTATCCATAATTATACCATTATTTGTATAATAGCGTACATCTTTAAACTTGTGTAAATGTTATCATGATCCATGTAAGAAAGCGCTTGCTAGCGATTGATGCTACGTACGGAGGATTATTATGAAATATAACTTATCAAACAAGGATCAACTCTTTTTACAAGATATTTGGATCAAGGTGAAAAAGAAATTACCGCTCGTTCGTGAGCGAGTAGGCAGCGCAATTCCCTATATTGCAGTTAAGCATCGCTATACAGATGTTGGGTCGGACCATTTGACTTGGTGGACCAATGGTTTTTGGGCGGGGCTTCTTTGGCAAATGTATCACGCAACTCAAGATAGTGCTTATTTGCAAGCTGCGCGAGCAATTGAAAAGCGGTTAGATGCGGCGCTAATACAAACACAGCAATTAGACCACGATGTTGGTTTCATGTGGTTAAATGCGGCAGTGGCTGATTTTCAGTTAACAAATGATGAAGCAGCGCGTCAACGTGGCATCCAGGCAGCGATGGTTTTAGCTGCGCGGTATAACCCAGCAGGGCACTATTTGTTAGCCTGGAATGGTTCTGAGAAGCAAGGCCAGATCATTGTGGATTGTTTCATGAACCTGCCTTTATTGCATTGGGCCAGTCAGCAATTAAATGAGCCACGTTTTGCGCAGATGGCGACAAATCACGCTTATACAGCGACCAGCGCTTTGCTGCGTGCTGATGGGTCAGTTAATCATATTGCTGTGTTTAATCCAGAGACAGGTGAATTTGAAAAAAATCTGGGTGGACAAGGCTATGGTGAGGATTCTTCGTGGGCACGTGGTCAGGCATGGGCAATTTATGGATTAACCTTAGCTTTTCGCGACACGCAGGACGTTAAATTTTTATTGCAGGCCAAACAAGTCGCTCATTATTTCATTGCTAATGTTGCACTGACCGATTACGTTTCAAATATTGATTTTAGGGCACCAGCTGAGCCCGTTTATCGCGATACGACAGCAACCGCGATTGCTATTTGTGGCTTACTGGAATTGATTAAATACTTACCAACAGCACAGCAGGCATTATATCAACAAGCCGCTTTTAAAATGTTTACTGCTTTGACTAAACAATATTGTGACTTTGATCCAGCAAACGATGAATTATTGACTTACGGATCGGCTAAATATCATCGTGCAAGTGATCGTGAGGTACCGATTATTTACGGTGATGCGTTCTACGTGGAAGCTTTATTACGCTTTTTGGATTTAGATATGACGATTTATTAATTGTTAGCTTAAATGTGTGGTTAGAAAGGAGTAATGATTTTGGCATCAATACAATTAGAAACTAAGCAGGATTATTTAGACTTATTCAAACAAATCAACCAACCATTGCGGCAGCATTATCAAGGCAAGGCGCGGATTATGTTTGGTAGTAATGGCGTCGGCTATGGGACTCGTATTGCTGGAATTGAAGGTTTTGCCCGAATGTTATGGGGTGCAGGGCCAGCAATTGGGCAGTTGGCTGCTGATTGGCAGAAAGAAATTCGTGAAGGTCTCTTGGCGGGAACTGATCCCCAAAGCCCAGATTACTGGGGAGACCTACATGATCGTGATCAGCGAATGGTGGAAATGCCAGCAATTGCTTTAGCTTTATTACATGACGATCATTATTTATGGCGCCAGTTTTCGGCTTTGGAGCAAGACCAAGTGGCCACCTGGTTAAAACAGATTTTTGCTCATAGTTGTTCGGATGGTAATTGGCAATTTTTCAAAATTCTAGTTTATCAGGTGTTGGTCCATTTAGACGTTGACGTTGATTCAAGCGATGCTGAGGCTGCAATGATCAAGATCGAGCAGTGTTATCGTGCGGATGGATGGTATCAAGATAGTGCACGGGGTCGTGAAGATTATTATACGCCGTTTGCTTTTCAGTATTACGGCATTCTGTATAGTAAATTAGCACCAGATGATCCTCAAAGCGAAGTCTTCCGGCAACGGGCGCGTGAGTTTGCCGGCCAATTCATTCATTTCTTTGCTGCTGATGGGGCTAATGTGCCATTTGGGCGTAGTTTAACTTATCGCTATGCAGCTGTCGCCTTTTGGGTTGCCATGATCTACGCCGATATTTGGCCAGAAAAAACTGCGGTGATTAAAGGCATTATTAATCGTAATTTACGTTGGTGGTTACAGCGACCAATTTTTGATGAGAGCGGGTTACTCACACTGGGATATAGTTATTCACAGTTACTGATGACCGAGCCCTATAATAGCCCAACGTCACCATATTGGGCTAACAAAATATTTTTATTACTCGCCTTACCACAAACACATCGCTATTGGCAAACAGTTGAAACAGAGCTGCCACAGGTACCAACTAAAAAACTATTGGCAGTACCGCAC
Organism: Loigolactobacillus jiayinensis; assembly: GCF_003946445.1. Classification (GTDB taxonomy): domain Bacteria; phylum Bacillota; class Bacilli; order Lactobacillales; family Lactobacillaceae; genus Loigolactobacillus; species Loigolactobacillus jiayinensis. Next base: position 29,777 of record NZ_RHOF01000010.1, on the reverse strand, counting down.
TTACTTGCGAGTCATGACGCTGGTCATACTGTTTTGTTAAATGCTGGGCAGCCAGGGCCAAATTATCACGCCTTGACGAATGAAAAATATTTTAAATTTGCTTATTCTAGTCAATTCGGTTTCTCTGTGCCACGGCAAAATCAATTGAAAGAAGAAGCCGTTATGGATTCAATGTTAGGGTTGCAGACGATCGATACCACAATGACGGCCAGTCGTGGTGGCCAAAACATTGTGGAAACCGGCATGTTTTATTCACGAAATAATGTAACCGATGTCACACAGACTGACGATTATGTTGCCTCAACTTGGCGGATCAATAATGTGATGCAAGCTCGTACTTGGCTAATTCCGTTAGCTGGTTGGCAGATCAGATTACACCATATTAGCGTTAAACAAACCTGTGTGGCCTACGAAACTGGTTTTGCGGTGGCTGATTCACCAGATACACCAGGGAAGGTAACCACAACTGATCACAGCAGTGCCTTTCGTGGACCAGCTGGTTTTACTGGGATTGTCGATTTAACGCCACAAGTCTTGACCCAAAAGGATGCTACTATTGATGGCTTTCCCAATACCAACTTAATGACACCAGAAATTGTGGCGTTACCTGGTCGGCAAACAACATTAACGGCCGGTGAGCACTGGTTGGTTACTGGGGTTTATGCACATGCAGATTTGCCACATGCAACAGCTAAGTGGGCGCAGCAACCGTTGGCAAAATTGACTGATGATTACTTCGAAGTTCAGTTAGCAGCTAGCAAAGTAACAATTAAATTGCGTTAGTTCATTTAATAATTAGGAAGGAAGTTATTATAATGGCCAATAAACAAGATACGGTAACACCGCAAAAGCCTAAATATCAACCCAAAATCAATGCTAAGATCAAAGACGAAGATCAACCTAAATTACCACTAGTTTTCTCAATTGCAATGTTCATGTCACCGGCAGTTTGGATTGGTCCAGTTGCATCAACACGGAGTACCTTAATTCCGCAATTATTCAGTCAAATCGATCCAGCCCATAAAGTTTGGGCGGTGGGGATTTTAGCAATGGTTGCTTCTCTAACTAGTGCGATTGCCAACTTGATGTTTGGTGCATTCTCTGATGTGACACGATCACGAATGGGTAAACGGAAGCCCTTCATTATCATTGGCAGTATTGTGACCGCTTTATCTTTGATTGCAATTGCCAATATTCAATCAGTCGTAGTGATCATTGGTATCTGGGTGGTTACTGCGGCAGCAGAAAATGCGGTTGCGGCAGCAATTTATGCGCAGATTTCCGATCGGATCGCACCACGTTGGCGAGGGACGATTTCCACCTTTTATGGCGTCGGTGGCACGATCGTACCGCAATTGTTTGCAATTTTAGCGGCACAATTTTTAGGTGATGTCCGTTTTGGTTTGTATGTTATGGCGGCTATCGCGATAGTGTTAATGATTGTGCACGTTTTGTTAGCCAATGAAAAATCTAATCTAGACGAACCTAAAGTTGAAATGAATAAAAGTAGTGTGGTCAAACATTTCACATTGCCAAGAAAAGGTGCTCGCGATTACTATTTAGCCTTATTCGGGAAGTTCTTTATGGTATTAGGCCACACTATTATTACAACCTATCTGTTGTATATTTTTACTGATTATATGTCAATGAATGATAAATCAGCCGGTGCAGCAATTTCTATTTTCTCCTCGATTATGTTATTTATTGGCTTAATATTTGCCTTAGTTTCTGGCGTATTAGCCGATAAATTAAAACGCGTCAAATTACCTGTATCGATTGCCACTTATTTGTTAGGGGTTGCGGCCTTATTTCCATTATTTGATGCTAATCCATGGACAATGTATGTTTATGGTGTGTTAGCTGCAATGGGGACGGGGATCTATAATTCAGTTGATGGTGCGTTGAACCTCGATGTTTTGCCTTCTGCTGAAACCGCTGGTAAGGATTTAGGTTTGATCAACTTAGGTGTTACCGGTGCACAAATGTTGGGTGCTCTGGTCGCTTCGATGATTGTCACTGGATTAGGTTATCACTCAATTTTCATTTTCTCTGTTGTAATGGAAGTTATCGGCGGGTTATTGATTTCAAGAATTCGCACAGTTAAATAGACAAATAGGGTCGGCCAAAATTTGGTCGACCTTATTTATACTTCTGCTATAATGAAATTGAAAAGGGGTATGGCGATGGATAATGATTGGGTGACAGCTTGGCTAGAGAAAATGACGACTAAGGTTGCAGCAGAAAGTAAACGCTTAGCGGGCGCAACACCATACATGCCATACGATGGGCATTATAGCGATGTGGTCGCAGAACGCGGTGCTGATTGGTGGGCTAATGGCTTTTGGAGTGGGTTGCTGTGGCAATTATTTCATTATACGAAGCAACCGTCATTTAAGCAGACCGCATTGTTACAGGAAAAACGATTGGATAAAGCCTTGTACGAATTTAAGGATATTCATCATGACGTTGGCTTTATGTGGTTGTTAACGTCAGTTGCCCATTATCGACTGACTGGTGATCAACAGGCCTATCGAACTGGACTACATGCGGCTAATTTATTGGCTGGCCGTTTTAATATTACGGGTAATTTTTTGGTAGCATGGAATGATCATCCTGGTTGGTGCATTATAGACAGCATGATGAATGTGCAATTATTGTATTGGGCCAGCGCCGAAACGGCTGATCCGCGCTTTGCAAAAATAGCGACACGCCATGCACAAACGATTGCGCAGTATTTAGTTCGTACTGATGGCTCAGTCGGGCATATCGCTAGTTTTGATGCTGCATCAGGGGCCTTCATTGAACAGTTAGCTGGTCAAGGGGCTAGTGCTGATTCGGCGTGGTCACGGGGGCAAGCGTGGGCTATTTACGGATTTGCCTTAACCTATCGGCACACTAAGCTACCGGAATTCTTGGTAGTTGCTCAACGAGTTGCTGACTATTTCATTAGCCAAATGGGGCGTAGTAATGATGTACCACTGGCCGATTTTCGAGCACCAGCATTACCTAACTTACATGATACTAGCGCAGCTATGATCGCCGCTTGTGGGTTATTAGAATTGGCCAATTGGGCGCCAACTGCTGCTAGTAGCACCTATCACCAAGCGGCAGTGCAACTGTTGCAAGCCAGCGAAGCACGTTACGCTGATTGGAGCTTAATGGAGGATGGCGTGATTGGTGGGGGGACTGAAGCCTACCATCGGCCAGCTACTTATGAAGTACCGTTGATCTACTCTGATTATTTTTTTACTGAGGCTTTGTTGCGCCTGCAAGGACAGGCATTGTTTGTGTGGTAATTAAGGCCATTATGAGTAAAAGTAGGCAGCAATCAAAAAAGAGCGCGTGCTGGCGGCATACGCTCTTTTAATCTAAGCTTTATTGATTACTTTTTGCATGATTTGATAGGCAATGAACATCAGGACAAACCAAACTAGTGCAATAAGTACAGATATACGGGTATTAGGGTCAAAGAGCAGAAATACTAGAATTGCTGCAAAAAAGATTATGCTGATATAATCAGTGACTGGATAACCCGGCATGGCAAATGATTTATAACCAGCTGGATTTTTCTGGCGATACTTGACGTGGCACCATAACAGAATCAGCCAAACAAAGACAAAATTAATTGTGGAAACACCAGAAATCAAGTTGAAAATGCTGGCGGGCATCAGATAATTTAAAATAACGATCAAAAATAAAATTGCTGATGAAAAACGCAGTGCTAAATTAGGGACGTTGTTGCGGCCAAGTTTAACGAATACTTTAGGTGCGTTATTACTCCGTGCTAAAGCGTGCAAGGTGCGGCTAGTACTAAAAATTGCGCTGTTAGTAGCCGACATAGCGGCTGTTAAAACGACAAAGTTCAAGATACCGGCGGCCCCAGCGATACCAATACTAGAAAAAACTTGAACGAACGGGCTGGTGCTAGTGGTGATGTGATTCCATGGATAGACGCTCATAATGGCGATCATCGAGCCAATGTAGAATAGGCCAATACGAATTGGCAGACTATTGATTGCTTTAGGCAAGTTGATTTCTGGATTGGTGGTCTCGCCAGCCGTTAAGCCGACCATTTCAATACCAACAAAGGCAAAAACGACCATTTGAAATGACATGAAAAAGCCAATTGCACCAGTAGGGAAGAAGCCACCATGGCTAACTAAATTAGCAAAGCCGGCATGGCCAGTGCTGACAGGAAAATGAATCACCGCTAGAACGACACCGACCACGACTAAGGCGAGAATCGCAACGACTTTGATCATCGAGAACCAGGATTCCATTTCACCGAACAAGCCCACGTTGACCATGTTAGTAACTAGCAGTAATAGGATGATGATCAGTGGTGTGGCCCATTGTGGGAAGCTAGGGAACCAATATTTGACGTAGATACCGGTAGCAGTTAAATCAGCCATAGCTAAACTGATCCAACAAAACCAATACGTCCAACCGGCGACAAATTCCATCCGTTTACCAAGATAGGCTTTGACGAAATCGAGAAATGAACTTTTGCTGGTATCGGATAATAGCAGTTCACCAATGGCTCGCATCAGGAAAAAACAGAAGATACCAACAATCAGATAAGATAGAATAATCGATGGTCCAGCGGCACGAATTGCGGTACCTGAGCCTAAGAATAGGCCGGTACCAATAGCGCCACCGATGGCGATCATTTGAATATGGCGGCTTTTTAGTGAGCGCGATAACTTTTGTGGATCTTGCATAAAAGAGTTCCTCCTTGACTTCAACAGTAACTAAGCAACGGATCTGACTAAGGACGTCGTCATCAAAATGTGCGCGCCACATTTTTAGCAACTAAAAAACGCCCCTAGTGCAGAAGATTTTGCACTAGGGGCGTTTGTCAACGCTGTTCCACCCAAGTTTCACAATTATTTTAATTGCCTTTAATGATCTGTAACGCGATCAACCGATAGTAAAACGCCATTTTAGGTGGATTAGTTTGCAGCTAGTACTAATCTCTCTGGACACCTAATTAGAATAATTGTTACTCAGTGTAATAAAAAATAGACCATTTGTCAAGTCTGATTTTCAGTTATGCGCGTAAATGATCTTTTACTAAATGAAAAAAGCGTTGCAGCGGACTGCACGCTTTTGGCCTAAAAGTTCGGACAAAGTATGAATAAAACTTGCGCTAACTTAATAACAATTGTTATTTAAAGGATATGAATTGTCTGTTTGCGTTTATTGGTTGGATTTTGCGCCGCCAATGCAGCGTCAAAATTACCTTGGCAGACTTGTTTTAAGACTTCATATGAGTGGCAGTCCTCAATCATGACGCCATAATCTTGCTCGGGATCAGCGTAATTATAGACAACTGCAGACGGATGATGTTGGATCTGCATTTCACAGGCAACCCGTTGATCTGCTTCAAAACTTTCCACCGCTAATTGTGATTTACGGTCCTCGCGAAACATAGCAGTGTCCAGACCACTATGACTAACCAGATCACTGATCAATGCATCGGTGTAACGTTCGTGGTGAAAATTTAGTGCATCTTGTAGCTGCATCAAAAATTCTTGACCACGACGTTTACCTTGAAATAAAGCGGCCTTGTAATCCAAAGCAGCAGCGTAGATGATTTTAAAAATTTTGTTGCGCATATCGAGATCATGTGTATCGAAGCGATTACGCTTCATAACGTCAGTAACAGTGTGCAAATTGACTAGTGGCAAGAATTGATAATGTACAGTATCATGATGCTCTTCGGCAACTTGTAAAACTGAGCGTTCTGCTTCTAAGCAGTGCTCGCCCAGCGGATTAACAAATAAATAAATTTCTAACACGATTACGTCCCCCATGTTGGTTATAAGTAACTGTGACTTGTGCACAACGAGCCACGCGCTAATCAGTTGTTCATACTTACTTTAACAAAATTCATGAAATTATCAAATAAAAAGCATTCGGGTAAGATTTGCACGCCGATTTTCATTATTTGGTGCTTGGTATTTAGTGACTGCCCGTGCTACTTTATTAGTCACTGGTCGTTGTGGAATATCACGTAATGATAATATTTCTTGGAAAATTGTTGCCGTAGTGTCAGCAGTCACTTCTAGCTCCAATTCATAATCAACGCCGTCATCGGCGTAGATTGTTTGGTCTAATACTAATAGACCTGCGGGTAAACGCACTTGCTGGCGCTTAGTTTGTGCATAACCAGTCATCTGTAAGTGCGCAATATCGATTTTGTGTTTTTGTAAATAGTCAGCAACTTGACCGGCCCGCTGAATCTCACCGCGCCGCGCGACTGCAACGTTTAACTGGTCGGTTAGTTCCCACAAATCGTGGTTGTCACTAGCTGGTACTTTGAGCGTTTGCTCGGCTTGATCAACAAATAAGCGAATACGCAAACCACAACCCATTTGGCGTAATTGCTGTGTGGCAGTGTCAAAATACAAATTTGTCTGCTTAAATGATAGATTAAAATTATAGGTTTGTTGCAGAAGCTGATATTCAGCGGCAGTCAATAGATTTTTAAATTCTCGTTCTTTTTGTCGGCTCATGAATCCACCACTTTCCTAAAAAAGCACTATCTCCACAGCCAGTCTACAATGTTTATCGGTCAAATTGCAAGCAATACGCAAATGGGTAATGTATGCTAAAATATGAGAGTATTAGAAAATGTGTTCAGATGATTTTTTTGCACAGCTGAGCGATAAGCGTCATATGTTAAAATTGATGCAGATCGCAACACGCCATGATCTGCATTTTTAATGCGGTTTTGCTAACGGTGTAGTGGCGCTAAGGCGTTAATTTTGAGTGTGCACATAATAGCGATTATTCAGATGCAATACGCAAGATAAAGTGATTGGGGCTACAGCGGAAACTGTATATTAAATGAACACAGATAAAGGTTGCAAATAGTTAAAAAGAAACGGGGATCGTTGCGATGCCGCAAGACTGGGAATTATTTTTAATGCCGTATAAACAAGCGGTTGATGAATTGAAAATTAAATTACGGGGGATGCGTAAGCAATTTCAACAGGAGAATACGCATACACCAATTGAGTTTGTTACTGGGCGGGTTAAGCCAGTAGATAGTATTGTTGAAAAAATGCACCGCCGCCAAATTAGTGAAGACTTAATGGAACAGGATCTACAAGATATTGCTGGCTTGCGGATCATGTGCCAATTTGTTGAGGATATCTACCAAGTGGTCGGCTTGATCCACCGCCGAACCGATATGGAAGTGGTGGAGGAACGTGATTACATCACTAACGTCAAGCCTAGTGGCTATCGCTCGTATCACATGGTTATTATGTACCCAGTTCAAACGGTGCATGGTGAGAAAAAATTACTGGCTGAGATCCAGATTCGCACGCTGTCGATGAATTTTTGGGCAACTATTGAACATTCACTAAACTATAAGTATCAAGGTGAATTTCCCGATGAAATCAATGAACGCTTGAAGCGCGCCGCCGAAGCTGCTTTTATGTTGGATCAGGAAATGTCAGCTATTCGTGAAGAAATTCAAGAGGCCCAACAACTCTTTTCCTATGGTAAAGGGCAGCAAATTGGCGACGGTACAATTGAAGGTAATCAGATTTCGGACCAGGACGAAGAAGAACAATCTAAGTAAGCTAGTTAGGGGATCTTTTGGATGCGAGTAACCGTATTTCATAATTCGAATAGTAAATCATTGCGCACGGCGGCAGATTTAGAGAGTAAATTGAAGCAACAGAATTTTGAGTTAGTGGAGGCCAACCCAGAAATCGTGATTACAATTGGTGGCGATGGGACGTTGTTATCAGCTTTTCACAAGTATGCCCACATGCTAGATCGAGTTCGTTTTGTTGGCGTCCATACCGGCCATTTAGGCTTCTATACCGACTGGCGTGATTATGAGTTAGACGAACTGGTGGCTAGCTTACGGCGTGATGATAATGAACAGGTGATCAGCTATCCGTTGCTGGATGTCGGTGTACGCTATGCCGGTGATAACGCGATGAATCATTATTTGGCGTTGAATGAATCAACGCTGAAGCGCGTATCAGCCACGATGGTCGCTGATGTCTACATCCGTGACGAATTATTTGAAAGTTTCCGCGGCGATGGCCTCTGTGTCTCTACACCAACTGGTTCAACGGCGTACAATAAATCAATTGGTGGCGCCGTATTGCATCCCCGCCTTGAAGCAATTCAATTGGCCGAGATCGCCTCGATCAATAACCGCGTTTTCCGCACCCTTAGCGCACCAATTATCATCGCTAAGGATGAGTGGATCGACTTGTATCCCGACCCACAAGGTAAGGACGACTATGTGATGACCGTTGACCGCTTCGTGCCGAAAAAAAGGCCGATCACTGCGATTCGTTACCGGATCGCCAAGCAGCGTATCGCCTTTGCTGGGTACCGCCATACTAATTTTTGGAACCGGGTCGAGGACGCTTTTATCGGCGAGAAACAGCGCGAATGAAGTTTGATTGGCAATATACTGGTGCAGGCCGCCAGAGTGTTCGCGCGTTTTTAACTGCTAAGGGAATTTCGCGCACTTTGCTGAAAAAAATTAAGTTCCACGGTGGACAATTAATGGTGGCGGATCAACCAGTGACTGTGCGCCATATGTTGACAATGGGGCAAACGCTGACGGTGGTGTTGCCTAGTGAGCCAGCACCAGTTGCGCTAACGCCAGCCGCGACACCAGTGGCTGTTGTGTGGGAGGATGCCCATTTTCTAGTAGTGGCCAAGCCAGCACAGGTTGCTTCGTTACCCAGCCACGTTTATCCCACTGATACGATGGCCGATCGTGTGCTAGGCTATTATCAGCGCCAAGGTTACACTAATCAAGGCATTCACATCGTCACCCGGCTAGATCGAGGGACTTCAGGGTTGATGTTGTTTGCTAAGCATGCCTTTGCGCATACGTTACTTAGTGAACAACTGCACACGCAACAGTTACAGAAAACATACTTAGCGGTTGTTGCCGGTCACTTAACGTATACGCATAACCGGATTACCTTGCCGATTAAGCGAGCGCCAGGTTCATTTATTCAGCGGACTACCGCAGTGGGTGGTCGTAGCGCGCTGACGGAGTATTGGGTACAACAACAGTTTACACGCGCAGCGTTAGTTCGGGTGCGCTTGCATACTGGGCGTACACACCAGATTCGGGTGCATTTTGCAGCAATTGGGCATCCGTTATTAGGTGACAAATTATATGGTGGACCACAGCTGGCTGGGTTAATCCGGCCGGCGTTACATTGTGCGCAGCTACAATTTTGGCATCCATTTTTAGGGCGGACGATTAAGTTGACTGCACCATTAGCAGCAGATTTAGTGCAATTGGTCAGAATGCTGGATTAATTTAAAGGGGTGAAAGGCATTGGCAGAGGTTGAAAATCGCGTTGGGGTGACTCAATTACGACATTTAAAACGGTTATTGGCCGCTGGAGATCCCGCTGCTTTTCGCAGTGCTTTTTTAGAGTTGCACAGTTGGGAGCAAGCGCAATTTTTCCTGAACTTAAATCGATCAGAACGCTTAGCCCTATATGATGTGTTATCGGCCAGTGCTGTCGGTAATTTTTTCGATGATATCGATGACGACGACCAGCAGATTCCTAATTTTTTGGCGGAAATGCGACCAGAATTTGCCGCACAAATGCTGACCGAAATGTACGTCGATAATGCCGTGGATATTTTGGAGCATCTGGATAAGCCGACAATCAATCGATTATTGGCACAGATGCCGCATCAAGTGGCCATGGATATGCGCAGTTTGTTGCATTATGACGATGAAACTGCCGGTGCCATCATGACCACCGAATTTATCGCTATTGCGGCTAACCAAACGCTGGCTTCGGCAATGTATGCTTTGCGCGAGAAGGCTGATGACGCCGAATTAATTTACTATGTTTACGTGTTGGATAACGCAAAACATTTGGCGGGCATTATTTCGTTACGTGATTTGATCGTGAATGATCAAGAAACGTTGGTTCAGGATATTATGAATGAGCGGGTGATTTCGGTGCAAGTCACCGACGACCATGAAAGTGTCGCCCAGACGATTCGTGATTATAATTTCTTCGCGATTCCGGTGACCGATGACGAAAATCATTTATTAGGCATTATCACTGTCGATGACATTATTGATATCATTGATGATGAAGCGGCATCTGATTATTCTGGTTTAGCAGGGGTCGATGTTGAGGACACTAGTGAAAATCCGTTAAAAGCTGCCGCCAAACGCTTGCCTTGGTTGGTGACCCTATTATTTCTTGGCATGTCAACGGCTAGCTTGATCAACCACTATGAAAGTTTGGTCAGTGAGGCCAGTGTATTGGCTGTGTTTATTTCGCTGATCACGGGGACTGCTGGTAATGCTGGCACCCAAAGCCTAGCCGTAGCCGTGCGCCGGTTAGCGTTTCCGGATCAAGAACGCAGCTTCGTTCAATCGCTGTTGGCTGAACTGGTTACTGGCGTTGTTACTGGTGTAGTTACCGGAGTGACGATCACGCTGGTAGTTGGTTTCTGGAAACACAGCTTTATTTTAGGCTTTGTTATCGGTCTGGCAATGTGTTGCGCGATTATTGTGGCCAACTTAGCTGGTAGTTTTATTCCTGGTTTCATGGCGCGACTTGGCTTTGATCCAGCTGTTGCCAGCGGCCCATTTATCTCCACGCTAAGTGATTTAACCAGTGTGCTGATTTATTTTAGCATTGCACAATATTTTATTGCATCGTTTGTAAATTAGTTTATATGCTCGATAAATGGTCAAGAAAAAAATAACCGTTATCAGCCTAAATGAGATCGCTAATAAGCGGTCTTTTTTCTATGCAGAAAACTTGACGTGGCACTTATTTTGGTTAGAATGGATTATATATATTGTACACAACTGAAACGAATAAAGGCGGTTTTAGCATGGTAAAAGAAGACAATAATTTACGCGCGCAAATTGGTGACACAGCTTATGAAGTAACGCAGAATGCCGCAACGGAGCGGCCATTTAGCGGTCAATATGACGATTTTGATCAACCAGGTATTTTTGTTGATGTGGTCAGTGGTGAACCGTTATTCAGTTCAACTGATAAATATGACGCCGGTTGTGGCTGGCCGTCTTTTACTAAGCCAATCGATAAAAAGCTGATCAAACAGCATTTGGATTCGTCAGTGGGGATGATGCGTACTGAAGTTCGCAGTCAAAAGGCTAATTCTCATTTAGGCCACGTATTCACTGACGGTCCTACTGATAAAGGCGGATTACGCTACTGCATCAATTCAGCAGCATTGAAGTTCGTACCGCTGACAGAGCTAGCAACTCAAGGTTATGCTGCCTATCAGGTACTGTTCAAGTCTGCTACAGAATAATTTCAACTGGACGAAACGTTCTTTCATATAAGGAGCTAAATAAAATGAAAAAAGCAATTTTTGCAGGTGGTTGTTTTTGGTGTATGGTCAAGCCGTTTACCACGCAGCCAGGGATTGAAAAAGTCGTTTCTGGCTATACTGGTGGGAACGTAGCTGATCCAACCTATGAGCAAGTTGTCAGCCATACTACTGGCCATACGGAAGCAGTGGAAATCACGTATGATCCAGCAGTGATTTCTTATGCAGAGTTAGTGGAAATATACTGGCGGCAAACGGATCCCACTGATGCAATGGGCCAATTCCAAGATCGCGGTGATAGCTACCGGCCGGTGATTTTTGTTAATGATGATGCAGAACGAAATATTGCGGTAGCTTCTAAGGCTAAATTAGCAGCGAGTGGGCGTTTTGAGCAACCGATTGTCACAACGATTGAAGCAGCACAACCATTTTACCCAGCTGAAGCTGAGCATCAGGATTTTTATAAGCAGAATCCGTGGCGCTATGCACTTGAAGAGCAAGGTGGCCGTGAACAATTTATTCAAGAAAAATGGCAGAACTAGCAAAAAAGCGCTAAATCACAATTTTAACAGTGATTTAGCGCTTTTTATATTGTCTGTGCTAACCTAAAGTGCCGACAACTTTAGTACCATGTACTTCATTGCTGCCAAGCTGGGTTGCTAATGTAACTGCATTGTCAGCAGTAATACCGCCGCCTGGTAAGATAGTTAATCGTTTATTGGCGGTAGCAATTGATTGTTGCACGGCTGAAATATTCAGTGGCGCGCTAAGTGGGCCACCATGAGTTAAAATACGGCTAACTTGGTGCTCGACTAGCCAGTCAATTGCTGCGGCTTGATCAGCAGCAGGAATACTGTCAAAGGCCATGTGGAAAGTGACTTCCATACCGCCAGCAGCGCCTAGTAACATTTCCATAGCTTCTTCGTCGATTTGATTGTCAGCAGTAAGACAACCGAACACAACGCCATCTGCGCCTAATTGCTGTGCGGTGAACAAATCGGCTTCCATCATGCGTAACTCTAAATCGTTATAGACAAAGTTGCCACCACGTGGACGAATCATCGTGAACACGGGCACGTCCTTTTCGTGGGCGTAACGCAGTGCTTCGGCCATGACACCGTGACTGACAGTAGTACCACCAACAGCTAAGTTATCGCATAGTTCAATGCGACTAGCGCCTTGGCGAATGGCTTGGGGTAGATGAGTAAAATTTTCTAAACAGACTTCTTTGATCAGCATATGCGACTCCTTTATAGAAACTTAACGCAAACAGGTTCGGTGCAGGCGATATTCTTTTGTAATAAGCTGAGCTGACCAGTTTGCTCGTCGCGAGCAAATAGCGTCAGATTACTGGTATTTTGGTTGGCACAAACGAGGAAGCTTTCACTAGGATCTAGAGCAAAATCACGCGGAAATTCACCTTCAGTTGAAATCAATTGCTGTAATTTTAAGGTTTGATCGGCTTCAATGGTAAATACTGCTAATGAATTATGACCACGGTTGGACACATATAAGAAGCGCCCATCACTGGAGATCCGAATCGCCGCTGCGCCGTTGTGGGCCGTAAAATCAGCAGGAATAGTTGGTATTGTTTGTAAGTGGCTGAATTGGCCAGTGGTGGCGTCATAATGTAAAACTTCAATGGCGCTACCTAATTCACCGGCTAAATAAGCGACTGGTGCAGTTGGATGAAAAACGATGTGGCGGGGACCAAACCCAGCTATTGTCTGGTAAAGCGCAACTTCACTGACTTGACCGTCAGTAGCAACATCATAAGTATGGACTTCATCGGTACCAAGGTCACAAGTGACTAAGCGCTGATCAGGCGTTAGATCAGCAAAGTGGACGTGAGCGCCATCTTGTTCTGGCTTAGGGCCATGGCCGTGATCAGTGACGGTAGTAGCTAATTCTAAGCTACCATCAGGTAAAATACGGTGGATCAATAATTGGCCGCTATGATACTTGGCGGAGTACACTAATTGGCGCGTTTCGTCAACGGCTACATAAGCAGGCGAAGAGCCTGGCTGTACCGATTTATTAAGGAACTTAGGCGCATTGAAATCAGTTAGGTCATAAGCAACCAAGCCGCCAGCATCAGGCTCTGCTAGTACACTGTACAAGCGTTTAGCCTGGGATACCGTCAAATAAGTTGGATTACCCGCTGTGATGTATGCGGTGGGCTGTGTTAATTGCTTGGTTTCTGTGTTCAGCGTTGCTTGATAAATGCCAGTACCAGCATTACGTGTATAGCTACCGAATAATAATTGTAAGGTCAAGAGATAACTTCCCTTCATTAAAATAAGTGACAGCGTTTAACTAAAAGTAGGCTTAAATTGCCGGCATGCTTTTAAAAACATCTGCAACTTGACGCTATATAGTTTTAGCGTAAATAGGTTGGAAAAATAGTGGTATCTTTTCCAACACACGATATTCACTTGTTATCTTAGCATATTGCATAGCGCATAGGAAAGGGTAACGAGTGATGCGGTTTTGTGATACACTAATTAAAGTCCCGTTGTTTCTTGTGAGCTGTTTTTTTCCATTAGAATTGGGACGACGCAACAACCTATTTCCCGCTGCATAGCTAGAGCGTGAATTATTGGGAAAAGTGACAAGGGGCTGCATAAGCGACAAATCTGAGTCATTTTGACGCGGCAATTACGCTTATCAGAAATAGTAAAGTGTAGACAGCTAGGATGGCGCAGTTGTTGTAAAGTAGCAGTTTAGCGACCACGTCAATTGAAAGCGCTACTTTGTGACACCTTAGCAGTATGAAAATAGTTTTTAAGATATAATTGGAGGAAAAATTTTATGAGTACAGTGACCAGCACGGTAATTGCCATTGGCAGCCATGCGATTGAAACGAACGATCCGTTAGTTATTTTATTTGATCAAGAGGCTACCCCTGAGTTGCAAGACATCGCGGTGATTCAAAAATTCTCAATGCCAACGCAGATGAAGCAGTTGACCTTGGCAGAAGGGGACATCATTACGATTGATGAGCATGCCTATACAATTGCTTACGTTGGGGATGTGGCTAATCAAAATTTACAAACAATCGGACACATTACCTTATTATTTGCACCGTTACCAGCATCAGACCGGCTGGGTAATGGGGTTTATTTGACTAATACGGTTAAGCCTGCTTTTCATGTTGGAACAATAATTCGGTACGAAACCGACGATTAAGGTGGACAAAAAAAGGCGCTCAGAAAACTGGCACCTTTATCAAACTAATGCTTATAAATAATATCCATGTCGGCTAGTGTGTTCATTTGTGTCAAAATGGCGTTAAGTTCGTCAAGCCATGGCATCAACATAACTGCACCAGTGCCTTCGCCGACGCACAAATTAAGGTCAAAGTAGGGTTGCAGCCTTAGTTGTTGCAAGGCGCGCTTTGAACCCTGTTCATGAGAAACATGGGATGGCACCAAGTAATCAGTGATGGTTGGTGCTATTTTTTGTGCCAATAAAGCAGCGGCATAAGAAATAAAGCCATCTAAAATTAACGGCGTTTGATGTTCAGCGGCAGCCAACATTGCGCCGACTTTACCACCGAATTCAAAGCCACCAACTTTGGCTAAAATATCGATGGCATCATCAGTATCAGGCTGGTTGATCTTTAAGCTTTGTTGCACAATGGCAATTTTATGCTTAAATTTAGCGTCAGCAATGTTAGAACCGCGACCGACTACTTCGGTAGCTGGGCACTGTAAACAGGCTGCTGCAACCGCTGCTGCAGTTGTTGTGTTGCCAACACCTAGTTCACCGACGGCTAAAATATCGCTACCGGCGTTGATTGCTGCAACTGCTGTAGCATAGCCGATTTTGATCGCTTGTAGGGCTTGAGCACGGGTCATTGCTGGACCTAGGGCAATATTATGGGTGCCATAGGCGATTTTAGCATCGATCAGACCGGGAAAAGTGTGGGCTGAGTCAATACCGATGTCGATGACTTGAACGTGGCAGTGGGCAGCTTGTGCTAATGCAGCTACGGCAGTATGGCCAGCCAACATATTACCAGCTTGTACGATGGTCACTTTTTTAGGTGTTGCGGAAACGTGTTCCACTGTGACACCATGATCGGCGGCAAACACTAGTAGCGTTTTGTGTTGTAGGCGTAGTTTGGTGGTCGCTTCAATGCGCGCCAAACGTACGGCCAACTCTTCCAACCGGCCAAGACTAGCGACTGGCTTGGCTAGCCCGTTCATGATTTCTTGCATTGCTTGGGCTGCTTGATCAGCCAGTGGGGGTAATTGGTAAGGCTTATTTACTTGAATCGTCTGCATGTGAGCGCCTGATTTCCTCAAAAGAATGTATCTAGCATATACTTATTGTAAAACGCTATCATGGATTTGCAAAGTAATTTATTAAAAAAACACGAAACCTAGCGGCAAATGTCGCTGATCTCATGTCGGAATCGAATAGGAACTTATACGTTGGACTGGGTTAGCAGCAAAATTAAGTGTTACACACTATAATGGTCATCGCCGTTAAAAATCGAATTCTTAACGATCACGTAATCGACTTTGGTCAGTGCTTTTAAGTCCTTACCGCCAGCATAGGAAATTGCGGACTGTAAGTCTTCTTGCATTTCTGTTAACGTGTCGTCAATATCGCCTTTGTAAGTAACTAACATTTTTTTACCTTCAACGTTATGATGGGCACCTTTTTGGTATTCGGAAGCTGAGCCGAAATATTCTTTATACAACTCACCATCGCGCTCAATCGTTTTACCTGGTGATTGTTTGTGGCCGGCAAAAAGGGAACCGATCATCACCATGCTGGCACCAAAGCGAATTGATTTGGCGATGTCACCATCTGTTCGTACACCGCCATCAGCAATCAATGGCTTACTAGCGGCTTTGCTACATAAGCGTAGTGCGGCTAATTGCCAACCGCCAGTACCGAAGCCAGTTTTGATCTTAGTGATGCAGACTTTGCCGGGACCGATGCCGACCTTGGTAGCGTCAGCGCCGGCATTTTCAAGTTCACGAACGCCTTCCGGAGTACCAACATTACCGGCAATTAAAAAACTATCTGGTAATAAGCGCTTAATATGTTGGATCATATCGATTACGCGTTGGCTGTGACCGTGAGCAATATCAATGGTGATATATTCAGGATTCAATTGCTCATCAGCTAATTTCTGAATGAAATCATATTCTTCGGGTTTTACACCAACGCTAATAGAAGCAAACAAACCAGCAGCGTGCATCTGGCGAATAAAATCAGCGCGCGTTTCTGGTTCAAAACGATGCATCACATAAAAATAGCCGTTGCTGGCTAAATCTTTGGCTAATGGCGCATCGATAATTGTTTGCATATTAGCAGGAACGACAGGGATTTTAAACGTCCGTGGGCCAAATTTAACGCTAGTATCACATTCTGAACGGCTATCAACAATACATTTATTCGGGACTAATTGGATATCTTCATAATCAAAAACTTGCATGTAAAACAACTCCTTCTTAAAATATAAGCATTTAGCTCTAAATACGAACAATCATTAGCATAAATGTCTTATTTTTCGTTCCTTAGATAGGATAACTGAATTATTTGCTGTCGTCAAGAGTAAACACGGATAAATCGAGCATGCTACGTTAAAAATGTTCGTTATTTTATTTTTAAGCAAAACAAGGTAAACTATAAACAGTAGTAACACCCTGTTTCTACTAGGCGTATTTCGCCATAGTAGCATGGACAGCGACTGGAAAATCAAGATTTATTAGTGGATTAGGCGAATAAATCAGCTTAAATATGAGTAGAGAAGGAATGTAACTTCATGAAAAAAATTGAACGGGGCCAACAATTCTTGCGCCAGCATTTGAATTTATTTCAGTGCCCAGTGTGCCACGAGGCCTATAATGTAACTCAGGACAATAGTTTGTTTTGTCCAAATGGTCATCAGCTGGATTTAAGTAAAAAAGGAACATTGTACTTTTTACAGCATCAAGTCCAAAGTGAGTACGATATGGCAATGTTAGCCAGTCGGCGGCGGATTTTACAAGCTGGTTTATTTGATGGTTTTTTAAATGTTGTTCGGCAGCAACTCCCAGCTAATACAGTGGGACTAGATGTCGGTTGTGGTGAGGGGGCCCCCCTGCGTAAGTTGGAAACACAAATGCAAACGGCGATTGGTTTTGATATTTCCAAGGCGGGCGTTAATTTGGCGACCCAACAAACGACTAATGCGTTCTTCTGTGTCGCCGATTTGGCCCATCTACCATTTAATGCTGCGACTTTTGATGTTATCTTGAATATCTTTTCACCATCGAATTATCGTGAGTTTGCGCGAATCATGAAACCTGATGCGCGTGTACTTAAAGTGATTCCTAATACTGACTATTTAGCGGAATTACGCCAAGCGCTGTTTGCTGGTGAACGGCGTGGTGCTTATTCCAATGAAAAAGTGCTGGCGCATTTTAATGAGAACTATCATCAGGTTGAGGCGCAACGAGTACGCTATCAATTTGATATTCCTCAAGAAAATTTTGCTGATCTGGTTTTGATGACACCGCTTCATTGGCAAGCTACGCCAGAACAGCTGGAACAGCTACTGGCACAACCATTTCCACAGATTACTGTTGATGTGACCGTTTTAATTGGTACAGATCCAGTCAAAAAATGAGGATTTTGTTAAGAAAATGTAACCCCAAGTGGTTGTAAAACGGTAAATAAGGTGTTATAGTATTTTCAAGGTATTTTTTCATTAACTTTTATCAGAATAACCTTTAAGTTTTGATAAAAATCAGTGATTAAAACTTCACTAACGTACTATCTCGCCGTGCCCACACCGAGATGGTACGTTTTCCATTTTAAAAGACCAGCAAACTTACTTTTATTATTAGTGAGTTTGCTGGTCTTTTTTGTGTGCTATTTGATGAAGTAACTGTATCAATTGTGCACAAACTAATTGTTTTACCAAAAATAGCAACTGTGTTAACTTTAATGGCGAACGACATAATAAATTAAGCTAGTAACTAATAATGTTTTAAGAAAGCAGGTAACGGCATGCGTGAAGCAAAAAATGTATTTATTGGCTTTGGTAAGGCGGCCAAGACATTGGCATTTAAGTTAGCTAAAGCTGGTGAATCAGTTGTGATGATCGAAGGTTCAGATCAGATGTATGGTGGCACGTGTATTAACATTGCTTGTATTCCATCCAAATTTTTATATACGTTATCAACTGCACCAGTAGTCGGCACGCAAGCACGTAATTATAAACAAGCAGTGCTTAGCAAACGTGGTTTGATCGGTAGCTTGCGGATGAAAAATTTACATAAAATCGCTGATCTACCAGCAGTTACTGTTTTAACTGGTTGGGCACACTTTGACGACGATCATACAGTAACGGTCAGCTATGCTAATGGCAGTAGCGAACAAGTTCATGGTGAGCGTATTTTCATTAATACTGGTGCAAAAGCAATTATGCCAGCAATTCCAGGCCTAGCTGATAGTAAATTCACGGTAACCAGCACAGAAATGCTGGACCAAGCACGTTTACCAAAACAATTGGTTATTATCGGTGGTGGCTATATCGGTTTAGAATTTGCCACAACGTATCAGCAATTTGGCGCTCAGGTTACGATTTTGGATCGTAAAACACAATTTATGGCGCGGGATGAGCGTGAAGTTGCTCAGGCAGTTCATGACCAGTTTGATCAAGCTGGCATAAAAGTGATACAAGATGCGCAGGTGCTGCAGGTGACCGATGCTGGTACACAGGCCCAGATCAGTGCTACTGTGGCTGGGACACCGCAAATGTTTACCGCTGATACAATATTGGTTGCTACAGGGCGGGCGGCCAATATCGCTAACCTTGGTTTAGAAAAGACAACGATCCAGACTAATGATTATGGTATTGTGGTCGATGATCATTTGCGGACTGATGCAACTAACGTATGGGCGATGGGTGATGTCCGTGGTGGCGCTCAATTTACCTTTATTTCCTTAGATGATTATCGGATTGTTTACGATCAACTGATGGGCCAGGGTAAGCGTAGCCTGCAGGAACAAGCAACCGTGCCACATACTGTATTCTTAAACCCACCCTTGTCGACTATTGGGTTAAATGAAGAACAAGCAACGGCACAAGGTATTAATTACCGTGTGGCCAAGTTGCCAGCTGCTGCCATGCCCAAAGCACATATTTTGGGTAATTCAGCAGGCTACTTAAAGGCCTTAGTTGGGGACGATGATCAATTTCTCGGTGCAACACTATTTTGTGTGGAGGCACATGAGGTGATCAATATACTGTCATTGGCCATGCATCAACATGTGCCATATCAGGTGTTACGCGATCAGATATTTGCTCACCCAACTATGAGTGAAGCATTAAACGATTTGCTTGAACTATTAGGTTAGTCTTAGCACCGCGATTCTTGGCTGCACGTTGGTCAACTGAATTGCGGTGTCTTTTTGTAACCATTAGCTGAATATTATCTAAATACGCTTAAGTTAAATTAAAATACAATATATTGATTTCACGAAGAGTGATATAATAAGTCTATAAACATAAAATTTGTCGTGACTTGGTTGTAAATTTACGTATAATAATTGGTTAATACTGTTTGATTAAGTCGCAATATATAATGATGCTTTTTTCTTGAAAGCGCTAATAAGTCAGGGCTAGTTAGATTATTTAATCAGCTGAGACTGGGTTAGTATGTATTTGCTGGGCATTACGTTCCCTTTTTGTGGTTACCGGGATTAGTTGATTTAGACTAAGCTAAACGACACTAAAAGCTTAGTTTTTTTGTGGCTGATTATGCGAATTAGCTTTAATTCACTGTGACTAAATAGTTAAGTGATTCTTAACAAAAAACTGCTATTATTGAGCCGTGGTTTAGACGTGGTGGCAGTTAAGCGAAAAACTTAAGTTTAGAAATTTTGCCGTTTTTCTTAATAATAATGGTTAACTGTGATTTAGATAAACGGTTATGAGTGTTGATGATAAATTACTGAATTTTGTGGTGTCGTGAAAGTAAACGGCAATCAGGACAGTAAGGTACTGGGGGATATGCATGTGGATAAACAAAATCTATTGGTAGCTATCATGTCGTGGGCAGCCCAATTGACTGTGGCCATCTTTTTTATTGCTGGCTTTGTTAGTTTTTATACCGAAGTTTGGAACCGGGCTTTTGGCGATTCCACTCGTTCGCGGAAGGAACGCATACTCTTACGTATTTCTTTGATCGTACTGAGTATTGGTTTAGGTTCAATTTTACATTTTGCCGGTTATTTTGGCGGCAGTAACGCCATGATGTACCATAATATTGGGCTATTTATATTAGTGTTCTCCTTACTTGATGAGGAAATTAATATAGGTGAATATTTAATTCGTTGTGTGGCGATAATAGTTGTTTGGACCATGCATCATGTCGGCTTTTTTATGGTCGATCGTTTCGCTATTTCTATGGCGATCTTAATGGTGATCCTAGTCGTTATTTGGCGATATCGGCATGTCATTGAACCACAATTTCCATTGCGATTAACGGTTTCATCGCTAATTGCACTTGATTTTTGGTTCACGTTACCAACGCATTCAGCTAGTATGAATATGACACCGCTAGTTTCGGTTGAGGCTGTTTTAATGTTCTTCTTAATGAAGTTATCTACAGGGCGTCAGCAAAATTTGTGGGCACACAATGAACAAGTTGCTCATTTGGCTAACTATGATCGCTTGACCAACACTAAGAATTTCACTGCTTATCAAAAGGATGTTTTTACCTCGTTTGGGACAGCACGACTGAACCAGCAGCCATTAGCAATTGCAATGATGGATATTGATCATTTTAAGTTGATCAATGATCAGTACGGCCATTTAGCCGGTAATGAAGTATTGACACGTGTGGCCGGTATTTTACGGGAAGTTTTATTGCAATATAGTAAACAGTATCAGTTGTATCGGACTGGCGGGGAAGAGTTCACATTAGTTTTCCCCGATAGTTCAGCGGCAGAAGCACAATCAGTTTTAAGTCATTGTTGGCGGGCTGTCCGTACATCTTAATTCACTTATGAAAAAGATACTATCAAAATCACCGTTTCCTTTGGCATGACCGAATTACAAGCTAATGATCAAGCCCCAGATGATATTTATAAGCGGGCGGATCAGTCGTTGTATACGAGCAAGAAAAATGGGCGTGATACGATTACGGTCGATGGCGTACCACAACAGTTAGAAGACGATTCCAAGCAGGAAAGCTATGCTTATTTTGTTCGTGGCATTTATGACACGGTGGTAGGTACTGACGCACGGCGCCGCGCTAATGAATTGACCTTGCGCCGTTATGACCGTAAACAACAAGTTTGGATGGTTCCCCACCAAGATCATTTAAATATTGACACACGAATTGAATTAATGCGTGATGCGTTAGTTAATAGTCGTTGTCAGTCAATCGTGATGGCGTTATCGGTGGCTAATTTTCTCGACCAAGCTGCAGCTGATAAATTGGTGGCGTTTTTCAATAGTCCCAACGGTCCTGAGGTCATGTATATTGAATTGGATCGGGTACCAGTGATTGATCTTTTAATTCCTATGGCGGAGTTTTACCGTAAGAATGGGATCAAAATTGTTTTGACTCAAATCGGGAGTAATCGGCATTTTGAAGCAATCAATGCCAGCTTGCAGTATATTGATGGGATTAAGTTATCGATTCAAGAAGCAGGCCAGACACTAGCACCTGAGTTATTACGTAAAAATATTAAGTTCTGGGGTGACATCGCCAAGAATTGGAATGTTGAATTTATTCTAGATGGTGTGATTGATGATAGCATGTTGACGTGGTTGCACGAGCAAGATTACATTGATTATCTGGAAGGTGACTACTTAAGTAAGCCAGAACTGCCACTGTTGATGTCTTAATTGAGTCGGCTAAGCATATTTTGAGTGTGCTGATGTTGACCTATGCTAAACTGAATGAAAGACGGCGTGGTCCAAGAGATATTTTATGTCTTTTGGACCATTTTGCTACTGCTGATATAACGTCTTAGCTGATAGGAGGTAAATGATGACAACAGAATTTGATACGATCATTATTGGGGCAGGACCTGGTGGTTTAGCGGCCGCATATGCTTTAGCACCGCACCAGCATGTTTTGGTGATTGAAAATGATTTATGGGGTGGTACTTGTCCTAATCGTGGTTGCGACCCGAAGAAAATGCTGTATTCAGCCGTTGAAGCACAAGATCATGCTGGCCACTTACAACAATTTGGTTTGAAAGGTGTTCCCACGATTGACTGGCCCGCGTTGATGGCGTTTAAACGTGGTTATACTGACAAAGTTCCGGCGGGCACGTTATCTGGCTTGCAAGCCGCGAACATTGCCACAATTCATGGTGAACCACACTTTGTGGCTACGGACCAAGTGGTAGTAGCAGGAGTCACCTACCAAGCGACTAATTTCATCATCGCTACTGGGCAAGCACCAGTTATTCCAGAAATCAGTGGTCGTGACTATTTGCAGACCAGTACCGACTTTTTAGCATTACCACAACTGCCTAAGCGAATTGCGTTGATTGGTGCCGGGTACGTGGCTTTGGAATTGGCTAATATTGCTGCTAGTGCAGGGGCTGAAGTGCATATTTTACAGCACAACCAGCGGATCTTACGTAGTTTTCCTGAGAATTACACGCAGTTGTTATCTGCGGCGCTAACGGCTAAGGGAATCACGTTCCATTGGGATACCGAGTTGACCAGCGTTACTGAACAGGCTACCGGCTTCAGCTTAGCCACTAATACGACGCTACAATTAAATGTTGATGCCGTATTTGCGGCAAGCGGACGCCGACCACAATTAGCAAGCTTAAACTTGGAGCAAGCTGGTGTTACAATAGTGGCAAAGGGGATCAGTGTCAATGATCATTTACAGACGACTAATCCGCGAATTTACGCTGTGGGCGACGTGATTGCTAAAACACAACCGAAATTGACTCCAGTGTCTAGCTTTGAGGGCCGTTACGCGGCGCGCACCATTTTAGATATCGGGGTGGCCGCTATTGCTTATCCACCGATGCCGCAGGTGGTCTATGCTAGTCCACAGCTTGCGCAAGTTGGTGTTAAACTAGGTGATGCAAAACAACAACCAGAACAGTATCGAGTTGTTGAACAAGATACGACGCAGTGGTATACTTTTAACCGGTTAAAGGAGCCGCTAGCTAAGGTGACGACAATTTTTGATCGGACAACGCAGCAATTAGTTGGTGCTGTTGTTTACGCGAGCATCGCTGAGGAAGTAATCAATTATTTAACCTTATTGATGAATTCACAGGTTACTCAGGCACAATTGGGTCAGCGGATTCTCGCTTATCCATCACCGGCCAGTGATTTAGCTTATTATTATGGATAGCATTTTGCTGTTGGCCGTACTTTTTTGTGAGTTGGCCTAAATTAAAAAAGTAGCAGTTTGATAATTTTAGCGTATATTAAATATTAGAGCGTAAATTGAAGCTTGTAACTTTCACTTTATAGTGAAGTTGTTGCAAGCTTTTTATAACCGGAGGCGAAGGCATTGACCGAGTTTTGGCAAACATTAGTCACACAACGTAGCGCTTTGATAACAGCGCTAGGTCAACATTTATTATTGTCGGTGATTTCATTGGCAATCGCAATGGCAATTGCAATTCCATTGGCAATTTGGGTAATTCCTAAACCAAAAACCGCCAACGTCTTTCTACAAATTGCCGGTGTTCTACAAACAATTCCCTCGCTGGCATTATTAGGGATGCTAATTCCATTAGTCGGTATCGGTAGTGTGCCGGCGGTGATCTCACTTGTGGTTTACGCACTGTTACCGATTTTTCAAAATACCTATACCGGGTTGACTGAAATCGATCCTTCACTAGAAGAAGCAGCCACTGCATTTGGTATGACGCGTTGGGAAAAGCTGCGTAAGGTAGAGTTGCCGCTGGCGTTTCCAATGATTCTATCAGGGATCCGCACAGCACTGGTGATGATCATTGGGACGGCAACTTTAGCAGCATTGATTGGCGCCGGCGGATTAGGAACCTTTATTTTGCTGGGTATCAATCGCAATAATAACACGATGACTTTGATTGGGGCGTTGGCATCAGCGCTACTCGCAATTATTTTGAGTTTTGCATTGCTAGGCGTTAAGCGAATTAAGTTAAAACCATTTCTAATTACCGTGGCTGTGGCGGTTGTTGGTTTCGGTGGTTTTGGTATTTACAAGTTAGTCCAGCCGCAGCCAGTATCGATCACGATTGCCGGTAAGTTAGGCTCAGAGCCAGAAATCTTGATCAATATGTACCGTGATTTAATTGAAACTGATAACGATAACGTTAAGGTGACCTTGAAGCCGAATTTTGGTCAGACCTCATTTTTATTTAGTGCGTTAAAAAATAATCAAATCACAATTTATCCTGAGTTTAGCGGTACAGTCTTGGAAGGCTTAGTTAAAGCGCCAGCCAAACAAGCGACTAGCGCCACTGGAATCTATCAACAAGCTAAAACGGCATTACAGAAGCAAGATAAATTAACTTATTTGGCACCACTTAAATATAATAATACTTATGCATTAGTCGTTAAGCGCTCCTTTGCCAATAAATATGATGTTCACAGTATTAGCGATTTAGCCAAGGTGAAATCACAAATCAATGCTGGTTTTGATTTAGAATTTTTGGACCGGAATGACGGTTATAAAGGGATTCAAAAGAAATACGGGCTGAGCTTTAAAACGCAATCGATGTCAGCTGATTTACGTTACGAGGCGCTAAACCAAGATAAGGTCAACGTTACCGATGGCTATTCTACTGATTCACAGATTCGCCAATATGATCTAGTCGTGTTAAAAGACGACCAGCACCTTTTCCCAACCTATCAGGGTGCGCCCTTAATGCGTACAGCCACAGCCAAAGCGCATCCCGAAATCGTTCGCAGCTTGAATAAACTACGTGGTAAAATTTCGGCTACTGATATGCAGGAAATGAACTATGAGGTTAACGTACAACGTAAATCAGCAGCTAAAGTTGCGCATCATTATTTAGTGACGCATCATTTATTAGGAGGTGAGCGCTGATGACAACGCCTAGTATTCAGTTTAAGCAGGTTAGTAAAAAGTTTGCTGATAATTATGCTGTTGAAAAATTAGACCTAACGATTGAAGCTAGTGAATTATTCGTCCTCGTCGGCGCTTCCGGTAGTGGTAAAACAACCACATTAAAAATGATCAATCGGTTGGAAGACGTTACTGATGGCACCATCGAATATCAAGGGAAACCACTAGATGCAGTGCCATTACGTGATTTACGGCTACAAATGGGTTACGTTCTGCAGCAGATTGCACTGTTTCCTAATATGACTGTTGCGGAAAATATCAGGTTGATTCCTGAAATGAAACACATGGCACCAGCAAAAATCAAACAACGTGTAACTGACTTGTTGACTGAAGTTGGTTTAGATCCAGCAACCTATGCAACGCGGATGCCAAGCGATTTATCCGGCGGTGAACAGCAACGGGTTGGGATCATTCGTGCCTTTGCGGCGCAGCCCCAAGTGGTGCTAATGGACGAGCCATTTAGCGCGCTGGATCCAATTTCGCGGGAACAATTACAAAAGTTAACGTTGAAGATTCATCAACGATTAAAAAGTACCATCGTTTTTGTCACGCACGATATGAATGAAGCCTTACAATTAGGCGACCGCATTGGTGTCATGCAAAATGGTCACTTAGTCCAGGTTGGGACACCAGACGAAATTGCGCAACAGCCAGCAAATGATTTTGTTAGTAAAATGTTTGCCTCAGCGCAAACTAACGATATCTATGGTGTTTATTTGAATCGGTTAAAGGTTCTTGGTTATCTAGAACCGGTAACTGCCGCTGATCAGACGTTACCAGCTTTTGACAGCCACCAAACGATCGGTGAAGTACTGACGGCATTGCAAACAAGTGGGGCGGTCCGTATTAATAATGAACTAGCAGTTGCTGGCAAGCTGACTAGTGCACAATTACTGGCATTTATGATCAAGTTTCAGAGTAAATGAAAGAGCGTCCTGACATCTAATGTGTCAGGGCGCTCTTTTATTTAATCTAGCAAGTTAAAATGGTTTAAGCCTTGAATGATACCACCTTCAGTATTCTTAGCGGTAATATATTCAGCACGGTCTTTAACTGCAGTGATACCGTTGCCCATAGCAATTGGGTGATCAACGGTTTCTAGCATGGGAATGTCGTTAACACCGTCACCAAATGCATAGGTTGGTACGCCAGTTAAGCCCATTTTTTTGATCAGCGTATTGATGCCGAACTGTTTAGATTCACCCTTTAATACAGTATCTAGTGAATAGGGGGTGTTACGGTAAAAGGTTAACTCATTGCCGTATGGGTAGATATAACGTTTATCATTATCAACGGTGATTACCAGTAACATTTGAACTGGATTAGTTTGATAGAAATCAGGATCGACTTTTGGGTAGGGTGTGCTGACGAAATCGTACTGTGCTTTGACTAAATCATTTAATCGCGAAATCGCGTAATCAGTGCCGTTATAGTAAGCAAGTGCATCACCATGGGATTCAGTGATCGTCAACATTTTATTGATAGTAGCCGGCGCAATTGACCCTTCATAGATTGGCTGGCCATTATAAACGACTAAACCGCCATTAAGGGCAACATAGGTATCAATACCGGCTTGTGCAAAAACATCGGGAATTTCAGCAGGACAGCGCCCTGTGGAAATAATTGGTAAAATATTATGGTCGCGTAAGCTATGAACCGCTGCCCGGACATCATCATCTAGTTGCGCTTGGGGGTTCATTAAGGTTCCGTCGAGGTCAAAGAAAACTAAGGCACGATAAGTCATTTTTGTCAGCTCCTGATCAATTTAAATTAAAAACACTGCTCTCAGTGTAACAAAAAGTTTTCAGAAAAGACAGCGAGGCTATAACTAGAAAATGTGAATAGTTAGTGAAGTTATGACAACTTTTTTAGCAAAGGTCCACAACGACTATCTGATATTGTATAATAGAGGCATTATGAACAGGAAAGTACCCTATCCTGAGTGAACGGTAGCTGAAATAAGCCTTAAAGGCTAGGTTGTTTTGTGTCAAATTAGGGAGTAGTTTATTTGCTGATTTGGCTTAAAGCTTGCAACGTGAGTGTTTTTTGGACACGCTGAATATAAAAACGGAGGAATGTCACTTATGCGGTTATTGATGATTGAAGACAATAAATCAGTCTCGGAAATGATGAACATGTTTTTTACCAAGGAAGAATGGCAGGTTAGCTTCGCCTATGATGGTAACGAAGCAATGACGATGTTTAAAGTTGACCCCGATAGCTGGGATATTATTACGTTGGATTTAAATTTACCGGGAATGGACGGGATGCAAGTTGCCCAAGAAATTCGCAAGATTTCACAAACGGTACCGCTGATTATGTTGACGGCGCGTGATTCGGAAAGTGATCAAGTTTTAGGTCTTGAAATTGGTGCTGATGATTACGTCACCAAGCCATTCAGTCCAATGACCTTGATTGCGCGGATCAAAGCCTTACATCGGCGGGCGGAACTAGGTGAAGAAAATACCACCGCTAACGAAGAGGATGCAGAAACGGCTTTTGATGTGGTCACTGATCACTTTAAATTGAACACCAAAACTCGAGAAGCTTATTTGGCTGGTAAACCAATTGAAGGCCTGACACCGAAGGAATTTGACTTGTTGCACACATTAGCTAAAAAGCCTAAGCAAGTCTTCTCCCGTGAACAATTATTGGAGTTGGTTTGGGATTACCAGTATTATGGTGATGAACGGACTGTTGATGCGCACATTAAAAAGCTTCGTCAAAAAATCGAAAAGGTGGGACCACAAATTATTCAAACAGTTTGGGGTGTCGGCTATAAATTCGATGATTCCGATGTGACTGATCAATGAGATTGATTTATCAGCAGATGTTGGCTTTTTTTGCGGTGATCATGACTACTTTACTTGTAGTGGGTCTATTTTTTATCCAATTCACTGATAAAATGGTTTATGAAAATACATGGGACCAGCTAGAAGGTTATGCTGATAGTTTGATGCAGCAGGCGATGACAGTCAATAAGACGACCAATTCGTTTACCGGCTTTCAAGTTAGTATGCTGAGCAATAGTGAGGCCGTTTTGTCACATCAAAAAGTTCATTTTGCTATTTTTAATGAAAAAAACCAGATGATCTATCCAATTGATAACGGTAATGGTCCAGCATTGGCACGTAAACTAAATAAAACTGATTGGCATAAGTTGAAACAAGGCAAGCGTATTTATCGTAAATCTGATCACGGTAGTAACGTGTTAAAAAATCAGCAAGAAATGACGGATGTTTTAGTGCCGTATTTCTATAATGGTGATTTAAAAGCTGTCATTTCAGTTGGCTCATTAGTGTCCAATGTTCACGCCAATATTACTAAGATCGAGCATAATTTATTTATTGCGTTGCTAATTTCTAGTGTGGCTGCGGTGATTCTCAGCTTCTTATTAGCTAAATATCAAATTTTACGGATCAATCGATTACGTGGCGCGGCACATAAGGTGGCAAAAGGTGATTTTGACGTACAAATCGACTCGAAGCATCGTGACGAGTTAGATGATTTGGCTGTTGATTTTAACCAAATGACGACTGCTTTACGCGAGTCCGGCGACGAAATTAAACGTCAAGAAGAACGGCGCCGGCAATTCATGGCTGATGCTGCTCATGAAATGCGCACACCGCTGACCACAATCAACGGGTTACTTGAGGGATTACAATACGATGCCATTCCTGAGGATATGCGTGGTAAAAGTATTGAATTAATGCAAAACGAAACTAAACGTTTAATTCGCATTGTCAACGAAAACTTAGATTATGAGAAGATTCGCACAAATCAGATCAGCTTATCCAAGCGTAATTTTAATGGGACTGAGGCGTTACAAAATATTGTGATGCAACTAACCAAAAAGGCAAACAACGCCAACAATGATTTAATTCTAACGCCGGGACCAAGTATCCAAGTTTACGCTGATTATGACCGTTTCGTTCAAGTGATGTTTAACGTGATTCAAAACGCAATCCAATTTACGCAGAATGGGACAATTACGATCACTGCTAAACATGGTTATCACGAAACAATTTTTTCGGTTCAGGATACTGGAATTGGCATGTCTGCGGACCAGCTGAAAAACATTTGGGAACGCTACTACAAGGCAGATCCATCACGTAAAAACACTAAATATGGTGAATCTGGTTTAGGTTTGGCAATCGTCCATCAATTGGTTCAATTACATGGTGGCGAGATCAAGGTTGCTAGTAAGCAAAATCAAGGGACAACCTTCACGATTAGTTTCCCTGATCAAGCAACCAGTGAAGAAACTGCAAGCAAAAAAAAAGTTTAGCCGCAATTATTGCGGCTAAACTTTTGGCTCTATACTTTATCCTGTTGATAGATTGCTCAAAGTGGTAATCTATT
>NZ_RHOF01000001.1 GCF_003946445.1 Loigolactobacillus jiayinensis | reverse complement strand
TATGATACCGCGATTATTGGCCGATTCATATCCGGTCTGTTATTAGGTGCTTACGGTACAAGTAAGCGCTATTAATAAAAATTTACGCATATTAACTACCCTCCTAACACTGTGATACTATAAAAATCAATCTGACCAAAAATCAATACTTAATTAATTGAGATTACATGATTACTCATATCTAGTATGACACCATTACCATAATTATAAAGAATATTTATCAATAAAAAGTTTCTGTTATCAATCGTTTTATATTATAAAAAAAGAAAGCAATCCCGCGCGGATTATTGCTTTCTTTTTTAGTAATATTAAATTATTTAGATGTTATTTATAATCATATCATCCTGATTTGTACACCTGAAGAATAAAAACGGATTGATTTTTAAGCCTATTTATCAATTAATTTATTTAATTTTTGATAAATTCATATTTTTATTGATGGTACATTTT
The DNA here is from genome assembly GCF_003946445.1 of Loigolactobacillus jiayinensis. GTDB lineage: Bacteria > Bacillota > Bacilli > Lactobacillales > Lactobacillaceae > Loigolactobacillus > Loigolactobacillus jiayinensis. Next base: position 167,225 of record NZ_RHOF01000001.1, on the reverse strand, counting down.
GAATTCCAAGAATTTATCATTGTAAATTCCCACCATCCGGTTACCCAGATCAGCATAAACTTGCAGCTTATCGATCACCTGGTTGCTTGGATAAAATTGCTTATCGTCAGCAATTGCTTGTGGTAACAAAGCTTTAGCCGCCGTGTTTGGTGTGGCGTAACCAACATATTCTGCATTCTGCGCTGCATTTTCTGGTTTAAGCATGAAATTTAAAAATGCGTAGATTGCTTTATAGTGCTTCGCAGTTTTAGGAATCACTAAATTATCAAACCACAGATTACTACCTTCAGTAGGCACCACGTAATGTAGATGAGAATTATTAGCCATCATTTCTGCCGCTTCACCAGACCAGGTCACCGCTACCGCCGCTTCATTTTGTGCCATATACATTTTTATTTCATCAGCGACTACTGCCTTAACATTGGGCATTAGACCTTCCAGCTTTAACTTAGCTTGATCTAATTCGGCCACGTTGGTCGTGTTCACTGAATGTCCCTGAGAAATCAATGCCATCCCCATAATATCGCGGGCGCTATCGACTAACATTATATTATTGCGCAACTTTGCTGACCAGAGATCATTCCAATGTTGCACCTGCGATCCTTTGATCATTTGGTCGTTATAAATGATACCCAGTGTTCCCCAGAAATAGGGCACCGAATACCGATTGCCGGGGTCAAAAGATTGATTACGGAAATGCGTATCGATGTTGTTAAAACCGTGCAGGCGCTTATAATCCAACGGCACTAATAAATTAGCTTTATGCATTTTCTGAATCATATAATCCGATGGTACCGCTAAATCATAATCAGTACCACCTTGTTGGATTTTAGTAAACATGGCTTCATTGCTATCAAAGGTCTCAACTTGAACTTTGTACCCAGTCTGTTTTTGAAACTTTTTTAGCAACGCCGGATCAATATAATCGCCCCAATTATATAAAGTTAACGTGCCACTACTGGCAGCACCTTGTGACCGCTGCAACTGACTGCTCCCCACTGCTAACAAAGCACAAAACGCCAAAATGGCTAAGGCTAAACTGACTAAACGTTTCATTTGATCAATTTCGCCCCCATTCGATTACGCCGGCGTGCTTTTTTCGAATTGTTATATTGTTCAATAAAGTAATAACCGCCAATCAACAATAACGAGAACAAGAACATCAGCGCCGACAATGCATTAACCTCTAAGCTAATACCTTGCCGAGCACGTGCGTAAATTTCGACGGACAACGTTTCGAAGCCATTGCCAGTGACAAAAAAAGTGACCGCAAAATCGTCCAACGAATAAGTGAAGGCCATGAAGAAACCAGTCAAAATACCAGGTGTAATGAAGGGAAAGATCACCCGCGTCAGTACCTGCACGTTGGTGGCGCCTAAGTCGGTGGCTGCATCGATCAACGAATGATTCATTTCATTGAGCCGTGGCAACACCATTAACACAACGATGGGAATTGAAAAGGCAATATGGCTGAGCAGCACTGAACTAAAGCCTAACCGTAAGCCCAAAAAAGTGAAGAAAATCAGAAAGCTCGCGCCAATAATAACATCCGGTGACACCATTAAAATATTATTCAAGGATAAAATCGAATTTTTCAGCCAAACCTTTTTGATTCCATAAATTGCCAGTGCACCTAACATACCGATAATAGTCGCTATCAATGAGGACAACAACGCAATCAGCAATGTATCCAGCACGATTTCAATCATCCGCGTGTCGGCAAACAATTCCGCATAATGTTGCCAAGAAAAGCCACTAAAACGCGTCATCGTCGTACCAGCATTAAAGGAATAGAAGATCAAGTAAAAAATCGGCGCGTACAGAACTAAGAAAACCAGCCACAAATAGATATTACGCCAATCAAACCATTTACGTTTCATCGCCGCTGGCCCCCCTTCTTCTTGCGCTCACCAGTTGCAAACATGATCACGACCATCGCTACGATCAAGACGACCCCAATTGTTGAACCCATCCCCCAATTTTGGGTTACCAAGAAATGTTCCTCAATTGCAGTCCCCAAGGTGATCACTTTGTTGCCCCCAATCAAACGAGTCAGCATAAATAGCGAGAGTGAGGGAATGAAGACAGCTTGGACCCCGGCTTTAACGCCGTCTAAGGTCAACGGAAAAATCACCTTACTGAAGGTCTGCCAATTGGTTGCACCAAGGTCACGACTAGCATTGACCAATGATGGATTCAACTCATCGATAGCATTAAAAATCGGCAGGATCATAAAGGGAATTTCAATATACGCGGCCACCAAAATAAAGCTGCCCTTGGTAAACAGAATCTGCTGTGGCCCAATACCAATAAATTCAAAGAAGTGATTAGCCGCGCCTGCTTGGCTGAAAATACCGATAAACGCGTAAGCTTTCAACAATAAATTGATCCACGTCGGCAAAATGATCAGCAATAACCATAACTGCTTATGCCGCGTTTGACTGAGCCAATATGCTGTTGGATAGCTGATCAGCAAAGTAACTGCCGTAATGATAAAAGCGTACCAAATCGAATTAAAGGTCATGCGTAAATAAGTTCCAGAACCAAAATACTCACGATAATTACTTAGCGTTAATTGACCATTAATGTTAAAAAAGGATTGATAAACGATCAAAACTAGCGGTGCAATCACAAATAGCAATAGCCAGAGAACATACGGTACACTGTAAAAGGTATTATACTTTTTCATCAGCATCGTCCTCGTAACTTTCTAGTCGGGCATCGAAATCTTCTTCTGATTCACCGAAACGCATCACGTGAATATCTTCCGGTTCAAAGTAGATGCCCACTTGCTGACCGACCGCCGTTTTACGAACAGAATGGATCAACCACTCATTGCCGGCGTCATCGTGACTCATAATTTCATAAATATCACCGCGGAACACCTGCGTATCGACCGTCACCGTTAATTTAGCCTTATCAACAGTTGTTAGCACCAGATCTTCTGGTCGAATGACGACTTCAACTGGTTCGTTAACGCGCATCCCAGCGTCAGCACATTCAAATTGATGACCAAGAATTTCCACTTGATAATCGGCAAGCATCCGTCCCTTAACGATATTACTTTCACCGATAAAGTCAGCGACAAAATGATTGATTGGTTCATCGTAAATATCCACTGGAGCACCTTGTTGCAGGATCTCACCGGCATTCATAACAAAAATTTCATCACTCATCGCCAATGCTTCCCCTTGATCATGGGTGACAAAAACAAAGGTGATTCCTAGGCGCTGCTGTAACTGACGCAGCTCCACCTGCATGGCCGTTCGTAATTTAGCGTCCAATGCTGACAATGGTTCATCGAGCAATAAAACTTCTGGTTCGTTAACAATGGCCCGGGCGATTGCGACCCGCTGCTGTTGACCACCAGATATTTCACTGATCTCGCGTTCCTCATAACCGGATAACTGAACCAAGCGCAACGCTTCGATCACCTTTTCATGGATAACTTTTTTAGCCGTCTTTTTTAGAACTAAACCAAACGCGACATTATCGTAAACATTTAAATGTGGAAATAACGCATAATCCTGAAATACCGTATTAATTTTACGTTTATTTGCTGGTAGATCGTTTATTTTTTTACCTTCAAATTCAATCGTCCCCGCGCTGGCATCAGTAAAGCCGGCCAAAATCCGCAGAATTGTCGTCTTACCACAACCAGACGGGCCTAACAACGTATAAAATTTCCCCTGTTCGAGCTCAAAATCAATTTGCTTTAACGCCATCGTATCCCCATAACGCTTGTTTACGCCGCTAAATTTGATAATTGTATTGGCCAACTTAACTGTCACGCTCCCTTTTATCTATCTAAATTTTGCCGTTCATTGCTGGTCACATCAGCTATCACTGCACGTCATTAAGTTGCTGAAAATCGCCTAACTATAAGCCACTAAAACTAATAGAATAACTTAACGTTAACGCTTTTTTATCGCTTTGCACAGCAACATCAATTATAATCTAAGCAAGCGATTTTTAAAACCATTTGTTAACTTGAACATATTGGGTAAACTGTTTTTGCATGGTGGTTCCCACAAAAATCATGACAAATTATGGCGTTAAAAATTTTCAAGTGTTGCGCTTGTCTAACTGTACTGAAAAGGGTTACAATTATAACAATGTTATTGCCACTATTTTACAAGGAGGCTTTTTGATGAAATACCAAGCATTAGAACTACAATTAGATGACACCCAAGTCACGCCGACATTTATCGAGCAAGAATTACCGCAATTAGCTGCGGATCAAGTTACAGTTAAAGTCGCTTACTCCGACATTAACTATAAGGACGCACTAACGCTAAATTCTCGTAGTGGTGTATTGCGCCAATATCCTCAAGTTCCAGGGGTTGATGCCGCCGGAACCGTCATCGCTAGCACCAGCGCCAATTTCAAGGTCGACCAAAAAGTCCTATTAATTGGCTTTGACCTTGGTATTAGCTGGCCTGGCGGTTACGCTGAGTACATCACGGTACCGGCTAAATGGTTAGTTGCGTTACCGGAAAATTTAAGCTTACAAGAAGCTATGTGGTACGGGACTGCAGGTTTTACGGCTGCCTTGTCAGTACGAGCTTTATTGAAATACGACTTTCCATTAGATGCCCCATTGTTAGTCACCGGGGCAACTGGTGGTGTTGGCGGCTGGGCAACTGCTTTTCTGCACCAGCTCGGCTACACTGATCTAACGGTTGTCAGCCGCAACCCAGCAGCTAGCGATTACCTACATGAATTAGGTGCAACTAACATTGTGACCCCAGATGAGTTGGCTGATGCCCGCCATAAACCGTTACAAAAACAAAAATTTGTTGGCGTTGTCGACGCAGTTGGTGGTGACTTGTTGGCAGAAATTCTGCCGCAGGTCAGTTACAGTGGTATCGTCGCCTTATCAGGCAATGCTGGCGGCAATAAATTAGCTACGACCACATTACCATTCATCCTCCGTGGCATCCGCTTACAAGGCATTGATTCTGTCAGCTACCCAGCAGCTAAGCGGGTAGCAGTTTGGCAACAACTTGCCACTGACTTCAAGCCAGATAACCGGGCATTGCTACATCACGCTATCATCGACTTTAATGAATTACCAACAACGCTAGCTGAATTTATGAACAAGAAACATCAAGGTCGGACATTAGTTAGCCTTTAAAAATTAAGCCAAGTCAATTATAATTTCGCTCATGTTTAACTAAAAATAGCAGACATAATTAATTTTTTCGATTAATTATGTCTGCTATTTTTTATAGCTATTAAGAACATACCAACTAAAGGCGAGCACCTGCCGGCATTGGTTTTACCCTTACTGCTCCCAGCGAAGACTACTTTAAACTGTCTAATTAAGCCGCGCCCCAATCTTGCATGGTGCTCACTTAATTTTTAGTCCACATCTTCACCAAGTAACAAGGCATTCTCCGAATAATTGACGTATTGCCGCAACTTCGCTGCTAACGCCCAGGAAATATAACCTTGTTCAACCATATTCTGAATTCCACTGCGCTCAGCAGCTAACGCCTTAAAGCGTAGACCACGCATCGTACGGTCATAATCAGCGCGCCGTGAATGCTGGCCAGTTTGTTCACGATGTAAATGTTTAATTTGTTCAATTCGATTTTGGTAGCTGATGATGATCTGATAAATCACTTGTCGATTATAATGGGCCGCCTTAGCTTCCGGCTGCTTTAAGTACGCTGATAACGCCTTAATGCCCCCTTTTGCGGTTTCTTTTTCAATAAATAAACGCTCGTTATAGTACGGCCCGCTAAACCGCGCGCGAACTAATTTTAACCGCATATGACTCGCCCAAGTTCCCAAGCGATGCATACGCGTGAAAAAATTAGGCCGCTGCAATTTATGGGGTAAATTCTCAACCATTTGCAAGCGGTGGACTAAATGCTTCTGAAATTGTTGATAGCTACGTTCCTGGATCTTGCCATCGCGCCACAATTTGTCCAATACGTCAGTTTCACCTTGCAACGCGATTCGCCGTAAAGCTAATTCTTCATCTAAAAATGGTGCGATTTTTTCTTCTGGTTGATAAGCAGCCTGCAACCGGCGCACAATTTCTTGATATTCGGTGATCAAATCATAAACAACGCGCTGATTTTCTGGACGCCGTTCACTTTCTAGTCGATTGATTGCTAGTCGCAATGTGTAAATTCGGGCTTCACTTTCAGATAACTTTGATTCAGTGGTTGCTACCGCAGTTGTATCCATGTCGTTATCTACCACTGGCTCAGTTCCCCGGGTAGTGATCGACACAGGTGTCCGCGTTAGCAACGGAATGAAGATCACCGCCATCAGTAAACTTAAAATAATCACCCCGGCAGCAATAAACAACATTAATGCGCGTTCGGGAAATGCTGCACCACTTGCTAGTGTATAGGGCACTGATAAAACACCGGCCATGGTGATTGCACCGCGGACACCGGTTAAGCCTGACAGCAAAGCCACATTTAAACTAGGCCGCTGATGCTTTTCTTTATCCTTCAGCCACTTGAACGTAACGTTGACGAGGGTCCATAGCACGCGAATCACGAAAATCGCCAGCCAGACTAAAATGATATCACCGATTGCCATCCAGGTGTTGTCGCTGGGATTGCGAATTGTTTGCGTCATTGCCAGTGGTAGCTCAATACCAAGAATCAAAAAGACAATACCATTTAACAAATAAATTGCGATATCCCAGGTCCGCTCGGTTACAATTTTTAGCTCAGGCAAGTAGTCCATTAATGCCGGCTGCGAGAAGTTATACACGATACCCGCGCTAACAACAGCAATGACACCTGATGCATGGAGTGCTTCTTCGACCACCAAATAGATAATAAATGGGGTCACAATTTGCAACACGGTGTGGAGCACGACATCGTTGATTCCTTGTTGGAGGATAAAAGTACGCAGTGCTTGGATCATTGCCATCAATAGCATCCCCATTAAAGCGCCAACAATTGAGATGTAAAAAAAGTCACCAGCAGCTTGTTGCCAAGTGAAAACACCAGTTACCGCAGCCGCTATGCCGTACTTAAAGCCAATCAAACCACTGGCATCGTTGATCAGGCTTTCGCCACTGACTAAATGAAGCACGTTGCTAGGTAACTTAGCTTGCTTCGAAATTGACTGTACTGCCACTGGATCAGTTGGTGAAATAATCGCCGCTAGGGCAATACTGGCAGCTAATGGTAGGTCGGGCACCAAGAAATGAATGAACCAACCCCCAACAAACATGGTCACAAACACGAGAAAAATTGCGTTCATGATGATTGGTCCACGTAGCGCCCATAGTTCGCGTTTAGGAAAATGACGGCCATCGTTAAAAAGCAATGGCGCGATAAATAAGAGCATAAACCAATCTGTCCGTAACGGAATCGTCACTTTGAAAACCAGCGCCAACACTAGGCCGCTAACAATTTGAATCAAGCTGACTGGTATAAAAGTTAGATAGTGACTGATCACGTTAGAGACAAGTACAACGCTGACTAACATGATAACGGCTTCTAATATGTTCATGACATCGACTCCTTCATAATGGACTTCCTGCTAACTGTAAAAAACAGCTGACCTCACCTCGAAGTCAGCTGTTAGCTATTCAATCAAATCTTCGCCGATAATACGGACTTCTGGCTCCAAAGCGACGCTAAACTGCTTAAAAACTTCTGCTTGGACATAGCGAATCAGGTCAATATAGTCCGTAGCAGTGCCATGACCTAGATTGATCATAAACCCAGCATGTTTAGTCGAAATTTGTACATCGCCGATAATATGCCCCTGCAACCCTGCTTCGTGGATCAATTTACCAGTAAAGTAGCCAGTTGGCCGTTTAAAAACACTACCACAGGATGGGTATTCTAACGGTTGTTTGGCTGCCCGCCGCGCGTTGAAATCAGCCATTTCCGCCTTGATTTTTGCTGGTTCACCCTTAGTCAACGCAAAAGTTGCCGCTAACACCACACTATTATTTTCTTGAATAATACTATGCCGATAAGCAAAATGTAAAGCAGTTCGACTTAGCTCGCTGATCGTGCCATTAGGTAAAAGTACAGTCACGCTTTGTACGGCGTCACTCATTTCACCACCATAAGCGCCGGCATTCATAAACATCGCACCACCAACACTGCCGGGAATTCCTGCCGCAAATTCGATGCCACTTAAGCCAGCGTCTGCCGCTGCAATCGTTGTGTCGATCAATTTTGCACCAGCTTGGGCGTGTAATGTCGTATCGGTCACTGTGATAACCGCCATCGCTGTCAGGATCAAAACTAAGCCACGAATGCCACCATCTTTGACGATCAAGTTACTGGCATTGCCGATCACTGTTAATGCTAATTGCTGACTATGCGCATAATTAACCAGTGTTTGGACCTCGTTACTACTTTTCGGAAACGCCAAAATATCCGCCTTACCGCCGGTTTTTGTGTACGTGTAATGGCTTAATGGCTCAGCCAACTTGATTTCAATTTGCGGAAACAACTCCACAATAGTCGGTTCTTTTTGCAACATTTTGGACGCATTCCTTTCATCATTTAAAGTCGTCTATTCTATATATTTTAGCATGAAAAAAACGCTTTTGATAGTCTTGGTATCACCAGCTCTTTAGTTTCTCATCAATCTTTTGTAGAATAAGGAAGGTAGGAAATTTGAATGGAGTGAATAATATGAAATTTATTTCGTGGAACGTTAATGGCTTACGCGCTGTTGTTAAAAAAAACTTTATGGAATTTTTTGAACAACAAGATGCTGATTTTTTCTGTATTCAAGAAACTAAGTTACAGGCCGGCCAAATTGAAATGACCTTGCCTGGCTATCATCAATATTGGAATTATGCTGAACGTAAAGGCTATTCTGGTACAGCAATTTTCACTAAACATGAACCGTTGAGCGTGGCTTATGGCATGGGCGTCGCTGAACATGATCAAGAAGGCCGCCTGATCACATTGGAATATAAAGATTTTTATTTGCTAACTTGCTACACTCCCAATTCACAAAATCAATTGAAGCGCCTGGACTACCGCATGTCATGGGAGGATGCTTTTCTCAGCTATATCAGTACGTTGAATCAAAAGAAACCAGTCATTTTCTGTGGTGATCTTAACGTTGCCCACGAACCAATTGATTTGAAAAATGATAAGACTAATCATCATAACGCTGGCTTTTCTGATGAAGAACGGGGTAAGTTTAGCCAATTATTGGCTGCTGGTTTCACCGATAGTTTCCGCTACTTCTACCCTGATCAAGTTACTTATTCATGGTGGAGTTATCGCTTCAACGCTCGCAAAAATAACGCTGGGTGGCGGATCGACTATTTTGTTGCTGCCAACCAACTACAACCAAAATTAGCTGATGCGGAAATCTTAACTGATGTGTTAGGGTCGGATCATTGTCCAGTGCTGTTACTCACAAAGCCAGAACTAGAAGCTTGATCACTTTACAAAGCGTACATTTGTTCGTACAATAGTGATAATATTTTAATGAAATAGGTGAATAATTTGAACTTTGTGGCAATGGATTTTGAAACAGCCAACGCTAAACGTTACAGTGCCTGTTCCTTAGCCTTAACCGTCGTGCGCAATGACCAAATCGTTGATGAATTTTATTCGTTGATCAAACCTGATACGCCATTTTTCTGGCGTAATACGCAAATCCACGGTATTCATACTGCTGATGTTGCCGATGCACCTGATTTTCCTACTCTGTGGCCACACATTGCGTCACTATTTCAACGTGATCGCTTAATAGTCGCCCATAATGCCAGTTTTGATATTGGTGTTTTGCGCAGTAGTCTGGAACATTATCAATTGCCAACCCCACAATATTTGGCTTTGGACACCGTACGTACTAGTCGCCAGTTCTATCCTGAATTTAGTGACCATAAGCTGAACACATTGTGTGCGGCACTTAACATTGAATTAGAACATCATCACAATGCATTGGACGACAGTCGGGCTTGCGCCAATATTTTATTGCAAGAAGCTCATCAATTTGGCCCTGAGCGGTTGAAATCGTTTGTTAAAGTGATTGCCTAAACTAAAGAACGCTGTCACCCTTAATTGCGGTGACAACGTTCTTTTTTACTGATGATCGATCAAACGGGCCATGCGAATCAGGGTTTGAAAACCAGCCTCTGCGTCATAAAAGCCTCGGACCGTTTTACCTTCAACTTGAAAATCTAGCTTCTGATACAGCTGGTATGCTCGCTGATTACGCTCTTGTACAGTTAACTCTAGGCGGCGGATCAGCGGATTAGCTTGCGCCCACGCCAATACTTCCTCCAACAACGCTGTGCCTAAACCGTAACCCCAAAATTCGTGCAATACAGCAACCCCAATTTCACCGATATGTTGAATTTCTGGTGCTGCACTGGCCGTCACCCGCGCCATACCAACCAGTTCATCGCCTAGTACTGCGACAAATAAGACATTATTGTCCGCTTGGGCTAATTGCTGTAATTGTGCAGCTTCCACGTCGACCGCTACTTGTAGATCAGCGATATCCGTTAATAAAAATGGCGTTTCCTGTGCCAGTTGACCGAGCAGGCTTAATAGCGCTGCCGCATCTGCTGGCGTAGCTGGTCGCAATGTCACTTCATCACTCATAGTGCCTGCGCTAACTGCGCCACCAATTGTTCATAACGCTGACCCTGTGGGTGAAAAAGTAACTGCCGCTGTTGATCATTAGTTGCCACTTTTTTGATCTCGATCTGTAAATAATCGTCCGGCCATTCATCTTCAATAAATTGCGGCCATTCCACCACCGAGACTCCAGCACCATTGAAATATTCTTCTAAGCCTAATTCGTCACCACCGCCGTTTTCCAAACGATAAACATCCATATGATAGAGCGGCAACCGCCCTGAAGTATATTCGCGGATTAGCGTAAAGGTAGGGCTCTTCACGTACTGCTGAATTCCTAGCGCGGCGGCTAGCCCTTTAGTAAAGGTTGTTTTACCAGCACCAAGATCGCCTTGTAAAAAAATGACGCTACCGGGTTGCACTAACTGGCCTAGCGCTGCCCCAACTTTCTGCGTTGCGGCGTCACTAGCAACTGTATATTCAAACATCTTGTCACGTCCTTGCCAAATTTTCTCTATTATAACAAAAAAGCACATCACCGCGTAGGCAACGTGCTTAAGCTAATCCTATTAATCAAGTAAGGTTTGCACTGCAGTGATGATGGCTAATTTATAAACATCCTCTTCACTGGCACCACGGGATAAGTCAGAAACTGGCTTATTCAAGCCTTGCAAAATTGGCCCAATTGCTTCGAAACCGCCAAAGCGTTGCGCAATTTTATAACCGATATTACCGGATTGTAATTCAGGGAAAACAAAGACCGTTGCGTTCCCAGCAACTCGGGAACCTGGTGCTTTTTGTTGCGCAACAGCTGGTACAAAGGCAGCATCAAATTGTAATTCACCATCAATTTGGTAAGCTGGTGCCGATGCTTGAGCTAATTTAGTTGCTTCTTGCACTTTGGTTACCGCATCGCCTTTGGCTGAGCCTTTAGTTGAAAAGCTTAACATAGCAACACGAGGTTCGATGTCGAATAATTCTGCCGTTTTAGCTGAAGAAATAGCAATTTCAGCCAATTCTTCGGCGCTAGGATCAATATTGATCGCACAATCAGCAAATAAGTAGCGTTGTTCCCCTTTTTGCATGATGAAGGCGCCACTGGTCCGGCTAACACCTGGTTTAGTCTTAATAATTTGTAATGCTGGCCGAACTGTATCGCCAGTTGGATGAACCGCACCGGAAACCATACCGTCAGCCAAGCCAGTATAAACGAGCATCGTGCCAAAATAATTGGGATCGCGCAACATTTTTTGTGCTTGCTCCGCTGTATTTTTGCCTTTACGTCGTTCAACAAATGCAGTGACTAAATCGTCAAAATTCGCTGCAGTTGCCGGATTGATAATCTCAACGTCAGCCAAATCAAAATTATGCGCTGTCGCTACTTTTTCAATTTCAGCTGGGTCACCTAACACGATTGAATGTAACAGATTGTCGTGCTGGAGTCGTACAGCTGCACCAAGAACACGGGCCTCTGCACCTTCAGGGAAAACGATCTTAATTTGCTTACCACTAACTTTTGCAGTTAAACTTTCAAATAAATCCACAATTATGCCTCCATTTCACTTGCTACCTAAAATAATACAACGCTTACATAAAAAAGAACAGCTTAATTTTCTAAGCTGTTGGTTGATTTTCACTAACATTTGCAGGTAAGCGCCAGTCGATCGGCGTTTCCCCGAATTTTTCTAACGCCATATTTGTTTTAGAAAATGGCCGCGACCCGAAAAAACCATAGCGTGCAGAAAATGGACTAGGATGAGCGGCTGTCAATACCGCATTTTTACTTTCATCGATCAGTGCCCGCTTAGCCTTAGCGGCATTCCCCCACAGAATAAAAACAACGTGACCGCGTTGCGATAATTTTTCAATCGCTTTATCAGTTAGTTGCTCCCAGCCCTTACCTTTATGGGAAAATGCTTGTCCACGGCGGACGGTTAGAACAGAATTCAGCAGCAAAACGCCTTGATCGGCCCACGGTTTCAAATAACCATGATTTACTGGCGCAATGCCTAAATCATCCTGCAATTCTTTATAAATATTTTGCAGTGATGGTGGCAGGTTAACGCCAGGCCGCACGGCAAAGCTAACGCCCATCCCCTGATTTGGATTGTGGTACGGATCTTGGCCTAGGATCACCACTTTAACCTTGTTGAAGGGCGTCCACTCAAAAGCCGTAAAAATATGGTACATATCCGGATACACGGTTTGGGTGGCATATTCCTGTTTTAAGAATTGGTGTAGCTGCGCGTAATACGTTTGGACAAACTCAGGCGCCAACACATCTTGCCAATCATTATGGATAATTGTTTTCATACGATCACACCTCACCGACTATTTTAGCGATTTTCGTAACAGATTGCCACCAGCGAAAGGAACTACATCCTGTTTTATTTTTACCTGCTTATAATCGCTAACAATTTTGCTGCTAAGCAGTTACTATTGCGCCGTAACTTTGGCCTACTTTTTCAAACACTTATTCGGCAACGGTAACGGTTTCGTCTTGACCCTAAAATATGCTAAACTAGGGTGAACAGAAACGGAGGAATCTGCTGTGATCTCACTTATTGCATCCGACATGGATGGTACCCTACTTAACGAAAAAATGACTGTCCCACCTGAAAATGCTGCAGCCATCAAAAAAGCAGCCCGGCGTGGCGTTAAATTTATTGTTGCTACTGGCCGTAGTTACGGTGAAGCTAAGCCGCTGATCGAACAAGTCGGCATTGAAGCCCCTATCATTGCGATGAACGGCGCACAAGTTTTTGATGAACAAGGCCAAGTTATCAGTACTGTTAGTATCCGGAAAACTGTTGTGCGCAAAATTTTCCATTTACTGAAATCTAAGGGACTTTATTTTGAGGTTATGACCGATCAAGGCACCGTTTCCGACAGTAAAATGCGGCGGATTCAAAACGTGGCTTCTTTATTAGTTGATCTGCAAACCACCGATAGTTTTAAAATTGCCGTTTCTTTGGCGTCAGCACGTTTGGAATTAATGAACATCACTTACGTCGATTCCTATGAAAAACTATTAGCTGATCCTAAAGTGACAATTCTTAAAGTTATCGCCTTCAGTGCAGAAAAGCAAAAAGTTCTGCGCCCAATTGCTCAAGAATTGACGGCGCTTGGTAACTTAGCCATTACCGCTAGTTCTGCCAGTAATATCGAAATCAATCACAGCAACGCGCAAAAAGGTGTTGCGCTGGAAACTTACGCGACAAGTTTGAATATTCCACTGACACAAGTCATGTCGATTGGCGATAATTTAAATGATGCTTCCATGCTGCAAGCCGCTAGTGTCAGCTTTGCCATGGGCAATGCCACTGAAGAAATTAAACAAATTGCCCGCTATTTAACTGACACTAACGTTAATCATGGCGTGGGTAAAGCAATCGAACGTGCACTGAATGAAAACTTAAGCTAAAAATGAAGTGAATTTAAAAGCTAGATGATACTTAGCGCCGTTTATGGCTGTATCCGTGCTGTTTGAGTGTAGCAACGTAAATGTGATTTAAAAGAGGTGAGCCGGCTTGTTGCGTTTGTACATCAAGGAACAATTAATGGCAACCAAAGGTGTTCCAATTATTGTTCGTGATGAAAAAAATAATCCCTTATATTTAATTACTGGCCGCTGGGGGCTCCGTCAAGACGCTTTTACGCTGTATACCATTGGTGGCCGCTATGTCGCTGAGATCAAGCAAACAACGCTAGGCCTATTCCCCCGCTTTGACCTTTATTTAGGCAAGGAAAAAGTCGGCTCAGTTAAGAAAATGTATGGCGTTTGGCATCAATTTCAATTTGTGAGCGAGCTTAATTGGATCATTATGGGTGATTTAATGAATCATCATTATAAGGTCTACCATCGTACGGAAACGTTGCTGGTATTGGATAAAGCAATCTTAGCCGATGGTGATTACTACGAGTTGGCCATCACTCATCCGCAAGATGCCCCAATATGCCTGTTGCTCAGTTTAGTACTGGATCACTGGTCTGTCCGCCGCGACAAGTCACCGCTTAAACGTGGCGTGGCTAATCCAATTTATGACGTTTAAAAAAGTTGCGTTCCTCGTAAAAAGGAACGCAACTTTTTTAAATATCTAATTGCATGTGTTCATAATCATGGCCAGCTAATTTAACCTTACCCACAACTTGAAAACCCATTTTATCGTACAATTTACGCGCATTAGGATTAGCAACATCAACATTTAAGCCAACTTTGCTTAGTCCCTGTTGCCGCGCAACATCAGGTACTGCGGCCAGTAGCTCACTGCCGATACCTTGATGCTGTTGCTTTTCCGCAACCGATAACGTATCTAGATACCATTCATTAGGATAAGCTTCCTTATCAGCAAAAACCTTGTCATCAGCCGCAACGCCTAATTGAGGCAAAAATGGTTGCAGTGCATCGTCAATATGTGCTTCCGCTGTTTCCGGATAACCAAAGGCGACACCGACAACTTGACCGTCACGTTCATTGACGATCCCATGACGATAACTATACCGATAATCCTCAGTTTGAAAGGCTTGTGCTAACACTTCAAAAAAAGTAGCTTGGTCGACATGATCTAAAAATGGCAACTCCATTTCTTCCAACACAATGTTAATAATCGGGACAACCGCCTTAGCGTCCTTTTTTTCAGCAGGTCGAATCACAAATATAACTTCCCTTCTATAAGAATGCTCTATTTAGAAGTCTACGTTACTCCCAGTCATCTGTCAAAAAACAGCAATTTTTTATTCTGAATGCATAGTCAGTGCTAAAATTTTATGTTATATTTAATAACATGAACACGTGTTATTAAATATAACATCATTTTTGGAGGCTTACTTATGCGTAAAAAATTGATTTGGTTCGCGCTACTTTGTTCAACCGTTTTCGGTGCGCTATTGGCAACTACTACGACCAGCCACGCAGCAGAAAAAACATACACGATTGGTACTGATATTACATATGCACCATTTGACTTCCAAGGAACCGATGGCAAATATACTGGGATCGACATTGATTTGATCAAAGCAATCGCCAAAGAAGAGAATATGAAGATCGACTTGAAACCAGTTGGCTTTAACGCTGCCGTTCAAGCCGTTGAGGCTAACCAAATGGACGGTGTGATCGCCGGCATGACGATTACTAAGGAACGGAAGCAACAATTTGACTTTTCTGATCCTTATTATTATGCAGGTGAAGTGATGGCCGTAGCCAAAGGTAGCAAGGTCAAATCATTTAAGGACCTGCGTGGTAAAAACGTAGCCTTAAAGGTGGGGACCCAAGGTGCTGCCTACGCTAAATCGATCCAGAAAAAATACGGCTTTAAAATCACTGAATTTGATCAATCTAACGATATGTATAACGATGTCGTTACTGGTAACTCTGTTGCTGCCTTTGAAGACTACCCTGTTATGGCTTACGGTATCCAAAACGGCATTAAATTAAAAATCGTCACTAAGCCAGCAAAAGGTGGTAACTACGGCTTTGCTGTTAAAAAAGGTGAAAATCCTGAGTTATTGACTAAGTTTAACGCTGGCTTAAAGGCCTTAAAAAAGAATGGCCAATATGACAAAATCGTTGCTAAATATTTAGGTAAAAGTAGTGTTGCTAAAGCAACTGCTACTGCCAAGAAACAAGATAATAGCTTGTGGGGCTTAGTTAAGCAAAACACAGGTGCTTTAGGTGGCGGCTTACTACAGACACTTTATTTAACCGTTATTTCCATTATTCTCGCCACTATTTTTGGTGTGATCATCGGCTTAATGCAAGTCGTCCCTGCCAAGTGGGCTAATTGGCTGTCTAGCACGCTGATCTATATTTTCCGCGGCATGCCATTACTAGTCCTAGCGTTATTCATTTACATTGGTGTCCCCAACCTGACTGGCAATAAGATTTCCGCCTTTCTCGCTGGTATTATCACGTTGACGCTGAATGAAGGTGCCTACACCGCTGCCTTCGTCAGTGGTGGGATTCGCGCCGTTGACAATGGTCAAATGGAAGCTGCCCGAAGTTTAGGCCTCCCTTATGGCAAGGCGATGCGCCGCGTTATTTTACCACAAGGGATCAAAATCATGATTCCATCGTTTATTAACCAATTTATTATTACTTTAAAGGATACCTCGATCTTATCCGTTATCGGTATCCTTGAATTGACCCAAACTGGTAAAATTATTATCGCCCGCAATCTCCAAGGATTCAAAGTTTGGACGATTATCGCGATTATGTATATCGTTATTATTACCTTATTAACTTGGCTGTCCAAAGCCGTTGAAAGGAGAATGAACAAATGAACGCTGCTGAAAACAATAACCGCGTCGTTGTAACTGATCTCGTTAAGAATTATGGCAGTAACGAAGTCCTTAAAGGTTTAAATTTAACCGTTAAAAACAATGAAGTCGTTTGTATGATTGGTCCTTCAGGCTCTGGTAAAAGTACCTTTCTTCGTTGCCTCAATAAATTAGAGGATCCAACTTCTGGCTCCGTAATTGTCGATGGCTATGATATTTCTGATAATAAAACCAATATGAACAAAGTTCGCGAAGGTATTGGTATGGTTTTCCAGCATTTCAACTTATTCCCTAACTTAACTGTATTAGAAAACGTGATGTTAGCACCAATCGAACTAAAGAAAGCAGATAAAGAGGTCGCAACAAAGGAAGCGCGTGCTTTGTTAGACGAAGTCGGTTTAGCTGAAAAGGCAGACGCCTACCCCGCCTCGCTTTCTGGCGGTCAAGAACAACGTGTGGCCATTGCCCGTGCATTGGCAATGCATCCAGATATCATGTTGTTCGACGAGCCAACATCGGCACTAGATCCTGAGATGGTTGGCGATGTACTGGACGTCATGAAAAAGCTTGCTAAACAAGGGATGACCATGATCGTGGTCACTCATGAAATGGGCTTCGCTAAAGAAGTCGCCGATCGTGTTGTCTTCATGGCTGATGGCCATATTATGGAGGAAGGCGATCCGCAACAGCTTTTCGATCACCCACAAAACCCACGGACACAGGACTTCTTACGTAAAGTATTAAATGCTTAAACTAAAAAACAACCTCTAAATTTAGAGGTTGTTTTTTTTACTGCTTATTTAATGACTATACGCTGAACTGCCGCATTAATTGCAGCACGATCCTGACCTGATGCCAACATAGTTGCGGCGGTAAATGCACCTTCTGTAAAGGCCGTATCATAAATATACGTATTTTTATCGCCAAATGCAGCCGCCAACTCAACGTTACGTTTAGCACTGCCAAAATCATAAAAAACTAATAATTCCGTTGCTTGATTAGCCTTAAAAGCACGTTCAATTTGATCCATACTAGTCCCAATTGCCCCAACACTATTACCACCAGCTGCCGTAATACTGATTGCTGGTGCGATGCTATGTAATAACTTGGCTAAACCAGTTGCCATCTCTGGCACATGGGCCACCACCACGATACCTAAACTCATTTTATCTAATTCCTTTCCACTTACTCTACTCTAGTCTTGATCAACTGCTAGTAATGGTAATAACTGCTGTAAAACGGCTAATGGTAACTGCCCCGGTGCCGAGCTAGCCGTCACCGTCGCAAAAGTAACAGCAGAACCAAAAGTACTACCAGCTAATCGCGTAATTTGTCCCAATTTTCCCATTGCCATCGTGATCATAGGTTGTTCTAATTGCTGCTTGGCCGTTAATGTAGCTTGTAATAAGTTTAAAACGTCCTGTGCTGATTGCGGCATCACCGCGACTTTGACAACTGCTGCGCCTTGTTGTGCCATTTGTTGCAACAACGTCACCAGCGCCACAACTGAGGGGGTCTGCTTGAAGTCATGCGCACTAACAACAGTCACCACACCAGCAAGTCGTGCGAGTTCACATAAATCAGCCACGTACCCGCCTCGGCTTAACTCAATATCAACCGCATCAATACACCCGCTGTGAATTAATTGTTGCACTAAATTTTGATAAGCTGCGCTACTTAGTGACCCATTGCCACCTTCTGCCTGACTACGGAAGGTCACTAATAGCGGTAACTCACCTAATTGTTGGCGCACCTGCTGTAGCGTTGTGAGTAATTGTGTCATTTCTGAAAGGTCTTCTAAGTCATCTAAACGCCACTCAATCAAATCCGGCTTTGCAGCTATTAGTGGTACCAACTGCGGTATGACCTGATTTAAAGCTTTAGCCGTTAATGGTACACAAGTTTTGGGCACACCATCGCCTAGCGGTACCTGCCGCAGATAAGTTACTTTAGTCACCATTCACGCCTCCTATTCTACCATCTCTATTTTAGCAAAGTTCGACTAGCGATAGTTAATTTTTCCAACAAAAAAGTCGAAACCTTGAATCAAGTTTCGACTTAATCTCATGCTGAATTTAGCGTAACGGCCAAATGTATCTAACTTAATTGGGCACGATACTGTTCAGCTTTTTCACGATAAGCTGGTAGCTCATCTTCACTGGCACGAACAAAATGTCCTGGCACAATTTCGACTAACTGCCGTTTCTTGTCATCACCTTCGTGCGCAGCGGCATCATACGGAATCGGCTTCCGATTGCGCTCATACTGCGGATCAGGCACAGGTACAGCCGACAGTAAGCTCTCCGTGTAGGGATGTAATGGATTAGCGTAAATCTCGTCTGAGGTCGCAATTTCCATCAAGCGCCCATAATGGATCACACCGATTCGATCAGAAATATATTTAACCATTGACAGATCATGTGCGATGAACAAATAAGTTAAATTATGCTGTTCCTGCAAATCCTGCAACAGATTAACCACTTGCGCTTGAATCGATACATCCAGCGCGGAAATTGGTTCATCAGCAATGATGAATTTAGGTTGAACGGCTAATGCACGAGCAATACCGATCCGCTGCCGCTGACCACCAGAAAATTCGTAAGGGTACCGCGTTGAATGATCAGCATTCAAACCAACAACTTCCAACAAATGAGCGACTTGGGCATCACGATCGGCGCTACTTTTAGCCAAATGATGAATATCGATGCCTTCAGCAATGATATCTTTAACTTTCATTCGTGGATTCAATGACGCATAAGGATCTTGAAAAATCATTTGCATTTCACGACGAAACTGTAACTGCTCCTTAGTTGATTTTAATTTACGAATATCACGATCATTAAATAAAATCTCGCCTGCAGTTGGATTGTACAAATGAATGACACTGCGACCAACAGTTGTTTTACCTGATCCAGATTCGCCAACTAAACCAAAAGTTTCGCCTTCATAAATATCAAACGATACATCATCAACTGCCTTAACTTCATCCGGCTTGCCAATGTTGAAATATTGTTTCAAATTTTTAATTTGTAATATCTTCTTACGTGCAGCCACTACTTTGCCTCCTTCTATTTCACACCTAAGGTTATTTATTAGCGCAACTCACCAATAATCAGTCTACTATTTTCTAAGTGTTTTTCTCAAAACCAGCTAATCTGTCGCTGGTGTATTGAGCTTTACTTCTGGATTATTAGGTTGATCTAATCCTTTGTCCACCATTTCTTGATAAACTTCCTGCCGCCGAACAATTTCTGGTGGTGGTGTTACTTGCGGTGCATCGGGATGCAGTAACCAAGTTGCTGCTGAATGTGTCGCTGTGATCGGGAAAAACGGTGGCGCCATTTCTGTATCAATTTTTAAGGCGTATTCGTTTCGTGGTGCAAACGCATCGCCTTTTGGTGGATCTAATAAATCTGGTGGCGTACCCGGAATTGCGTATAGCCGCTTAGCTTTTGTATCTAACGTTGGCATTGAGTTGATCAGTCCCCAAGTATAGGGATGTTTTGGATCATAGAAAATTTCGTCAACAGTACCAACTTCAATGATTTTACCCGCATACATCACCGCTACCCGATCAGCCATACCGGCTACAACACCTAAATCATGGGTGATAAAAATAATTGAGGTATCAATTTTTTGTTGTAATTCGGTCATTAAATCCAAAATCTGTGCTTGAATTGTTACATCTAATGCCGTTGTTGGTTCGTCAGCAATCAGAATTTTCGGGTAATTAACCAGCGCCATTGCAATAACAATTCGTTGTCGTTGACCGCCAGAGAATTGATGCGGATAATCTTTCATCCGTGCTTCCGCATTTTGAATACCGACTAGCGCTAGTACTTCTTTAGTTCGTGCAATTGCCTTTTCCTTCGACATACTTTTATGAATACGTAAAGGTTCCGATACCTGCTTACCTATCGTCATCGTTGGATCCAGTGAAGTCATTGGATCTTGAATAATTTCAGCAATATTATTACCATTAATTGCGGCCATTTCATGTGCATTGGCTTTTAATAAATCTTCGCCAGCGAACATGATCGACCCACTAGCAATTTTAGCATTACTATCCAATAAGCCCATAATTGCTTTAGTAGTGACACTTTTACCGGAACCCGTTTCGCCAACAATGGCCAGTGTTTCCCCTTTACGGAGATTAAAACTAACACCGCGGACTGCTTGAACATCCCCAGCAAAGGTGCCAAAATTGATCTTTAAATCTTTCACTTCAAGAATATTATCCAATCCTGTTACCCCCTTGTCCGTGGATCAAACGCATCACGTAATCCATCGGCTAATAAGTTAAAGGCAATCATAATAATCGATAAAACGGCCGCCGGATACCACATTTGATAAGGTAGGAAGCGGAACGTTTTATAGCCATCATTCAACAGCGTCCCTAACGAAGCATTTGGTGCTGAGATCCCGATGCCGATAAAACTCAAGAAAGCTTCAAAGAATATCGCTGTAGGAATTGTAAACATTAATTGAATAATGATCGTGCTGGACAAGTTCGGCAACAAATGTTTCAAGGCAATTTTTCTAGTGGATTCGCCTAATGTCCGCGCTGCTAAAATAAATTCCTGATCCTTCATTTTCAGCGTTTGTGCCCGCACCAACCGGGCCATCGTGATCCAGCCAGTAATTGCAATCGCCATACTGATCGAAAAAATACCTGGCTTGAAGACGACGATCATCAAGATAACAACAACTAAATTAGGTACGGAAGAGATAACTTCTAGTATCCGTTGCATAATATTATCCACGCGGCCACCATACCAACCTGAGAACATCCCATAGGCAACACCAATTACAAGATCAAAGAATGTCGCCACAAAAGCAACCAATAATGAAATTCGCGTCCCAAACAAGATCCGTGATAATAAGTCACGGCCTAGATAGTCCGTTCCTAAAATATAATAAGTTCCCTTAGGCACGCCAGCTTGCTTGTACGCATCAACCACGGCGCCAGCAACATTGGCCTTACCACTAAAGCCCCAAAAACCATGACCAATTTTAGGCGGTAAATTAGCGTACGTCGCATTTTGTGCATTAGGATTGCGCGGTGAGAACCAAATAGAACCCACTGCCAGCACGATAATCACGATCAACACCCACAGAGAAATCACAGCTGCCTTATTCTTCTTCAATCGCCGCCAAGCATCCTGCAAGAAAGTTAGTGACGGGGCGGCGATGCGTTCATTATTTAACTGTTCCCCTGCTTTTAAAGGTTCAAAAGCATCTTTAGGTAAATTCATTTTTTCATCAGCCATTAGGCACTAACCTCGCTTCCACTAAGTCTGATCCGCGGATCGATAATTCCATATAGAATATCTACAACCAAAATAACAATAACTAACATGAAGGAATAAACCATCGTCACGCCCATGATCGTGGGGTAATCGTTAGTCGTAATTGACTTAACGAATTGTTCCCCGATCCCAGGAATAGAGAAAATATTTTCAACAACCATTGAACCAGTCATCAAATTAACTGCTAGCGGCCCTGCTAGTGTTATGACAGGAATCAAGCTATTGCGCAACGCATGATGCCAAACGACACCAGCTTGCGTCAAACCTTTAGCCCGTGCCAACATAATATAATCACTACTCAAGACGTCAATCATTTCTGTACGCATGAAGCGTGCAGTTTCAGCCAATGGCATCATTGCCAAGGCAATTGTCGGCAAGATACTGGAACTAAAGTTGTCCCACAGCGCAATCGGAAATAATTTCAATTTGAAGCCCAGAATATACTGTAATAAAACGGCGAAAACAAAATTAGGAATCGACATTCCTAAAATTGCTAGTAACGTGGCCAGCGTATCGGCCCAGGTGTTCTTACGAATCGCAGCGAACGCACCTAATAAAATGCCAAGGACTGAGCCGACAATCATTGCTTGAATCCCTAATTGCAGGGATGGCCCAATTCTAGTAGCAATCAAGTATGATACCGGCTGACTGGAGAATTGGAATGAGATCCCCAGATCACCGTGAACCATGCCAAAAATATAGATCAGATATTGTTGCCATACTGGCTTATTCAAACCATACTGTTCATTCATCATGTGAATCTGTGATGCACTCATTTTGTCCTGGTTTTGATATGGGGTACCAGGCAAAAGTTTCATCAGGAAGAAGGTAATGGTCGCAATCAAGAACAAGGTCAAGATCATGTACAGCACCCGCTTCAAAATATACTTACGCATGGGCAATGCTCCTCTATTCAATAGTTTTAGTGACTTAGATCGTGTTGAAAAATTAATGCTGTCTTGTTTTTACCTACAATTAGACTAAAAAACAAGTAAGGTCAGCCCGATTAGTTGTTTTCCCCCTAACCTTAACCTAACCTCACTTGTTTAGCTGATCACTTATTTTGCAATATAAGCGGTCTTGTAATCATAGCTTGAACCAGTTTGATGATAAACGATACCTTTAACTTTAGGGTTAACTAAATGGAATTCGTTCTTCTGATAAATTGGTGCTACCCCTTCATCAGTCATCAATGTGTTTTCAGCGTCAAGCAAGTTCTGCCAACGTGCATCTGGGTTAGCAGCATTTTCATTCTTAGAAGCTGAAACGTTCTTATCGTAACTAGCATTACTCCATTTCCCATTATTATAAGAGTTTGTGCTAGTTAATAAGTCCATGAAAGTAATTGGATCACCAAAATCACCATTCCATGCGGTCATGACCATATCGAATTTACCATCTACCGAACGTGACAAGCGTGTCTTAAATGGTAAATTTTGATTAGTCACTTTCAAACCAGGTAATTTTTCCATCCCGTTTTGCATGTACTCCAGGATCTTTTTAGAACCGTCAGTATCGTCGCCCATTAACTCAACATTAAGTTTTTTGATGCCGACTTCTTTCTTACCTTCAGCCCATAACTTCTTAGCTTTCTTCAAGTTATAATCGACGGCCGTTTTTTCAGCAGCGCCTTGTGCTTCAGTTGAGAAATCTTTACCATTCTTCGGATCGTTAGCTAGTCCTTCTGGAACATAGCCTTTAGCCGCTGTTGAACCATCAGACAAGACATTCTTGGCTAATTTCTGCCGATCAATCGTCAAAGAAATAGCTTCACGAATCTTCTTGTTCTTGAAGGCAGGAATTTTCTTCTGGTTATACTCCAGATAGAAAGTTGAAGCCATCTTGCGGATTACTTTATCCTTATTGTTAGCTGATTGTTTAGCCATTTCGCTAGATAAGGTGACATCGTCAAGATCTTTACTTTGGTACAAATTCAAGGCAGTTGAAGGATCCTTAACTGCTTGGTATTGGATCGTATTCAACTTGACCTTGCTCTTATCCCAATAATCCTTGTTCTTGACCAAGGTCCACTTCAAACTAGTCCCATTCCATTTAGTTAACTTAAATGGCCCGTTATAAACCTGTTTAGTAGCTGTTGTCCCATATTTAGAACCATATTTCTCAACTACTTTCTTACTTTGCGGGAAGAAGGTTGGGTTCGCCATTAACAAATCAAAATAAGGAACTGGCTTTTCCATAGTAACTTGCAATGTATAGTCATCAACAGCCTTGACCCCTAATGTGCTAGGCTGTTTCTTACCATCAGCGATTGCCGTTGCGTTCTTGATCCCCTCGAACAAGAACGCATACTGTGAAGCAGTCTTAGGTGTAACGGTTCGTTGCCACGAATAAACGAAATCTTTCGCAGTGACGGGGTCACCGTTACTCCATTTAGAGTGCCGTAAATGGAACGTGTATTCTAGACCGTTGTTGGTTGATTTAACAACTGAAGTGGCCAACGCTGGTACGGCTTTGTTCTTACTGGTTAAACGATACAATCCCTCGTTTGTATTGTTCATAACCGTTGCCGCATAGATATCGGTCATTTTTGAATTATCCATTGTGGTTAATTCTGACGGTACCATCATCTTAAACGTCTGATCCTTAGCTAACGTTGCCGCCTTAGCTGTACCTGCATTACCTACTAATGGCACAACCATTAGACTAGCTGCCGCAACTAAGCCGATCTTTTTTGCTTGCTTCCACATCATAAATCCCCACCTTGATCAGTTATTGTGCATCTCACTGAAAAAGCATTCCTGCTTTTTAACTTGTTGACAAGTTTATATTAGAAATCAATTAAAGTAAATATTAAATTCTCATTTTCGTCAAAAACAGGGCTTTATATTAAATTTTAATTAAATTATGCTGTGGTTTAGGTAAGTAAAACCCTTTCGGTATAGATTTTAACTGCTATTAAATGAAAAAAAAGCTTAAAAAGTTCACATAATTAATATAGATGCGTCATTTAAATGAGTATTGTCTCATTGATTTACTCATTTTAGGCTACCGGCTTGTATCCTATTTTTTTTACTATAATAATCAACGTACCAGCATGCGCCTAAATAAAACCAAACTTGTCCCTGCCGGACGACAATATTTTGACGCTGCCACTGCTTTAAAAGCACGCCACACCACTGAACATACCAAAAATGTTCATCTACTAGTGGTAATGGATAAAAGGCTAACCTATTCTCCCAACAAAAATGTTGCAACTGCGTCACTGTCACCTGTCCCTGTTGTTCACAAAAAAGCAATAAGCGCACTGCCAACAATAGGGTCGCTTGCCGATTAAGTGGCGGCATACAGGTTTGGTGACAACAAAGCGGCGCGCCAGCTAAATGATGCCCAGCTAAATAACAAGCTTGTTGCAGTGGCCGCAGTTCCGGCGCCGCTTGACCTAGTTGCCAGTTCAAGCGCTGATTTTCTTTTAACAATACCGTTGTTGTCAAGCGCATATGCGTACTTGGTACCAAGTGCTTTTGTGTCACTAAACAGCGTTGATAACTAACCTGTTGCGGGTAGCCATGATGCGCAATATGATGTAATAACCAGAGTTGCCCGCTATTAACTGCTAATTGCCACTGATACCAGCCCCGCGTTACAGAATACTGTAAAAAAGCATGATTACTTGCCGGCCATTGTTGGCGCTGATACCGTTGCCCCAGGATCCAAACCACCCGATAACCAATGCGCCGGTAACCTTCAGTACGCGCTCGCAAACGTGCGAGTGAAATCGGACTACACTGAAACTCGATTGCAATCCGTTGTGCGCCTTTACTGATCAATAAATCAGGTCGTTGCTGGATCGATGCTAAATAAACTTCATATGCAAAGTTAATTTGCCAGCGGCGAAACAACTTGCCTAATAGCGCCTTACCAGCTAAATGCTCGGCCGTTTCCCCTTCCGCCGCTACATGACATGTTGCACCAGGTAAATGCGCAAAATGCGGCTGAACAGTTGCACCAATTTTAAGTCGTAACCGGTCATGACAGGCTGGACAATAAAAGGATTGCCCCTTAAACCTTTTTAGTTGTGTCCGTGAATAGTCTAAACAGTTAAAATAGCTTGCTTCTGGCGTTTGCGCTGTTAACATAATGGATTACCTCAATTCATCCTTTATCTATAAATTACGCTAAAACAAGCAAGTTATTTTATTTACGCCGCTTAGTCCTATTTTCAATTGAACAAGGGCTATGCGCCATTTTACACCAGATTAATTAAAGTAAGTTCGAAACGACTAACACCAATAGATAATACAAAAGCCCTACAATCATTAGACTTAACGGTCTAATAATTATAGGGCACTTCAAAATTTAGCTGTTGGCTTGTCGGTCTTTCTACCTAAGCTTCAGGCCAAACTTGCTTGGCAGTCGTGATCACTAATTGTAGCTTAGCCCATTGTTGGTCAGCCGTCAGCTGATTGCCTTCCTCGGTGGACGCAAAACCGCATTGCGTTGATAAAGCAAGATTGGCTAATGGCACTTGTTCAGCTGCTTCATGGATCCGTTTGATCAAAGTAGCTTGATCCTCTAATTCAGGGAATTTAGAGGTCACTAAACCGAGCACAATTCGTTTTTTAGGATCATTATTCCAAATTTTTGTTAATGGTGCAAAATCACCTGCACGATCACTATCATATTCTAAGAATAACCCGTTGTACTTCAGCTCGCCTAAATAATCGGCAACCACATCATAACCGCCGGAGAATAAGAACGTCGAACGGAAGTTACCACGACAAATATGTGTTGTAACGGTTAAATCAGTTGGCAGGTCGGCCAATAATTTATTAATAACATAAACTGTGTCCTCAGCCATTTGTTGGTATTGCTTATGTGCTGCAGGATCAGTCTTAGTTGCATTTAACCGATCAATTAAAAAGGCCCAAGTCGTGTCATCCAACTGGATATACTGACAACCTAATGAGTAAAACCGCAGGAGTGTTTTATGGTATGCCGTAGCTAAATCATCTAAGTAATCTTTATGGTTAGTATAGAATTGGTCAGCATTATCGCTACGGTTATCGCGAAATAACATACTTGGTGACGGAATTGTTTGTTTAGCGACTACCCCGTCTGGTACCAATGACTTTAGGTAACTAAAAGCCGCGAAGAAAGGATGGTCAGGGTTGTAAGCAACCTTACCGGTCAAGGTGACATTATCAGTCCGCGTTTTACTGCCATGGAATTTGTAGCTTTTTTCATAATCGTATTTATCAACGCCAGTTAAGCCCCATAGGAAATCTAAATGCCACCACGAACGACTAAATTCACCATCAGTAACTGCATGTAACCCTAATTCAACTTGTTTAGCAACGATTTTTTTGATTTCAGCTTGCTGAACTGCCTGTAGGCCGGAAGCATCAATTGCCCCTGCCTTAAATTGTTGATGTGCCTGCTTAAGTGGTGCCGTACGTAATAAACTACCAACTTGATCAAAACGATATGGTGCTGTTGCCATGAAAAATTCCTCCTCTAAATTTACTAACTATACCTACTATTCAAACGATGTCACTAATTGGAGCCAATCGTGGTGAAAAATAGATTGCTACACCTAGCCAACTTTAGCCTGGTGGTTTGCACCTGGTTTATTAATAAAATGACTAATAAACCACCACGATCACACTGTAATATCAGAACGCCTTTAAAACTCTCAAAATCAAAAAAAGCACCCTCAACTAAAACGTCAAGGGCGACAGAATCGCGGTACCACCTTAATTGCGAAATAATTAAATATTTCCTCAGTGAGCTTACTTAGCTCAACGTCATAACAGACGTCACCCGTCAACAGTTTACTTATAGCTCACTGCTGATCTCTCACTAAAGACCATCTTCAACTGTTTTAACCGGCTTCTTCGCACTTACCAGAAGCTCACTGCGCGGTGCCACAATCTACTCATCTTTTTCTAATCGATATTTAATTACTAGGTTACCGCGGAAAACTGGCACTGTCAACTACTGCTTATTACTGCAGGCACAATAGTTATATTGGTACCGGTGATAATAGCTCACTATTACATTTCTGGCGCGAATTTGCGGCATTGCACAATAAGTTTTTTACAATTGAAGGATTTGAGAAAAAAACACTTTAAGCTTTGGCAGCCATTATTACGCTGACGTGCTTCAAGGCAATTACTTAGGTCGTTCTAGCTTGATTTCAATCAGCGATAGTCGTACTTTCTGTAGCAAACCAGTGAAAACAACCAGCTGTCAGCCAACGTTGTTTAGCAAAAACAACAAGCCAAGTGAGTAAGATCATTTGAATCGCTGTTTTTTGGGTAAAACAAAAAAGGATCAAACACTGACTTAACAGCGTTTAATCCTTTAAAATTGTTTAAATGACTATTTAACAGTAACTTCAGCGCCAGCTTCTTCAAGCTTAGCTTTAAGTTCGTTAGCTTCGTCTTCAGAAACGCCTTCTTTGATGACAGTAGGAGCACCGTCAACCATGTCTTTAGCGTCTTTCAAACCAGCGCCAGTGATTTCACGGACTGCTTTGATAACTTTGATTTTAGCTGAACCAGCACCAGTTAATTCAACGGCAAACTCAGTTTGAGCAGCTGCAGCGTCGCCGCCAGCAGCACCAGCAGCAGCTACAGGAGCAGCAGCGCTTACGCCAAATTCGTCTTCGATTCCTTTAACTAAGTCGCTTAATTCAAGAATTGTTGCTTCTTTTAATTGTGCAATGATTGCATCTTTATCTAATGCCATTTTAAGTTCCTCCTAGAATAGGTAATTATTATGCTTCAGGTTCTGCTTCTGACTTTGCATCAGCAACAGCTTTAACTGCATACGCAACATTGCGTACTGGTGCTTGTAAGACAGAAAGTAACATTGAAAGTAAACCATCGCGGTCTGGTAACTTGGATAGATCAATAATTTGGTCTAAGCTAGCTACTTTACCTTCGATTAAGCCACCCTTGATTTCAAGGGCATCTGCGGTTTCAGCAAATTTCGCTAAAATACGGGCAGGTGCAACGACATCATCATTTGAAAAAGCAACGGCTGTTGGGCCAGCGAATGTATCGTCTAACCCTTCAAAGCCAGCTTTATCAGCGGCACGACGTAAAATCGTGTTTTTGATAACGTGTAATTCAACACCAGCTTCACGTAATTCCTTACGTAATTCTGTATCTTGCGCAACTGTTAAGCCACGAGAATCCACAATGACAGCTGATGCTGCATTCTTGAATTGTTCAGTGACACCATCAACAACTTTTGCTTTTTGTGCAATAACTGCTTCACTCACGAGAATCTCACCTCCTGTTAGAATCAAAGCGCGAACGCTCTGTTGGTGATTTCTCCTAATAAAAAAACGCTGTGTTCAAAGACACAACGCCGCAGAGAGTCTGTGTAAACCGTACAAACTTTCTCCTCGGCGGGCCACTTAGTAAAAAAACTAAGTGTTTAAGGCTGAAGCCACCTGAGTCTTAGGTAGAAATATAACCGAGAACCAGCATATCATGGATATGGGCACCCGTCAAGCGCTTTTGAATGAAAGCCCTTTGATATTTTCAGAAATCAAAAAAGCACAGCCAGCATAACGCCAACTGTGCCTATTATTTGCAACTTAGAAAGAAGCAATATCGACCTTAACACCAGGGCCAAAGGTTGAAGTAACCGTTAAGCTCTTGATGTAAGTGCCTTTAGTTGAAGCTGGACGAGCTTTAGCAATTGTTTCTTGCATTGTCGTGAAGTTTTCAACTAATTTAGCATCATCAAATGATACTTTACCGATTGGGGCATGGACAATACCAGCCTTGTCAACACGGTAAGCTACTTGACCTGCTTTGATATCGTTAACAGCCTTAGTAACATCCATCGTTACTGTACCTGTCTTAGGGTTAGGCATTAAGCCTTTAGGACCTAAGACACGGCCTAAACGACCTACTTGAGCCATCATTGGTGGTGTTGCAACGGCAACATCAAAATCCAACCAGCCGTCTTGGATCTTTTGAACTAAGTCTTCAGCACCGACAATGTCAGCACCTGCTGCTTTTGCCGCTTCGGCTTGTGGGCCTTGGGCAAAAACAATCACTTTTTGTGTTTTACCAGTACCGTTTGGCAAAACAACTGCCCCACGGATCTGTTGGTCTGCTTGTTTAGGGTCAACGCTCAAATTGTAAGCAACTTCAACTGTTGCGTCGAATTTTGCGAAGTCAACTTTTTTAACTAAAGCAACTGCATCGTTAACACTGTATTTCTTGTCAGCGTCAACCTGCTTTAAAGCTGCTGCGTATTTTTTACTCTTTTTAGCCATTTGTGTTTTTCCTCCTTGCAAATGTGGTCACAGGAAGCAATTCCTCCCACTTGATTAGACAACTTTCATTGAAAATCCGTGCGCGTTATTAGCCTTCGACAGTGAAGCCCATTGAGCGTGCAGTACCTTCAACCATGCGCATTGCAGCTTCAACGTCTGCAGCGTTTAGGTCTTGCATTTTAGTTTCAGCGATTTGACGTACTTGGTCACTGGTTACAGTAGCAACTTTTTTCGTGTTTGGTTCGCCGGAACCATGTTCAACACCAGCAGCTTTTTTAAGTAAAACTGCAGCAGGTGGGGTCTTAGTTACGAAATCGAATGAACGATCTTCATAAACACTGATCACAACTGGAATAATCATGCCTGCTTGATCGGCAGTGCGTGCATTAAATTCCTTAGTGAAGCCCATGATATTGATACCTGCTTGCCCTAATGCTGGGCCAACTGGTGGAGCTGGAGTTGCTTTACCGGCAGGGATTTGTAACTTAACGACATTTACGACATTTTTTGCCACGAGACAAAACCTCCTTAAGTCCGTGCTGTGGTAATTTGGCCAAGCTGATTTTGGCCTCCCACTTAACGCGACACCAATGTGCCACGGTGCGAAAATTCGCACCCAGACATTATAGCATGCACACTCTATAGAAGCAAGTCGCCTTTCATGAAAAAAGAACTGCCCCAGCGTGCGGCAGTTCTTACGGCTTACTCACTAGAAAAGATATCTGCACGCCATACTCGCTGATAACTAGCATGGTCGATGCGTCTGTCAGCTGTACGAGTAACAGGTGGTAGCTTAGGCGACCATAGATAGGTACTTAACCAAGGCACCGCCTGCACCTTAACTGCCAACCAGCAGCGCAATTGCTGCCGCTGTTGCAGTGTAAACTTCAACGGTAGTGAACAAATCAGTTTTAAAGTAGTGACCTGCTGTAATAATTGGGTCAACACTTGTTGGACCCGCTGAATTTGTTTATCCTGAGTCCAGCGCTGAGGTACCACTAATAAAATCAGCGGATTATCCAGCATCGTGCTTACTTCTACATTAACTTGCTGACGCAGATAACTAGTCTGTCGCCAACAAATCAAGCCCTGCTTAACCAACTGATGTAGTTGCCGGTTTGCTGCAAAATGGGCGTAACCAGATAAAGTAACCACCACTGTCAGCTCACTTGTAAAGCTAACTGACTGCCTATAGTGCCGGGCGACTTTAAGTTGTCGGGCCAACTTGCTCACTTCAATTCTTAAAGTTGATCGACTTGATCGTAATCTAGTTCAGTACTAGTTTCACGGCCAAACATATCAATATTAACTTTCAACTTCATCTTTTCAGCATCAACTTCGGTAACCTTACCAGAAAGACCTGAGAAAGCACCGTCGATGATCGTTACGGTATCATCAACGTTAAAGTCAACATCCGCATGACGTGCGCTCATCCCTAATTGACGTAAGATGCGTTCAACTTCTTCGGGCAATAGCGGTGCTGGCTTACTGCCGGCGCCATGGCTACCAACGAAACCTGTAACACCTGGTGTGTTACGGACAATAAACCAAGCTTGATCTGACATGATCATTTCAACTAAGACATAACCAGGAAATTCTTTTTGCATGGTTACTTTTTCTTTGCCGTCTTTGATTTCCCGTTGTTCTTGTTCCGGTACGACTACCCGGAAAATATTGTCCTCCATACCCATTGATTGAGCACGAGATTCTAGATTACCGCGAACTTTATTTTCATAGCCGGAATAAGTGTGCAAAACATACCATTGTTTTTGTGCTGATTCGGTTTCCATTTTTTATTGCTCCTGTCTAACTTGATTAAACAAAAAAAACCCCGCCACGCGAAGTTTTCGTCTCTGAATAAAAGTATACCAGAAAATAAGCCTAGATACACGTTATTATTTAAAAATGAATAGATTAAGAACCCATTGAATACCATTATCAACGATCGCAAAGTACGCTGCGAACAGGAGTGATAGCCAAACAACGGTACTGGTATCATGGCGTAATTCTTTACGTGTTGGCCAAGTCGTATCGCGCATTTCTTGACGAACAGCGCCTAAGTAACGGACTAATTTCATTAATTCATTTACCTCGTTTCTTGATGCTGGGTTTCTTTTTGACAATGTTTACAATATTTATTTAAGGTTAAACGTTGGGTGTGATGTGGCTTGACGGTAACCGTATAATTACGTGCGCCACAAACGGTGCAAGCCAAACTTACTTTAACACTAGCCATCAATCGCACTCCTCTACTATACCATAGAATAATCTTAATTTACGCTCATAACTTTAGCATGTGAACCGACAGACGTCAAATCAAACTGCCTGCTTGCTAGTGCATCAATTATGCTGCAGTTATTAAAAAACTGCCAGTAACGTTATTAACTGTGCTTGGGCTTGGTTATATTTAATTTATTTTAACGCTTTGTCAATACTTTTGCCAAGGTTCACTGTTCACTACCGCACAAACAGTGCTACAATTTACTTATACAACTAACGTGTAGCTCCCGACGCCCCGGCCACCGCTATTAAAATTTGGGCCACGCATTCATTATGAGGAGGATCTACGATGGACAATATTTTAACACTAAAACTAGCTAACGGTCAGACGATCACACTAACTGAAGTTTCAACGGTGCGCGTCACCACCAACGACGCTGTCATTGAAACCACTAGCCATGATTTTCTGAACATTGGCCGTGCCACCGAATACGATATCACCTACGAAGGTAGCTTACATAAAGTGTTTGCAGCCGACGATGTCGTTAGTGCCAACGTTGTGGAAAAATAAAGATCAGTACTAGCTCAGCGCATTTTTCGCGGCTGAGTTTTTTTACTGATCTGGTTCTGTCCTATCATTAATTTAACGTATCACTAGCGTACAATTTAAGGCCAGCAAAAAGGAGCTAACTCGATTTCAGTGTTAGCTCCTTTTATATCTATTTAACCACTTTTGCTACTGCCGCATTAACTGCAGCTTGTTCCTGCTGGATCAACGCAACGCGGCTCTCAATGATTTTGATATCCATCGTAATTTCTCGCGTCAAACCTGGCGTAGGTAGCTTAGGTTCAAAGAAGGCCTTAAATTCGGCTAAGCGTGCTGGCGTGTGAAAAATACCTGCCGTTACGGTGATATATGTTGAAAATTCCATATCGCCGCCAACGGTATCTTCCAACCACTGCCAGTCGTTACGTAACCAGTCCCAAGCAGCCTGTTGACCAGCATCATTTGCCAGCACCCCACGATACCAAGCCCGTAGATCCTGTGGCTTGATCGTATCGGCATCCTCAAACGCAGCAACCAATTGCGCAATCAAAGTTTGATCCGTGGTGCTAGTCAAAGCGGCACACAAATCAGCTTTATAGCTGGCATCAGCTGATTGACGATAAGCAGTCAATAATTGCTTAAATAAAGCTGTGCTACCAAAGTTTTTGACCTCATTGCGCAATACAAATACCCGAATATCGGCTGGTAATGCGGCTAATTGATCACGGTTAGCACTAAATAGATCATGCGCCGCAGTCATTGCCGGCACGTTTTTAGCGTACAAAGCGGCACTCAAAACGTATGGCCGTGTTAATTGATCATCGTTAGACTCGTTAGCTTGCGCCGTCCAGCCTAAGCGGGCAACTTGCGCGGCACTTAATTGATCAAAAAGTGCTTGTAATTTAGTTTCTGTTGCAGAATCTGGCGTCACAAATTTCTTCAGATTACTAGCAACTTGGTACAAAGCGGCATTAACCACGTTGGCGTGACTGTTAGCAAAGTTTCCTAATAGTGGCACTACCGTCGCGTATGAAACTTGACCACTCTCAGCTAACAAGCGTAGGTCCTGCAGAATCTGTAACTGATCGATAGCATCTAAATCAGCTACATGCGCCAAAATATCTGCTAATAATGTGTCGTCATATTTAACGATAAAATGGGAATTATTACCAACGTTTAGACGGAATGGTTGGCCATTAGTCGCGCGTAATGCAGCATAGTCACCTAGCACTACTGATTTTTCCGTCAAAATAGCTGGCGCTGCCGTGTAATTACTATTTAACGGTACTTGCCATTGGCGACCAGCAGCACGGCCTTCACCAATGAAAAATTGTTGCTGCGTCACACTTAATTTTCCGTCAACAACTGCCGCAGTAACAACCGGATAACCAGGTTGTTCCAACCAAGAATTCATGATTGCCCCAACATCGATACCAGCAGCAGTACCTAAAGCTGCCCATAAGTCAGCCCCTGTTGCGTTATCATATTTATGAGCCGCAAAGTAAGCCTTCAAACCTGCGCGTAAAGCATCATCACCAACTAAAGCTCGCGCCATCACCAGCATCCGCGCACCCTTAGCATAAACAATTGCGCTATCAAAAATTGAATCGATTTCAGCTGGATTTTCCACTTGTACATGCACTGACTGCACACCATCCGTGGCATCCCGCTGCAAAGCCGCCGTTGCTTCAGACGTTTGGAAAACTTCCCAGATATGCCAATCAGGTTCTAAGGCGTCAATAGCGACGTATTCCATCATGTTGGCAAAGCTTTCATTTAGCCAGAGATCATCCCACCATTTCATAGTCACTAAGTCGCCAAACCATTGGTGCGCTAACTCGTGGGCAATCACAGTAGCCACCCGCTGTTTCATTTCTAACGCCGTGTTGTCAGGATCAAGTAACAGGTAGGCCTCCCGATAAGTGACTAAGCCCCAATTCTCCATTGCACCAGCAGAAAAGTCAGGTAATGCTAGCTGCCAAGAGTGTGGTAATGGGTATGGTGTCTGGTAGAAATCCTCATAGAATTCGATTGAACGCTTAGCAATATCTAGCGCAAAATCAAGTTCGTTAGCCTGACGAGCTTTAGTCGCAAACACACCAACCTGAACACCACTTTTAGTTGTGGCCTGTTTTCCTTGGAGATCACCAAATGCGAAGGCAATCAAATAGGTTGACATACGCACTGTGGTGTCAAAATAATGGACGCCGTCAGCGAAGCGTTTTTCCGGCATATTAGCTAAAATCGTTTCCCCAGGCTGCTCATCAAATTTAATGGCCAAAGCGAACGTTGCCTTAGCTTCTGGTTCATCTACACACGGAAATGCTTGCCGCGCCGCCGTTGTTTCAAACTGCGTGCCGATCAATTGCTTTTTAACGCCATCAACCTCGTAATAAGATGGATAGATGCCCATCATGGAATCAGTTAGTTTGGCTGAATAGGTAATGGTTACCGTGATTTCACCAGTCTGCGTCAAATTAAGTCGTAACGCATCGTTGGCATCATCAACAGTAAAGGGTACCGTTTGCCCAGCAACTTCAACTGCTTCAATCGCTAAATATTTTTGATGAATTGCAATTGCCTGTGTTTTGGCGTTACCTTTGATCATCGTTTTACCGCTAAATTTTTTAGCACCACGGTCAATATCTAAAAAAACATCGTAATGCGTCGGTTGAAATGCTTGATAAAAATGGCTTAGTTCTGTCATAAGTACCTCCCTGAATTACTTGATAAATTTATTATACAACTTTCAACGACTAGACTCCTAACCAGTTGCCACACTGATTTTTTTAATAGATCAATCTGATCTGCTTGCCATCAAGCCGGTTTAACTTATATACTTATTGAAGACCAATTACAGTTTAACTAAGGCCGTAAATACATAGCGACAACAGACTGAAACAAACAACTGGAGGACCAGAAATGAAACAATTATTTAGTTGGAGCATTATCGTATTCACCACCCTATCATTGGCAGCATGCGGTAATAATAATGCCACTAAAAAAGATAGTTCAGCTACGCAAGCCCACTCTGCAAGTGTCACGCAGGCAAAAAAAGAGGCAAAAGCCAACGCTACCAGTAAAGCTGAAGTTAAAGCCCGAATTGAAAGCGTCGTCAAGGCTGAACGTGAATCAAAGGCCGCCAGTAGTAGTCAAGCTGCCACAGCCGCAGCCGAATCATCCGCTCTAACTGAACAGCAAGCGGCGGAATCCTCACAAGTAGCCGCTACTGCTGCGGCAAATTCGCAAGCTGCAGCCGACCAACAAGCTAGTCCACCAGATACAACTAGTTCCAGCGCTGATAGTGCTACTAGCGCCGACACTACTACCGATTCTACGGCTGCTACCAATAGCTTAGGTTATTGAGCCCCGTTTAGGCTAACTCATCAGCTACTACTGGCTGAATTGCCTTGACCCATTCTGGCGCTGTGCTTAGTTGCGCCTGTGTCACGTAAAAATTAGCTGGTTTCGCTTGGCCGCTTGTAAAATATTCAGCAACCCAGGTGCCATTTTGTTGTAAACCAGCATACAATTGACCAGCGGCTTGCCGAGACGTTGTTCCAGCCATCGGTAGCAAGTACTTCGGCGGTTCAATAGCATAGCCATCTAAAACCGCCTTAATAAAAAATACTTTAGCCGCTGCTGTCAGCACGCGCCCATTTGCTGTTTCCGAACTGGAAATACGCCGCAGTAAATATAACAGTTGTGAATTTTCATCTAAATAAGCTTTAGCTGCTTTTTGTTCTTTTGCCCATTGATCAAACCAAGCCGGCACGCTTACTTTTTCACTCAATTCAATCAATCCTTTCTTGATACTCGTTAGCATAAACCACGCTGTTATTAGTTTACCGCAAAAACAAAAAAAGCCGGCTTTTGCCGACTTTTTTAATTATTTTTAACTAAAATTTCGTGTGTCGCACTAGCCAATGATTCAATCAAATTAATACCGGTATCTTCATCACTATTTTCAGCAGTCAAAACAGCAATGGTATAATCAGCGCCAGTAGTACTTGCCTCATCAACATGACCAATACTGTTAACCATCCAGCTTCCATCATCATCATTTAACCAACCGTTTTTAAGCTGATAAGTGGTGGCGCCGGCGGAAACGCCCCAATCCTGGTCACTTTCCACAGCGTTCATCAAATCCATGATATAGGTGCGTGATTTTGTATTAAGATAGCCATCAGTACCGTAATAAATGGCGTTTAACAACTTAATTTGATCAGTAGCCGTTGTCGTTGTCGTGCCCCATGCTTCAGCGTCCGCTGTAGTTTGAGTCATGTTTAAGCCTTTAAATAATGCCTTGGTTGCATCATAACCACCTAAACGATTCGCCAGCAAATAAGTGGTCGCATCATTATCACTGTTTTCAATCATAGCCTGCGCGTATGCCTCATCGCTACTAGTCAAAGTCAGCTTGCCTTCTTGACGCTGCTTCATCATCTCGGCAGCCACAGCAACTTTAACAATACTGGCGGTATTAAATGTTTTACCACTGGCAACATTGCTAGTCGCAACAACCTGCCCCGTCGCTTTAGAATACACTGCAATTTGTGCTTGGCTATTAGTCGTTGCCAAAATTTTATTCCAAGCTGTTTTTAATTCTTGTGCTACATATGTATTTTTTTGTACACTCGTGTTTTGTGTTTGACTCGTCTTGGTTGAATCTGCTGTGGGCGTCGACTGTGTACTAGCACTATTAGCTGCCTGCGCCGGCTGCCCTACCGCTGAATTCACCCGACTAAAAGTTACTCCCGCCATCACTAAAACAACGGCTCCTGACATTAAGCCGAGCCACATCCGCCTAGCCGAAACATAATGCCGCCAGTGCTCAGAAAAAGCACCATTAAACCAATGGGCACCAGTAACTAAACCAACCGCGATCACAAAACTAAACAGCGGGCTGCCCACTTGGGAAAAATAGCCACGCAAAATCAAGTTAGCCGGCCACATCAATAAATAAATCTGATATAAACTAGGCACAATGCTCAGATCAAAGCGGCGACCACGCACGACTTGAACCTTGCGTATACCATATAAAATAACTAGCGCCAATAGACTACCTAGCAAAACTGCTATCAATAATTGCCACCGATTCTGAATTGGTAAAAATAGACTTAGCACTAACAATAAGCCGCCGCCAACAATCAAGCTTAAGTGCCGTTCATTTTGCAGTAGTTGCTGCCTAAAATGATTAGGCACCACTTCATTACCAGTTAAACAGGCCACAATACTGCCTAAGCTAAACGGTACTAAGTAGGTCAATGTGTTAGCAGATAATGATAGTACACTAGACTTAATTATGGCTGCCCTAATAAGAAAAGCCAAGCCAAAAACACCTGCAATAATGGCCAAACTACAAGTTGTCCCTCGTAACCATTGCACTTTTTTTGCAGCATGACGCCCTAAATGGCTTAACCCCCATAAGCAAAAGCTCCAACCCAACAACAATTGAACACCAACTGCAACTGGCCAAGTTTGAAAGAATAGTTGCTGTACCACTGGCGTACTGTGACCAACGCCACGTGCCATTTCCCAAAAATTGCGCACAAAACCAAGCGTTGCGGCAATTTGAATACCGACTTCCTTTAACAGGCTAGGCCGAAATAACCAGGCCCCCAGTAAACTCAACACAAGCATTGCGACCAGTGGCACAAGTAATAAACGCCCACTGCGCACTAAAAAAGTATGCCATCTAAAATGACCATCCTTAGCTACTGTATCCAGAATAGTTGCCGTTAATAAAAAACCAAGAATCGCAAATATCACGACAAAGATCACTAATGACCCTTTAAAAAATTGATGTGCATATATTTCAAAATTTAACAAAACAAAAAAAGCAATTAAACTTAAATTTGACTTCTTAGTTACTGCCACAATAACGCCACCTATCTAAAATCTTTAGCTAATAGTCTACCAACTAAATATGATTTTTTTCATACTTTTTATTTGGTTTATCTTTTTCTTATTAATTGAAAAGCTTAATGCTATTTATAATTATACGCTTACATACTAAAAAAACAGCCCCGCGACAACCTTTTTTACGGGTTGCCACGGGGCTGAACTTGTTTGAAAAGTTATAAATCTATTCCCACTTAATGCTTTATCTTAACAGTATCAGAGAGTGTCTAATTTACTTTTTGATATAGTTCTTTCAGTGCTCGACAAGTCGCTGAAAAATCAATATCATTAGCATATGGCTTTGTCCGTTGATAGTTGCGCCATCTTTGCTTCATTTGTTCATCGGTCTCAATTTCAATGATAACCTGCTGATAATCAGCCAACAATTCAACTGTTCCTCGATGGCTTGCCGTATTTGCTAATGCTTGCCTAAGCAAACTAAAATCAAGGTTATTAAACTCTAGTTTATCAAAAGCATACGCATCATAAAAATCTTTTGGCCGCGTATTATTAATGCCACGAGCAATAATCGTTTCCATTTTTTCAGCAACTATTGTTTCCAAATTATATGACATCACATCAATGGTACGGTTTTCGGTTAGTAGCTTGTGCCGATAAACAATTGCCGCTGGCGTTATCTTATCACCAGTTGAAATATCAACTTTAATCGTGGGTCTAAGCGTATAAATCTGGGCATCAATATGCAGGCGATATCCACCATATTCATCATCTTTGCGAATCGGCTCAATCTTTGTTGGAACTAATTTAATAATATCGTTGAGTAGGCTTTGTTGACAAATTTCACTAAAAACTTCAAAGAGTCGCTGTCCATCAAGTGGTAGGCCAACAATTGTGGTATCCATATCCATCGTTGAACGTGTATCTACACCTATAATAGAGGCAATCAAAAAACCGCCCTTTAAGATCAGATTATCCCGATATTTTGAAACTGATATTTTCTCCAATAAGTTGTCCAAAACCACTTCTTGCAGAAACAGTTGTGGTGTTACCTGATTACGCTGTGCTGATTTCTTAATAAAAGACTTAAACTGCATGGGGTTAGAAAAATTATCTTTCATAATAGTACCTCGATGTATGGTCTTAATTTTTTTTCTACACTCAAAATCTTGGCATATTTCATTAAACGCTGTAGGTTTTTATCCTGTCGTCTGACGTATTGCCTGACGGCTTGAATCATCACATCACTGTCAGTTTGCGGATCGCGTACAACATCGCAAATCGTTTTTTCCAAATCATAAACCTTCACAGCCTGACCCATAGATGTTTCAAGCGTGATCACGCCAAGCTGATAAAACGTTGAAATTTGAAAATGTGGACGCACTAGTAAATCAGCAAATAATTTAGAGTGATAACCTCTAGGAAAAGTCAGATCATATTGGCTAGGTGTATAATCGGTTACTCCATGCAAAAATAATGCCGTATCATGGGAAAAAATACCGCGGCGGAGTTTATGCTGAACAGTTGCAAATTCATCTTCAAAATCACCAGCTTTGACGTATAAACCACGAGTAACCCGCTCTAGCTCACCCGACTTAACCATTCTGGTTAGTACCATCGGATTAATGCCGTGTTTTTCGGCCATCCTTGTGGAGATCATACCATTTTTTTCAGCTAATAATTTAAACACTTCTTCATTCACCACGAAATCACCTTCTTCGTTATAAACATACTTCATATATTTATAAGTGCAGTACATTTATAACATAAATTAATTAATTTGTCTAACAT
Source organism: Loigolactobacillus jiayinensis (assembly GCF_003946445.1). Classification (GTDB taxonomy): domain Bacteria; phylum Bacillota; class Bacilli; order Lactobacillales; family Lactobacillaceae; genus Loigolactobacillus; species Loigolactobacillus jiayinensis. The sequence goes on along the minus strand of NZ_RHOF01000001.1, from coordinate 126,410 downwards.
ACCAGCCCGCCGCGCGGCAACGTGAAAAGCGCGAGCGGACCGCGGCCGGCGTTAGCTGGTCGCTCAACCCCAGTATCTAATAAGGAGGTAGAAATAGATAATTCAACGTCGCAAAAACACACATAAACCGTAATATATCGACAATTCAACAACCGCCGAACCATCCACTCCACCTATCTAAATTGAGTATGCAGAAAGGTGACTAAGACCACGGACATTCATGTTAATCCACATTTACTGGGTCATTATTTTACTAGCCAAGCCCTATCTAATCCAAATGCACCAGAAATTAATGCAATGCATTGGCTTGGTCATAAGAACTTACACATGACTGCCAGCTACTCACCCGATACAAAACCTGCCTCTATGAAACTTTATCCAAAATTGAAAGTTTTAGACGGTACAAAACTGGCAAAATAAAATGTACCGTCTAATTTACCGTCTGACAATCGAGTTTTATCTTTTAGCTTCCTTTTACAGAAAACAAAAAACAGCCCCCCGACAACCTTTTTTACGAGTTGCCACAGAGCTGAACTTGTTTGAAAAATTATAAATCTATTCCCACTCGGCAGTAACAGTTACGTTAAAAGCATTGATATTTCAACGCTTTATTCGTTCATGGCCACATTTGTTGGTGAACTCACCAACAAAGCATGCTTAATCGCCTGATCTCCATTGAAATATACTATATATTCGTTCGAGATCTCAATCGTAAGCCACTCCTTCAACGTTAAAAAACCACAATTACAATTTGCAATTGTGGTTTTACTTATCTGTCATCAAAATTAGGTCTCGGTAATTTATCTGAATCTAAATCATAAACTTGTTCACGCTTGGCAACATAAATATTGGTAATAATCAAACGATCATCATCTACGACTGTGATTAATCGATATGAACCGATTCGAAAACGTGTATACCCGGACAGATCGCTAACTAACTTTTTCCCAGGTGACGCTGGATAATCAACATCGACTAAATGCTTTTGAATGAATTTAACTATCGCACGCTGCGTCGATTTATCAAGTTTTTTCATAGATTGACGAAAGTACTTTGTAGTACGAACCTCATATTTACTCATCGTCAAGCTCTAAATCTTTAAGCGTATCTTGCCAGCCCATCGTCTTAAAGTTATCTTGCTTCCATTCTTGATAGGCTAGGTCGGCAGCCTGAACATCGGACCAATCTTCTAGCTGTGCCGCTACTGCCTGTTTAATAAAGTCTGACTTACTAATGTTATGTGATGCGATATATGCTTTTAACAATTTATCGGTTGTGTCATCAAACCGAACTGAGGTTGCTTGTGCCATATTGATCCCTCCTTGTACTGTATATTATAAGGTATTGTTGCCCTGTAGTCAAATATAACTACGAAGCCATTTTTCCAAATTACTAGCGCTTAAGCTTGCCCAGTATAACAACCAATTAATCCAGATGAAAGGAGTAAATGCCTTATGAAAAAGATTCGTAGTTACACCAGTAGGAATGGTTTCCTGTTTACATAATAATAAAGAGATTCTGAAAAAGAAAAAACTTCTTTTCAGGATCTCTTTATTTGGGTTGAAAATTAAATTTTCCTCAGCCCTCTTTGTTTAAATCTTTTCAATTGGTAAATGCATACCCTTCCAACCTTCAAGGGCGCCGGCTAATTCATATGCTTCAAATCCGTTTGAAAGAAGAATCAACAGTGCTGCTTTTCCAAGTGTCGTTCCACCAGTCCAGTCGTAAACGACATACTGTTTGCTTTTATCAAGTTCACTCAAGTGTTCGGTTAAGTCCTTTGCCGGCATTGCAATGGCGCCTTTAATTTGGTCTTGTTTTACCTGAGCGGGAGCGTTTCGAACATCTAAAATGACATAAGGTGAATCTGGGCCTTCCAAACCGTTTAGAACCTTGTGATGATCAATATAAAGGCTAAGATATGTTTGTAGTAACTCAATTTTTTTATTATTCATGGTGCGTGGACTCCATTTCTTGTTTTAAATTTTGTGTTCCTTGTTTTACTTTTTGGAGTAGTAAGAATAGTTGTTGAATCTCGTCGGCAGACAAATTATCCATAATTGTATTTACCGCTTCAAAGTTTTTAGGCAAGAAGGTTTTCAAAAAATGCGATCCCTGCGCAGTTATTTGAATGGTTACACTTCGCTTATCAACTTTTGAATGTTGCTTAACTACCAAGCCATCTTTTTGCATATGATTAACGAGTTTAGTGATTGTTGCTCGTGAACTCCCTAATTGGTCCGCTAATTCAGAAGGCAGATGAGCATGATTTGGCGCCTCTTCTAAAAACATCAAAATGATAAATTGAGATTCGGATAGGTGAAACCGGCCAAGTAGTTGGTCGTACTGTTGCTGCATTGTTCGGTAAGTCCATTGCAATTCGAGAAATAACCCGACCATCTTGTCATCGGCCGTTTTTCCATTAGTAAATTGTTCCAATGCAAGTTGAATTCGCTGCTGCGTTGGTTTGTCGTTAAATGTAAAATTCAATATAACAAAGCTCCTTGAAATATAATTAGCCGGCTAACTATATTAGTATAACAAACTTCCATATCAAGTCAACCGTTAATTAAGGCGCGTGGAAATAAAGTGATTAGATTCGAGCATAGTCTAGGTAAGATACCTTATTTCTACGTTTTAGATATAAAATTCGTAAACAAAAATAAGAATTGCCAAGTTGAGGTTAGGAAAAATCAAGTCAATAAAGTGTTATTCACAATTAATCAACAGACTATTTGTATTGATGGCAATATGAAACCATTGAATATAGATTATCGCTTTGTAGATTAGACAATCCGACATTTCATCGACAAGGTGCCAATATATAAGTTGGTATTACTGTTAAGTTTCTCGATAGTGAAACTGTTATGACCCAATACTCGCAATACACTTGTTTTGGAAAAAGCAGGTTCAAACTGGACAATTAAATCTAGCTTGTAGAAAACAAAAACACGGCATTCAAATTGAATGTCGTGTTTTACATAAATAAATTCACTACTAATTATGACACTAGTGAAATTGCTTTTTACGGTCATAATCAATTCAAGCAAAAATAAACACTTTTCATTTCAAAGCCATATCTTTTTCAATTTTGTGTAACCAAGTTCCACGCTTTTCTTGAGTTCGTGACTTTACACCGCTTAGATTAATCCACTTTATTTTTTTGATTCCCGTTTTTTTGAATGTACCGCTGATCATCGCCTTTTTAATTGCATTGCCAAAAATAAATTGATAAACGTATTTAGGTGTATTCATTGTCGTGATCATGGTTGTCTGTTTTAGGTTAGGTAAACTTGAAGCCATTCCAGTCACAGTTTTAGCATTCTCATAGGTGCTACCAGGGAAAATCACCTTATCGATAAAGCCTTTAACCATCGCTGGCATGAGTTCCCACCAAATCGGAAAAATAAAAATTAATTTATTTGCTTTTTTTAGTCGCTGAACATAGTCCTTTGATTGTTCATCAATCATTTGATGTTTAACAAAACCTAACAAATCAGCACTAGACATAACTGGATTAAAATTATCTGCCTGCAAATCAATAACATCAACAGAAAATCCACCGGTCATTAATCCTTTTTTAGTTGATTCAAGAATTGCATGACAAAAGCTACCGTCGTAAGGATGGTAATAAACGATCACTGCATTTTTCATATTAAAGATCTCCAATTAAAATTTATTTTTAAAAGCAAGACCTATCTTAATAGCAGTGAAGATTCTCCGCATTAACATTTGTTAATTACTAATGACGGTTTTTTATTCGGCTAAGTGAAACAGCTGTTATCCCTAGGTAAGAAGCAATGTAATGTTGCGGTACCCGTGCAATAATTCTTGGTTCATTAGCCACCAAATCGCGGTATCTTTCTGCTGGGGAATCTTTTATTCGTGATAGAAAATAATGCTGATAATTAATAAATCGCTCACAAATAAAATTTAAAATATCATGTTGCAATTCTTCTGAGTTATCCATCAGTTTCAACAGATTATCTCTATCCAACCTGTATAGTATGGTATTCTCAAGGGATTCAATCGAATACAGGCTTGCAGTTGCTAAATAGATCGATTCAAAAGCAGAAACCATTTGATTCTCAAAGAAAAATTGCATTGTGATATCTTTATCACCATTATTATGCCAAAGACGTAAGCTGCCTTGTTTTATAAAGTACAAGCTATGCGAAATATCGCCTTGATAAAGTAATGTCGTTAATGCAGGGACTTGTTCCATATAAAGCCCATCAGTCAACATTGAACCATATTTCTTCAAGAAAGCAGCCCCATCTAATATTTTTTGTTCCGCTACCATTTACCCCACCTCAATTTTATAATACCATATCAATAACAAATTTATGAAAGCCTGCACATTTTAGAACTTAATCAAAGTCACAATTTAGACCTTGGGATCTAAATAAAATACACTTAATCCAGTGCAAACTCAACGTACTCTATTATTATTTAACCCATATAACCATTAAAAAATCCCCGTCAAAACTTGGAATCGCAAACAGCGAATCCCAAATCTTGACGGGGATTTTGGCGGGAAACTATCTAAATACCCCACCAAAACTTAGCTTTATATCTCAATAAAATGCCGTTAAATCAACATTTCGGCTCCAAGTTTTATATCTGGATCATTCCCACTCGACAGTTGCCGGTGGCTTGGAGGTGATGTCATACACGATACGATTAACGTGATCCACTTCGTTAACGATTCGTACGGAAATCTTTTGCAGTACATCCCACGGAATACGCGCAAAGTCTGCGGTCATACCATCAATTGAGTTAACGGCACGGATACCGACAGTGTAGTCGTATGTGCGGCCGTCACCCATGACGCCGACACTACGGATACCAGGCAAAACAGTAAAGTATTGCCAGATACTGCGGTCTAAGCCGGCGTTTTTGATTTCTTCACGTAAAATCAAGTCGCTATCACGGACGATTTTTAATTTATCTTCAGTGATTGCGCCAATGACCCGGATACCAAGACCAGGACCAGGGAATGGTTGGCGCCAAACAAGTGCTTCGGGCATGCCTAACTTTTCGCCTAATTCACGTGCTTCATCTTTGAACAAGGTCCGTAATGGTTCAATCAACTCAAAGTGCATGTCTTCTGGCAAGCCACCGACATTATGATGCGATTTGATTGTTTGCGCTGTATCGGTACCACTTTCAATGACATCGGTATACAGTGTCCCTTGTGCTAAGAAGTCGATTCCCTTCAGCTTAATCGCTTCATCGTTAAAGACTTGAATAAATTCATTACCGATGATTTTACGCTTAGTTTCAGGATCAGACACACCAGTTAATTTATCTAGGAAACGTTTTTGTGCGTCAACCTTAATAATATTTAAGCCAAATTTACCTTCTAGACTAGCCATAACTTGGTCAGCTTCGCCTTTACGCAACAAACCATGATCAACAAAGATACTAGTTAATTGGCTACCAATTGCTTTGTGCAACAATACACCGACAACTGAGCTATCGACACCACCAGATAAGCCAAGCAAGACTTTACGGTCGCCAACTTGCTTACGGATTTTGTCAATTTGTAAGTCAATAAAGTCGTCCATTGACCAGTTGCTACGGGCACCAACAACGTCAAAAGCAAAATGATGTAAAATCTCACTGCCATACTGAGTGTTTTGAACTTCAGTATGGAATTGCAGTCCGTAGAATTTACGCTTATCATCAGCAATCGCTGCAATTGGGCAGTTCTTGCTGGTAGCTGTTTCTACAAAACCATCAGGTACTTTAGTCACTAAATCACCGTGACTCATCCAAACGTATTGATCAGCTGGCAAATCTTTGAACATAACCGCATTCGGGTCGGTCACGTGAATGTCAGCACGACCGTATTCACTGTTATTGGCATTTTCAACCACGCCACCAGGTAAATCTTGGGCCATCAATTGCATGCCATAACAAATACCTAGGATTGGAATACCGAGTTGATAAATTTCAGGATCAACTTGGAATGCCCCTTCATCATAAACACTGTTCGGGCCACCAGAGAAAATAATGCCTTTTGGATTCATTGCTTTAATTTCTGCCGCAGTTATTTTATGCGACAATAATTCGGAATAAACGCCGAATTCGCGAATCCGCCGGGTGATCAATTGGTTATACTGACTACCGAAATCGAGCACGATAATTTTATCAAAATCTTGCATGTTCGTCGTTGCCAACAAATTCACCTCATTATAAGATTGACTTTCATAACTTTTTTCAATAAACCTATTCTACTGATTGCAAGCCGCTAGGTCAACTATTCCTAACAGACTCTCATTTAAAATATGTTTCGCAAAAATAGGTATTAGCCTGAATCAGGCTCAAGTAGCCTTAAAACCTGAACACTTTACCCACCGCTAGAACTTACGTAAATAAATTTCATTGATCCGGTGATTATTCGTTTTATGTAAAATCACATCGGCTCGACTGCGTGTTGGTAAAATATAATCACGTAAATTAGGTAGATCGTTGGTCATCCAGACATTTTTAGCCATTTCCACTGCAGCCTTACGATCACCAATGGCGTAAGGATAATAATAATTAGTTGGATCAGTAAAGGCCGTATCCAGCAACAACTTAAAGCGATCCAAATACCATTGCTCAATCAGCACAGGATCAGCATCAACATAAATTGAAAAATCAAAAAAGTCACTGACGTAGACTGGCTGGCTGCTAGGTAACTGGAGTACATTGATTCCTTCAACGATCAATATATCTGGTGAATCGATCAAGTCATACTGATTAGGTAATACGTCATAACTTTGATGGGAGTAACGTGGTGCTTTAGCGGGACCAAGATTATTTTTAACTTCATTCATAAACATGATCAGCCGCTTCATATTATAACTTTCCGGAAAGCCTTTACGCGCCAACAAACCACGCTTCTTCAATTCGGCGTTAGAATATAAAAAGCCATCAGTGGTAATATTTTGAATTTTTTTAGTCGGATAAGCGCGGGTCAGTAATATCTCCAATAAGCGTGCAGTCGTACTTTTACCCACGGCAACACTACCTGCGATACCCACGACAAATGGTGCCTTGTGCAGCCGCAAACGTAGAAAATCCGCCCGATCTTGTTGCTGGCTTTGATACTGATCATAATAAACGTGGACCAAATGACGCAACGGCAAATAAATTTCTTTAACGTCAGCTAAAGAAATTCGGTCATTCAGTGACTTGGCTTGATCCAAATCAGCCTGTGATAATGGTGCCATACCGTTACGGTAAAACTTTTTCCATTCATGCCGTTCAATTTTGTAATAGTTCATTTCATTTTGCAAACCAAGTTTCCTCCAACTACAGTAAAGCTTGTCGTGCGCTGGCCGCTTGTCGTTGTGCTAGATTGGCGGCATAGCGCTGAGCGTAACCAGCACACACCGCTTGTTCTAATTTACTTTCCGGCTGAATCTGTGGCCAATCAGGTTGTTGGACCATGCTGACCAAGGATAAGAACGCTTCGTCGGCGAACTGGCCTTTTGCATTGAGTACGTAAGCGTAAACTTCTAGTGAACGCTGGGTCACGCCACTAACAAAACTATAAATTGTGAATTGCTCACCATAGACTAACGGCTGAATAAAGTCAAAACGATCGACGCTAGCCGTTACCACCCGCTGATGGCCAAACTGTCGGGCTGATTCAGCAACTTGATCATCGAACAAATGAAGTAATTGACCACCGTGCATCGTTTGATGTGAATTAAGATCCTGATAACGTACCCGATGCTGATGCACGATCAACGATGCTTGACAACTTTTTACGGCCATTTACTCACCTCATTGTAATCTATACTTAGCCAGTTACGGTGTAAGCATTACCAGAATTATAGCACAGGTTCACCGCAAAATTAATTGCAATTTATCCAGACAATAACAAAGTAGACTGATAGATGTACTACCTGCAAAATAAAGCGCTAACAATTATTTGGCAAGTAAAACATAGTCGCAATACTTTTATATTTAGCGTAAAATGAAACTACGCGCTTTTTTACCTTAGCGCATTTAATCCAGTTAACGTTTGCTCAATAAATAATACAAGGTTTGCGCCAAAAAGGAGTTTAGTATGAAAATTGCCGTTGTAACTGATAGTGCCAGCTATTTAACCCCTGAACAAGCCGCTGCCAATAATATTACTGTCGTTCCAATCACCGTAATTTTTGGTCAGCACACATATAAAGAAAATGTCGATATCACAACTAAGGAATTCTACGAGAAATTAACCAGCGAAAAGGAATTGCCAACCACCGCACAAATCTCCATGGGCCAAATTCAAGCGGTCTATGATGAATTAGCCGCTCAGGGTTATGAAGCCGTGATCAGTATTCATTTATCTAGCGGCATCACCAGCTTCATCAACAACCTTGAAGCTTATCTACCGAATATTCATAACATTAAAGTTTATCCATTTGATTCTAAATTGACCAGCGCCGCCGAAGCTAACCAAGCACTGTTAGCCGCAAAATTAATCCGCGCCGGTAAGTCGGTTGAAGAAATTCTTGCCGCATTAACTGAATTGCGTTCAACGCAACACGTTGATTTCGTTGTTGACGATCTTAGTCATTTGGTCCGTACAGGCCGTTTAAGTAATACTTCGGCGCTGCTGGGTAATATGCTACGGATCAAACCAATTTTACGTTTCAACGATGCTGGGCAAATTATTGCTGCGGCTAAGGAACGAACGATGCGCCGCGCCTTTATTCACATCAAAACCGACATTGCTAGCTTTATCGATAGCGTTGGCTACCCTGTTCGCATTGATGTCATTAATGGCGACAATCAGGCGACCAGTGACGAATGGGTCGCCGATCTAAAAGAAACGTTTCCCCAAGCTACGATCGATACCAGTAGCCTAGGACCAGTACTAGGTGTTCATACTGGCCGCAAAGTAATGGGTGCTGTTTGGTCCCGCAATTTTGAGGATATTGATTAAATTGTTTTAAATTAAATAAGGAAACAAGCAACCGTCCACTGACAAACTTCAGTAGGCGGTTGCTTGTTTTTTCACGCCGTAGTCCAGAAAAAACCTAAACTATGGCGCACTCGCATTTGCTTTAACCAATGCGTAATTCTTGTTCAAATGTAATATCTACAACCGTTTTACCAGCAGCTTGGTGCGTTGGCACACAATGTAACAATTTATGCTCCTTTAAATAGCGACTAAACATCTGAAAACTCGGTACACCCAGTAACGCAGAGTTTTGTGGCTGTGCAAAATTAACCTTTACCAACTGATAGTTTTGTTTTAACCCGACCATAACTTGCTCAATCGACCGTAAAGCCACTTCTCCAGTTTGTAATAACAGCGGTGGTACCGCCTCCCGTTGGAAAACTGACTCACCATTATACAAAATCTGCCGCCGGCCACTCAACGTTGTATGACTGGCAGTGTAAGCCACCGTAATAGTTTCTGTTTTGATCTTATTGTTAAAACTAATTTGATAGTTTGCCACTTCGATCCCCCCAATGCTAAGCCATATGACCCATTCATAATTAAAGTTTAGCATACTTGGTGGGGAGAATTCATGAATTTTGCTAAAGCGCTTTATTTTTATAGTAAGTTTTAAATTACGCACCCGCTAATAGGCTTAAAATTTGCCGTTTAAAGTCAACGAAGGTGGGTGTTAACTCAAAATCCTGTCCCCGCTGCGCACGGGCTGGCAACTTCAATTCTGTTGCAATACGACTAGGTGTGCCGGCCAAAACATAGATTCGATCCGCCAACACCAACGCTTCATCAATATCATGTGTCACGAGTAGCGTGGTCAAATCAATCTGCTGAATCACGTCTAAATACCATTGATGCATATTGCGTTTGGTAATCTCGTCTAAAGCACTGAACGGTTCATCCAGTAACGCCAGCGGTTTACCAAATAAATAAGTACGCAATAAGGCAGCGCGTTGACGCATCCCGCCAGAAAGTGCTGCTGGATATTGTGCTTGCGTTCCCGCCAAACCAAACGTCTCAAGGTAGGGCAATACTTTTTGGTAGGCCGCGTGTTTGTTTTCACCATGCAGCAACAGCGGTAACGCTACATTACCAGCAATCGTTCGAAATGGTAGCAACAAATCCTTTTGCAGCATATAACTAACCTGGCCGCTTTGCCCAGTAACATCTTCTCCGGCCAAAAGCACTTGTCCCTGATCACAAGCTAATAATCCAGCAATAATGTTGAACAAGGTTGTCTTTCCAGAGCCACTGATTCCTAATAAGGCAACGATCTCACCATGGTCGATTTTCAAACTAATATCAGCAAGAACTGGCTGCTGATCAAATTTTTTACTGACGTGCGCGACCTCTAATAGAATACGACTCACCCACTTTCTAAACTTTTCAGTCGCTTACTTAGGTAGATACTGATTAGTGAAGCCGGCATTTTTAGCTAATGGTGTGTCGACTAATTTTTCTTGATTTAACCACTGATAGAAGCGATTCCACCGTTGTGGTTTAATGTAACCCCAGCGTTTAACTTCCGCCTGATACTGGCCGCTTAACCATTTTTGACTCGCTAAAACTAACTTAGCTTGCTTACCCTTTAATTCTGGCACTTTATTTTCTAAAATAGTTGCCGCCTTGGTCGGATGCTTGATGGCATACTGATAGCCTTCCTTGGTCGCCGCTAAAAATTCTTTAGCGACTTTTGGATGTTGTTTCAAATAACGATTATTCCCAATCAAAACTGGTGTGTAATAATCAAATACTGGATTGATTTTACGTAAGGCAAAATAATTAACCGGATAATTCTGGACTTGCGCGTTAATGCCACCCCAAGCGTAATAAACCCAGACATCATCGACTTTCTTAGTTTTTAGCGCGGCCACCTCGTCAGTAAAGTTCCCCGGGGTCAATTTAACGTCTTGGTAGCGACCACCATCCTGATTAACTAAGGTACGGATAATTGCCTGTTCGATCGGTAAATTCCACGTGGCGTAACGCTTACCTACCATCGCCTTAGGACTGGTGATATTATCAGCCTGCCGCGACATGATTCCTGACGTATTATGTTGCACTAATGCAGCAATGGCCGTGATCGGCAATTGTTTTTTCCCGCTAAGTTCTGGTGACATCGTATCCTGATAAGAAACGCCAAATTGGGCTTTACCGGCTGCGACTAAACCATCAGCCCCACTCTGTGGTGGTTGTACGATTTTCACTTTTAAGTGGTGCTTTTGATAGAATTTTTTCTGCTGAGCGACGTATAAACCTGTATGGTTGGTGTTTGGCGTGTAATCAAGTACCACCGTTAACTCAGTTGTTTTCGTTGACTTGGTTTGTTGCCCGCAACCAGTTAAACCAAGTAAGGTTAACCCTAATACTGCGCCAGCTAATATTTTTTTGTACATTTTGTACTCCTTCATTTTGTAATTAATGCTAAGCTAATCTTATTGTTTGTTTACTGCGCGTTTCCATGGCTCCAACCAGCGTTGTAAGCCATTGACCAAGCCCATTAATAGCAAACTCAGAATCGTGATCAAAACGATCACCGCAAACATTTTGTCAAAGGCATAAGCTTTCATGACGCGGGTCATATAAACACCTAGGCCATCATTACCGCCAACCCATTCGGCCACAACTGCCGAAATGACGGCATACGTGGTTGCAATACGCAAGCTGGCAAAGAAATGATCCAAAGCTTGTGGCAACTTGACGAACCACAAAACTTTTAGGCGTGTTGCCCCCATAGTCGCCATCAATTGTAATAGATCTGGATCGGTGGCGCGAAAACCAGCCAACATCTCCACCGCAACTGGGAAAAATGTGGTGACGATAATTAAGACAATTTTAGGCAACATGCCGTAGCCTAACCAGAGAATCAGAATCGGCGCGATTGCCACTGTTGGTACGGTCTGGCTGATCACCAGCAATGGATAAACCGCACGATATAAGAATTCAAAACGATCCATCACGATTGCCAAAAAGATACCTAATAAAATACCCACTAATAAACCAATTAACGTTTCTGTTAAAGTTATCCACATATTCTGCAGCAATAACGCCCGATCGGTATAAAGAGCTGTCACAACATCGGTTGGCGCCGGCAATAAAAAGCGCGGTACGATTCCAAAACTAACTACAGCCTGCCACAATAATAAGCAAAGGCCTAAAACTAGCCATGGTGCCCAATTAATCTTGATATTTATCTGTTTTTTCTGCAATCGTTAAAACCTCACCTTGAGCTTGATAATTAATTTTTAAATAGATCATATCAGCCGTTGCCCCTGCTTTAGCTGCCACTAAAGGAATTTGTTTGACCACAGTCATTAGCTGGTCATAATCCCCTTCTAAGGTCGTTTCAAACGCACTCACCTGATAACTGACGCCAGTGGTTTGAATATAAGCGATCACCGCATCAACAATAGCCACTGTTTTTTGTGTATCCACATTTAAAGGTAAAACTTGAACCGCAATACTTGAATTCATCATAATTTCCTCCTTGTCTAATTAAATACCGATTACCCTAAATAAAGTCCTATCCTCCCTCACCTTTTTTTGAAAGCCGAACTAAAAATTTGCATAAAAAAAGCACATCCTCATTGCCTAAGGATGTGCTTTTACCGTCAAAATAGCTCCCTACGCTGGTTTTAACCAATCAGGTTTAAAGGGTCGAAAATGTATTTTCCTCTCAGCTGTTCACAACAGCTCCCCTGCTTTCAATTACATTAAATTATAACCGTTTTCATTAAAAATACAAGCCCAATTTAATTTAGCTGGGTCAATGTATAAGCTGATTGCGGTACATCCGCTAATAATGGTGATAATTCGCCTTGCGCCAATATGGTTAAGCGGTGCATCGCTCTAGAAGCAATCGTGTACAATAGTTGCCGCTGATCGTCAGCCCCATAATTGGTCGCAGTCACTTGCCAAGCAATGATGGCGTCGAATTCCAAACCTTTAGCTAAATATGAAGGCACAATAATTGTACCAGCAGCTAAACGTTGATTTTCAGAGCGAATCAAGGTTATTTTTTCACCGCGTGCCCGTAAGGTTTCGTATAAAGCCTTACTTTCTGGCAATGTTTTCGTGATGATCGCCGTTACTCGATTAGCAGCCGTATTTTCGGCAAGTTGCTGCTGCAAAACGTCTAATAACGCGTCTTCTGCCGGCGCGGTAACAATATTGGGTAGTGCCCCTTGTCGATCAAAGGCGGTTACTGATTCACCGTTACGCAAAATGGCCTTGGTAAAATCAGTGATCTGCTGCGTTGAACGATATGATTGCGTCAACTGCACCACTCGGGTTTCTTCTGGCTTGAACATGGTTGCTAATTCTTTCAGTAAGCTATGACTACTTTCCTGTGTAAAAATAGCTTGGTTCAGATCTCCTAACAATGTAAAACGCGCGTTGGGGAAACTGGATTTCAGGAAACTTAGCTGATAAGGTGTGTAATCTTGAATTTCATCAATAAATAAATAACGAATATCGCGGTCACCATGCTTACCGGTCATTAAATCATATAGATGTAAATATGGTGTTACGTCGGCGGTGGCCAACTGCTTTTGCCGTAATTCAGCTAGCACTTGATTGACATTTAATTGCCAAGCTTCTTCTGTTAACCCGAATTTCTTCAAGTTTAACAATTGAGGTACTTGGCGTAAAAAGTCGATGTACTGCGCTTTAATATTCAAGAATCGATTACGGATCACGCCACGGCGCACGCTCTCAAACGCGGCTGTTACTATCCGTCGAGCTAAGAAACGGAATTCTTTATCGCCGTTTTCAAAGTTACGCGGATGGTTGCCGTACCACTTGCGCATCCCTTCTTCATCCAAATTTTGAATGAACTCGCTGACCCATTTTGCCTTCATTTCAGACTCGATCCGCCGACCAAAGTACTTCAATAATTCTTCTTTAGTCGCATTCAGGCGATTACCTAACCGATAGTTAGTATTATATTTATAGTACGTTTTCTCGATCCGCTCATGGTCAATGAATACTTCGTTACGCAATTTAACGTCACGAAAGCGCATGCCACTCGTACCTAAGCCATTTGCGTACTTCTTGGTGGCACGGAAAAAGGCTAAGCTACCCTTCAGTTGATTGATTTTTTTATCAACGGCTGATTCATTTTTCTCAAACTGAGTAAATAAATCATCGACTTTTAAGCTAGGGATCCGCCGTGCTGCGTACTGATAATAGGTCAGCTGAACCATATTCTGTTCGCCTAATTCTGGCAACACATTGGATACATAGTCGTTGAATAATTGGTTCGGCGAGAACATGATCACTTGGCTAGAACTTAAATTGCCACGGTAACGATACAATAAATAGGCCACTCGCTGCATGATTGCCGATGTTTTACCGGAACCAGCTGCCCCCTGGACGAATAACAAGCGCGCGCTAGTATCGCGAATGATTTGGTTTTGTTCGCGCTGAATAGTGGTAACAATGCTTTTCATCTTGGTATCGGCTTGCTCGCCTAACACTTCCATCAGCATCTGATCACCAATAGTTTCTTGCGTGTCAAACATAGTTTTGATTTCACCGTCAGCAATCAAAAATTGCCGCTTCAGCGTGATATTCACTGCCTGTTCACCATCTGGCGTTTGATAAGTGACCCGACCTAGATTACCATCATAATAGATTGAAGAAATCGGCGCCCGCCAGTCATAAACTAGAAAATGATCCTGCTTATCAGTAAAAGAGCCTAGCCCAATATAAATGGTTTCTGGCGCTTTAGCATTGGTTTCTTGAAAATCGATTCGCGCAAAGTAAGGTGTCTTTTCCAAACGTTGCAATACACCTAGTTGTTGCGTTGAGTGACGCCAACTATTGTTGCGATCATTCAACATTTGCTGTTGCTGTCGGATCGATAATGCTGTGTCCATCATGGATTCATAGGACCCTACATTCAACCGTACATCATTGTAAAAATTATCATTGATGTTCTTTTCATCGGCTTTAGCTGCCGCAATTTTATCAGTCAGTGTTGCTTCGGTACGCTTGATTTTTGTGATAACATCATCAACACGTGCTTGTTCTTGTTGCTTTTCCGTATCAGCCATAATTTTAACAACCTCCCTACTACGTAAATCTGCATCAATCGTTTTGTCTTAGATTGTATTTACGCTTAACTTTAAGTTATTTTTGTAACTGAGTTAGCATAAAGGTATTTTAAAAAGCAACTTTTCACCGCCTAGCCACACTTGCCCAACGGCCCCCTGTGAACTCTTTATCGGCAATCTAGATTGTGATCTAAAAGCTGAACGCTGTTTAAAACATCCTGCAATTTCAGATAAACCATTTTATCACTTAGACGAAAGCGATACAACCAAGCAGCCTGTGAGAAAATTTTAAGTTCGTGTAAAACATAATCGTCAATGCTAGCAGGAATAGTAACCAAAGGGTAAACTAAGAGTATCATTAGTCACAACAAGTGAGGGATTACGCATGTTACACACCATTTTTTATGGCCTAACCCATTTAGAAACAGTGCTATTACCAATTTTTCAATATTTTGGCCGCGGCAGTTACGCCATTTTATTTTTGTTAATTTTCGCTGAAACTGGTTTAGTTATTTTTCCCTTTTTACCAGGAGAATCGATTATTTTCATCAGCAGCACCTTAGCAGCGCGCCACGGCTTTTTTCTTGATATCGGTTGGCTAAGTCTGACCTTTTTCTTAGCTGCCTTACTTGGTGATACAGTTAATTTCGAAATTGGTCGCCACTTAGGCCACTGGAAATTCTTTAACCGTCATATTCAGGCTGATAAATTAGAACGTGCCACCGATTTTTTTGTTCGTCACGGCGGTAAGACCGTGATTTTCGGGCGCTTTATCCCAATGATTCGTACCTTTGTTCCCTTGATCGCGGGCATGTTCAAAATGAACTGGCCACGCTTTGTCTTGTATAATTTTCTTGGCGTGTTAATCTGGGTCGGTACCGGTAGCCTGTTAGGTTATTTTCTCGGCGCCCAGCCATTTGTCCAAGCCCACTTTTCAATGATCTTATTGGGTATTATACTGGTGGCGCTCTTGCCAAGTCTTAGCATTGGCCTTTATAATCTGATTAAAAATAAACAATAATATTCGTGGAGGTTTTTCATGGCACAATTATCTTTATTGATCGTCCTACTAGCAGCCCTAATGACGCCACTAGTCATGGCACGATTTAACATTTCTGTAGTACCGACTGCTGTTGCCGAAATTGTGGTCGGTATTGTTTTGGGTAAGAGCCTACTCCACTGGGTCACCTTGACCACAAGCTTGAATCAGTTATCGACGCTCGGCGTGATCATTTTAATTTTTCTGTCGGGGATGGAAATTGATTTTGACCTGTTCAAACCACAAAAAAATATCAACGGCGAAGCACCAGCAAAATGGTCACCGTTAAAACTCGCCATTAGTAGTTACGCCGGTATTTTGATCACCGCTGCATTACTAGGCTGGATACTACAACTGACTGGCTTATTTAGTGACGTTCTGCTGGCAACAATCTTATTTTCAACAATTGCCTTAGGTGTGGTTATCGCTGCCTTAACGGAAAAAGAACTACTGAGTAAAGCGCTCGGCCAAACAATTTTACTGACCGCAGCCTTAGGTGAGATCATCCCGCTATTAGCTTTAACCGCCTACGCTTCCTTGAATGGTGGCCACTCTAATCGTTTATGGCTAGTCTTGCTGATTTTCTTAGCGGCGATCATTCTATTGATGCGTTTTCGCAGCATTTACCGGTTCTTCGCTAAAATCGATAAAACAACCACCCAGCTAGATATCCGGCTGGCCTTTTTCCTGATTTTTACCTTAGTGACCATTGCCGAACAAGTTGGCGCTGAAAATATTTTAGGCGCTTTCCTGGCTGGGATCGTCATGAAACTGCTACAGCCGAGCACGGCTACTCGTGATAAGTTGACCTCAATTGGTTATGGCTTTTTCATCCCGATTTTTTTCATTACCACTGGTGCCAAATTAAATCTCGGTAATCTATTAGCCGATCGCGAGTCACTGATTTTAATTCCAATTTTCTTTGTTTGCTTCCTGTTAGCTAAAATCGTACCAATCTTGATTTTCCGTCAGCGTTTCACTATGAAAAACGCGGTTGCTAGTAGCTTCTTAGCGTCAACTACGATCACCTTAGTTCTACCCACATTGCAAGTTGCGCAAAACCTGCATGTCATCAATACACAGCAGGCAGGCGCTTTTACCTTAGCCGCCGTGTTAACTTGTATTTGTTCGCCAATTATTTTCAACCGTCTCTATCAGCCAGAAAAGGAAGATTTAGTCAAAACGCGGGTCACTTTTATCGGCACCAATATTCTGACGATTCCTGTAGCCCAGCGCTTATCACAAGGCTGGTATAGTATTCAGATGCTGACGGATCAGGAGAAAAATTACCGGACCTACAATAGTGAAGCCAACGTGACGCTACTACCTGACCTAACCGAAAAATCTTTGTTAAATGCCCAGGCTTTTGACACCGATATTTTAGTTCTTGGCCACTTTGATCATGAAGTTAACGTGCGTTTAGCTACAGCGGCAGTCCAACAGCATGTGCCACGAATTATCGCCCGCTTTGAAGCTCGTGACGCAGCCGATAACAGTTATGACGTGCTCGCTGAACAAGGTGTAGAGATCTATAATAGCTTTGATATCAACATCAGTATGCTGCGGGAGATGATCGAGTCGCCATCAACGCTGAAATTATTAACTGATAATGACGCTGACCTGTATGAAGTTACGGTACGTAATCGCCGCTTTGCTGGTCGCGAATTACAGTCGCTGCCCTTTATCGAAAATATCACCATCAGCCGCATTTACCGCAACGGCCAATTTGTTGCACCTCATGGTGACACCTTCATTGAACAGGATGATCACCTAATTTTTACCAGCGATAAAAATAGTGTCAGCGAAATTCGCCAGTTACTAGGCGTCCACAATTAAGTTTTACTTAACCATGCCATAGCACTTTTTTGAAAACATAAGTTAAGGGGAACACGTTTAGAAAGGAATTCACCGTGAAAGTTAACCGTTTATGGCCGCTATTATTACTCGTAATTTTGCTCAGCGGTTGTGGTATTGTTGAACCAAACTCAGCTAAAAAAGCAGCTGCGCCTTATCGTCAAGATCCGAGTCAAGGCGTGTTTGCGGCTAAGGTCTCAGCCAAGCAAGTGGTGAAGTTGATCCGTGAACAATTGCCCCACGCGCAGATTTTAAAAGTAACGCTGAAAAAGCAAGGCCGCTTTTATCAATATCATGTGCAAGCACGGCAAAAGAAACAGTATTACCGCTTATCGGTTAATGCCATGCAGCCAATTATTACTGATCAAAAGCACACTAAATTGTCAGCCAAAAATGCCAAGCGTGAGGTTATCAGTTTACGTGGTTTAAAGTCACTAGATCAAATCAAACAAGTGGCCATCAGTGAAATCAATGATGGTCATTTGGTGGCTTACACGCTGGACCGCCAACGTCGCATCACTTATTACGATCTACTGATTCACAGTCGTGCACACCACACTGTCCGCCTGCGTATTGATGCCAAGCGGGGCAATATCTTAGAACGCCAACAAGTTGGCAACTAACAACAGATAATAAATTCAAAAGACGCTCACAGCCTGTGCACTGTGAGCGTCTTCGTTTAGTTATTATTTTTTTAATTTTACACCACTAAAAACAACCCGATCAAAGAAGGCCATCTACCGATCGATAGACAAAGGTTAACCGTTGTTGTTTCTCATTTAAGCAGCCGGTAACCACGTTGGAAGCAATTGGCAGGTAACCTTGAGCAGCTAAATCAGGCGCACTAACACTGTAATCACTATATTTATAACCATATTTAAGCAGATCAGGTTGTAAAATATTGTTATGCTGATCGATACATCTAATAATTAGCTTTACCGCTTTATTACGCTGTTTAGTCGTCATTTTACGCAGACAGCAATTGATTGGTACCAATTGGCGTCCTTCCTCCAATCACATT
Source organism: Loigolactobacillus jiayinensis (assembly GCF_003946445.1). GTDB lineage: Bacteria > Bacillota > Bacilli > Lactobacillales > Lactobacillaceae > Loigolactobacillus > Loigolactobacillus jiayinensis. Next base: position 107,490 of record NZ_RHOF01000001.1, on the reverse strand, counting down.
TTATAGCTTTATTATACAATATATTTCTATAAAAGTAATACCGCTTTTTGGAGGAAGTTTTTATAATTATTGACTAAACCTAACTAGACCACCTAGATTAGCGCGGCTGCTCTTGATCAGAGTAATACTGTGGCGCCGCCTTAGTCACTGGGTGGCGCACCAACCATGCACTAACTTGTTGGCCTAAATTTTGCGCCATTCCAGCCGCTGCCTTGATCTGTTGCTGACTAATTTGATCTACGTGCACCCCAGCAGTGATCGTACAACTGCCACTAACCTGTGCTTTGAGCTGTTGCGCCAATGTTTGCGCCAAAACATCGTCCTTGTGCACACGGCCATCGTGGCTGGGAAAACGGACTGTTGTCAGCGGGGTGGTGGCACTAAACGTGGTTACAGTGCCAATATGTGGATGGTCACCGCCAATAATAGTTAACAATAGATCAGGTCCGATTTGTTGTACCAACACCGTCATTGTGTAGCCACTTTTGCTGACACTAAACGTCACATTACTCATTTAGTCACCCCTGCTCCCTGCCAACGCGGTGCGGCATGGTTAGGAATTGCTAAGGCATCCAATAGTTTCATTGTCTGGTGGTTGACAAGATCTTGAATCGTTTGTGGACGATCGTAAAAAGCAGGAATCGGTGGGATAATTTGGACCCCAAGCCGCGCTAACTTAGTTAAGTTCTCCAAATGGATCACGCTAAATGGCGTTTCGCGCGGTACAATAACTAATTTACGCTGTTCTTTTAACGCGACGTCAGCCGCACGTGAAATTAAATTTTCGCCATAACCGGTTGCGATGCCAGCCACTGTTTTCATACTAGCCGGCACAATTATCATCCCGTCATTTAAAAATGACCCACTGGCAATAGCAGCCCCCTGGTCATTAATATTGTAATTAACATCAGCCAACGCTTCCACTTGTTTTAAAGTGAAATCAGTTTCCAACGCTAGATTCTGTTTGGCCCACTGACTCAGGACCAGATGCGTTTCCACATCAGGTAACTGCGCCAGCTTTTGTAATAGATCAATTGCGTAAATCGTGCCAGATGCGCCAGTTACGCCAATAATAATTCGCCGCATGTTTGCTTCCTCCATTTTTTGATAACTTACATTATTTTTAGATTTCTAATCAGTTCTAATATTGACTTGCCTGAACACAGCAAAAAGTGCCATCACAGCGGCCAAATCCTTTTCTAAGCACTTTTAAGTTTAGCAGTTCAAATGTTTGCGAACAAATCAGCTTTGGCCTATCATTATTCCAATTAGGACTATTAAGGGGTGCAACATGAATTTAGAGGACCTACAGGCTTTTATCCAAATTTATCAAACTAAAAATATTTCGCGTGCAGCTGAGCAGCTTAATCTGACGCAATCCGCGCTTTCCAAGCGACTACAAGCAATTCAGCGGACCGTCGGCGTCACCTTAGTCAGTACGCAAAATCGCCGGCGCTTGCAGATCACCGAAGCCGGCGAATCCTTTTATCGTTACGCTAAATTGATCACCACGCAATATAATTTAATGCAAAATGAACTACAGGAATATCAGGAACTTAAACGCGGTAGCCTATTGATCGGTACAGTCCCTATTTTGGCCCAATATGGGTTAATGCAGGCCTTGACCCAATTTATGGCCGACTATCCGCAAATTAATTTACGCTTACGTGAATTAGAAGGCGCTGAATTAATTGAACAGTTGCACACCGCCAACCTTGATCTTGTGATTGTGCGTGATCTGCAAACCGACCATCTCAATAAAAACTACCGCAGTCAAAATCTGTATCGTGATCAATTAATGGTGATTTTACCAGCCGCTCATCCGCTGGCGCAAAAAAAAGAAATCAGCATCGCTCAACTAGCTGATTTCGAATTTACTTTATTGCCGCCTGGTTCTGGCGTTTACGAGCAGGTAGTGACGTTATGCGAGCATGCTGGTTTCACACCAAACGTGCGCTTTGAAAGCACCCATATTGAAACGATCTTAAGTGTCGTTGCCAATTCACAGCAAGTCACTCTACTTTTTCAACGCTCAGCTGCCCCTTTTATGACCACCAAGCTAGTCAGTCGGCCGTTAACCAGTCCAATTTTTAGTGAGGTACAGCTAGTGACACCAAAACGAGTGCAAAATGTAGCCATCAACCAATTGCGCCGTTATTTACAGGCTGCAATCAACTAGCGCTTAATCTGTTGCGTACCGCTGAATAATTCGATTCAGCCACTCCGCAGCCACTGGTGAATGCGCACCATCATTATAATATTTAGTAAACCGCGGATCATTGACATACATTTCACCTAAGCCACGGTGCGCCGCTGCCAAATAAGTTGGCCAAGTATAACTAAGCCATTTCTTGTGTAAGTCGAATACCCGCTTAGCTGCTGTACCAGTAATATCCTGAGCGACAATCACTTGTTGTAACGTGACCATTAATTCAGCTTGCGTTTGAGTCATTGCCGCCATTTCAGTAGTGGTCAGCTTTAAATATTTTTGATTGCTCTGGGCCACTGTATCAGCGCCATATTTAGCGCGAATTTCTTCACCATAATCTGCATCATTGGTCGCCACCTGCTTTTGCTTAAAAGCGGCAAATTTTTCTTCGTCGGTCATTGTCATGACTCCCTTCTTTGGATCAAGCACTTGATCTAACGTTTGCAGTAACAAAAATAAACGCTGCTGTTCTTGAACGATTTTAGTACGCTGTTGTTGCAATGCTTGCATACGGGCTAGCGGTGACTGCTGCATGATTTGTTGAATTTGACTTAACTCCACATCAAATAACCGCAAAAAACGAATCTCCTGTAATCGCGCCACTTCAGCTGCACCATATTGACGATAACCGTTACTGCCACGCACTGCCGGCAACAAGCCAATTTGATCATAATACCGCAGTGTCCGCGTGCTAACACCGGCTAACTGTGCAAGTTGTTGAATCGTATACATTTTATGCCTCCGTTCGTAAAACTGACTTGCTTATAAGTTAGCTTACAGGTTAACGTAACGTCAAGGTCAAGCCTAAAAGAAAACTTTGCGGACTGAGTCTTCCAACTAAGCTGCTGACACGAAAATGAGCGTATGCCATGAGACGTTTAAACGCTAATGTTCGGCAATAAAAATAAGACTGCGACATAATTTTATTTGGTGCTTTCTGAAGTTTGGCTGTAAGCTGAGTAAGCTCGCCAGTGGATGGAACGAGTGCGACTTGAACTTGACGGTCTTTGCCATAGTTCAATCGACAACGGGAAGCACATTCTATTTGGCGGTTAAGCGCTAAGTTCCTGATACTTTTCAAATTTAGTTGTTAAAAACGAGCGACAGTGCGACCTGAACTCGACGGCCTTTGCCGTAGTTCAATCGACAACGGGAAGCACGTTCTATTGGGTAGTTAAGTGCTAAGTCCCTGATACTTTTCAAATTTAGTTGTTAAAAACGAGCGACAGTGCGACTTGAACTTGGCGGTTCTTGCCATAGTTCAATCGACAACGGGAAGCATGCACTGTTTAGTAGATAAGTGCTAGTTGCTGATACTTGCTAAACTTAGTTGCTAGAAACGAGCGACAGTGGCCCACTGTCGACTCCATTCCAGCAGGCAATGGTTGAACGTTCAAGCGTTGATTTGTTTAAGTGGCAAAGTTAGTGGGCGTTAGAACGTAAAACACCGATAAAACAGTCAGAAAACTGTTTTATCGGTGTTTTTATGTGCATACAATCTGCTTTAAAACTACGAATCACTATAACTTGCCGGTTAATCCTAATTGAACCAACTAAACGTTTAATTTAACTCACAAAATAATGTTCAAACGCTGCCAAGGTGGAATGGAGGCGCTGGCGTTATCAGCTGTGTCGATGGTACTTGGTGACCATGGTCGCCTAGTACCATGCGCGGCTGGCAAGATCCATTTTCTTTTCCGATTGGGCTTAATTGGAAAGAAAATTAGCTTGACAACGTGCCACGCGTTCCATACGCCAGCGCCGGAATGGAACCAAACTAAATCTGCCTATGAGTTAATAGAACAGCCAAAGTTCAGAAAGAACCTTTTATTTATGCCACAGTCTTATTTTCGCTTATTTAATTAAAGCATCCTTGATTTTAATTTGCTTCGTGATCACACCATCTTGATAGAACACATCGGCAATTTTTTGCTGTTCCTTAACGATAGCAGCAGTCACTTTGCCCATTGAGAAGCTGCGGCGGCTGACTTGCAGTTTGATGACTGCTTTAGACAAGTGCAGCGTCTTACTCATCATGGTGATCAGCTTACTTTGGTGCGTCGACGCCCACTGCATGTCGTCAGACAAATACGAAACAAGATACTTGCTGACAGCAGTATGTGCTTTGGCGTACTTACTAGTTGATATCACAAAATCACGGTTTTTCGATAAACCAGTGCCATCAACTAACAGCTTAGCGTTTTGTTCTACCTCAGCAGTGGCGGTATAAGGATCCCAAGTCACCCACGCATCAACTTTCCCTTTGGCAAATGCAACACTAGAGGCCGATTGATCCATGTTGACCAATGTAACGTCATCCGTGGTCAAGCCAGCTTTTTTCAAGGCTTGAATAATCAGAAATTGAGCGGAGGTTCCTTTAGTATAAGCGATTCGTTTACCTTTTAAATCCTTCAAACTTTTAATGCTTGAATTCTTTTTAACCAAGATACCAGAACCATTTTCCTTAGAGGATCCTGCAGCAATGTACACTAAATTCATACCATTTGCTTGGGCGGTAACCGGTGGCGTATCGCCGAAGCGGGCGTAATCGATATCGCCGGCTTTCAACGCAGTCGTTAAGGCCGTCCCATCGGAAAATTCTTTAAAGACAACTTTATAGCCTTTTGCCTTCATCTTCTTGGCAAGTTCACCCCGTTGCCGCGAAATGTCCACAGGATCTGCTTTTTGATAGCCGATAGTCACTGTGGTTAGGCTGCTGCTACTAGAATCAGTTTGTAAATAGCCGTAAAAAGCAATCCCCAGCCACGCGATTAGCGCGACAACCAATAACCCCAACTGCCATTTATGCTTTTTCATCTAGTGACACCTGCCGTTAATAATTGTTCACGTAACTGTGGTCGTAAGACTTTACCGGTCATATTGCGCGGAAATTCACGGACAAATTCGACACGCGTTGGTGATTCATATTTGGCTAAATGGTCTTGGGCGTAATCGAAAATTGCTTGGCGTTGCGCTGCTTCATCGAGACCAGGCGTGGTACTAATGACCACCGCTGTGACTTCTTCACCGTAGAGCTCATCAGGCATGCCAATAACTGATAACTGCTCGATAAAGTCTAATTCATTTAGGACATTCTCAACAGCCGCTGGCGCCACCTTTTCACCGCCGCGACTAATGATTTCTTTGCTCCGACCTTTGACGAATAAGTAACCATCTTCGTCTAAATAACCGAGGTCGCCAGTAAGGAACCAACCATGCTTAAATGAATCAGGGTTTGGATCCATGTATTGGGTGATCACATGATCGCCTTTGACCACAATTTCGCCAAGTACGTTAGGCTCGTCACTAAGCACGCCATCGACTAAAATTTTCAAATCGGTGCCAAAGGCTTTCCCCGCGGAACCGATTTTCGGTGCATCAAATGGATTGATTGTGCATTGACTGGCGGCTTCGGTCATACCGTAGCCTTCGATCACTAGCGTATTAAAGTTATCCTGAAACGCCCGTAATTTATCTTCTGGTAAGGCAAACGACGATGAACGAACATAGCGCAAATGAATATCCGCTGCATTTTCCTGATAAACACGGTTGGCGTTGTCATTTAATAATAAGAAAGTGATAATTGTTGGCACAACGGAAACCCACGTCACGCCATTATCCTTAACTTGTTGCCAAAACTTGCTGGCACTGAATTTTGGCGTCACTAAAATTTTACCACCAGCCAAGCGTGTTGATAATGTGGACATCACTTGGGCATTAATATGGAACATCGGCATGGTGATCATCGCAACGTCATCTGCCGTCATGTGATTACTGCGGACATCATTTTCGGCGGCGCTGACCAACATTGCGTGCGTTAAGCCAACACGTTTGGGCTTACCAGTGGTCCCCGATGTGTTTAAAATCAGTGCCAAGTCGTCTTCTTGGGGTAAACGCGTACTAGCAACCACACGCCCAGCGGTTTGTTCACGGTCAACCAAGAACGGTAACTCAGCCACGGTGTGTAACTGTAGCTGTGTGGCCATAAATGGTGCACCAGAAAGCGCTGTGGCCAATGTTGGTGCCAATAAAATACCGGCATAGTGGCGTTCTTGCCAATCTGCCCGTAATTCAGCGATTGGGGTTGTTGGTGAGATTGGGTGCACAATAATGCCTAAATTCCAAGCTGCCTGATTAATTACTGGAAAAACGGCAGAATTAGGCAGACAAACTAAAATCTGATCGCCATAACCAAGTTTGTTGGCAACAAAAGCATCGCGTAACCGGTAAACGTCATCTTGTAAATCTAAGCCAGTAAACCAAGTGGCCAAGTTTTCATCTTTAATCAGTGGTTCGTTCATATTGTTTTTTAGTTGTTGTGATAGTTTCTTTGTTAGTGTGGTCATGAAGCACCATTCCTTTCTTCTTAAACAAATGCACTTGCGGCCGACCGATCATGATTCCAAATGGTGGTATGCGATAACAGAACCACGCAATCCCAAAGGAAACGGCAACCACGAAAATATAACCTACTGGAATCAATAGAAGTAAGGCCCAATCTGGCACGCTGATCAAACTCAGCAACCCACTTAAAAGGGTCAAGCCGATTGTTTGATCAAGATAGATCCCAAATGAAACCTTTGCTCCATTGCGGACAAACTTTTCAAACCAAGTCCAAACACCATGTTGACGCCAATAGCTGTAACATTTACCGATCCAGAAAACAAAAATAATCATTAAGGTGTCATAAATTAGCATGTACGGTTGATGCGGTGACACGGCAGCGGTATGCGACAAGCCGAGCCAGTTTCGATTCCAAGCGTAGTAAACAACGGTCCCAACGCCTAACGTTAGCGTAACGGCGGCAATTGGCTTGATATGCTGCTGAATAAAGTCGTTAACCGCCTGATAATGTAGCGATGTGTAGGCACCAAAGATAAAGTAAAATTGGTACGTGAACACATTGACACCATAGGAACGGAACCACCATAACCAATTACTATGATCCACATGTGGTAAGCCATATTTGATAGCAACCATTAACCCTAACTGAAGCAAGAAACTGATCAGTAAGATGCGATTGTGCGCTTTAGGCAGTCGTTTAAATAACTTAACGATCAGTGGAAACAGCAAATATAGCTGCAATGTTACTAAAATATAGTACATATAGAACTGATCACCATGTAAAATGGCATCTAGATACGTGCTACCAAAGTTTGACCATGAAAAACCGCCGATACCAACGATCACGGCAAAAGTCATTAACACTAAATTCCATAAAAGGTAAGGCCAGCCAGAACCAGCGAACCGTTTTTTGAAGAAACTCGGCCAATTATCGCGCCGATAATAATTTAAGGTCAGAACCAAACCAGTCATGAACATAAAACCCATTCGCGTAAAATGAATCATTAAATGCGTACTGTTTAACAAAACATGCGGCCAACCACTAGTCGCTACCATCTGCTGGGCAAATGTTGTCGTTGTATGATTGAGTAAGACTCCGAAAATAAAGAAGATCCGCATGAGATCGACTTCATAAAGGTATGGTCGCTTTTTCTTAACTGTTGTTTTTTCTTCTGTCAGCATCCTCACTCCCCTAATGCACCCCAGCTGCTGTAGCTGGTGCATGTAAAATAACGTTTAGAATTCGTTCCGATACTGTAGCGATAGTTGCAGTATCTTGATTTTTAGCACCATCGGCCTCGTACACATTAGTGCCATCTTTAACGACGATCACGCGATCAGCCATCCGTGCTGCTTCATCCACATCATGTGTGATCAACAACGTCGTTAAGTGTTGTTTGGCACAAATGTCTGCGATAAAGGTTTGCATTTTACGTCTGGTTAAGGCATCTAAGGCGCCTAATGGTTCATCTAGCAGCAATAATTGTGGTTGCGCCATTAAAGCACGCGCCAACGCCAAGCGCTGTTTTTGACCACCAGATAGTTGGCCAGGATAGCTGTCAGCAAAATCAGCCAATCCAACTTCACTTAACATTTCCTTAGCGCGCTGCTGCTGGGTTTTATTTTTACTTTTAAAGGATACATTTTCTAAGTTGGTCATCCACGGCAACAAGCGATCATTTTGAAACATCACTCGTACCGTGGTATTAGGATCAGCAAATTTAATGTCACCGGCTGTAGGTGCTTCAAGTTGTGCGATCAAGCGTAGAATCGTACTCTTGCCGCCGCCACTCATTCCCACCAACGCAATAAACTCACCTGGATAAATAGCGAAGTTAACGTCATGCAACGCAACTTTTCCACCATAGATTTTGCCAACTTGTTCTAAAGTTAATAACGGCTTAAGCATTACTTGACGCTCCCTTCTTTTTGCCACGCTAAGCAAATACTTTCCAGCGCTTTGGCAATTAAATCGGATAACTTACCTAATAAGGCATAGATCACAATACACAACAACACCGTATCCATATTCATAAACTCTTGTGCATTGGTGGCCATGTAGCCGATACCGGAACTGGAAGAAATCGTTTCGGCCACGATCAAAGTGGTCCACATCACGCCTAATGCGTAGCGAACACCAACCAGAATCGTGGGTAGTGCGCCCGGAAAAATAATTTTTGTCAACAATGCCCGCTTGGATAAACCATACGCGTGGCCCATTTCTAACAATTCAGGATCAATACTAGTAATACCGTGGAACGTATTGATATAGATTGGAAACATAACCCCTACCGTGACTAGTGAAATCTTAGCAGTTTCACCAATGCCTAAAGCAATGATCACCACTGGAATCAAAGACAAATGCGGAATATTCCGCAACATTTGAATGGAAGAATCAAATAAGGCCCGCGCTGTTTGCGACAAGCCATTGAGCAAGCCTAAAATAAAACCGATACTACCACCAAGTATGAAACCAGCAGTGGCCCGATAAAGACTGATGCTTATATTCTTGGGTAATTCTCCAGTTTGCCACAACGCAATACCGTCCTGAACAACAGCCAACGGCGCTGGTAATAAACTACTACTGATCCAGTTCATATTAACCGCAAGTTGCCAGAAACCAATGATAGCGATGGGGATCAACCACGGTAACAATTTTTGCCAAGCAAAGCGCAAGCGGTGGTGGTTTGTCGTTGCCCCAAGTTCCGCTACATTCTCCATTAACGTTCATCTCCATTTGTTTTATTGGAGACTAGCATACCCAGACAAGCTTAAACCGAACTTAAAAGGTAAAAAGATTTTCTTTGTGCGGTTAAGCTACTACTAAGAGAAGTAACTGGGCTACTTTTACAAAAATACTAGTTCGTTAAAACAAGTAGCTAGGATTAATGAGCTGATCGTAACTTAATCACATTTAAGGTTATCTTTAGGTTGCCTCGTTATACTGCAGTCAAATAACAATTGGAGGTCATTTTAAATGGTAAATTATCAAGTTATCAACCCTTATACAGAAAAAATCAGTGCCACCTATCAAACGGCGACACCAGCAACTATTGAGAAAGCTTTAACAACTGGTCACGCCTATTATCAAGCTACGCGCCAACAAGGCTTTGCCGGCGTGCAAAAACGAACTAAACAGTTACAACGTTTAGCAACCATTTTTAAGCAAAATGAAAAGCGCTTAGCAGCCACAGCTACAGCAAATATGGGTAAGTTGTTACGTGAAAGTCATGGTGAGGTCAATGGCAGCATCGGCGTAGCCAATTATTACGCCAAACATGGTGCTGAAGCGCTACAACCTCGTGTTCGTCAATATCAAGGTAGCGGTCAAGCACAAATCAGTTACGCGCCTACTGGTATCGTATTGACGATCGAACCGTGGAATTTCCCGTATACGCAAGTCATGCGCGTATTTGCACCGAACTTTATTTTAGGCAATCCAATCATTCTTAAACATGCACCCAGCGTCGCTGATTGTGCGTTATTATTTGCCGAAATGGTTCAAGCAGCTGATATTGAGTCTGCAGCGTTGCAAAACTTATTTTTGACTAATGAACAAGCTGCCACTGTCATTGCTGATTCACGCGTGCAAGGTGTTGCCTTAACTGGCTCTGTCCGTGCTGGCCGCGCCGTTGCTAGTGAAGCGGCCCAAGCGCTAACTAAATCAACGTTGGAACTCGGCGGCAACGATGCATTTGTTGTTTTAGCTGATGCGGATGTGCCAGCGGCAGCCGCAGCGGCAGTTGGCTCACGCCTACGAAACGCCGGCCAAGTTTGCGTGTCGGCGAAACGCTTCATCGTTGTCCAAGCAGTAGCCCCGGCCTTTACAGCGGCAGTTAAAGCGGCCTTTGCAGCACAAAAAATCGGTGACCCACGTGAGCCAAACACTACCTTGGCGCCTTTAGCTTCAGCCGCAGTCCAACAGCGCATTCAAGAACAAGTCGATCAGGCAATTAGTGCTGGCGCCGAAGTCCTAGTAGCTGGCGGTAGTGTAACCGAGCAAACAGGTTATTTCTTTAAGCCTGTTTTATTGGGTAACATCACGCCGGACAATCCAATTTTTGACGAAGAATTATTTGGTCCTGTTGGTCAGATCCATGTGGTCGATTCCGACGAAGCCGCCATTGCTCTAGCTAATCAATCGCAATTTGGTCTGGCTGGTACCGTCTTTGGTGAAAGTGCCCACGCCCAAGCAGTCGCAGCACACATCGAAACTGGCCAAGTTTTCATCAATCAACAAGCTGTTGCCCAGCCCGAATTGCCTTTCGGTGGCATTAAAAACTCCGGTTATGGACGTGAAATGAGTGAACAGGCCCTATTTGAATTTGCTAATCAGAAAGTTATCGCAGATTAGTGCGTACTAAACGCATTGCCAGTCTCAGCAGAAAGGAACCCACAACATGCAACGATTATTAGTCATTCACGGTGGCGGCCCCACCGCTGTTTTAAATAGCTCCTTATACGGCGTGATCAAAGCCGGCCAAGCACAACATTTAGAAGTGCTTGGCGCCCGTAACGGGATCGCCGGTTTACTTGGTGAAGATTTCATCCCCTTATCCGAGCGTAGCGATGTGGAAATTGCCGCCTTACTTCACTCACCTGGCACCGCGATTGGTTCATCGCGGACACCACTGCAACAACAAGATTATCCACACTTAGTCAAAATACTGCAGCAAAATCAAATTGATTTTGTACTAATGAGCGGCGGTAATGGCACCATGACCACCGCTCACAAGTTAGCCACAGCTTGTCGCCCCACTGGCATTAGTGTGCTAGGCATCCCGAAAACTATCGACAACGATCTCGGTGGCATTGATCATGCACCGGGATTTCTTAGTGCCGCTAATTATATTCGCCAAACAGTACGCGAAATTGCGGCTGATGTGGCCAGCTTACCGATCCATGTTTGTATTATCGAATTAATGGGGCGCAACGCTGGCTGGCTAACTGCTGCCGCCGCTTTAGCTGCTAAGCCGACCGAACGATTAGCACCAGACTTAATTTACGTACCCGAACACGCCTTTGACGAAACACAATTTCTTCATGACGTCCAAGCTGTTTATGCACAGAAAGGGTCGGCCATCGTCGTCGTGGCAGAAGGCTTAAAGAATGCTGCTGGTCAATCAATTGTTCCTACTCGTTTTAAAGCTGGTCGTGCTGTTTATTTTGGTGAGGTTGGTAGTTATTTAGCGGAACAAGTCACTAAACAATTAGGCCTCAAAGCACGTAATGAAAAGCCTGGTTTAGCTGGTCGCGCAAGTATTGCCGCCCAAACTAAGCGCGATCGTACTGAAGCAATTGCCGCTGGCAGAATGGCCGTTGCCGCTGTACTTGATGAGCAAACCGATCAGCTAGTCGGCCTGCTGACAGATCACAATGCCAAAACACACTACGAATTACTGCCACTAGCTGCTGTCGCCCAGCAAACGCGCGTATTGCCTGCCCACTACATTAACGCCGCTGGCAACGGCATCACCACCGACTATCGCAACTGGCTAGGCCCACGCTTAGCCGATACGCCGTTACCGGAAATCGTTAATTTCAATTAAGCATTAAGTTTAGTCGTCCACCTAAGGGCGACTATTTTTGTGAACAAAAAAATACCGTGAAGTTTATTTTTCTTCACGGTATTGCTTTATATCTGACCAGCTGAGCCAAAAACCTTGAGCTTAGCTGCGACTTCATTTTGAACTAGTTGCTGTGTCCATTGATCAACATCGGAAATAAAAGTCTGTTCTGTGGTCTGTTGTAATCGTTGCTTAACTGCGTTAGCCACATGATAGGCAAGCGTTGAGTAATAATTAATTTTACAAATACCATTGTCAATTGAACGTTGATAATCATCATCAGCCAGCCCAGAGCCCCCGTGAACCACCAAAGGGAGCGCGACTAACTGTTTGATTTGCTGTAACCGTTCAAAACTTAAATGCGGCGTCTGCGAATATACGCCATGAACGGTGCCATACGCGACGGCTAGCATGTCCACGTTAGTTTGGGTGACAAAGCGTTCAGCTTCTTTAGGATCAGTGTAGGTGTGTGCCAATTGACTGTAATCAACTGCAACACCACCACCTTCGCGGTTCATCGGGCCAAGTTCCGCCTCCACCGACACGCCTAGTGCGTGCGCCGCTTGAACAACAGCTCGCGTCTGGGCCACATTTGCCGTAAAATCAGCTTGCGAGGCATCGATCATTACCGAGCTAAAGCCAATTTTTAGTGCCTGCATGATCACGTCATAACTGAAGCCATGATCTAAATGAACAGCAACTGGCACGCTAGCGGTGTGGGCCAGCTGTAACATCACGGGGCCAATTAAGTCCAATGGCACGTAATTGGTGAGTTGCTTTTCACCAATTTGCAGAATCACTGGCGAGCGTTGTGCTTCAGCGGCAGCGACAACACCGCGCGCCATGGCGATACTCGTCACGTTGAAGGCACCCACTGCGTACTGGGCTTGTTGTGCAGCCTTAGTCAGCTCACTTGCGGTCACTAGTGTCATAAGCCACCTCCTGATAAATATGCGTTGGTAACTGCAGCAATGCGCCTAACGTTTTAATTTCTGCGGCAAAATCGCCATAGATCAGCGCATAATGTTGTTCATAACCGTGGCTGACAATATCATCGAAAACATGTTCTACCGGAGCATCTAATTTAATTCGGCCAGAAACACCATCAAATTGAGCTGGTGCGTCCTGGGCAGCACCACTTAGCGCAACCAGTTCATACTTACCAGCAGCGTTAACGTGCACGCGTAATAACGTCACGCGACCTGGTTTGAGTACAAATTGAGGACTAACTGGCATTTTCCGATTAGGATGGACGCTGGTTTCAACGCCATATTTAGGATTAGCCATGGCAAATGGCCCATAATCATGCCACACGGAAATCGTGTTATCGCTGGTGTCAAAGCTAGAAATATCGCCCATGTAGACTGGCGCATCGCTGGATTGCATTTGTTGCAAAATATACATGGCTAAAGCGCCGTGTATATCGCATTCCATTGCAGTGGGCAGCCCTTCGTCACAAAGCTGTGACCAGACAGCGCCAGGTGCGGCCGCATACTTATCGAAAAAGTCTGGCCAACACCGTGACGCCAACGCCTTAAAACCATCACGTTGTTGCCATTGGTGCATTAAAGTTACAAATTTAACGTATTTAATGGTTTCTGGTAGTTCAGGATCAAGATGCCGCATATGGGCTTGCGCATAATCCAGTTCAACTTGATAATCAGTCTCCGGTAGCGCCGTCGCGTCAGCAAATGCTGTATCAACCTCGTAATGTAATAACTTGGTACCGAACGTTTCCTGCAAGGCGGCTTCGTCAACACCGGCAAAGGCAAAGCCTAACGGATAAGTACCAACCACGCCGATTTTAAGCTTAGCTAATTTAGCTTTCAAAGTCACGGCCTGACTAAAATTCTTGATGGCGGTTTGGACGGCCGCTTCATTTGGATCACCATAGATGTAACTATAGGCATGCTGGCGCCGCATCAGACTGTTAGCGGTACTGATCAAGCCAGTGCCACCATTTAAGCGCAGCCAGCCACCAATACTAGGTGCCCGCGACGCCACCAACAAGATTGGTGTGCTGGGAAAACGATCAGCAATTTGTTCAATAAATTCGGCACCGGTAAACGACGTATTGTGGAAAATGATACCAGCAAAATCTTGCTGATTAACACTGGTTAGATAGTCACCCATTTCCTCAGGTGTGCCTAAATTATGTGCTGGAACCGTTGCGTGATAAGGTGCCAGCACCATCAACATTTCGTCGTAAATCTGGTCTGCTGCTGCGGCATCAAATAAACGCCGTTCAACCGGAATATATAATAAATTAGCCATAATTGATTGCTCCTCATTGTTTTAAGTTTTAATTTAATTGAAAGGAGCTGTGACAAAAATTGCTTTGCCGCAGCTCCTCATCAAATCATCTAAATTGAATTTAGTTATTCAATCGCCGCTGCTGCTTTCTTGATCATATCGGTCATCACGTAATCTTTAGCTGTTTCCAACTTACCGGTATCCTTTAAAATACCCAGCTTGATGAAGTTCTTTTGTTGCTTGGTATAATACTGTAGCAAGTTGCCGTTATTAATTAGCTTAACCAACTGCTTCGACGTGTAGATCTTTTCAGTGCTAGTGATCTGCTTCTTAACGTCGCTTTCACTAAAGCCTAATTGTTTCGCGATCCATTTAGCTGCATTCTTACCGCCACTTTCACGATAGTTCATTGCTTGTAACATTGCTTTATCAAATTTCAAGATCGTTGCTTTGTGTTTCTTAGCGTAACTTGGGGTAACGATCCATGAACAAGTAAATGGCATTGAATCAGTAAAATCATTATCAGTGGCTAACGTAACCGCATTTTTGCCTAATTTTTCTTTGATTTTAGTTGTGCCTGGTGCCCAAGTTGCGGCGGCATCAATTTTGCCAGAAACCATTGCGTTGACGATCGAGTTCACACTCATACTGACAACTTTAACGTCACTTTCAGTCATGCCCGCCTTTTTCAGCGCAGCATCTAAAATAACTTGACTAGTCGTCCCGACAACAACCGCCACTTTCTTGCCTTTTAAATCTTTGATTGAGCTAATGCCTGATTTTTTATTGGCAATGATTTTATCAGAGGTGCTCAGACCGTCAAACATAACGATTTTGGCGTTACCTTGTGCAACCTGCGTGTGCGCACCGGGACCAATTTCACCAATATCAATACTGCCGGATTTCATAGCGGCAATAACTGATGGCCCATCGGCGAACTCAACTAATTTGACCTTCAAGCCTTGCTTTTCATAATAGCCCGCCTGCTTGGCAATCGCGGCCAGGCCAACGCTATTAACTGAACCCATATAACCAATTTTAATGGTTTCAGTCTTGCTGGCGGCCTGGGTACTAGAACTATTACCAAATGAGGCGAATAACATCATAAACAGTGACAAAAGGGCAATTAACCCCCAAAGTTTCTTTTTCATTTTTTCAGCTCCTTTTAATTAAACGCCTGCGCTGCTATAAACTTGCGCCCAGACGTGCTTTTTTATGGCGAGAAAGGCTTCACTTAAACGTGTTTCCTGATTACGCGGATAGTCTAGGTCAACAGCCACCACTTCTTTGACGGTGCCAGGATGGGCATTCATGATCACAATCTTCTGCCCCAATAAAATAGCTTCATCCACATCATGGGTAATGAAGAAACAGGTTTTCTGCTCTTTTTCCCATGTCTGTAATAATTCTTCCTGTAACTGACCGCGAGTTTGCGCATCTAACGCCCCAAATGGTTCATCCATCAATAAGACGGCAGGATTGGCGGCATAAGCGCGAGCAATCGCCACACGTTGCCGCATCCCCCCAGATAATTCTTTGGGATAGCGATCCGCAAATTCACTGAGGCCAACGATTTCAATATAATGATTGACCCGTTCCTGCGCTGCAGCTGATTTGTCCTTACGCATTTTCAAACCAAATGCCACATTCTGGCGTACCGTTAACCAAGGAAACAACGCGTACTGCTGAAAAACCACGCCCCGCTCACTGCCAGTCCCTTGTACTGGTTGGCCATCACAAATAATTTTGCCGTCAGTTGCTGGTTCTAGTCCAGCAATGATGTTCAATAAGGTGGATTTACCACAGCCAGAAGGCCCAATCACAGTTACAAATTCATTTTCAGTAATTTTTAAGTTAATATCATGAATCGCGGTTGTTTCACCACGTTCGGATTGATACGTTTTTGAAACATGATCAATCGCTAATTTTATTTGTCCTGCCATTTGGTAACCTTCCTTTCAAACATCCGAATTAATTTATCTAAAGTGATCCCAATGATCCCGATAATAATGATGTATAACATCATTGGTGCCATATCAAAGGTTTGACTCAATGATTGGATCCGCATACCCAGGCCTGCTTCAGCGCCGGTTGACTCAGCCGCAATCAATGTGGTCAAAGCAGTCGTCGCGCCTAAGCGAACGGCGGTGATAATGTATGGTGTCGCCGCGGGTACGATCACGTGGACGAAAATATCACGATCACGCGCGCCGAGCACCCGTGCGGCCTTGATCAAGGTTGGATCAATGTTGACCACGCCTTGATAAATGGTGACTGTCATGACTAAGAAAGTCGCAATACAGATGACAATGATCTGTGCTTTAGCGCCAATACCAGCGGAAACAACAACTAGCGGCACGTAAGCCAATGGCGGAATGCTACGGATAAATTGAATCCAAGGGCCGATGATATTTTCCAATGGTTTGTACCATGCCATTAAAATAGCGATCGGTAAGGCGAAGATAAAGCCAAAAACAAAACCCCAAATCACCGAGAATAAGCTGGAGCCAATATCGCTGAATAATACGCCACGACCAAGCATAGTACCGACCGCTGACGCTACCGCTACTGGGTTAGGAAAACTTTCTTTCGTGCCCGGCAGTACTGACAGTAACCACCAAACACCAATTGCTACTGTAATTGATAAAGTCAGCCACGCTAATTTACGTACGCGGGGATGGGGCTTTAATTTTCTAGTTTGTTTAGCTTTATGCACTTTAGTTGGTAACTCTAATTCACTTTGCATACACATTCACTCCTCATCATCTAATCCTTGTCTCAACTGATTACAATGAATTCTAAGGGAGCTAACTTAAAGTCAACTTAAAAACGTTTAGCTTTTTTCGGAAAATAAAAAAGACTGCCGATTATGGCAGTCGTAGTGACGTTTACAGCAAATTTACATAGTTTCTTGATTATTTGTGTTTAATTCAATCAATTTATTTGTCTTCAAGTAGACGATCCATTCGCAAATATTGGTCACATAATCGCCAACCCGTTCTAAGTAGGTGCTGACCATTAAATAATCCGTACTGCCGACTACAGTTTGCGGATTGCGCTTCATTTCTTCAACGCACTTCTGATAAATCACTTTGAACGCTTCGTTAACTTGTTGATCTTGCTGCGCAATGTCCCGAGCACGCTGTTGATCTTTTTTCACGTAAGCATCCAGCACATCTTCGACCATTTGCTTAACGACATCGGCCATTGCGGCGATATCTTCCTCAATCTCCGGTACCCGCGTATTGCCTTTCACGCGGATCGTTGACTTAGCAATACTAACAGCGTGGTCGCCCATTCGCTCTAAATCACTACTGGCTTTCATAATCGTGACGATCATCCGTAGATCACTGGTCACCGGTTGTTGTAAAGCAATCATTTCAAAACTGCGCTTTTCAATATCAACTTCTCGTTGGTTGATCGCGTCATCGTTTTGGATCACTTCCAATGCTAATTCACGATCATGATTAACGAATGCTTTAACCGAATTGTAAACCGCCTCGTTAACCAACATCCCCATTTCGGAGAAGCGTACATGTAGATCTGCCAATTCTTCGCTAAATATTTCCCGCATCTGTCTGCCTCCTTTTTAAGTTATACTCGATAAGTTCCGTCTAAACTAATTTAGTCGCCCTATAGCTAATCAAACTAACCAAAGCGTCCTGAAATATAGTCTTCACTTTCTTTTTTATCCGGCGCCGTGAAGAACTTCGCCGTTTCACTGTATTCAATTAATTGGCCGTCCAAGAAAAAAGCAGTCCGATCCGATGCCCGCGCGGCTTGTTGCATATTGTGGGTGACCATAATGATGGTGTAAGTGTCCTTTAAATTGACCAACATTTGCTCAATTTTGCTACTAGAAATTGGATCCAGCGCACTGGTTGGCTCGTCCAGTAAAATCACCGCTGGCTTAACTGCTAAGACACGCGCAATACAGACGCGCTGCTGCTGACCACCGGATAAGGACAAGGCACTTTGATGTAATACATCCTTAGTTTCTTCCCAAACTGCCGCAGCCTTCAAACTACTTTCAACGACCTCATCCAATACCGCTTTATTTTTCTCGCCAGCTAAACGTAAGCCGTAGATAACATTTTCGTAGATTGAAAAGGGAAATGGATTTGGTTGCTGAAACACCATGCCAACTTCTTTACGCAATTGAACAATATCCGTCTCTGGCGCGTAAATATCTTGGCCGTGCAAGCGAATATCGCCGGTAATCCGAATATTAGGAATCAAATCGTTCATCCGATTCAATAAGCGCAAATAAGTCGATTTCCCCGAACCAGAGGGACCAATTAAAGCTGTGATCTCATGAGTCATAAAATCCAGATCAATACCCTTTAAAGCTTCGCGTTCACCATAGTACAGGTGCACATCTTTACTAGTAATAATTTTTTCTGCTACCATCATCTGTCCCCCTCTGCGGATAACATCTTAATCTGAATCATTTTTACTTCGTGCTTATCTGAACACTTCAGACACCCCATACTTACCCAAAGTGACCCGAAACATAATCATCAGTGGCCTGAATTGCGGGCTTGGTGAAAATACGCTTGGTTTCAGCATATTCTAACGCGACACCTTGATGGAAAAAGGCAGTATAGTCGCTGATTCGCGCCGCTTGTTGCATATTATGCGTCACAATAATAATTGTATAATGCGCTTTTAATTGCGCCAAGGTATCTTCAACCACGCTGGTGGAAATAGGATCTAGTGCACTAGCTGGCTCATCTAGCAATAAAATATCCGGCTTCATGGCAATCGCGCGGGCAATACACAAACGCTGCTGCTGACCACCAGATAGCGCCAAAGCACTTTTATGCAGTGTATCCTTAACTTCTTTCCATAAACCCGCCTGCTGTAACGTCGTTTCCACTAGTTGATCTAGAACCTTTTTATCCTTGACACCATGCCGGATAGGCGCAAACGTAATATTATCGTAAATCGATTTGGCAAATGGGTTCGGCCGCTGAAATACCATGCCAATATGTTTACGCATTTCGAAAACATCAATTTTTGGCTGGTTAATATCCAACCCACGATACATAATTTTACCGGTAACTCGCGCAATTTGAATTTCATCATTCATTCGGTTTAACGAGCGCAAGTAAGTTGATTTTCCGGAACCAGAGGAGCCGATGATCGAAGAGATTTGATAGCGCGGAAATTGCAGTGACACGCCTTTGATTTGTTCTTTACTACCGTAAAAAACGTGTAGATCATCCGTACTCAGCGCGATTTCTTGTACTTCTGGGTCAAACGTTTTAATTGCCGTTTTAGTTAAATCATAATCCTTCATGCTCAGGCTCCCTTCTTACCGGTACCGGTCATTTTTTGATATAAATGCTGACCAAACCAGCGCGCACCAAGGTTAAATAGCAGTACGGCAACAATTAAAACTGCTGATGCCCCTGCGGAAACTGCCACTGCATCTGGCATAATCCCTTCAGAATTGATTTTCCAGATGTGCACCGCCAAAGTTTCAGCCGGCCGCATTGGATTCAGCGGGCTGGCAATATAAAAGGGATTCCAGTTAGTGAAATCAAGCGCTGGTGCACTTTGCCCCGCTGTATAAATCAAAGCAGCGGCTTCACCAAAGACACGCCCTGCGCCTAGAATCATCCCAGTGGTGATCCCTGGTAAGGCCTCGGGCACAATGATCCGCATCACTGTTTCCCAACGTGACAAGCCCAGTGCTAGGCCAGCCTCCCGTTGCATGCTAGAAATACTAGCTAGTGATTCCTCAACATTACGCGTTAATAGCGGTAAATTAAACACCGTCAATACCAGCGCACCAGATAAAATCGAAAAACCAAACTTGAACTGAATGACGAAAATTAGAAAGCCGAACAACCCAACGACTACCGAGGGCAACGAACTTAAAATTTCAATCGATGTTCTGATCAATGACGTCAGCCAATTCTTCTTGGCGTATTCTGACAGGTAGATTCCTGCACCTAAGGATAATGGTACTGAAATCAACATTGCTAACACCAATAAATAAAAGGAGTTAAACAACTGAATACCAATCCCACCGCCAGCTTCAAACGAGCGTGCTGGTGCCGTTAGAAAGTGCCACGTCACGTGGGGCAAGCCTTGAATCAAAATGAAGGCCAACAATGAAGCTAGCACTAAAATAATGATGCCAGCGATCGTATAAAGAATGCCTGTCGCTAACTTATCTTGTTGTTTGACGTTCATTATTTCATTGCCCCTTTCCGACCAATCAAGCGAATCAGTAAATTAAAGACCAGTGACATAAGCAAAAGAATCAAGGCCAATGACCAAAGTGCATTATTTTCTAGTGAACCCATAATTGTATTACCGATGCCCATCGTTAAAATACTGGTTAAAGTTGATGCTGGTGAAACTAAGTTATGCGGTAGTAATGCGGCATTACCAATCACCATTTGTACCGCTAACGCTTCACCAAAAGCCCGCGCCATTCCAAAAACAACCGCCGTTAATAGCCCAGGTGTGGCGCTACGCAAAACCACCTTATAAATTGTTTGCCAGCGGGTAGCACCTAACGCTAACGATGCTTCGCGATAATACCGTGGCACCGCCTGTAACGCATCAACACTCATTGAAGTAACTGTTGGTAAGATCATGACGAACAATACCATTGTCCCAGCTAGAATACCGAAGCCGGTCCCACCGAACAGCTGCCGAATCACTGGCACAACCACCGTCAAACCAATAAACCCATAAACTACTGACGGAATACCGACTAATAATTCTGTGACTGGCTTAAGAATTTGCATTCCGCGGCGCGGTGAAATTTCGGTCATAAAAATAGCTGCCCCAATGGCAAATGGTGTCGCCACAATCGCCGCAAAAATCGTCACTAAAAATGAACCAACAATCATTGGTAACGCACCAACTGCTGGGTTACCATGACTATCTTTGGTGCCAGGATTCCAAGCTTGCTTAGTCAAGAAATCCCATAAATTGATTTTATCATGATAAAAAGTTGCCAAGCCACGTGAGGCCACAAAATAAAAAATAGCCGCCACCACGATCACAATCAAGCTAATACAAAACAAGCCAATGATGCGCCCGCGCCGTTCTAATTTTGCTTGGTGGGACACTTTTAATAAACTTTCACGAATTGGGTCCATGGGCCTAGCCTCCTTTGGTCGCTGTGACGTTGCCCTTTAAATCACGCTCTATTTGCATATGATTCACCGGAATATAGCCCAGTTTAGGTAACATTTTTTCTTGAATGGCATCACTGTAGATATACCGAATAAAGTCCTTAGTCAATCCTTTGGGCTGACCATTGGTGTACATATGCTCATAGGACCAAATTTGCCACTTATTGGTGGTGACATTTTGATCCGTTGGCGCTACCCCAGCCACGTTGACTGCCGCAACGGTTTTATCAACATAGGAAAACGCCATGTAGCTGATAGCACCTGGGGTTGTCGCAACGATTTGCCGCACCATCCCTGTAGATTCCTGTTCCTGTGCTTGCTTGGCTTGTGCGCCCCGCAGGACCCATTTTTCAAATGTGACCCGCGTCCCGCTACCTTGAGCGCGATTCACGATCACGATCGGTAAATTGGGTCCACCGACTTCGCGCCAATTAGTCACTTGACCAGTGAAAATAGCCTTCAATTGCGCGAAACTTAAATTTTTCACGCCGATTTTTTTATTTAATACCGGTGTAATGCCAACCACCGCCACGCGATGATCAACGAGTTGCTTGGCTTTGATGCCGCGCTTTTCTTCAGCGTACATATCTGAATTGCCAATTGCAACGGCGCCTTCTTGAATCTGGCTCAAGCCCGTTCCTGAACCGCCGCCTTGCACGTTAATAAACTTACCTAAATGTTCACTGCCATATTGTTCACCTGCAGCTTCAACCAATGGCTGTAGCGCCGACGAACCAACAACGGTAATCGATTCACCGCGATCAGCCGAGCTTTGACACGCCGTTAACGTTACTAAACTCAGTAGCAACGCGGCGACTAGTAGGATGCGCTTCTTCACAGCAAAACCCCCATTATTTCAATTCCTTTTAAGTGTAAAAGATCAACGTAAAATCCAATGTCTTCTTTTGTAAAAATAATGTAAATTTCGTTGACTGGCCAGTTAACCTCATGCAAATCAATAATAGCATGATTGTCACAGAAAACGCTTTAATTACGCTTGAACGCACACTTTATCGTATAAAAAAAGTGCCGCTTGCTTGCGACACTGGTTCTTACTTAATCTGTTCCGGCAATATAACGGTAAACGTACTGCCCACACCTAGCTGACTTTTTAAATGAACTTGACCACCTAATGCCATGACTAGCTCTTTAACAATGGCCAAGCCAAGGCCAGTGCCCCCTTGATGATGACTCCGTGCCTTGTCAACACGATAAAAACGTTCGAAGATCCGTACCTGATCATCGGCCGCGATCCCTAGTCCATTATCATTGAAAACAAGCTGCCACTGTTGAGCCACTTTGGTCGCAGTCACACTTAAGTGACCGCCAACACGATTATACGCTAAGCCATTGATCAATAAATTCTTTACCACTTGCTCAAATTTACGCTGATCTGTGACCAATTGCGCAGTTGGCGGAATCGTCACCGTCACGGTTAATTGCTTGTCAGCCACCATTTGTTGTAGTGGGACCAATAAGTTTTGCACCACTGCGCCAATAGTAACCCTGGTTAATTGTAATTGCTGTTGTTGCCCGCGCGAAAGTGCAATAATATCTTGAATCAATGCCGTCAGTCGCTTACTTTCAGCAGCGATAATTTCGAGAAATTCTTGCCGCACAGCAGGTTCATCCTGTGCCCCATCTAGTAAAGTTTCTGTAAATCCCAGAATTGATGTCACCGGCGTTTTCAACTCGTGGCTGACGTTACTCACAAAATCCAGTTGCATCTGCTGAATTTGTTTTACCGGTGTAATGTCGTACAACAACACTGCAACTTGATAAGTGGCCTGCTCACGTGGTGCTTTCATCCAAACCACATTAGCATCTAAATAACGCTCCTGTGGCTGAACTAATTTAACCGTAGCATGCTGGCTTTTCTGTTGATTCAATGCGTGTTTGATCAACCGACTTAATGCAAAATGCTGAATATCATTAAGATAGTCGTGGGGCTGTGAACTGATCTCCTGTGCCAACATTGTGGCAGCAGCTGGATTATGGGCAATTACAGTCCCACTTTCGTTCAACAACAAGACCCCAATCGTCAGATGATCAATAAAGCGAGTAAAGTTTTGTTGCTCATTTTCGGCCAATGCTGTTTGTGCCTGTAATTGCTGATCAACCTGGGTGACCGTTCGCTCTAGCGCAAAATAATGATCTGCTGGCTTCAATAAAACTGGCAGCGTTGGCTGTGTAGCCCCTACACGCGCTAATTGTTGCTGGACCCGTTGTAAAGAGTGCCGTTCCCAACGCGTATACCCACGAAAGATTAGGACACTAAGGCCACTTAGTCCTAAAATAGCGACCAATAAGTAACTACCTTGCTGCCGAAATGGTTGCCATAAATTTTGCTGAGGCGTATATAACACGATTGTCCACAAATGCTGGCTAAATAGGAACGTCGTTTGCGTTTGCCCCGCGATCCGCATTTGTTGCCGTTCGTGTGTGGTCGGCTTATTCTGAAAGTCAATCACACCAGCGATCAGATCAGCCCGCGGTCCAGCAACTGGAAAAACAAGCTGATTCTGCGCATCAAAAATGGCGACATGACTATTGTGCTGCTGTTGCCACTTTTTTAATGCCGCTTGGGGAACCGCTGTGGCCGTTATTTTAGAACCAACTTCCGTCTGGAATAGCTCCCCTTGTTGCGCTAAATTAGTTTGCTGCGCCGCAATAAAACGCTGATTCAAAAAAAGGATGAGCGCCACCATTCCGATAGCGACCACCCCGAAAATTAATAAACTGATTCGCCTAATCCGTTTCATGCGGTTCCTCCAGCTTATAGCCAAAACCGCGTACCGTCACTAAATATAGTGGCTGCTTAGGATCGATTTCAATTTTATCGCGTAAATGGCTGACCTGAATATCCACCATCCGTGTTTGCCCAGCATAATCATAGCCCCAAACGCCATTTAGCAATTGTTCACGGCTTAATACCCGATTTTGTCGTTGCGCTAGATAAAGTAATAGCGCGTATTCCCGTGGTGTCAACTTCAATGGTTGGCCAGCCTGCAGAACTCGATAATCATCCGGAAAAATTTGTAACGCGCCAATTTTAATTGGTTCAACAGCAGCCGTTGGTGCCACTGGCCGTAAGCGGCGGCTAATGGCTTTCATCCGTGCAATAACTTCCCGTGGGCTAAACGGCTTGGTCAAATAATCATCAGCCCCTAATTCTAAACCAATAATTTTATCAAACTCGGCGTCCTTAGCCGTTAACATGATGATTGGCGTGGTCACCTTTTCCTGACGCAAGCGCCGAGTAACTTCCATACCGTCCATTTGTGGCAACATCAGATCAAGCAATATAAAGTCAAACGCAGTTGCTAACGCTAACTTTAATGCCGTTGCGCCATCATTAGCCGTGGTCACCTGATAATGTTCTTTTTTCAAATTATAGCTTAGCAACGTCACAATTGATGGCTCATCATCAACTACCAATACCTGCTTCATCCAATCTGCCTCCCGCTACACCGTTTGCTCTGGAAAAGTCATCACACCAAGGTTATGCGGTGAATCGGCAAAAATAGCCGATTCGGTGATTTTAATATCACCAGTCACTGTCTTGACCCGCAAATGACAATAGGTCGGATCAGTCATCCGCGCCGCATAAAAGGAATCCTCATCGTGCACTGTTTGGTTATTGCATTCCAAAATAATATCGCCCGCCACTAAATCCATTTTTGCTGCAGGGGTTTCCGGCTGAATACCTAATACCATAACACCGCTAAATGGCTCCGTATAGTGAATAATACCGTGTGTTCGCCGCATTTCCAACCAACTACCAAAAGTAACGATAGCGACGATCACTAACAATGGCAAGAAAAACTGTGGCTGCAAATAAACAATCCCAGCTGCCACTAAACTAACAACCCCCGTTACCAGTTGCCATTTATTCTGCTGCTTGATCTGTACTGCTGGTAATTGCTGCCGCACCGTCAACAAAAAGCCAATTAACAACGGCAAAATCACTAAATGATATTGCTCACCACTAAATTGAAAGGTCGACCAAGCAAATAAGCCACTGGTCAACTTGCTACCAGGTACCAAAAAAGCCAACGGCACCAAAGCTAACTGTTGAGCTTGAAAATAACCGGTTCGCCGGCCCCGATTACTTTCCGTAATTTGTGGTGATAGATTGCGCAGCGCTAAACGTTTACGCAAAATCACACTAGCTAACGCACTCACCGCCATTAGGAAAAATAAGCTAGTAGCGATCAACCGATTGGTGGTCACGTGATCAGTAAATGCTGGCACTGCCAACCGCCAACTATTAGGCAACAACACGACAGTTACCACAGTTGTCAATAAAACCGCTGCCGTCGGCCAAACAAAACTAGCTGTTAGCAACAACGCTAACAAGCCAACAACTTGATAAATCACCCAGCCCGCCGCGGATAACTTTAAACTTAATAAAATTGTCACTGCAGAGAGCACAATACCTAATGGAATTCCGTAGATAAAAAACGCTTTAAATTCATTTAAGCGACTATCAATTGCAATATGAAAAGTGCGCCGTTCACGCTTAATTCGACGCCGACTGACTAAGTAGCCGGCCAAAATCATACACCATAGTAGCGGCTGAGCCACTAAACTGATCAATAATTTTAATAACATAAATTGAAAAACCCCGTTTTTAGTCTTTAATGCTAGTATAGCATTCCTGCTCACAAAAAAATATTCAAAAAAGCTGACCCTATTTTGCATCACTAGGATGAAAAATAAAGCCAGCTACTCAGCATTATTGCGGATTATCCGCCTTTAATTGTAATTGTAAATACGCATTAATAAATGGATCCAAGTCGCCATCTAAAACAGCTTGACCGTTCCCAGTTTCATAATTAGTGCGATGATCCTTGATCATTGTGTACGGTTGGAACACATAGGAGCGAATTTGTGAGCCCCACCCAATTTCAGCCTGTTCGCCTTGAATTTGGGCGCGTTGACGCTCCTTTTCTTCCAGTTCCCGTTGATACAATTTAGCTCGCAACATATTCATCGCCGTTTGCCGGTTTTGTAGCTGTGACCGTTCTGCTTGACTGGCAACGACAATGCCCGTTGGTAAATGGGTGATCCGCACCGCTGACGAAGTTTTATTAACGTGCTGACCCCCAGCGCCACTTGCTCGGTAAACATCGACCCGTAGATCATCACTATTGATCTCCACGTTAACTGTGTCGTCTAATTCAGGCATCACATCAACAGACGCAAACGATGTATGGCGCCGGCCAGCGGCATCAAATGGTGAGATACGCACTAAACGGTGGACGCCACGCTCTGAACGTAAGTAACCATAAGCATTGTGGCCCTTGATCAGCAACGTTACACTTTTGATGCCAGCTTCTTCACCAGCTTGGTAGTCAACTGTTTCTACCGTAAATTGGTGCTGTTCAGCCCAGCGCATATACATCCGCAACAACATTTCACCCCAGTCTTGTGATTCTGTGCCACCAGCACCAGGATGAATTTCTAAAATAGCATTATGGCTGTCATAAGGTTGATTCAACAACAAGTTAAGCTCGTATTGTTGCAATTGTTTTTGCAATGTTGCCAAACCTGTTTCAAATTCAGCAGCAATCTGCGGATCATCCTCTTCGGCCAACAATTCTGCTGAAACGGTTAAATCATCGTATTGCTGCTGTAACTGCTGAAACGAATCATACTTAGCTTTCAAGCCATTAGTGGCATCAATTAAGTTTTGCGCCGTTGCCTGATGATCCCAAAAACCGGGTTCCGCCATCTGCGCTTCATTCTCAGCAATATTATCTTTCAATGCAGCGAGGTCAAAGTGACCCCCTAAATTGATCTAATTTTGCGGCCACTTCGGCCAAAATTCGTTTACCATCACTTAATTCCATTCGTAGTGCCTCCTCTACTCCGCATTTAAGGAGTATTTTTGTGCCAAAAATTTCTGATGCTACGGACGATGACCATTCTTGTGGCCAAAACCGTGCTGCAAGAAACATGGCTCTACTCCGCATTTAAAGAGTATTTTTGTGCCAAAAATTTCTGATGCTACGGACGATGATCATTCTTGTGGTCAAAACCGTGCCGCAAGAAACATGGCTCTACTCCGCATTTAAGGAGTATTTTTGTGCCAAAAATTTCTGATGTTTTGGACGATGACCATTCTTGTGGCCAAGCCCGTGCCGCAAGAAACATGGCTCTACTCCGCATTTAAAGAGTATTTTTGTGCCAAAAATTTCTGATGCTACGGACGATGACCATTCTTGTGGTCAAAACCGTGCCGCAAGAAACATGGCTCTACTCCGCATTTAAGGAGTATTTTTGTGCCAAAAATTTCTGATGTTTTGGACGATGACCATTCTTGTGGCCAAGCCCGTACCGCAAGAAACATGGCGCTACTCCGCAACTAGCGAGTATTTTTGTGCCAAAAATTTCTGATGCTACGGGTGATGACCATTCTTGTGGCCAAAACCGTACCATCTATGTTAGCCAAAAAAGCGCCGCGGGATCAGCACACGTCGCTTTTTTAGTATTTCCTTACTTCACTGATCACTAGCGACGAATATTCTGCCGAATTTCTGCCTTCATAAACAGGCGTGTGACGTCAAAATCAATGTCGGCGATCATTTCTTCAAACAACCGGTAACCTTCAGATTGGTATTCGACCAACGGATTCAACTGACCATAACCACGCAAACCAATTGATTGGCGAATTTGATCCATAGTATCGATATGATCGGTCCAATGGGAATCAACTACACGTAAAATAACAACTTTTTCAAATTCTAGCATTTGCGCATCATCATACAATTGTTTTTGCTTTTGTACGTAAACATCATTGGCACGATCCAACAAGTAATCAATAATCTGTTGGCTAGATTTACCAGCTAAGTCGTCTTCAATTGAGATCGTAGTTTCTGGCACCATTGAATTAATTGCAAAATCATAAATAGCTTGCAGATCCCAATCTTTTTGATCGCCTTGCGTATGGGAATCAACGATCCGTTTGATTGTCCGTTCAATCATTGGAATCAGCACGTATTTCAATGATTCCGTGCTATCGATAACTTGCATCCGTTGTGAGTAAATAACTTCACGTTGTTCACGCATAACATCATCGTATTGCAACGTATTTTTACGGGTATCGTAGTTATTACCTTCAACCCGCTTTTGGGCGGATTCAACCTGACGTGTGATCATCCGGCTTTGGATAACTGCATCGTCGTCCGCAACCTTCATTCGATCCAACAAAGCTTTGATTCGATCAGAACCGAAACGCCGCATTAAGGTATCTTCTAGTGACAAGTAAAATTGAGTTTCACCAGGATCACCTTGTCGGCCGGCACGACCACGCAACTGGTTATCGATCCGCCGTGATTCATGCCGCTCGGTCCCAATTACACATAAACCGCCAACTTCTTTGACCCCAGGGCCAAGTTTAATATCAGTCCCACGGCCGGCCATGTTGGTCGCAATCGTAACGCCACCACGCTGACCTGCATTCATAATAATTTCTGCTTCCTTAAAATGGTTTTTTGCGTTTAAAACCATATGTGGAATATGTTCACGATCCAATAATTTAGATAGCAATTCAGAGGTTTCAACCGCTACAGTACCAACTAACATTGGTTGACCCTTTTCATGGCGGCGCTTAATATCAGCAACAACTGCCTTAAACTTACTATTCAAGGTTGGATATAACACATCAGGATGGTCGATCCGTGCGATTGGCCGGTTAGTTGGAATCGTAATAACTTGCATGTTATAAATTTCGCGGAATTCTTCTTGTTCGGTCTTAGCAGTACCCGTCATCCCGGAAAGCTTATTGTACATCCGGAAAAAGTTCTGATACGTGATGTTAGCCATGGTCTTGGTTTCATCTTGAATTTCTACGCCTTCTTTGGCTTCAATTGCTTGATGCAACCCATCAGAATAGCGCCGGCCTTCCATAACCCGACCTGTAAAGGAATCAACGATCATGACTTTATCGTCTTGAACCACATAATCAATATCTAGCAACATGATGTAATTGGCGCGCAATGCTTGATCCAAATGATGGGTCAACGCCATGTTATCAGCATCGTACAAGTTATCTAGGCCAAAGTTTGCTTCGGCTTTACGAATTCCTTGCTCAGTCAAACTAATGGTTTTAGTCTGTAAATCAATTTTGTAATCTTCCTCTTCCTTCAAGGTTTTAACAAAACGATCAGTACGAATATACAGCGCCGTAGATTTCTCAGCTTGACCAGAAATAATCAGTGGTGTCCGTGATTCATCAATTAAAATAGAATCGACTTCATCGACAATCGCGTAATTTAGCGGCCGCTGTGACATTTGTTCCTTGTAAACGACCATGTTATCACGTAAATAATCAAAACCTAGTTCACTATTGGTTGAGTAGGTAATATCGGCTTGGTAAGCCGCCCGTTTTTCTTCAGCACTGAGTGAGTTCAAGTTTAAACCAACCGATAAGCCCAGCCAATTGTACAATTCGCCCATTTCCGTCGCATCACGACTAGATAAGTATTCATTGACAGTAACAACGTGAACACCTTTTCCACCAAGCGCATTCAAATAAACCGGCATCGTCGCGGTTAAAGTTTTACCTTCACCGGTACGCATCTCGGCTATGTTACCTTCATGTAAGGTGATCCCACCAATGATCTGCACACGAAACGGATATAAACCTAAAACACGCTTAGCACCTTCACGGGCAACCGCAAAAGCTTCTGGCAAAATATCGTCCAGCGTTTCACCTTTTGCTAATCGTTCCTTAAGTGCAGGCGTTTTTGCCTGTAATTCTTCATCAGAAAGGGCTGCTATCGTGTCCGCAAGTGCTTCAACTTGATCGGCAATTTTGCCCATCCGTTTAACCTCGCGCTTATCACTTTCGACCCAGTTTCTTAAAATATTTGCCATGACTAATTCCCTTCTTGTCAACTTGCGACAATGGAGGTTGAAACAACGTGGCTTCAACTTCTTATAATTTCTAAAATAACTTAACGTACAATGAAAAGCAACCGACTAGCGACTGACCTTTCGTCCCAATATCATGAACGACAACGGTATTAAAATACCAAATTGGGAGAAAACAACTAGCCTGAACAATCAACAGATTCTTATCTATTGAGTTATTATCCTACTTTTATAGGACCAGTTACTCGTTAAAATGATATTCAATTCCTTATTCAAAATATTAACGATCATGATAATATTCGATTATACAAAAATTTAGTACTGCGGATAGCGGATCATTACAACTTTTTAGCAGTTTACTAATTAGTGTACACTGTTTGTCACAGTAATTAGCAAATTAATTAATTTTAGTTTTAATATAAAAAAACATTACTTCAAGTTTAGCATTAATTTAAATCTCTGCAAACAACTTTAACACATTGCGGACATAACGTAAAAAAAGCTGAACCATCTTTAAAAGATAATTCAGCCTTAAATGAATCATTTACTTATTGTTCGTCAGTTTCAATCAAGCCATAACGACCATCACGCCGTTTGTAGACAATGCTAGTCCCATTTGTTTCTGCATCTTCAAAGATAAAGAAGTTATGGCCGAGCATGTCCATCTGTAGAACAGCTTCTTCGCTATCCATTGGCTTCAAGTTGACCTGCTTTGTCCGCACAATATCTAGCTTTTCTTCCTTATTATCATCGCTAGTATCAGTTGCTGGTACAGTTAGATCAAAATCACGGAAGCCTTTTTCACGTGACTTACGATTGATTTTTGTCTTGAATTTACGGATCTGGCGTTCTAGCTTATCCGTTACGAGGTCGACGCTCGCATATAAATCTGGTGAAGTTTCTTCTGCACGTAAGGTTAAGTACGGTAATGGAATCGTAACCTCGACCTTTGCTGTCTTATCAGGATAAACCTTGAGGTTGACGTGTGCAGTGGATTCGGCGGTATTAGTGAAGTACTTTTCTAACTTACCTAGCCGTTTTTCAACGTAGCTCCGAATCGCAGCAGTTACCTCGATATTTTCTCCACGGACATTGTAATTAAGCATAGAACTTCTCCCCTTTCACTTGCAAGTTCGCCATTGCTGGCAAACATAGGTGAAGCAAAATGGTTACAGCGATCGTCTGCAACCAGACCCACACGCTAGGTACCTATGAGAACGTGATTATTGGGTTTGCTTCGCTCCTTTGCTTATGCCCTAATTATAATAGAAAGCGGTCTAATTGACAATCAAAACAGTGCTTAGATTCAACTAACGCGCTAAAGTAAACGTGTTCAAGCGACAATTAGGGACAGCTATTTTCAAGCAAGTCTGGGCGTGGCGCATGGTTCGGCCGGTTGTATAAATATCATCAAGTAATAAAATTTTTTTATTATTTAATCCAGTTGGATCCCCAACAAACTCAAATAATTGTGGTGTTTGTAAACGTGCTTGCCGTTTCTTATGTGACTGTTTCACCAATTGTGGCCGCTTTTTTAGACAAGTCGTTAACGGAACACAGTCTGCATAAAGACCCACCACGGGATTAAAGCCGCGTTGGGCAAAGCTTTGCTCATCTGTCGGTAAGGGAATATAAACATCTGCGGAATACTGGGCAAACCAACGCTGGCATGGTGCATTAAAGGCATGACGTAAACGATAATCGCCTAAACTTTTATAACGCTTAAAGAAATCTTGTAATAATGCATTATAAATAAATAGTGCCTGGTTATGCAGTTGTTGTTGCGGCTGAGCCTGCAGCCAGCGTTGACAATCGCGGCAACGCTCAGTACTTGTTTGCGCGCGGCCACACTCAGGACAAGCCGTTGTGATTGGTACTAAACGTTGCTGGCAATGGGGACAAATTTGGTCGGTTAACAATGGTAACCAATGGAGTAGCTCAGCTAAGGTTAAATTTTGACTAAAGTTTTGCCGGCACAATAGGCACTTCATTTGAATCCCGCCTTTCGATTAACTTGTTTAATCTGGCGACACGCTTGCTGCACACTACGGCTAAGGCCAGCGCAAAGAAAATCGACCGCACCAGTTGGTCGTGCGGCTGAGCGACCAACACGTCCTGCCATCTGTACTAAAGCTGCCGCTGAAAATACCGCATCATCCGCACCTAAAACAATGACGTCGATACCAGGAAAAGTAACACCACGTTCAAGAATTGTGGTTGTCACTAAACAGCTCACCTGTTGTTGCCGCATTTGCTGAACTTTTTCTAGCCGTTGTGGATCAGCAGCGTGAACAGTAGCAAACTTCAAATCGGGAAATTGTTGCTGCAGCAATGGCGCCAAGTGCGCTAATAATTCAATCCGTGGGATAAACAACAAGAAGTGCTGTCCTTGAGCAATTTTATTCGTCAATAAACGTTGTAACAAAGTTGGCAATCGCTGCCGATACAATTGTTGTCGCCACTTTAGGCATAAACGAATTTTTGGTTGTGGTAAAGGATGCCCGTGATAACGCCGCGGTAAATAACTTAAAGCCAATCTTTTTTGACGCACTTGGCGCAATAATTGCGGACTGGGTGTGGCGGTTAAAAATAGCCGCGCGCCAGTTGCTTTAACTGCTTGCTGGGTGGCATATGCTAATTGCGGATTCTGCGCATAGGGAAAAGCATCCACCTCATCAATGATCAGTACATCAAAAGCGTGGTAGAAACGTAACAGTTGATGTGTTGTACACAACACTAACTGGGTGTAGCGGTAGGGCTCGTTTTGACGACCGTGTAAGAGCATGATCGGCGTGTTGGCAAAAGCAGCCTGTACGCGCGGCATTAGTTCTAAACAAACATCGACTCTTGGTGATGCAATACCTACTCTTAACTTTTGTGTCAAGGCCCACGCGATCCCAGGAAATAACATTTCCGTTTTCCCCGCGCCGGTCACCGCCCACAATAAATGATCTTGTTGTTGCGCAAAATACGTTCGGATCGCTGCCGCCGCTTTTTGCTGTGCTGGCGTTAATTGGCCCACCCAAGTTAACAAATCGGCCGGCACGTCGAATTTATTTGGCTCAGTTAAGCTCACCAAATAAGCATCACTACAAACGCGACCTAACAAAAGACAATTGGGACAATAATAGCGTCCATCTGCTAATTGCACTTGTTGCTTTAATTGTCGACTACCACAGCGCGCACAAATTAACCAATTTTGATTTAAAGACGTCATTGCTGGGCGTTGCTGTAGATGTGGTATATTATTAATATTAGACAATTCAGTTACCGTCATCAGTTGTTGACGGCCATATAGTTCCGTAATTTCGATTTATATCACCTACCTATATCATAAATTACGCAAACTAAGTATATTTGCTTTTAATTAAGCAGTCAGAGGGTGTTATTTTGCTAACTCATTACATCACTATCAAAGCCGCCGGTGAACACGAAATTGAAATTAAGAAATCGCGCTTCATTTGTCAATTAGCCCGTGCCGACAGCGAAACTGACGCTCAAGCTTTTATCGCAGCCTGTAAAAAAAAGCACTACAAGGCTAATCATAGCTGTAGTGCTTACGTTATTGGGGAACATGATGAACACCAACATGCTCACGATGATGGCGAACCCGCTGGTACCGCAGGCGTACCCATGTTAGAAGTATTGCGGCGCCAGCATTTAAAGAATGTAGTTGCCGTCACAACGCGGTATTTTGGCGGTACAAAGCTCGGGGCTGGTGGTTTGATTCGGGCTTACAGCAACTCGGTTTCCCAAGCACTAACCGAAATCGGCTTAGTTGAAGGTCGCCTGCAAAAAACAGTCATTATTACCATCGACTATGCGCAAATTGGTAGTTTAGAACATTACCTACAACAACAAGCTATTGCAATCGCTGCGGCCAGCTATTTAGAAAAAGTAGCATTAACGATCATGGTTACCGAAAGTGATGTTCCCGCTGTTCAAGCGGCGATCATTGAGCTATTAAGTGGCCAAGTTACCTTTGAATTTGGCGCTGAACAATATTCTGAAACCATACTAAAAAACACCGCCGATCAATAAGATCAGCGGTGTTTTACTAGTTGTCGAATAAGTTTCAATAACGGCTGCCAGTGGCTACCAACAAGGCCGATTTCTTCAATAAAAATTTCTAAACCGAATAATACGGCAATAACTAGTAAAATTGAACCCCAGCGTGTTGAGAGCGGAAATAGCATGGCAATCAATGCAAAAACTAAAGCAATACCGTAAATTGTTAATACAGCCTGCCGCTGATTTAGCCCCATCGCTAACAGCCGATGATGCAAGTGATGCCGATCAGCCTGTGAAATTGGTTTATGATTTAACAGCCGCCGGAAAATAGCAAATACTGTATCGGTAATTGGCACGCCCAGTATGATCACCGGAATCACAACTGAAATGAAAGTAACATTCTTTAATCCTTCTAAGGAAAAGACGGCGATCATAAAACCGATAAATAAGGAGCCGGTATCACCTAAAAAAATACTGGCCGGATGAAAGTTATGTGGCAGAAAACCAATTAATGTTGCCACTAAGGCAAAAATCATAATCGGAATATCAACTTCGGTTACAGTCAAGAAGAACCAAGCAATCACGCCCATTGTGAATAAGGCAATTATCGATACGCCTGTAGCCAAGCCATCTAAACCATCGATTAGATTTACCGCATTGGTGATCGCTAGAATCCAGATAATCGTGATCGGTAAACTCCAAAAACCAAGTTGAAAATAGCCAATAAACGGAATCGAAATACTAGTCATACGAATTCCAGCCACAAAATAAATCACTAATGCCGCTAAAAAGATGCCGAACATTTTCTGTTTAGGCTTCAGCTCTAGGATATCATCCAAAATACCAGTAATAATAATAATACACTCACCAAGAAAGATACTGTACAACATCATTGTTGGAAACTGCGCGCGTAATAACACAAACGTCGAAAATGTAAAAGTGATGAAAAGGCCTAAACCACCCATTGACGGAATTGGTGCCTTGTTAATTCGTCTGGCATTAGGCTTATCCACCGCACCCATCTTAATCGCTAAGCGCCGGATAAATGGTGTAATTACGGCAGAAAGCACCATCGTCAAACTGAACATGACAATTATTCTAAACATAGTCTTTTTAACTCTCTTTCAACTGTTTCCCCTATGTTAATTATTATACAAAGCTCAGCCTGGAAACACAAATTTACCCCGTACCAAAGGCTGTTTATTAATAAAAAAACGAGGTGAAAAATCGCCTCTAACACTAACTTAGTCAGTGTTTATGAAGTTCAAATTCTTCGCCCCGTTTGTCATTATTTATTTAGCATATTCAACTGTTCTGGTTTCACGAATCACTGTGACCTTGATATGGCCAGGATATTCTAGCTCATCTTCAATTCGTTTCCGAATATCATGGGCTAACGTGACCGCCTGTAAATCATTAATTTCTTCTGGCTTAACCATGACCCGAACTTCGCGGCCAGCCTGAATGGCATAACTGGTTTTAACCCCTTTGAAATCATTAGTAATTGCTTCAAGCTTCTCTAAACGATGGATATAATTTTCTAGTGACTCTGAACGTGCTCCCGGACGTGCTGCCGAGATTGCATCCCCAGCTGCCACCAATACTGCAATAACGGAAGTTGGTTCAACATCACCATGATGTGATGCAATTGCGTTTACAACGACTTCATTTTCATGATACTTACGGGCAATTTCCACGCCAATTTCAACGTGTGACCCAGCAACCTCATGATCCAAAGCTTTACCAATATCGTGTAATAATCCTGCGCGTTTTGCTAGTGTAACATCCTCACCTAGTTCCGCTGCTAAAGCGCCGACTAGTTTGGCGACTTCAATTGAATGGTTTAAAACATTCTGACCATAACTGGTTCTAAAATGAAGTCGACCTAAAATTTTGATCAAATCAGGATGCATATTATGAATACCGACATCAAAAATCGCTTGTTCCCCGATTTGCCGAATTCGTTCATCCATTTCTTTGCGTGACTTCTCCACCATTTCTTCGATCCGTGCTGGATGAATACGGCCGTCTTGAATAAGTTTTTCCAACGCCATCCGTGCAATTTCACGCCGGACAGGGTCAAAGCCACTTAAAATAACGGCTTCTGGTGTATCGTCGATAATTAAATCGATCCCGGTTAAGGTCTCCAAGGTCCGAATATTCCGACCTTCACGACCAATAATGCGACCTTTCATATCATCATTTGGTAAATTAACGACAGAGACTGTCGTTTCCGATACTGAATCCGCAGCACTACGCTGAATCGCGTAGGCAATCAAACTTTTAGCGGTACGATCCGCCGTTTCCTTAGCGTCAGCTTCGCTTTCCTTGATCATAACAGCCCGCTCCTCGGCTAAATCAGTCTTAGTTTGGTCAATGATCATATTGCGTGCGTCTTCTTGGGATAATGCAGCAACACGTTCAAGTTCTGTCTGTTGCTGCTCAATCAGTGAGGATACTTCCTTTTGCTTCTCATCAATGAGTTGTTGTCTGCTACCTAACGTCGTTTCTCGTTTCTCTAAGAGTCGTTCCTTTTTGTCTAAGGTATCATCCTTGCGGTCAAGTGTTTCTTCACGTTGCAGGACGCGATTCTCTTGTTTCTGAACTTCGCCACGTCGCTCTTTTAACTCATTTTCAATCTCAGCCCGATAACGATGATTTTCATCTTTTGCTTCTAAAAGTGCCTCTTTTTTCTGTGTTCCAGCTTCTTTTTTTGCATCAGCTAGGATACTATCAGCGGTATTGTGTGCCATAGCCAAGTTTTTTTCATGAATTGACTTACGCACAGCGTAGCCTAAGATTAAACCGACAACTAACATGATGACTGCGAGGATTATCGTGATAAATAGACTCATATCTTCACCTCCGCATCATCAAAAACGATTACCGAAATAACCGTATAAAATTTAAGATGTTTATTATTTGATTATTTACACACTATTCATTTTATAGTTGCAGACTGGTACTGTCAACATTAATCGGCCAACAATACCCTAGTGATTTATAAAAGTCACCTAAATTCCTTGATTCAGCGACGTTTACATAAAAGATACCAATTCTAAACAATCTTTTGCGACAGAAAAAAGCCAACACTATAGTATTGGCTTTCACGCTAAAATAACATTAAACATCTAATGTACTGGGATCATCCTTAGTTTTATCAGCTGCTTTATCGGTGGTTGCTTCAGCCACTTTAGTAGCACTTTTATCTTTTGCTTTATCTTTATTTTTATCAGCAGTTTTATCTGCCGCTTTAGTTTTGTTAGTTTCAGTTGTTGGTTCCGCAATGCCATAAGCTTCACGAACCTTCAACTTGATTTCAGTCATCACATCAGGATGATCAGCTAAATAGTTCTTGGCGTTTTCACGACCTTGGCCGATCCGATCTGCACCGTAAGAATACCATGAACCACTTTTATCGACAATGTCCTTTTCAACGGCCATATCAACTAATTCACCGGTCTGTGATATCCCTTGACCGTACATAATATCAACTAAAGCAACCTTGAAAGGAGGAGCTACCTTATTTTTAACCACTTTGATTTTAACGCGGTTCCCAATAATATTGGTTCCTTCCTTGATCTGTTCAGCACGGCGAACTTCCAAGCGAACCGTTGCATAGAACTTCAAGGCGCGGCCACCAGGTGTCGTTTCCGGATTACCAAACATGATACCAACTTTTTCACGAATTTGGTTAATAAAAATCGCAATTGTTTTGGTCTTATTGATTGAACCAGAAAGCTTACGTAACGCCTGCGACATCAAGCGTGCTTGTAAGCCAACATGGGAGTCACCAATTTCGCCTTCAATTTCAGCGCGCGGTACTAATGCCGCTACAGAATCAATGACAACAATATCAATGGCCCCACTGGCAACCAGCGCATCAGCAATCTCTAAGCCTTGTTCACCTGTGTCTGGCTGTGAAAGCAATAAGTTATCAATATCGACCCCTAAATTAGAGGCGTATTTTGGATCCATCGCATTTTCAGCATCAATATAAGCTGCTGTGCCGCCTTGCTTTTGTACTTCAGCCACGGCGTGTAAAGCGACCGTTGTTTTACCAGAACTTTCTGGTCCATAAATTTCAATAATTCGGCCACGGGGGTAGCCACCAACACCTAATGCTTCATCAAGCGCTAATGAACCAGTAGAAACTGTCGAAATTTGCGTATCGATCTTTTCGCCAAAACGCATGATCGACCCCTTACCAAAATTCTTTTCAATCTTTTTTAGCGCTTTATCTAATGCAGCTTTACGTTCGTCAGCCAAGTAAAGTCCTCCTTAAATTGTCACTCATTATCTTCATTTCAGGTAACCAGTAAGTAAACCAGTCTTACCGCACAACTAATCATACCGAATCACTTTCCAAAAAGCAAGCAAAAAGTGAACAAGCGTTCCCGCTATTTTTCGGTGGCTAACAAATGATACAGTAGATCAAAACCAGTTAAAGCACTTTGTTGCCGAACGAAGTTACGCGTCCGTGAAAAAACAAACTTGCGGGCAAAAGGAATTTGATCACGGTAAGCCACACCAATATAAACAGTGCCGGCTGGTTGACCCTCTAATTCATCTGGTCCAGCAACGCCAGTGAAGGAAACTGCAATATCAGTTTTCATCAATACTTTGGCCTGTCGTGCCATTGCGATAGCCGTTTCTTCACTAACGACACCGTACTTATGCAAATATTCTGGTGAAATCTGTAATAAGTGGGCTTTTTCGGCTAAAGAATACGTGACAAAACCACCATTGAAAACGTCAGAAGCCCCGCTAACATTACCGATCATGCTCTGAAATAAGCCAGCTGTTAAGCTTTCGGCTGCAGTGATCGTTAAACCACGCTCTTTTAACAAATTGACCACTACCTGATCTAACGAATTATGTTCGCCATAACCGTAAAAATATTGACCAACGCGAGCTTGAACCTTCGCTTCTAATTCAGCCAATAACTGATCAGCAGTTGTCTGATCGGTTGCTTCTGCCGTTAAACGCAAGGTCACTTCATTTGTTTTCGCGTATGGCGCGATGGTTGGGTTCGTTTGGCCATCAATTAGGTCAGCGAGTTGCGTCACTAAGGCCGACTCCCCAATACCGTGAAAGCGTAGCACCCGTGAATCTAAAACGTTGGCTTGCTTAAATTTTTTAATCAAAACTGGTCGCGCCGAATCCGTGAACATCGCTTCTAGTTCACTTGGTG
Source organism: Loigolactobacillus jiayinensis (assembly GCF_003946445.1). Taxonomy (GTDB): domain Bacteria; phylum Bacillota; class Bacilli; order Lactobacillales; family Lactobacillaceae; genus Loigolactobacillus; species Loigolactobacillus jiayinensis. The sequence continues at coordinate 67,872 of NZ_RHOF01000001.1, read as the reverse complement.
GGCCAGGCAACAACATGTAAGTATGTGCTGGTGTCTGATATAGCGCTCCTACAGCCATCCCCACTGGATTCTTTAAGGGTAGACTGTTGGCGGGTAACATCGCCTGCAAACGATTATTTTCAGTCATTGGTTGCTGTGACCGGGCAAAAAATTGCTCAATGTAAGCCATGGCTGGTTCATCAACTACCAGCTTTTCATTTAAATGAGCCGCTAACGTTTGCTTAGTTAAATCGTCTTTAGTCGGGCCTAAGCCACCAGTTAAAATAATCAGATCACTACGACTATCAGCTAACGTAATGGCCGCTTCCAATCGTTCAGTATTGTCACCAATAACTGATTGATAATAAACATCAATACCTAGATCCGCCAACTCACGAGCAACAAACGGTGTTGTCGTATTCGTGATCTCACCTAAAAGAATTTCCGTACCGACTGCGATGATCTCTGCACGCATTGTCTTCAACCCCCATTAATTATAATATACGTTATTTTCTCCAAGTTGCGTCATTAACGTAAAATCTAATTCATACAAAAAAGCAAACTACGTGATGATTTAGGCGCTTTTTTCAGAACACACTTTACCCTTTAGCTTACTCTTTTTAGACAAAAAAAACACGCACAGTAGCTGTGCGCGTCTTGCCTATTTACCAAATGAATCGGCAAAAACGTGGCGACTGTGGACAAAGTAATCCACACCCGAGTAAATCGTAAAGAACAAGCAAATATATAACAAAGTTAAGCCCATTGGAAAATGTAAATTATTAAAGAAAACATTATTCAAGAACAAGAAAATAATGGCCAACATTTGGGTCGTTGTTTTGATTTTCCCCGGCATCGCAGCCGCTAGAACGGTATGTTCGTTGCTTTCTGCCAATAACAAGCGTAAACCAGTAATGGCTAATTCACGGCAAACAATAATCGCAATGACCCAAGCTGGCGCCTTACCCATACCAACTAAAATAATGAATGCGGTCATAACCAGCATTTTATCAGCTAACGGATCAGCAAATTTACCAAAATTAGTCACTAAATGCTGACCACGAGCAATTTTGCCATCAACCAAATCGGTGATCGAAGCTACCGCAAAAATAATCGTACCGATAATTTGAGTCCACGGAATCACCGTACCGGCAACATTGGCACTACCCCAGCTCCACGGAATCAGCACAACTAACATAAACACTGGGATCATGAAGATCCGAATCATTGTCAATCGATTAGGTACATTCATTACATTAATTCTCCTTAATTATAGAAATATTTTACGACTACTTAAAAAGTAGCACGCTCAACCTTATTTCAACGACAAAAGTTGCCGTTCATGCAGAAATACAGATCGTTGTACTACTTAATTAGATTAATTGCTTGTTTGTGTGGCTGCAACACTACTACTGCTTGCTGTCGTAGCACTACTGCTACTAGCTGCGGCAGTTGTCAGTGTTACTGTGATCGTCTTGACAAAGCCACCCACATTGTTTGGATCGAGGTTAAAGGTTTTCCCGTTGATCTTAGCCTTTGTGTTCTCAGCATTACCCGTTTGAATCGTAAATGACGTTGTACCAGCTGGAATCGCAACTGACTGTTCGGCACTCTTTAACGTTCCTTGCCAAACTTGAGTTCCACCTGCTGTAACGGCTACCCAAGCAGTCTTAGTATCACTAGCGTGTAAGACCAGTGTATTAGTTGTTGGCGCGTTACTGTAGGTAAAGGCAGCCGCAGTTGTCGTTTCTGAGGTCACCGTCATTTTAGGCTTAGTTGTCGTCTTTTTAGCCGAACTAGTTTTCTTAGCTGAAGAAGACGACGCTGCTTGCGAGCTGCTACTTTGACTAGTTGCCTTTTTACTGGTTGATTCAGATGAAACCGTCATCGATGAACTTTCTTGAATCACACTTTTATCACGGCCACGATTACCGATGGCAAAGGCGTAGATCACACCGACGATAACGATGACAACGACAACAATAATAATTGTCGGCAGATAACGGCTAAATCGTGCAAAACCAGTATCATGATTACGTGTCTGCGTTCGTGAATCAGTCTTCTTTTCATCCGCTTCCGGCTCAATATATTCCTGTGGTTGCGGCTGAGGAATTGTGTCGTTGAATTCATTCAGTAACTGCTCACTGTCTAAGCCGACGGTATCTGCATACTGTTTGACAAAGGCGCGCACATAAAAATCACCGGGCAACGCCTCAAAGTTACCTTCTTCGATCGCAATTAAATAACGTTTTTGAATTTTAGTGATCTGCTGCAGATCATCCAAAGTGTAGCCTTTGTCGATCCGCGCGTCACGTAATTTTTGTCCTATTTCACTCATTAATTTTTCCACCTATAGCCCTTTTTAATGAATTTCAATTTTAGTATAGCATAGAAAAATAAATCTTTTCACTAAGATTTTCCTTACAGTAAGTTAATTTAAACAATTCTTTAGAGAGTGACAAAAAAGCACTTAGTTTCTGAGCCCTGATCTGCTACTTTCTCCAGCCGCCAGTCACGTATAATGTCTGCCCCGTCAAATAGCTGGCATCTTTTTTTAGCAACGCACTGATCCAATAAGCAACTTCGTCTGGCCTGGCCATGCGACTAATTGGAATTTCGCTACGTAACTGGGTTTTAGCAGTGGCATCAAAGAGCTGATTCATTTTTGTATCCACTGCCCCAGGTGCCACCACATTAACCGTAATGCCTAATGAAGCAACTTCACGGGCGTAGGCATTGGCAAAGGCCGACTGGGCGCCTTTAACAGTACTGTACGCCACTTCTAAGGCACTGCCACTGCCACCATAGACTGAACCAACGAAAACGATGCGGCCGTAATCACTACGGGCCAACTTTTCACTTAATCGTTGACACAGCAACATTGGTGTTTTAATATGCATTTCCCACAACTGTTCCAGTTGAACTGCTGTTGTCTCCTTAAACAAACCGTACGTCGTTGTTCCTGCAGCAAAGATAACAGCGTCAACTTGGAATAATTGGCCAATAATTTGATCCAGCTGCGTTTCATCAGTTAAATCATAGGCCAACGTGAAAAAATCTTGGCGGGGATATTTTTGAATAAAATCGGCCTGCATCTGCTGTACTGGTGTGGCATGCTGAAAATAGTGTAAATACAAGGACCAACCAGCCGCTGCTAATTGACGCGCTGCCGCCTGACCAATATCACCGGAAGCACCAATAATCAGCGCTGAGCGACTCATTTAGCGTCATCTCCGGCTAATGGTTCAATATGAAAGACACTTAGAGCAGCACTGCGCACAAATTGTTTTAATACGCTTTGAATATCCGTTAAAGTGATCTCGTCAATAATATTCACCAGATCAAACAAACTTGCATCACCAAAATCGTCACCAGAATACGTATTAGCAATATATTCCAGTGCGTTCATTGACTGCAACATCCGGCCTAATGCTTCTTTTTTGACCAATGCTAACCGATTAGCGTTTAGATCTGGATTATCACTAGCCTTTTCCAATAAACTGATGATTGCATCAGAGAATTGCTGTGGCTTTTCCGTATCGCCACTTAATGTTGCAAAATGATAGGTGCGCGCTAAGTCTAGCTCATAGCCAAAGCTATCATCAACAATTCCTTGATCATACAACTGTAAATAATTTTGTGACGAATCACCAAACAACATATCAAATAATAAATTCAATTCAGTCCGATATTTCAAGCCGGCGCGATCACGTGATACTGGTGCTAAACCCTTGATACCAACGATACTTTTACCTCGTTTAACTGGCAATTGCGTCATTCGATAAGGAATAATGTCACTGCCATCACTGGCTTCTTCAGGAAACTGCCGCTGAATTGGTGTTGCTGGTGCAAATTCTTTGTCAGCTTGATTCGCTTCGATCCAAGCTAGCGTTTCAACGGGGTCGATGTTGCCCACCACAAACAAGTTCATATTGCTGGGTTGATAAAAAGTGTGATAGGCCTGATAAAGCTGCTCCGGCGTGATTTTCGCAATTGAATCAATAGTTCCAGCAATATCTTCGTGAACCGGATGTTTAGGATATAAGTTTTCAATAATGCCGAAGAACAGGCGCCAATTAGGATCATCCTCGTACATTTCGATTTCCTGACCAATAATTCCCTTTTCCTTATTCACTGACGCTTCAGTAAAATAGGGGTCTTGAACAAAGTCCAGCAATGTGTCTAAGTTGGTTTTAATATTATCAGTGGCTGAGAATAAATAGCTTGTCCGAGTAAAGCTGGTAAATGCATTGGCACTAGCCCCATTACGACTAAATACTTCAAAAATATCACCCGCTTTTTTTTCGAACATTTTATGCTCTAGAAAATGGGCGATCCCAGCAGGCACTGTTGTGTAGTCGCTACCTCCTGCTGGCACAAAATAATTATCGATCGAGCCATAGTTTGTGGTCATCACCGCGTAAGTCTTATGATAGCCAGCTTTGGGTAACATTGTTACCTGTAGGCCATTGGCTAGTGTTTGTTGATACAAGGTTTCATCCAAGGTCGCATAATGTGTTGTTTCCATTACTTGCCCGCCTCCTGACTACTCAAAAAATAAACGGCTTGTAGTTTGATTGTTTGTGCCGCCGCCACAATTTGTTCTTTGGTGACTGCCGTCAATTGAGCAATAAATTCCTCGGTAGCTACCGCTGATGCTGGGACTAATTGTTGGACTAGTTCTTGACTGGTTAAATAGCCAGCACTATCTAAGCCGGTAATATACTGATTTTTTAGTGTTGCTTTAGTTTGTGCGAGTAATTCATTGCTGAACTCCCCCGCTTGCAAAGTCGCTAACTGAGTAGCGATGATCTGCTTAACTTGAGCCACATTCGCCGCGTCGATCCCAGTTTGGACTGTGATCAAGCCACGAAAAGCATCATATGAGCTAGAAGCATAGTAAGCTAAACTAGCGCGTTCACGGACATTAGTGAATAACAATGACATCGGCGACCCGCCAAAAATACCATTAGCCATTAATAAGGCATAGTAATTTGGCTGATAATAATAAGTTGGTACTTGATAAGCTAAATTCAACTTGGCCTGATTAGTTGGCTGAATATCAGTCTTTTCAACAACCGAAGAAATCGCTGGCTGTTGATAAAACAAATCCGTTGTGTCCGCTGTCCGCGCGGTGAGCGGCAAATCAGTTAAAAGTGCTGTTACCTGCTCAGCATCAACGTCGCCAAGTACAGTGATCGCCACCTGATCTTGCGCCAACATTTGCTGGTAATAGGTGTACAAACTACTAGCCGTGATCGCCTGCAGATCAGCCTCGTTACCAAAGCTAGGCACCCGTTGCGCCGTACTATTTTTAAAATATAGCTCCTGCAGTTGTAGACTCGCGTAAGCTTGTTTATTATCATAAACTGATGCCAAGTAAGCCTGCATATTAGTCTTTTCTCGATTAAAAGTTGCCGCATCAAAACGACTAGCCGTCACATTAGGCCGCCACAAAACTTGTTTTAAAAACGCCAAGCCTTCCGTTAGCACGGTTGTTGCCCCAGGTAAGAATTTATCATTGACCACTGTCATGACTACGGAAAAAACGTGCACGTTACCGCGCTTACTGACCGAGATACCAAAGTTGGCCCCGTAAAGCGCTGATAGTTTTGCGGCTAAGTCAGCTTGAGTAGGATAATCTTGACTGTTAGTTTCCAGTAAACTGGCTAATAATGAACGCTGCGTGATCGTTGCAGCAGCCAGCGGCGCGATGAAATTCAATACGATCCGCGTCGTTTTAAATTGTGTTGTCGGTAAAACGGTTAACGTGACGCCGTTTGCTAATTCTTTTTTCGTTACCATAAATAAATGTACCTCACTATTGTGATTATTGTATGCTGCGTCTATGCTTGATTTGAATCTGCTTCATCATCAGGTTTCTGCACGTAAACTTTACGTGGTTTACTACCTTCAGCTGGTCCAACGATCCCGCGCTGCTCCATTTCATCAACAATGCGCGCGGAACGATTATAGCCAATTCGAAACCGTCGTTGCAGCATGGAAATACTAGCAGTTTGTAATTGTGCAACTAGCTTAACTGCATCAGGAAATAGTTCATCATCTGCTTGAGTAGCGGCATCCTCAGTTGGCTCATCAGGCAATAACCGATCATCGTATTCAGCCGTGCGCTGTGCCGTTATAAAGCTAACCACTGCTTCAACGTCCTTAGCAGAGATAAAGGCCCCTTGCACGCGGGTTGGCTTATTTTGACCCATTGGTAAATATAACATATCGCCACGACCCAATAACTTTTCAGCACCGGTACTATCGATGATCGTCCGTGAATCGATCCCAGAAGAAACGGCAAATGCCATCCGACTAGGTACATTAGCTTTGATCAATCCGGTAATAACATCAACTGACGGTCGCTGTGTCGCTAAAATCATATGAATACCAGCGGCGCGCCCCATTTGTGCTAACCGAACGATGGCATCCTCGACTTCATTGGATGATACCATCATCAAATCGGCTAATTCATCAACAATAGCAACAATATACGGCATTGACGGCAATGGTTGTTCTGTATCCTGATCTTGCTGCTGTACTGCTTGATTGTACTCGGTAATATTACGTTTGCCACTCTGAGCAAATAGTTCGTAGCGCCGTTCCATTTCCGCCACCACTTTATGCAACGCTTGGGCAGCCTTTTTGGCGTCCGAAACCACTGGCGTTAATAAATGTGGGACCCCATTATAAACTGATAATTCAACTTTTTTGGGATCGATCATCATTAATTTAACTTCATGTGGCTTAGCGGTCATTAAAATCCCTGTGATAATGTTATTGATCATAACTGATTTCCCGCTACCGGTGGAACCAGCAATTAATAAATGCGGCATTTTACTGATATCAACCATGATCACATTACCGGAAATATCACGACCAACTGGTACGGACAAAATTTTTCCTGGATGCGGCGGCTGTGCTTCAAAAACATCGCGGAAGGAAACCGTAGCGACAGCCTTATTGGGCACTTCGATCCCAATTAGCGATTTACCAGGAATTGGTGCCTCAATCCGCACGTCTTTGGCGGCCAGTGCTAATGCCAAATCATCAGTTAAACTAACAATTTTACTAACCTTAACCCCGATCGCCGGCTTGATCTCATATTTAGTCACTGCCGGACCTAAGTTAACATTTTTCACTTCAACGTCAATACCAAAGCTATCAAAAGTTTGCTTTAATTTTTGCGTATTCCGCTTGATAGTCGCGTATTCTTCACTTTGATCTGTCGGCGGAATTGCCTGCAATAAATCGGCGTTAGGCAACTCGTAATCCTGATCGGCAGCTGCTTCAGCGAACAAAGCTGGCGCTGCACTAGTTGGTGGTGCGGCGCTAGTCGGCGCCGTTGCTAACTGATCTAAATTGACCTTAGCTTGTGCCGACTGCATTTGTTCCGCCGCCACATTGATCGTCGGCGTATCCTCAGCTGGTGTCCGCTGCGCAACTGGCTTAGGTAAATCCTTATCTGCCGGTGCTGGTTTATCTGGCGTTACTGCAGATTTAGGTTTAGGCGTGCGCTGTTTCAGCTTCTGCACGCGCGGGCCTAGATCCTGTCCCGCATGCCATAAGCCTTGTAGCCCAGCCCATAATTGTCGGCCGCACCACTGCACGAAACGAACAAAATGAAGCGCCACATCACGGACTACCGTAAACGGAATATCAAAGATCAGCAATAAACCACCAAGCACACCCAATATGGCTAATAAATACGTGCCGAACTGACCGACTAGGAAGTAACTGACGCTATAACCTAATGCACCAAGCATCCCACCACCAATCATTGTGGTGACACTGGCGCGCTGAAAGTCAGCAACAAGAAAACGCCAAGTCACCGACATAAATTGACTGTGTAATTCGAGCTGGGTAAACATCACTGCATCTAAAAAACATAATAAACTGAAATAAGTCACCAGTACACCCAGCACTCGTTTGCCAGCAACTGTGGGACCATGGCCGGCAACCAATAAAATTAAACCGTACAGTCCTAGGACCGCAGCTAAAATTGGATAGGTATCACCAGCCACTACACGAATTAAATTTGCTAACTGGTTGCCAATAAAGCCCCATTTAAAAATAGCGAATAGACTGAGTAAAATAAAAATAAAGCCGATCACATTGACCGTTACCGGTGTATTTTTCTTAGCGGACGATTTCCGCCGTTTACTTGCTGTGGACGTGCGCTTTCGCCGTGGCTTTTTTCTTGCTGCCACTTAACACACCTACTTTCTTGAAAAGACTTCTCTACCCATTATACACAAACTTTTGTTTGCTTGGGTCGTAAGTTACTGAAAATACAAAAAGCCCTAGTTGATCAGTCATCGACTAAACCAACTAAAGCTTCCCCATTATTTATCGGCAGGTGTGATTTTTTCAGTTGCCTCATCACTACTAGCATCTTCGGGATGAAAATCTAGTTGTACGCCCTGATCTAAAGTTACTGCCGTTACTTGATACGTTAATGTTTCAATATATTCAACTAACGGTCGCGACAAACGTTGCATCTCTGCCGCCGCTAAATCATCCGGCGCACCAGTAAAGTCCAGCAGTTGAATAATTTGGGTCATTTTGCCGCTGACCGCAAAGCTATCCAAAACAACTTCAAAAGGTACCGCAAACTGAAAGATTTTGCCTTTGGCCATCATTTCATCAGCACCTTCGCCAGTTGCCGTCACTTCATTAATATTGACTTGAACATCGGTTTTTGGTGGTGTATCTGGGGCCACGCGATCGTAATGAAACTGTTCGACCACTACTGGTTCACGATTAGTTTTCATAAAAAATGCCTCCTTCTAAGGGTGTGCTAACTCTGACTGCAACCTTCTGCTAAATTCGTCAACAAACAACTACGTGATGTCTTGAAATTGCTATACCAAGCAATGCGCTGCAAACATGTCTAAAAAGTAGACTTTTGCGTCACTTACTAGTTAATCCTGTTTGCCCATTGCGGCTTTCAAGGCTTGAGCTAGAGCGCTTTCGCCTGGTTCATCTTCTTGATTAACTTTTTGTAACAAGCGCCGTTCTTCATGCTTGTTCATCCGTTTCTTGCCTTTAACGTCACCGACTTTTTCAGTGATATTACAATGCGTACACTTAAAGTAATCGCCTTTTTCACCAGACAATAACACCATTTTTTTGTGACATTGTGGACAGCGATGGTTAGTGACCTTGGGATCACGGCGGCGGTAGTAATCACAGTTCGTATTGCTGCAGACCAGCAAAACACCATTGCGGGTTGATTTTTCGCGCAATTTAGCCCCACATTTAGGACAAACCTTCATGGTTAAATTAAAGTCCTTATAATCTGCCGAACTGCGCTTAACTTCCTTAACTAGATCAGTTGTAGCTTGCTGAATTTGCTGAATGAAGTCTTTTTTCGCCAATTTACCTTGAGCGATCTGTTCCAGCTGTTGTTCCCACTTAGCGGTTAAATCTGGTGTAGTCAGCCGTGGATTAACTAGCTTCAACAATTGTTGCCCTTTTGGCGTCACTGCTAAATGCGTGCCAACACGCTCCATCAAGCCAGAATTAACCAACTTTTCGATGATTTCAGCACGCGTAGCTGGTGTACCTAACCCTTTTTTCTCCATTTGTACTAGTAAATTGGCTTCACTTAACGGTTTTGGCGCTTGCGTCAACTGTTTGTTTAAATCAACAGTTCCTTGTAACTGCGCCCCCACCTTTAATGGCGTCACTGTTGTCGTTGCTAAATCGTATTTGAAACCAGTCTGCGTGATCTGCATTTGTTTCAACACAAAACCACCGCTTAACTGATACGTAAATTGCGTTTCAACATAATTCGGCAAAAATAGCCCAATAAAGCGCCCAAGTATCATATCGTAGATGCGCTTTTCATCGCTGGAAAAGAGTTCCGGTTGCGGCATTTGCTCGGTAGGAATCAAGCCATAATGATCAGTCACTTTAGCATCATTAAAAACACTTTGCTGCATAACTGGCGCTTTTTTACCGGCCAGTGGTTTAGCCATTGGTTCATAGCGACTGACTGCAGCTAAACGTTCAGTCATCGTTGCCTTCAAATCGCTGGTCAAATACTTTGAATCAGTCCGTGGATAAGTGACCACCTTGTAACGTTCATACAAAGTTTGCAATAACGTCAACGTCTTTTTTGCGGAAAATTGGAATCGCTGATTGGCATCCTTTTGTAATTCGGTTAGATCATAAGGTAATGGCGCCTTTTGCTGCTTACTTTTTTCTTTCACAGCAGTAATTTTGTAACTAGCCGCTTGCAACTGTTTTTGCTGCTTTTGTGCCGCTGCCAGTGCCAAATGCGGATTACCGCTAAGTTGTGCCTCACCGTGTTTAGTCTGCAAACTCAATGTGTAGTACGTTTCTGGCTTGAAATGACTGATTTTATCCGCTTGGGCTGCGACTAAGCCTAGTGTTGGCGTCTGTACGCGCCCAGCCGCTAAACTATCATTATATTTCACAGTTAAAGCGCGGGTGACGTTTAGCCCAACCAACCAGTCGGCAGCTGCGCGTGCTTGTGCTGCTGCATAAAGATTATCGTAATCCTTACCTGGCCGTAAATGCGCGAAACCATCACGGACTGCTTTGTCAGTTTGTGACGAGATCCATAGGCGTTGCACCGGCTTCTTGAATTTTAAATAGTCTAAGATCCAGCGCGCAACTAATTCACCTTCACGCCCAGCATCGGTGGCAATCACGGCTGAGCCAATATCTTTGCGCTTAGCCAATTCACCGATTGCTTTTAACTGTGGTCGTGTTTTTGGCAACGGCTTGATCTGCATTTTCTCCGGAATCAGCGGCAAAGTGTCCATTGACCACTCCTGCCATTCGTGTTTATAATCTTCCGGCATTTTAAGTGTCAATAAATGGCCCAACGACCAAGTTACAATATAATCATCACCACTATAGTAATGACGATTTTTTTGTGTCGCCTTTAACACACGCGCCAATGATTCTGCGACGCTCGGTTTTTCGGCAATAACTAATGTTTTCATTAATACTCCCATCTGCTAATTGAAACACGTTGTGGCAGTTTCTGTTTAAAAATGAAGTAATACTACTTTAATTTATCATGTTCATAACGATGTGCGCGTTCTAAGCCCGTAAAGGCTTGTTGGCGCAAAGCTTCATAAATAATGATTGCCGCTGAATTAGACAAATTCAAAGCACGGACATTTTCAGTCATCGGGATCCGCAGCGCTTTTTCAGGATTTTCACGCATAAACGGTTCCGGTAGGCCAGTGGTTTCCTTACCAAACAAGAAGTAATGATCTAAGTTGGTGTCAGTATAATCAATGTCAGTATAAGCTTTTGATGAGAACTTACTGATCAAATAGAGGCGCGCATCAGCTGGCAATGAAGCCATAAATGCGTCTAAGCTTTCATGATAAGTAATATCGACTTTTTCCCAGTAGTCCAAGCCAGCCCGCTTCATGTGCTTATCATCAGTAGAAAAGCCTAAAGGTTCAATCAAATGTAAATGCGTGTCAGTGGCCGCACAAGTCCGCGCAATATTGCCAGTGTTGGCTGGCATCAATGGTTCATATAAAGCAATGTGGTTAGTCAATTTTGTTACTTCCTTTTCTTCGTAAATTGCATAGACCCTATTATAACGATAGCAAGGGGTAGATTTCAAACTAAAGCTTGTGAATAAGGCAGAGATTACAAAAAACACGCTATAGTTGCGGTAAATCACCACAATTGTAACGTGTTACAAAATTAATTGTTAAAGTTATAGCTATCCAAACTTTTAGCGGGCGAATCAAATGACAACTCACTTAGTTTTACGCACCCGCCGTTTGGTCAACAAATAACTGAATAGCGCCACATTAACATTAACTAAACTCAAACCCAAGGCCAATCGCTTCAACCATAATTCATGCTTACTTGCCATCATTATCCTCCCTTTTTTTAAACACATTAGTCAATTAATGCCGCACTAACACTGCATTCAAGCACGTAACTTCCTAGTGCATTTCAAACCACACCTTAAACTAAAGAAAAGCCACCGTCCACTGCTAGAACTTGCCCAGTGACGTAAGTATTCTGCATTAAATAAAGATAGGCACTGGCTACTTCTGTAACTGTGGCAACACGCCGAAGCGGAATTTGTGCTTCTGTTGCCGCTTGATTTTGTTGTAACTGTTCCGGTGTTAGGCCACGCCACAAGCCAGTTGGTGTCCAGGTTGGTGCTACTGCGTTGGCGCGTTGGCGCGGCGCCAGCTCAACCGCTAAACCTTGTACCAACGTTTGAATTGCCTGATTACCGACGATTGCGCCTGACGCATCATGCGGGTGCCCACCTGCACCAGCTGTAAAAATTAAGCTACCATTTGGTGCCAGATGTTTAGCCGCTTGCTGAGCAATCAGCACGTTAGTAAAAAACTTAGCTTCTACTGCAGCGCGAATTTCTGCTAATGGCGTATCTAAGAAGCCGCCACTCAGTGCACCACCAACCATCGATACAATATGATCCACGGGGCCAACTTGCGACAAGTAAGTCGCTAACGCCGCCTCATCCCGCACATCAAATGTTTGCCCTGCCACGCGCCCGATTGCCATTAAGCGCCCTAGCGCCTGTTGGAAGCGCTCTGGATCACGGCCAACGATCATCACTTGGGCATCTTGCTGCAGCGCTTGCCGAGCGACTTCCTCACCAAAACCAGAAGTCCCACCAAGCACTAAAACACGTTTATTTTGTAAAGTCTGCATTCGACATCATCCTTCATTCTAAGTTACCTAAAAGTTAGTACGCCTTTAGAATACCATGATGCTGAAATTAGATGCATAAATTTTATATATTTTTTTATATATATTTTGTGATAATTTGTGAAATTGGCTTTTGTGTTATAACCGATTTTGTTCACCGCCCAATCAGCGCTTGTGAAAAAAGTCCGCTAAACACTTAGCATAACGGATTTCTTACCTATTGACAGCTGGGGCTAACCATGTTAATTTCATTAAAAAGGAAAGCGCTTTCTAAATTTAGGAGGAATCGATGATGACTTTTTCTAACCAAACACGCCAAGCAAATTTAACAAAAATGCAAACTGAGCTTTTAGATATTTTAGTTATCGGCGGTGGTATCACGGGCTCCGGTATCACCCTTGATGCCCAAACGCGTGGTTTACAAACCGGCTTACTGGAAATGCGGGATTTTGCGTCCGGCACTTCTAGCCGTTCAACCAAATTAGTTCACGGTGGTTTGCGCTATCTTAAGCAATTTGCCATCAAGGAAGTGGCCGAAGTTGGTCAAGAGCGCGCAATCGTGTATGAAAATGCACCACAAGTGACGACGCCTGTTTGGATGATGTTACCTTTCTATAAAGGTGGTACTTTTGGTAGCTTAACCACCGGCATTGGCCTGGATGTCTACGACCGCCTAGCCAAGGTCAAAAAAAGTGAGCGTAAATTCATGTTGCCTCCTGCTAAATCTTTGCAACGCGAGCCTTATCTGAAAAGTGCTGGCCTCAAAGGCACTGGTGTTTACGTTGAATATCGCACCGATGACGCGCGCTTAACTTTGGAAGTGGTTAAAAAAGCGCACGAAAAAGGCGCTTTGATCGCCAACTACACTAAAGTCACTAGTCTACTTTACGATGACCAACAGCGTATTAACGGCGTTGCTTTCACTGACACTATCACTGGTGCGACTGGCGAGATCCATGCCCGTAAGGTGGTTAATGCCGCTGGACCATGGGTTGATACGTTACGTGAATTAGACGGTTCTAATCAAGGCAAACATTTGCATTTAACCAAAGGTGTACACCTCGTCATCGATCACGCTAAGTTTCCGGTTACCAATGCCGTTTTCTTCGATACCCCATTTAACGATGGCCGCATGATGTTCGTTGTGCCAAGAGAAGGTAAAACGTACGTCGGCACAACTGATACGACCTGGGTTAAGAATCCCAAGGAACCAGATATCACGACTGAAGACGTGACCTACATTCTCGATGCCGCCAATCAAATGTTCGACTTACCAGCTGAATTAAACCTCACTGACGTTGAATCGGCTTGGTCTGGCGTACGACCATTGATCCAAGAAGAAGGCAAAGATCCTTCTGAAATTTCACGTAAAGACGAAATTTTCCATTCCGCCAGCGGTCTGTTTTCAATTGCTGGTGGCAAGTTAACTGGCTACCGTAAAATGGCTGAAAAAATTGTTGACCGCGTGGCACGCGAATTAGCTGCTGAAACCGACCATCACTACCAAGCTACTAAAACAGTTAAACTACCATTAAGCGGTGGTGATATGGGCGGTAGCGCCGGCTTCGATAGTTTCATCACCAGTGCCACTCAACAAGGTATCACTGATTACGGTTTGAATGAAGTTGCCGCGGCTAAATTAGTTCATCGTTATGGGACTAACGTCGCGCAAATTTACGCTAATTTGCAGCAACCAAGTCACCACGGCTTAGCACCTGTTGATATGGCCATGCTGACTTATGGTTTGCAAGCTGAAATGGTACTGCACCCCATTGATTACTTGCTCCGTCGTAGTAGCCAAATGTTATTTGATTTTGATCATATGCTAGCGGTTAAAGACGCCGTGATCGCAGAAATGGCAGATTTTTATCAATGGGATGCCGCAACAACGCAAGCTATGCAAACTGAGGTTGAGGATCAAATCAGTATCCGGACTCATTTTAAACAACCACAATTAGTCTAAGGACTTAAAAAATCCGCCATTATAGGCGGATTTTTATTTACCGATAGATTGCTAATAATTCACGTAGCTCAACCTGAGCAGCTTTATCTTGAGAAATGCTGAAGTCTTGATCCACTTCACCAGCATCTTGCCCATCATCGGAATATTCACCGAAACCAGTGTTGGTGCTAACTGCAGTACCATTACCAGTTTTCAACTCATAAACCACGCCATTATCGCCTAGCAAATATTTGCTGACTGGCTGACTGAAATCCATGTTTGTTGTGTAATTAGCGGCAAAGGAGTCCGTATATAATTTATCATAACCGGTCGTGCCATCATTGGCTTTATAGAAAACGCAGCCGCCGATTGCGTGAATAGGAAATGCAGCTTCGCCAGGGACGCCAAAATCCTGTACTTGCACTTTACCATCTGGCGTTTGCGCATACCAATCACCGTGCCCTGCGCTACCATGATCAAAATACCAATCGCTGACCGCCATTTTACCGATCTCTGCTTGGCGACTCGCCCAGGCCAAAAAAGCGGCACTAATTTTACTTTTCTGCCCGTCAGTCAACCGAATTGATGCTTTATTTGACTCGCTATCAGCCGTAGTGGTACTACTGCTAGCTTCTTTGGTTGCTTGTTGTGCCTGCTTCAATGAAGAATTTTCTGCCTGCAAACTCGCCGCCTGTTCACTTTTCATGGACGCATTTTCTGCGGCCAAACTGGAATTTTTCGTGCTAGTCTGCTGATTGCTGTTATCAGTACTAGACTGACCGCACCCAGCTAACCCGACTACCGCCAAAAAAACCACACCACAACTTATCCACTGCTTCAAAATTAACCACCCCATCTTGCAATCTCATCTTTATTTTAACATTTTTAGGATAACGCTTGCATATTATTCGTCAGGATTAAGCAAAATTGCTATGCTGAGCCTAGGGAGGTGCGGTCTGATGCTTCGTGATTATTTAATGTCTGCTGCGATTTTTAGCTTGTTTAGCTTTGTTTGGTTTGGCTGGGCACAAGAAACTCTCGCCCAAAAATGGCGCTGGCCAGTTGCCATAGCTAGTGGGATTGCTTTTTTAATCGCCTGTTATAGCGGCTATCTTAGCTACCACCATTGGCACCAGGCATCTGCGCTCACTAACCAGCTCAACTATTACGGGTACCTTATTTTCGTTGTGGTAGAACTGATTTTAGCCGGCGGTGGTGCCTTTCTTTTATCTAAAAAACAACAATCGGCAAATATTGCGCCTTGGATCAGTTTAGTTGTTGGTAGCCATTTTATTGCGCTCCAATTTGTTTTCCGTGATCCCAGTTTCTATATTTTAGCGGCATTAATGATTGGTATCAGCATCTACACCTTATGCCGGCGAATGGCCGCCAAAAGTGCGCTAGTTGGCGTCGGTAATGGCATTATTTTGTTGAGTTTTGCCATCTACAACCTCAGCCGGTTCTGGTTGTATTAAAAAAAGCCAGTCGCTTGACTGACTTAAACTAACTTATTTACCAGCACGTTTCAAGTAAGTTCCTTTTTGCGTGTTGATTTCTAACTTTTCACCGGCGCTGATAAAATCAGGCACGGTAACAACTAAACCAGTTTCCATTGTAGCTGGTTTGCCGCCGCTAGCAGCTGTAGCACCCTTAATGGAAGGTTGTGTTTCAGCCACAGTTAAAACAACGGTCGTTGGCAAGGTCAACCCAATAACTTCTGTTTGGAAGAATTCGATTTTCACTTGCATGTTTTCCAACAAGAATTTCATTTCTGGTTCAATTGATTCAGTTGGTAATTCGTATTGTTCATAGGTTGCTAGATCCATGAAAAACGCTGTATCATCCTGTGTATAAAGATATTGCGCATCCTTAGTTTCCAAAACAGCCTTTTCGACCTTTTCTTCTGGCCGCATCGTTGTTTCAACAGTCGAACCCGAACGAATGTCGTATAACTTCATGCGCATAACGGTGTTACCTTTGCCGGGCTTATGGTGGTCAGCTGATAAAACCTTGATCAACTTACCATTTTGCTCAAAAGTCATACCGGCTTTTAAATTGATTGCTTCAATCATTGTACGTAATCTCCTTATAAAAAACTATATTCGTTATTCATTTTAACACGTCTACCATTATTACAAAATCATTTTTCACTAACTAAGTAAAAAAAGACCATGACATCACTCATTCTATGTCATGGTCTTAAGCTTATTCATGATTATCAATCAATAAAACTTCTGTGGTCGCTCGTAATAGTAGCCTTGCAACAAATTAACCGCTAAACGATCCGCTAGTGCAAGATCCGCCGCACTTTCTATGCCTTCCAAAACAAAATCCTTCGCTTCACTCAAAGCCAATTGATGCCAAAAAACGAGCTGCTGATAGCTATCTTGAGCCGTGGCGTTAAAATTCTGCAAGGCAAACTTCAATTCTACTGCAAATGGTAATAATGGCTGTAAAAACTCAAATTGATTCTCACCACTGCCAACATCGTCTAAACTTAGTTTCAACCCTTGCCCAGTCACAAATTCAGCTGCATCGATCAAGGTAGTATCAAGAATCGACAATCCAGCGTCACGTTCAGTTAACTCAATGATCAATTGATGTTGCGGCGCCCCTTGTTGCACTGCGACTAAAGCTTGTAACATTTGCCGGTTAACGAACTGATCATGGTCCAAGTTGATCATTGCTTTCGTTTTGCCAGGTAAATGAGCTATCGCTTCAGCAACTGTTTGCGCAAACACTTCTGGCGTCAGCACACTAAAATCTAAGGATAATTGCCACTTTTGTGCGACCTGTTCACGTAAAAGTAGTTCATAAGCATCGATTACATTACGCCGTCGATCATAGCATCCTTGCCGAAATAAACGATACCGTTTCAACTGTCGTTCGCCTGCATCAACTACAGGATTTTCTTGATCGCGCCGCATCATCAATCACCCTACCCTCAATTTGACCTTTAATTAACTATTGTTATTAATGTTAAATAGTTTTTATCTATAAATAATTTCAATATTAATAAAACTAAAATATTTAATTGCGTCTTTTTATAAGTCAATTAGTATAATATATTATCTATTATATTACCATCGCTTTAAAAATGCAAATATTTTTCACTATATGATATAAAAACTTTCTATTATTAAATTTACATTGATCATAATTATCTATATTAGTATTCTTTTTATTAACAAAACTGATTCTCACAATAACTATATGGCCCCAGTTTTTCATTAATAACACCTAAATTTCATTTTCAACATTTAATTAATGGTACAAGTAAAAGCCATACAAAAAAGCAGAATTAGAAGTCTTTCAACTTCAAATTCTGCTTTAGTTAGCTAATAACCATACTTAACGAAGCGCCTAGAAATAGTCATTAGGTTGGAATGTATGTTTGAGCTTACCGGCTTTCTGCGTATTTTGTTTTGATGAAGTCAGCTGAGGTTTGGAGCTTCACTAATTCTTCCTTAGTAAGATCCAACTGCAACTGTTCAACGATTCCATCACGGCCGACAATGGCTGGATAGGATAAGTAAGTGCCGTATTCTTCGCGGTAGTTAGAAACTGGTAATTCGGTCAAGGCGTTATTCATGATCGTGTTGGCTAAGTATACGGCGGCTGTTGAGACACCATAGTTCGTGTATTTCTTACCATGAAAGACTTTAAAACCGCCAGCACGAGCTTCTTTGTCAAGCGCATCTAAATCAAGGTTCTTTTCTTTAGCAATTTCGGTAATTGGCTTACCTAATACACGAACTGTTGACCAAGCAGTGAACTGTGAATTACCATGCTCGCCTAAGTTATAACCAACTACCGAACGGGGATCAATGTGCAGGCGTTCAGCAACTGAGCGTTTCATTCGTGCTGAATCCAGAAGTGTACCAGTCCCAATAACATGCTTCTTCGGTAAGCCAGTGACTTCTTGATAAATTGATGTGATCACGTCAACTGGATTAGTGATTGCAACAATCAAACCATGGAAGCCACTAGCTTTAATTTTAGCGGCAACTTCACGGACGGCAACACGGGTAAATGGTAATTCAGCGAAGCGATCATCGTTGGCATTGTCCTGTAATTTGATACTACCAACAGCAGAAATAATTACGTCGGCATCCTTTAAAGCAGAATAGTCATTGACGAAAATATTTGTGTGAAAAGGTAAATTTGGCATGGCATCCTGCAGATCCAAAGCATCAGCAGCTACCTTTTCTTCACGTTTGTCGATCAAAACTAAGTCATCAGCAAACCCACCAGCAACAATATAGTGTGCGGCCGCGGCCCCAACATTACCCATCCCAATAACTGCTAATTTACGTGTCATAATTTATAACCTCTTTCTAATTTTGTTCTATCTACGTTTCAATCATAGCACGATTAGCAATCTTTGTACTTGCAATTTTTAAACAGCAAGACTATGATGATAATCAATCGCGTACGACTGAAAGGACTGATATAGTTTGATGACCGATGAAATGCAGCTGGCTAATCAACTTTGTTTTTCCGTTTACAACGCCAGCCGCCTATTTAGTAAATTTTATCAACAAGCGTTGACACCTTTTGAACTGACTTATCCTCAATACTTGGTGTTATTAGCGCTATGGCAGCGTGATGATCAGCCGCTTCATGAGCTTGGTACTGAATTGAAATTAAGCAGCAACACGCTGACCCCACTGCTCAAGCGACTGGAAAAAGCTGGCTGGATCAACCGTGTCCGCCCCGCCAACGATCGACGCCAACTCCATGTTCAATTGACTCAGATGGCACACCAAAAACAAAGTGAAATTTACGCGGCTATTAGTGCCTGCGTCAGTCATGAGCAATTGGATATCGCTAAATACGAGCAAGCATTAGCCATCAATAATGAATTGGTGACAGCATTAGAGGCAACTATCGCATAGTTAGCCTTTTTCTTAGTTTAAATCAGTCGTGCACGATTAATACTGAATTACGAAATGGAGGAATTTTCATGCAACAATATGATGTTATTTTTATCGGTAGTGGTCACGCTAATTGGCACGCCGCTGTCGCCCTAAAACAAGCTGGTAGATCGGTGGCCATTATTGAAAAGGATCAAGTTGCCGGTACCTGCACTAATTATGGTTGTGATCCAAAAATCTTATTGGATGGCCCATTTGAATTAATGGCCCAACTGAAACAATACAATGGGATTGGCGTACACAATGGCAGCACCATTGATTGGTCAGAATTAATGGCCTACAAACATAAAATTATTGACCCACTCCCCTTACAAATGACTGCCTTATTTCAACAAATGGGAATCGATTTGATCATGGGTGCTGGCAAGTTTGTTGATGCTCATACTGTTGCCGTTGCTGATCAGCAATACACGGCCAGCAATATCGTGATCGGTACTGGTCAACGCGCTGCTAAGTTAAACATCCCTGGCCGTGAATACCTCCATGATAGCCGGGATTTTCTTGACCTATCAGCAATGCCCCAGCGACTGACCTTTATTGGTGCAGGTATCATTTCACTAGAATTTGCCACCATGGCAATTGAACTCGGTAGTCAAGTCGATGTCGTTGAGTTCGCTGATCACGCCCTGAATGCCTTTGATCAGCGTCATGTGGCTAAGTTAATCACTAACTTGCAAGCTGCTGGCGTTAAATTCCATTTTAATGAAGCCGTTAATGCTGTCACTACAGTAGCCGATCATTATTTGGTTACCACCCAAAATGGCCTTGAATTGCCTAGTGATTATGTATTAGACGCCACTGGACGCGTGGCCAATGTGGAAAATCTTGGACTAGCAGAAGTCGGTATTGCGACCACTCGTGGCGGTATTGTGGTCGATGACCATTTGCGCACAGCGGTGCCAAACATTTACGCTAGTGGCGATGTGATCGACAAACAAATTCCACAACTAACACCGACGGCTACCTTTGAATCTAACTATATTGCGCAACAAATTCTTGGCAATACTGCCGCTATCAGTTATCCCGTAATTCCATCAGTCGTTTTCACTTTGCCACGCTTGGCTCAAATTGGTGTGACAACAGCAGCTGCGGAAAAATCCACTGCCTACCATACACAAGTAATCCCTTATGGTCAGCAATTAATGTTCCAATATAAAAATGAAGTTGCTGCCGAGCTGACCTTAGTGTTGGATCAAGATAATTATTTAGTCGGTGCAAGTTTGTACGGTAACGACGCACCAGATTTAGTTAACTTACTAACATTGATCATCGACGGCCACTTGTCAGCCACGGCACTAGATCAAATGATTTTTGCCTTTCCTAGTGCATCAATTGGCGTTATTAGCCTGATCAGTACTGTTTTACACCGTGATTAGCATCCCTAATTCACGTTTCGTTAAATTCACCGATGCTGGGCATATGTTATTTTTTGAACATCCGGCGAAGTTCAACCAGTTAGTCACTGACTTCAGCAATCAATAGTACTGTAAAAACCTCATCCTGAAAATTTCAGAATGAGGTTTTTCGTTCAATCAATTAATTTCTGCGCCAAGTATAAGCCACCAGTAAGCCCAGCTTGATCACCTAGTCCGACTGGAACTACATAATCAGTCAATGATGGCAGCTCAACGTAACCATTAATTTTAGTTGCTAATTTTTCACGTATCAGCGGTATTAATTGTTGTTGGTGCATTACACCACCGCCAAAAATAATTACTTCTGGCGCAAAGGTCAGCGTAATATTATGGCATAACTGCGCTAAATAATCAGCCTCAATTGCCCAAACAGGATCAGTTGCCCCAATTTTTTCCGCTTTTTGCCGACAACGTTGTTCAATTGCTGGACCGGCAGCTAATCCTTCAGCGCATTGATCTTGATGGTATGGGCAACTGCCAGCAAAAGAGTCCGCCGCCTGCTTTTGCAATAAAGTATGACCAATTTCTGTGTGTGCAATACCATAGTAAAATTCCCCAGCAGTAATCACACCAGCACCGATACCCGTTCCAACAGTTAAGTAGACAATGTTGCTGTATCCTTGGCCAGCGCCAGCCATCATTTCTCCATAAGCTGCAATATTAACGTCAGTAGTCCAATAAATTGGTACATTAAGCGCCGTTTTTAGCGCACCACGCAAATCAAATTGACGCCACGCTAGCTTGGGCGTATTCAAAATATGTCCATAATCATTAGTATCCGGATTGATCCCAATGGGTCCAAACGAACCTACACCAACTGCACTCAATGTGTATGGCTTGAAAAATGCTACAATTTTTATAAGCGTTTCAGCAGGTGTAGTAGTGGGAAACTTTACCGTATCAATAATTTTTAAATCATTATCACTGACTGCACACACAAATTTAGTGCCGCCAGCCTCAATTGCTCCTAACATAATCGTAACTCTCCTGACATCAGATATTATTGATATCAAGCACCGTATACGACCGCTTATTGAATAAATTTCGACTCGTCGAGTATTCAATATTTTGGCCAGTAGTCAACCAAACAATCTGTTCGACCTCCAAAATCGGTTCAGTTGCTGTCGCATTTAGATGCGCAATATCTAACTCGGTTGGTAGTGACGCATGAATTTTTCGGTAGGCACCACCGAATTTCAATTTTAATTCGTGATGAATGTAGTCATAAATCGAACTTTTCAGAATTGATAGCGTCAGATCTGGTACTAACTTAACTGGCATAAAAGTATGCTCTAAAATAAAAGGTTCACCCTCCAGACGGCGCAAGCGCAAAATGTTATATACCGGATCATTAGCACCGATATCTAACTTAGCCTGTAAATCTTTCGTGGCAAAAGCAACACTAAAATCGATCACGTCACTAGTCACTCGCTCAGCACCTTGTTGCTCAGTCAAACCATTAAAGGCATCCGCAGGCGAATCATTAGCAGTCTTAATTGAAATATCGCCTAACACATAAGTGCCTAGGCCAGATTGCTTATAAATCAAACCTTCGCGGGCAATACCATCTAGTGCTTTTTTTACAGTCATCCGACTAACTCCAAATTCTTTAGCCAGTGTATTTTGATCAGGAATCAGCGTTTTGGTGGGATAAATTTTGCTTAAAATACGTTTTCTAATTTCATCAGCGACGGCCTGATATTTTGCTTTAGCCATTATAATCATCTCATCCTAATTTTAAATTTAAATAATTTCGATAACTTTCATTGATGGAAAGTTGGACTATCATGATTATACTTCATAATGACTGCCGACACTGTTGAAAATCATAATCACATCAGTTTCATCAAAAAAATCAGAATCAGTATTCGATTCTGATTTCTTCAGTGTTTTCTTTAACTTTCTGTTGCTAATCGTTGATATACAGCAACTACTTCATTAGCTAAATCCTTAAAAGTGATTGCCGTCATAAGGTGATCCTGTGCGTGCACCATGTATAAATCAACTGGTGTGTGTTGACCTTGTGCTTCTTTAGTGAGCATATTTGTTTGTACATTGTGCGCTTCAACTAAGGATTTATCCGCATTATCCATTTGCTGTTGTGCCAATGTGAAATCACCATTTTTAGCAGCTGTTATTGCTTGCATCGCAAAATTTTTCGCATTACCACCAGCCAAGATGATCTGCATTACGACTTGCATGTTTTCATCAGTCAATTGCTTTCTCTCCTTTGCGCCACAATCAAAGTTAGCTTGTTGATCAAATTTACCAATATACATTTGTTTTTTGGTCAGACTACCAACTAAAAGCCATTAAATTGAAATATGCCACCTATACCTGCTTGTTCTTAATATGTTGTGCTCCGCAGTCGCGATAACGACTTAAACCATCAATTCTTCCGCAGCTTTTAATACATTAGTGCCATTCATCATGCCATAATCCTGCATATTAATGATAGCCATTGGAACGCCAGCATTGTCAGCTTTTTTTTGTACATCAGCTTGCATATAACTGATTTGTGGTCCTAACAGGAGCACATCTGGATGTTCTGAACCTAATTTATTGTCAATATCCGAACTAGATGTAGCAAAGATTTCATAGTCTTTACCAGCCGCCTTAGCAGCATCTTGCATTTTAGAAACCAATAATGAAGTCGACATTCCTGCCGAGCACGCTAACATAATTGTTTTATCTGCCATCTTTATCTTCTCCTTTAATTAAGCTTCAGCCGTTTTTTCCGCAGTTTTAGCTTGTTCTTGATCATATAAGACTTGATCATATTTCTTTGCAAACGGGAAGTAGATTCCTGTTGAAATCAGTAGCGTAATGGCTTGCCAAACAGCCATCTTCCAACCACCAATGAAGAATCCGGAAATAATTGCCGGTGTCGTCCACGGCGCGGCCACCCCATTTAATGGCGGTACGATGCCGAAATAGATTACAGCATAAGTTGATAATGCGACAATAACTGGTGTTAAGAAGAAGGGAATTGCTAGAAATGGATTCATAACTAATGGTAAACCAAACAAGAATGGTTCGTTGATATTGAAAATTGCAGGAACTAATTCGATTTTACCAATCGACTTAAACTGCACTGATTTAGCAGCAATCAAGGTGAAAACAACCAACCCAATTGTAATCCCAGAACCAGTTAAGTTAATAAAGTTGTTATAAAACTCGTTAGTAACAATGTGCGCACCATTAGCCAAAGATAAGTTCCCCGCGTGATAAAGTGCGGCGTTATCGGCAGTATTTGGAATCAGTAACCCACTGGTGATTGCGCCCATGATCAAACCACCATGGACACCGAAGAACCAGAAGAATGCCACCATAAAGGCGATAATCAAGGCGCCACCTAAGGAATCGGATAAACCTTGCAATGGTGTTTGAAGTAATTTGTAAATCAACTGCAACATATCAGTATTCAGGGTGAACTTCAAACCAGCGTAAATCAACATTGATCCAGCCAAAATTACACCTGCTGGGATCATTGCAGTAAACTGATTTGCTACGTTAGCTGGAACCTGTTCTGGTAACGTAATTTTCCAACCAGCTTTCATCATTGAAGTGTAAGCCCAGCCAACTAAGATACCGATGATAATCGCAGCAATCATTCCTTGACCACCAAGCCAAGTAATGTTGATCACACCACTAACTGGTGCACTTAAAAAATTCTGTAACGTTTGCGGTAATTTGTCGATATTAGCAGCTACCTGGCTCCCACTCATAGTGACGGCGCCTGCACTGTTAGTGATACCAGTACCAGCTTTGCCCATTGCACCGATTAAAGGATTCCCAATTTGTAAAAATTGTAAGAGCAAGAAAACTGATAGCGAGGTCAAACCTGCTGGTAACGGCTCATACCCCTCATTTCTAACGTAAACATAGCCGATCCCAACAGCAGCCCAAACGGCAATTAATCCGAAAGTTGCTGTATAAGCTTGGGTGAAAACTGCCGACCAACCCGACGCTTTAATCGCATCTGCAACAGCGGGGATCGGAACATTAGATAGAATCAAAAATACAGATCCGATAATAATAAACGGCAAGGAGTACACCATACCATCTTTTAAGGCAGTGACGGCCTTAGTGTTGACAAACTTCATAATCGGCGGTAATACTTTTTGGTTAACAAAATTGCCAATGGCACCTTTTTCCATTACAACTCATCTCCATTTTTTTCTAAAACTTTCTGGAACCAGTAAAATGACTTTTTGGGCACTCGTTTCAGATCCTTCAAATCGTGATTACTGCGATTGACGTAAACCATCCCGTACCGCTTCTCCATATCTGCATGGGAACTTGGAATGTCAATCAGTCCCCAGCCAAGATACCCAAGTACCTGCGCACCATCAATAAACATAGCATCCTTCATCGCCTTGATGTGCGCTTCGTGATAATCAATGCGTTGATCATCCATAATCATATGTTGCCCATCCCAGTTCTCACGTAAACCAATACCATTTTCAATTGGAAATACCGGTATTTGGTAACGTGCATAAATCGAAGCAATTACGTTGCGGAAACCTAGCGGATCAATTGTCCAATCCCATTCATTACTGTCTAAGAAACGATTTTTTTCATTAGCAAAATTTAAGTAACGATTTGGCGGTGTACCCGCCGGAATTTTATCCGCGTTTAGTGTATCCGTACGGTAGTAACTAAAGGCTAAAAAGTCGGCGTGCATTTTAGCTAGTATCGCAGTATCAGCGTCCTGCATGTCTGCATTAATGCCTTGTTGTTCAATATAAGTCAAGACTTCATGTGAATAATGGCCGTTAGTGTAAGCATCATTTAAATTATTGTTCAAAAATTCATCTAATTTGCGTGTGTAGAAAACGTCGTTAGGCTTAGCAGTAGCTGGATAAGTTGCCGCATAAGCCAGCATCCCGCCAATCTTAACATCAGCGTAATGCTCATGAATATATGCATCAATTTGTGCATGGGCTAACATCGTGTGGTGAAAAATTGTGTACATATCATCCAAACTACGCTCACCTTGTGTGTAGCCAGAAATTTGAAAAACCTCATCGTTGAAATACAAATTATGTTCATTAAATGTGATCCAGTATTTGACGCGATCAGCAAAATGATCAATTATTTTCTGACCAAAACGGACAAAAGCTGCAACCGTGTGCCGTGACATAAACCCATTCTCACGTTTGGCTAGTGCCAATGGCATATCAAAATGGTACAAACAGATCATCGGTGTGATTCCGCGTGCCAGCATAGCATCAACTAATCGATCATAAAAAGCAATTCCTGCTTTATTGAACTCACCATCACCTTCTGGATTAACTCGCGACCACGAAATCTGAATACGATACATATTCATGTGTAGCGCTTGCATTAAATCCAAATCTTCATCATAGGGATGGTATTCATCAATGGCATCATGCCAATCCATCGTTATTTCCGTGGCTGGCCGAACATCATAAACAGATAATCCTTTACCTTCAACGTCCCACGCTCCTTCCGTTTGCATACTTGAAACGGAGTTACCCCAGAAAAAATCTGCCGGCATTTTTCGATTCATTTTTATCATCAACTCCTCCACAATTAGTTATAAAGAAAGCGCAACCTTTAACAAAAATAAGTATATACTTTTATTTATAAACATAAATACTTTTACTAGAATAAATAGCATTTAAAATCCTTAATCCTTGTTTACCAGTGTTTCAGCATCCTTATCAAGTGGTACATTCTTTTACAACTACACGAAAAAGCGCAAAAAAAATAGAACCGCATCACTACGATTCTGCTTTTTCTTGTTTTTTTGGTTGCGCTACCGGCAAGCGCTTATTTGTCGCATTGCGCAATAACTGGTACAGCGTTGCTGCTAATGGCACACCTAGTAGCATTCCTAAAATACCGGCTACACCGCTACCTATCGTAATTGCCGCTAACACCCAGATACCTGGTAAGCCAATCGAAGTGCCGACGACCCGCGGATAGATTAAGTTATTTTCCAATTGTTGGAGGACTAAAATGAAAACAATGAACAAGAAAGCTTTCAGCGGTGAATCAACTACGATCAGCAAAAAGCCGACTGCCGCCCCAATCCAAGCACCAAAAATTGGAATCAACGCCATAATGCCGATGAACGCACCAATCGGCAACGCATACGGAAATCTAAACAACCACATGCCTAAAACACATAACGTCCCTAAAACGAACGCTTCAGTGACCTGGCCAACGATAAAACTACTGAACATTTGGTTAGCCACATGGAGCACATAGCGGATTTTGCTTAGTACTCGGCGAGGAATAAACGCGCGACTGACCCGCCGTACATTTTTACCCAAGCGTTCTTTGCTTCCTAAAATATAGATTGCGAAAGTTAAGGCCAAGAAGAAATTAACTACGCCTTTGGTGATATTACCAAAAATTTTAAAAGCGGAATCGAATACACCACTAACACCGCTGGTAAAGTATTGCATTGCTTTTGACTGAATCGACGCCCAATCAATGTTCAACGATTCCAATTGTTTCGTGATCATTGGCATTTGATCGGTGTCTTTGAGCCAGTTGACTGTTGTGGTGGCCAACGCTGGCAATGAACCAAAAAAATCAGTCAAAGCAGTAGCAAATTTCGGAATCACTAACTGGAATACACCGAAAATCACCGCAATGATGATCATTAACGACACCACAATTACGACTGGCCGGCGACTTTTTTGTAGCCAACGCTTTTGCGTATGCGGAAAATACCACTTTTCCAATGGAACGCACAGCAAATTTAAAACATAAGCGAGCACACCACCTAGAATTAGTGGTAATACGACGCCAACAACATTGGTAAATGCAGCATAAATTTGCTTGGGATAAATTAAGACAATTAGAAACAAACCAAGTAGTATTGCGACTTGAAGTAATCGTTTTTTGTTGAGTTGCATTAGCACCATCCTTAAATAAAAAGTTAATTTGACATTAATTTGCTGCCATGAGTAAACCTGCTCAGTAACGCTGACAACAAGAATAGCTGCCGTTAGCCACACATTAGCATTTATACCATAAAGTCAGGGTCAATTTCATCGGCCGTGGGGACTAAAACAATTTTCTCTTTCATACTAGTGGTCGCCAACAATTGATGAGCCGTAGCCGCATAGGCAAAAGCGTTGACCGCTAATTTATCTTCCAACAAACGACCTTGACTAAACTCATGATTCAGTGTTTGCGCCGCATGTTGCAACTGACTCAGGGTTGCATGGCTGATAACAAAACCGCGAATATTCTTATCAGTCGTGTAAAAATCACGTACCTGAAAACTGAATTGATCAGTGGCTGGCGCTGTGATCACTGCGACGGTTCCATGCTGCGCTAACAAATCTAGGTTGGTTTGCAACGCAACTTGTCCAGAAGTGTCGATAATATGATCGATACCTTGGGGATACTTAGCCGCCAATTCAGCCGCAAAATCTTCGTGATAGTCATATGGTGCCGCACTACCAAGCTCGGTTAAGCTGGCAAAATCACATTGACTAGAAGTGGTAATTACAGTTAACCCCATATCATGCGCTAACTGCACCAACTTACGCCCAACATGTCCGGCAGCACCTTCAACAAGAATAGTCGCACCAGTTCGTGCCTGTAATACATCAGCTAATAAAATGGTTGCCGTCGCTGCCGAATGAACTGCCGCAACTAATTTTAGCGGATCGACTGCTGTTGGCACCTTGTAAACACGCGCTACTGGCACCGCTGCATACTCACTGGTCACACCTTGCCGACCGGCGTAGCCCATGCTATTGGTCCACACTAAGTCACCTTTTTTAAATTGATCAACGGCACTGCCAGTTTCGATTACCGTTCCCACCGCATCACGGCCAATAATAAATGGAAAAGTTAATTGTGTTTTAAAGCTACCTCCACGAATAAATGTATCAACATGATTAACCGCTACGGCTTTGACTTTGATCAAAACATCGTGTGAGGCCACATATGGCATCGCTAATTCACCTAACTGAATTTCTGTTGGCCCGCCGGTTTGTTGAATAAATACTGCTTGCACAAAAAAACCTCCTCGTATTCAACTATTAATCATATTATACTGCACTGATAGCGCTTAATGCTATAATATAGTAAGTAAGTTAATCGTAAAGGAAGTCTTTTGATGGCTGATTTAGAACAAATTATCCACGCCCGCCACAGTGTGCGTCAATATGAACCTGAGCAACCAATTCCCACTACTGAGCTCGATGACATGATTGCTACTGCGGCGTTAGCTCCAACCGCAATGAACCGCCAGCCACTGCGCTATCTCGTCTTAGATTCACCAGCAGCACGAACTGAATTATTACAACAAGTGACGTTTAATCAAAATCAAATTAAAACTGCCAGCAGTCTGGTATTGATCGTTGCCGATCTAGTCAACGACGATAGCGCTGCCTTCACACCGGGCAATCATACAGCAGCGCCAGATACCAATACACTAACAACAAACGGTATCAACGCTGGCTTAGCTGGCATGCAGCTTATGTTAATTGCCCAAAACCGCGGCTACGTGACCAATCCGATGACAGGTTTTGATCACGCCAAAATTTTATCCGCCTTTGGCTATGATGAGCAACGCTACGTACCACTATTATTAATTGCAATTGGCAAAAGTAGCGATCACGGTCAGCCTAGTGAACATAAATCATTAGACAAGATTCTATTACATCATTAATGCGTTTCACAGTTAATAAGCGTTCCTACTAACAATGTAGGAACGCTTATTTTGATTATTCAATGGCACTAAAAGCAGCATTCACCATGGGATGTACTGGCCCAGAAGCAAATAACTGTACTGTTTTAGTTGCTCGAGAAATACCGGTGTACAATAATTTATTCAATTGTTTGGCCGTTATCTTAGCCAAATGCTGCTGACTCACATCTAGTAACAATACATGATCAAATTCCAAGCCCTTAGCCAATGTCAATGGTAAAATAACTGTTTCTTTCGCCGTCATACCACTATTTTTGACCAAATCTAACGCTGGTGCTAATGCTTTTAAGCCGGTGTAAATCGGTGCCACATCTGCCGCTAACAACGTCACAATTGCCGTCGAACCTGTTTGTTGCTGCTGTAACGTTTGGGTAAGTTCAGTTAGCATTGCGTTAAAATCAGTTGCCGCATGTAATTCTGGTTGTTGACCATGGCGTTGAACCGAAACAACTTCTAAATTTTGATTCACCGCAAACTCACGAAAAAGGGTCGTTACTTCTTGCGTTGAACGATAACTTTTAGTTAATTCCAATAACTTAGTTGGCTTTTTCTGCTGCTGCAATAATGCGGCTACTTGATCAAAACCTGGCGTTGTAATGGTAAGTGCCTGATTTTCATCACCTAAAAGTGTCATTTTAGCGTGTGGAAATAATTCAGTGATCAACTGTAACTCAGCTAATTGGTAATCCTGCAACTCATCGATCATTAAAAATTTGATCTGCGGATAGTTGAATTTAGTTAATCGTACCAAAATAAAAACTAAATCAGTTAAGCTAGCTGACACTTGCGGTAACAACTGCTGCAACCACTCTGCCCAATCCAGCCATGCAAATTGGTCAATTTTAACCGCTAAATCTGTTAACTGATAACGACGTAATTTACGCGCATACTGAACTAACTGGCGGTCGTTATTCACGCGCAATCGCTGACCAAAAATCTGTTGCTGTTGCGCTGGCGTTAGATTATCTAGCGCTGTCAATACTTGTTCATTTGTGGCCGCAGCATTGATTTTTTGGTCCAACAATTGGCGTAACTTTAATTGTAACGAGCGGAGCCGATCTGCTAGTTTAGCGGTTACCGGTGTTTGTTTGAATAATGCCAAAAGCTGCGCCGCATCAATAAACTCAGATAATGGCTTGAACAAAGTTTTGTTAGGCGTTAAATTAGCCAATGCTGTCGTTAATTCTGACAAATGACTAGTTTGACGTGACCACCCAATAAATTCATTGGTCGGTCCAAGAATCCGTTGCTCCGTCTGCGCCAATAACTGTTGAAAAGTTGCTTGCCATGGATTAGCCTCACCTAGTGTTGGTAGAACCTGCGAGACGTAATCACTGAATAATTCATTAGGTGTCAACAACAAAACATCGCTGGCTTTAACGTTTTGTCGATTGCGGTACAACAAATAAGCGATCCGCTGAATCACCACCGACGTCTTACCGCTACCAGCAACCCCGCGAATAATCAAAGCATCCGTCTGTTCATCGCGAATAATAGCATTCTGTTCTTTTTGAATGGTTGCCGTAATGTCAGTCAAATATTGCTGATGCGTTTGTGCCAAAACTTCGATCAGTAAGGGATCCTCCACCGCCAATTGACTATCAAAATAACCTAATAACTGATCATGGTCAATTTTAAATTGGCGGCGCAAATCGATTGTTGCCGCAATTTTTTGACCATTAGCTACATAGGAACTAGCACCTAATATTTGATCATAGTAAAGGCTCGCAATCGGTGAGCGCCAATCATACACCAAGTCTTCTCCTACCTGCGTCTGATAACCAGTAATACCAATGTAAAATGAGTCAACCACCGTGGGTTCGTCAGCAAAACGGACATTGATCTTACTAAAATAAGCGGCTGGCAGTAACAATTTCAACTGGCGGAGTTTATTTTCCAAAACACTAGCTGAAAAATTAAACTGATCAATCGCTCGGTTCATCGCCTCCAAGGCAGCAAAAGTATCCAAATTATCACTGATATTATCCATATTCAAACTAGCGTCCTGTGCCAAGCTCGTTTTTGCTTGTCGGGCATGCTGTTGATTCTGCCGTTGTAACGTCAGAAAATGTTGTTGTTCTAACGTTAGTTGTTGAAAAACCTGGTTAAGTCGACATTGTTCCTGCACGGCAATTTTATTCAAATAATAGCCTCCCCATTTTGACCATCTCGTTTCGATTGCTAAGCATACCAGCTTTTCTAGTGCAGAAACAGTCTTGTATATCAGATGATTTTGCGCGATAATTAACTTAAGGAAGTTAATACGGCACACAAAAAACAACGGTTGAACAGCAAAATTTTGCTATTCAACCGTTGTTTTTGTAGAAAGTCATTATCCGCTGGAAAATAAATTCTGTGTTGTCTAATTGTAGCCAGTGGCCAGCACCAATCAACGCAGTCACAGTCAATTGCGGTGCATAACGCCTTGAATGGCGCATTTGTGCATAACTCAAATATGGATCTTGCTCGCCAAATAAACCTAGTACCGGTAATTGCACTATACGGCTCGTTGGCGCGCTCCTTTTTTCCCAATAATAGGGATTCAAGTTAGCACGGTACCAATTAAGTGCAGCAGTTAGTCGACCAGGCCGTTTCAAATCCGGCAACCAATGTTGTTTTGCTTCAGGCTGATACCGAGTAAATTTCTGAAAGAGCGCCCAATCATGTTGTGAATACAATTTTTCCGCCAGCCCAGGCACTAAAAAACTAACGGCATACCAACTTTTACGTAGTTGTTCCCAACCGCCGGCTTTAGCGTAAGCGTTGGGATGACCCACGCCTAACGTTACATAAGATACAAATAAGTCAGGATGTGCAATCGCGGCCGCCCAGCCAATGTTAGCGCCCCAATCATGACCGATCAGTCGCACTTTAGTTGTGACTTGCAAGGCCTGCAAAATGCCAACTAGATCAGCCACCATTTCACGACTACGATAAGCCGTCACCGCACGCGGTGCATCAGTTTTGCCAAAACCGCGCTGATCATAGGCAATCACGCGGTAACCGGCTGCCAACAACCGCGGTATTAATTTGCGCCAGACCTGCAGTGAATCTGGAAAGCCGTGTAACAATACAATTGGTGCCCCGCTACCTTCGTCAAAGACGTTAAAATTCAGCTGGTTGACCTTAATTATTTTCGTTGGCTGCATCAAAATTTATGCCTTAGCTTCAATGCCAACAATAACCAAACAATCAAAACAATTGATACCCCAATTGTCAGCAGCCACGCTCCACCTAATTTAGCCAGTGGTAAGTGGACATTCATCCCGTAAAAACCAGTAATGATCGTTGGTACCGCCATCGTTAGCGACCAAATCGTCAAGATTTTCATCGTATCATTCAAATTATTGTTAACGATACTGTCGAACGTATCGCCAATCCGATCAACTACCTGTGTTTCGATGTCGATCATCCACTGGACCTGTTCCGCTTCAATAGTAACGTCCTCTAACACTTCCTGTTTAGCAGGCCCAATCGCCATCCCAAAATGAGTACGCGACAAATGACGCAGTAAATTCAAATTAAACTGGACCGCACTTAAAAAGAAGGTCAGCGTTTGCCGTAAATACGATAAGGCAATCAAATCAGCATTTTTAGCTTCCTTATTCAGCACCTTATCCAGGTGATTACGCCGCTTGGTGATAGCTTTAACGATAGTAATATAACTATCCATCAAGGCAAAAAGGGTCTGCAAAATAAAATGGTCAGCGGCTTCAATCGTCGGATTCTGATGAACTTTACTGAAAATTTCATCGACCCAAGTCAAGCCACTTTCATTAAAGGTAAACAGCGTGTGATCATGAATAATAAAGCTGATGGGCTGCGTAATATAGCGTAATTGCGCCTCATTAATAATATAGGGCACATGCACAATGAATAGCTCATCAGCAGTGTCCGAATCATAGACGTAGTTAGGACTCTCATCTTTATCAGTTACATAAGTGATCATTTCTGCAGTTAGATGGTAGTCTTGCTGCAACTGAATACGCTCATCTGGCGTTAATTTACCGGTGGCGATCCAGCTATAATTGGCATTGGTTACTTTTGAATGAATCATCAGTTAACTTCCTTTATCAGTTCTCTTGCCCATTATATAAGTTAACCGCCAAAACACCAAATTATAATTGCTTGGTCAAAATAAAATCAGTCTGCGGATCAGTCCCCATCACAAAGGAATGCTGGCCGGTACGAACAAAACCTAGCTTGGCATAAAATTGTTGTGCCGCAAAATTGTTTTCCCACACACCTAACCAAATAGCGGTTTTACCTAACTGCTGTGCACTAGTTTCTGCTTGCTTAATCAAGTAGCGGCCCAAGCCATGACGCTTAAACGCCGGCAAAATATAAATACGTTCTACCTCTAAGGTCGCGCCACCCTTGGCTTCGGTTTGTGCGGCATCATGATTAATTTTTAAATAGCCAGCCAGTTGCTGATCAACATAGACAAAATAAAATTGTGATGCTGGCTCAGTTAGCTCTTGTTGTAATTTAGCCGGTGCATAGGCAGCAGTCAAATAAGCGGCTAAATTTTCTGGTGTATTTTGCGCGCCAAATGTATCAGTGAAAGTTGCAATACTAATTTTACGTAAAGTCGGTAGATCAGCTAAAGTTACTTTTTCTAATTGAATGGTGGTCAT
Source organism: Loigolactobacillus jiayinensis (assembly GCF_003946445.1). Taxonomy (GTDB): domain Bacteria; phylum Bacillota; class Bacilli; order Lactobacillales; family Lactobacillaceae; genus Loigolactobacillus; species Loigolactobacillus jiayinensis. The sequence continues at coordinate 33,556 of NZ_RHOF01000001.1, read as the reverse complement.
CATTTATCTCCTTGTATCATAAATCTGTTCTTCTTAATATTCTGTAATCGTACTAGTGTACCGTTATTTTAATCCCAACAATACTGATCAGCAAGAGCCCAACAAAAAGCCACGTCACTAGTGACAGACGATCGCCAAATAAAATGACACCGATAATAATCGTCCCTAGCGCACCAATGCCCGTCCAAATTGGATAAGCCAACGATAGCGGTAACGTTTTGATTGCTTTTGCTAACAACCAAAAACTGAACCCCATACCGATCAACGTATACAACGAATAATCTAATTTTTGAAACCCATGACTTAATTTTAATGTGGTCGCCCAAACGGTTTCAAATAAACCGGCGACGACTAAATAGAGCCAAGCCAAAATAATTCCTCCCTGTTGCCAAAATTTAGCAAAAAAATAAAGCATCGCCACCATTCCGACAACGACCTAACGGAATGATAACCATGCTTGCAACCCGCCCGGCGGCAGGTGATTTATCTAATTTTTTGCTGTAACGCCAGTATAGCACATCAGGTACATTAACAAAATAGTCTAGCTTGTTCAATGTTGTGGGTGCTGATGACGATGTGGACCGTGACCGAAGGGATGCATTTGTGAACGTAGTTGTCTAAATTCAGGATCATCAGGATCTAAATCTGCGAAACCTTGCTGGACTTTTTCCAGTAAATCTTGTAATTCGGTTTGTTCAGCTACAGTTAAATGACTAAAAACTTTTTCCGACATTTTATCACGCATAGCAGTCATATTAGTAACCATTGCCTGGCCACTAACCGTTAAATGCACTGTTGCTACCCGCTTATCAACTTCTGTTGGTTGGCGTTCAATCATACCTGCCTCTTCCAAATGTTTAAGGCTAGCACTAACGGAGCTTGGCCGAATATCCAGTGCTTCAGCAATCTCTGCATTAGTCATACCGTCGTGCTTGCTGATCAGTTGCACTAAGCGCCCAGGGCCACGGTGGCCGGGATGACCAAACTGACCAGGATGATGGCGTGCCATCAGCATTGCTGGCTGATGCGTAACTGTTCGTAATTCATGCATTAACTTTTGTGTTTGTTCAGACATAATAATACCTCCATTTAGTTTATATATAGTTAGTTTTTCTAACTTAAAACTAACATAGTTAGAATATACCCTAACGTCTTATTTGTCGATCAATTTGCTCAGCAAAAAAAGTGTCTGGTACAAGAACGCCCAACAGCAGCTTATCGCCGCTGTTTAACCCACAATGTCCGCCGAAAAAAGAGACTGCACCGCTTTTTCTAAAGTTTGGCTTGGGCAGCGTTAGTGGCAGTTAGAACATAAAATACCGATAAAACAGTCTTCTACCTGTTTTATCGGTATTTTATGTGCATATAACCAAGCTAAACCTGCTGACTAATTAGCACGACAGCCAAGGCTTAGAAAGAACTAATTTTGCTTACGTCACAGCCTCACTTAAAAACTAATCAAACATTTTTTTAGCGGCTTTAGCTAAAGTCTTTAAATCCTTATCATATCGTGGTGTTTTAACCAAATTAGCCATTGGAATTCCAGCAAAATGATACGCCGCAATTTCACCAGACCGAACGGCACTTTGTTCAGTGAAAATCATCTGATAAGGCTGTTCAACAAATTCACCGGTGAATGCTAGGTTCGTTGAATGTTGTGGAATTACTTTTGGCCGATCCGTTTTAGCGCGATTATTGAATAAAGCAGACGCATATGGCATGTAAACTGGAATATTATTGATCACACTATCCATAATCTGTGCTTCCTTATCGCGAATATTGCCAGGACCAGGATCAACCTTAGACAGTTGCCCAATTAGTTCTTGAGTCATTTCTTTACCTGTCATTTCGATGTACGGTTTGTCGACAAACTCGCCACGCCGCCGTGGATACAAGAAGTAGCCCCAAATAACCGTCTCATTAGGCTTTTGCGTCGTGAAATGTGGCTGATGATGAACCACGATCGACATATTGATATCTTTATGGCTTAGCGCCGTAATTGGACTGGTAGAAATAAATGAGTTCAGCGCATTACCTGGTACCTGAGTCGTGATCCGCGTAATTTCATTAAGTAACAAATGATCTTTAGTAGTCAACGTGAAACTGACCCACTCACTAGCATCACGATCGGCAAAGAATTTATCTGGATTACCTAAGTTATAGAACTGTTGGCTAGCTTTCTTCCATAAACTTGCCGCGGCACCATAATCCATATTCTCTGGTGCTGGTGTATCAAAATCACCCATCGTTGCTGAATCAGTGATCGATCCATTTGTGAAGATCACCGCTGTGTCATCGTCGATCGCCACTTGTTCAGTTTCATCAGTCAGCGTATTTTTCATCGTCAAACCAGTGACAGTGATCTCATCTTGCATCGTGGTCGCTTTAAATTGCCAGTCAGTCACTAAACGATTAAGCACAATATTACAGCCTTGATCCTTTAAATAATTAACCAGTGGTAACATAATACTTTCGTATTGATTATACCTTGTCCGATTAACACCAACTAAGTGCTCAATTTGCGTGAATTCATAAATCATTTGATGCATGTAGCGACGTAATTCCTGTGCTGAGCTCTTTGTTCTGAAGGCAAAAGTGGTCTCCCACATGAACCAGAAGTTCGTACCGAAGAAATGAGGATCATCACTGAAGTATTGCGCAATCGTCACATTGTCCAATTTTTCTTCTTCAGAATCCGGCATGGCGATCAACTTAGTTAAAGGAAGTCGATCCTGCATATTCAAGCCTAAATGACTACCATTGATAATACCTTTGCCGCCTTCTAGTAAGCGTGCTTTATCAAAAGTACGGTGTTTAGCGTCAAAATCATAGGTATCCTCGGCAGCTGACATATTTTGTTCAGTTACTGAAGGAATTCGACTTAATAAATCCATTAAATCAACGTAAGTCCGATAATTAAGCATCCGGCCACCACGTGCGACGTAGCCTTTACGATTCTCCATCGGATGATTCTTATTCCAGTATTCGTCAGTCACCGTATCCGTTTGCGCACCATCATTTGAGCCATGATCGTCCAGCGAATAAAAAGTAATCTGATTACCATTCCAGTGACCTTCTTGAATCAAATAAACAGCAGCGGCCATATTTGCTAGGCCGGCACCAATCAAGACAGCTTTGTTTTTACGCATAAATCATTCCTCCAATTGTCGACCAAAATTTATCTAGTCGGCACGTCGATACCAAAATTAATTATCTAAAGCTAAAACTTGCATTAACCTAGTGTGATTCAAACTCATCGTACAAATGTCGATCATCTTCGAAGAATCCAGTCCTTTTAGCAAGATACAAAATACCAGCCGCAAATAACCCGACTGTAACGCCTAGATACACTGACTTTTTATTCATGCTGAGGTCTCCTTCCAAAAAAAAACTGCCAAAATACAAAGTTTAAATATTGCTAGAGGCATCTAAATCATTGTTGGGAAATAGGTTTTCACGTACCTTTAGCTACATCATAACTCTATTATAGATGCTCTAAATAAAAAAGCAACGATTAGGAATTGGACACTTATCCAATACTGTCCAAATGTGTGAAAACACTTTCTATTATAGATGCTAATCATTCTTTGCTAAAATTTATCCTACAAAAAACACGAGACTAAAAAACTGAGCGATAAGACCCAATAAATACTGGGTTCTCACCACTCAGAAAATTGTTGCTAGTTTTGATCAATATTTGTTTACTATAGCTTTAATGCTAATACGTAAATTCATAGGTGCCTGCCCCCACTGTTTGAACAGCCCCCTTAGCGTTTGGTACCTGCACTTTAGCTACGACACCTGTTGGAATCGTCACGGTCAGATGCTGACCATCAGTTTGCTTTATTTGTTTAATTTTAAATTCACCGCTAACTGCTTGATAGGTCAGGTCAAACTCATTAACTACAGCAACCTGTGGCGCAATCGTCACCGTTTGATAACCCGGCGTTGTACTCGTCAAACCAACAACATCCCTTACAAACCAATCCAAAACACAACCCATAGCGTAATGATTAAAGGACAATGTGCCCACTGTTCCATCAGGCTGGATGCCATTCCAAGATTCCCAAATTGTTGTTGCACCTTGTTTAACTTCGTACAACCACGATGGACAATGCTCCTGTAAAAATACTTTCTTGGCCAGTTCAACTTGACCGTTATCAACTAAAACATCCAGCAAGTATGGCACCGACAAAAAGCCAGTATCAAGTAAATCATTATTGGTATGAATTTTTTCAACCAAGCGCTGAACTAATCCAGTTTTCAGCTTAGCTGGCACCAGATCAAAGGCTAATGCTAAGACGTAGCAACCTTGAAAGTCACTAGTTAATTGGTGTGTTGCCGTGATAAAGTGCTTGGCAAAACTTTGCTTGACCTTACTAGCGTAATCTCGATAAATACGGCTATCATCACCTAATACCGCACTAATTTCACCTAATAAATCAGCACTATGCGCTAGAAATGCCGTCGCAACTAAATCTTTTGTTAATTGTGCGGTTTCCATTGGATTACCTGACTTCATCATGACGCTAGGAAACATCCAGTCCCCATAATGAAATTTAGTATCCCAAATATAACGGTCAGAACCAGTTTTGTCCCCAGCGGCACTCGTTTGGGCAAAATTGAACCACCGTTGCATCGCGTTGTAATTATCCTTTAGTACTTGTTGATCGCCAAAGCGCTGATACAACGTCCATGGTACCATGATAATTGCATCACCCCAGCCAGCAGAAGAAACGGAACCAGTAAAATCAGTCGAGTTGAAGAAATCTTTAGGTGCTGGTGAATAGTCAACAATTTCGCCATTATCTTGCTGGTCAGCACGAACGCTTCTTAACCAGCGTTGAATAAACTGATCGGTATCATAGTAAAAAGTTGCTGCCGGAGCAAAGACCTGCATGTCACCAGTCCAACCTATGCGTTCACGCTGAGGACAATCAGTTGGAATCGAAATCATATTCCCGCGCTGGCTCCATTTAATATTTTGCAATAATTGATTAACGCTTGTATTACTAGTCGAAAGCGACCCAGTCGGTGCAAAATCACTATAAAGCGTAACTGCCTGAATGTCGGCCAAATCCAACTTAGTTAACCCTGTGATTCTGACATAACGAAAACCGTGAAACGTAAAGTCTGGTTCTAGTGTCGCTTTTTGCCCATTACCAACAAAAATATCAGTTTGATCTTTATTTCGGCCAACAATATTTTTGAAAAATTTCCCCTGTTGATTCAATGCCTCAGCGTGTTCTAACTTAATTGTTTGTTTCAGTGCTAAGGTTGTGGTTAAACGGACTCGGCCCGCAATTACCTGACCAAAGTCAACAATCAACGCTGCGCCTTCGTTCCATATTTTTCTTGCTGGTAACACTTTCTGTCGACGTACTTGCGGTCCTTCTTGAGGCACTAGACGCGAATAGTCAAAAACGGCCAGTGCAGCCGGTGCTTGTTCTGTCGTTGGCTCCGCACTAAATGATAAATCTTGTTTTTCGCCAATATCAATATCGGCATAACGCCATTTACCAGTTGTGACATTAAAAGTTTCATCTGTGCCCAACTGTAATTCAGTATTATCGGCAAATTCAATATCCAAATCTGCCAGTGCCGCTAATTGATCGCCAAATTGGCCGCTACCACCAGAGACACTGACTCGGCCGGCAAACCAGCCATCCGCAACAACGATCTGTAATCTGTTTTTACCAACCTTTAATAATTCCGTAACTGGATAAGTTTGATACTGTAAAAACTTCGTATACGCTGTATAATCCGGTGTAAAAATAGCATCAGTAACTGCTACACCATTGATTGTTGCTTGATAAATACCTTGTGCTGTAATTGTTAGTGTCGCGTCTCGTAGTGCCTTATCGGGCACGTTAAATTCTTTATAAAAAATAACTGGTGGACGTAATCTTGATTCAACTGGTTCCTGTGCCGGTAATTGGCCACTAAACATTTGTGCTAAGGAAAATTCTGGCTCAGCCTTAACTTTTGCTATATCTGCAGTTATCCATTGTCCGTACCATTTATCGGCACTATTGCGGATAACATGACTAACTAATTTTTGCATGATCAATACTCCTCTACTTCACGATAGTGGATGATTTTTGTTTCAAAAATCTTTGATGTTTCGATCGATGGCCATTTTGATGGCCGCTATCTCGCTCATCAAAAACATGGCTCTACTTCACAATAATAGATGATTTTTTCAAAAATCTTTGATGTTTCGGTCGATGGCCATTTTGATGGCCGCTATCTTCACTCATCAAAAACAAAATACCGCTATTATCTTCATTATACGTTAGCTGCTACAGCTTTATTTGCTGATTTTGTCGCCTGTCCATTTGTCATTACACGTTTACCGATACTGAAGACTAAACAAATCACCGCCATAACAGCGCTTGCAATAATACCTGTAGTAAATGCTGCATTTCCTGCTTGAATGTGCAAAGCACTTAAAATAATTGGTGTAAACGTCCCACCCAACGAATTTAAGAACTGACATAAGGACATCGAAATAGCAATCTCAACTGGTGCAGAAACTACTGAAACATAGAAAGGAATCGTTGCCATAACCATTGCCATCGCAAAGCCCGACAACAAAGCGCCAATAATGACAACAGCTAGATTATTAGCGATACGAATCAGTAAGAAAGTAATCCCTAACGTTATGAACCCGGCCACCAAGATTTTATCCTTAAATAACTTATTGAAATACCGTAAACTAAAGCCAGCAACTAGACCGCCAATTGTGCCAATTGCATTAACAATACCAGTGATGCTGGTACCACCAAGATGTTTGGTCGCTACAATGATTGACAAGTTGGTCGGGTAAATCGTATAGATCATTGACATGAACAAACCAATAAACGATACGATAAAGACGTATTTACTTAAATGCCGTAGTAACAGCCACGCGCTAACCTTCTCTGTTTGCCCTTGCTCAGTTGTTGTATGGGCAACTTTATCCATTGGAATTAGGAACAGCACTAACAAGAAAATAGCGATTGTAATTAAGAAAATATAATAGGTGTTCTGCCAATAATGGCCGCCTAATAAGCCACCACCAAACATCATGATCACCGAACCAAGACTATTGATTGCCGTGCTTTGACCCATAACATCTGCACGTTCTTCTTGTGAAAATAGAATTGAGATCAACATTGTGGTTACTGGTACCGTAAAGCCCAGTCCAATGCCTAAAATCAAAGCACAAACCAGCAATAAATCAAGGTTTGTATGAAAAATCAGTGGTAATAAACCACCAACACCGACTAACACGACACCAATCAACGCCAAAATTTTCTTAGGTATATGAACGGCTAGGATACCGACGACAACTGTTGTTAGAAGAGTCCCCAATGATGGAATCGTCCCTAACATTTGGATCTTGGCTACTGATTCATTGGGAAATGCTGCAATAATAGCACTAAACGCATTTGTAATGACTAAGGCACTCATCGCCAAAATACATAGACTAAGAACACCTACTCTAGTTTTTAAATCTTTCAAAACAAGTCCACCTTTCGTAGTCGAGAAAAACTTTAGATTAAGTATGTGGAATTCAATGGGCTGCAACCACTTTTATTATGTCCATTTAAGCAAACGCTTACAATGCCCCTAATTGATGCTTTTATGTGATTTATTTACCTATAATTTTATGAAATTTTATTTATTTATATCTATAAACACTTCTATATCGGTATTTAGGTTAATCTGAATAAAAAAATACCCGATAAAAAAAAGCAGTTAACAGAAAATGTTGCTCTGCTAACTACTTTGATGTTGTTGGCGATATTCTCCTGGTGTCTGTTTAAAAATAGCCTTGAAACGCCGATGAAAATGGCTATAACTGGCATAACCAACTTCTTGTGCAATCGACTGTACACTTTCATCAGTTGATAGCAGCAATGTTTGTGCCAGTGTCATTCGTGTTTCGGTTAATAACGTTGGTAATGACTTGCCAATATTTTGTTTTAGCGTACGTGACAAGTATGTTGGATTATAATTGAACATCCGCGCAACATCCGTTAATGAGGTTGTCGCAGCGTGCCCTTGAATATAGCGTAAAATTTGTTGTGTCTGTTCATCGATTCCGTGAAAACTGTAGGCTTGACGACTGATCAATTCGGCGAGTAATAACATAACATCAGCGGTAGCACGCGTTTGGGCAATAAAATCATTGTTTTGTGTTGCTTGTAAAATTGCCATCACTAATTGAATGTTATCATTGGCAAATGGGTGCGGAAAATATAAGTAATCTTCGGCGCCGACGCCACGCAAGAACTGACTAACAACATTGTTTGCGACATAGATTGAATGTAATGCCCCAATTGTAAAACAAGTTGGCCGAACGCAAATATTTACTACAATTGCATCTGGATCAACTTCCTGTAATGAATGCCGACTTTGCAAATTCATAATGCAAAAATCACCAGCCGACATGTAAATGGCTTTAGAAGTAGTCGCATTGATGACTTGGCCACGAAAAATATACAAAAATTCGTAAAAATCATGTGTGTGCTTCGGCGTACCCCCAGCCATTTGGTGACTGACTGTAAAAATTGGTTGTGGATTATGAAAGAGTTTAGCAATCTGCATATCTGCCGAAACTTCGCCGGTTTTCCACAATGCTGGGAAATCTTTATCTTTAGTAATGAGATAGTCTTCAATCGCCATTTCTTATCACCCTCCACTTTACACCCCAAAAAATATTACCTTACTCCTGTAATATAGCACAGATCAAGCAGCCTAAAAAAATTAACAAAAAAAGAACTACCGCCAACCCGACGTTAATTCTCCATTACTCACTTTTAAATTTACTCTGCTACCATCGTCGTTAACTGTGCAATGTATGCACGGCGCAAACGCCAACGTTCCCATATTGACAGGCCTGTATAGCTAACTGCGGCACGATATAAGGCATTATTTGCTAATGGCAATTTCAATCGATACTGATGCGCAGCCTTTGCTACTTTTCCCATGATTTGCCGCGGCGCATCAGGATTTTGATACCGTACCCAATAGTCCATTACTGTTGCTTGTGCTAAATTATGAATTTGAAAATCGATAAATGATCAGCCTCCGTTTTCAGAAAAAATAAAAATCAACCTGTCTATTATTAATCTTTCATCCTATTATGTCAATGATTTCAGCTCGTTTTCATTTTCAAAGGTTGTTTTCAATAATAAAAAGCAACCCATCTCTGGATTGCTTTTTGAAATAATTAAGCTTCTGGCCAAACTTTTTTGGCGGTATCACGTACTAATTCTAACTTTGCCCACTGCTCATCTTCAGTTAAATGATTACCTTCTTCAGTCGAGGCAAAACCGCATTGTGGCGATAAGCATAAATCAGCTAACGGTACATACTGGCTAGCATCCTTAAGCCGTTTTTCTAGTAAAGCTTGCTCCTCTAATTCTGGCTTTTTGGAAGTTACCAAACCAAGTACGATTCGCTGATGGCGACCATTAGCAGCAATTTTCGCCAATGGTTCGAACCCGCCAGAGCGTTCGTCATCATACTCCAAGAAGAACCCATCAATGTGCAAGGCTGCTAAATAGTCAGCCACTGGATCATAAGCGCCAGCACCGGCCCAAGTTGACGCATAATTGCCGCGGCAAACATGCATCGTTAAGGTCAGATCAGCTGGTTTAGTGTCCGCAATCGCATTAATGGCTTTTACTGCTGCTTCGCACAACGGCTTTAAATCAGGATTGATCGTCCCTTTTGAGAAGCTAGCCCACATCCCCCATGAGGTGTCATCAATTTGTAAATAACGACAGCCAAGATCATAAAAATGTTGAATACTCTTTTGATAGGCAGTAATTAAATCAGCAAGAAAAGCGTCAAAATCGTGATAATGCTGATCGTAGATTTCGGCAGCTTCATTAGGGAAGAAAACCGATGGACTTGGAATTGTTTGTTTAGCTACTACACTAGCGGGTACCGCAGCCTTAAACTTTTTGAAATCAGTAAAGAAAGGATGATCCGGATTATAAGTTAGTTTATCCGTAATTTTAATGCCGCCTTTGCGCGTTTCCAGGCCATGGAACACAAATCCTTTATCAGGTTCAAAGAAATGAGCACCATTTAAGCCAGCAAAAAAGTCTAAATGCCACCAACTACGGCGAAACTCACCATCAGTAACTGCCTTGAAGCCTAATTCAACTTGCTTATTAATGATCCGTTGTACCTGTTCATCTTCGACCTGATGAAAAGCAGCGGCACTGATTTTATCATGATTAAAGTCGGTTCGTGCCTGTTTTAGGGCTTCTGGTCGCAGTAAACTGCCGACCTCATCATAGCGATAAGGAAATTTATTCTTAGTTGCAACTGTCATTTTAACTCGCTCCTTGTATTCTATTTGAAAACAAAAAAATCCTCGGAAAATAATTTCCAAGGACGATTAATTCGCGTTACCACCTTTATTTTTGCTTAGCTCACACTAAACAACTCAATGAGTACCATGTACTCAGCGCTTTAATGGACGCAACCAATCCAGCTTCATCAATGACTTAGCCGTCTTTCACTCCAAGACCATCTTCAGCACTATTGGTAGCCGCTTGCACTGCCGCGACCTCACTGTTAACCAATTAGTACCTACTCATCTCTTCATTGCTCTGTTTTCATTTAATTTTAATTATATTCTAATGTTCTGTTGCTGACTTGTCAAGCGGCCATAAAATAACTTTACCTAATACCAATAGTTCGATAACCAGTAACGTTAAAAGAAAATAAAAGGCATGCTGTGAGCCAATTGCAGTGGCTACAGTCGTTTTGATTGCAGTATTATTTTGACTTTGACCAATAATTGCAGCAACAACGGCAGTGCCTACAGCACCAGCAAACTGCTGAATCGTGTTAAAAATCGCATTGCCATCAGCATGTTGTGCTGCAGGTAACAACTTTAACCCATTGGTCATGATATTACCATATGCCAATCCAACGCCGGCCATGAAAATTAAATAAAAAGCAATGATCAAACCGTCACTTAAATGGCGGCTGAAAATGCTGAGTAACAACATTGCCACCAACGCCAACGTTGAACCAACTAGCAATGGTTTTTTAGCCCCCAAACGATCCAAGATCCGCCCACTAAATGGCGCAAAAATTGCACCTAGTAATGCGCCAGGTAGCACAACCAAGCCCGCAGCAGTAGCCGAGCTTTGGTTAACTAACTGAATGTAATTCGGCAAAATAAATGATAAGCCTAACGCTGTGATTTGAATTAAAAAGAAACTCAATGCGTGGCCAGCAAAATCGCCATTTCCTAGTACACGTAAATTAATAATTGGTGTCGTTAAGTGTAATGAGCGCCAAACTAAACCAATCAAACTAAGTAAGCCAATGATAAAAGCATCGCCAACGATCCAGCTAAACAACGGCTGGCTGCCCATGTTGCTAAAGCCAATGATCAAACCGGCAAAGGTGACAGCTACTAACAAAACACTCCAAACATCAAAAGAAACTCGCTGTATGTCACTTTTTTGCTGAATACATTTTAGCCCGATAATTAATGAAATGAGCAAGATCGGTAATAAAAAGGCAAAAATATAGCGCCAACCTAATGTTGAAACCACGATTCCACCAAATGTCGGTCCAATTGCGGGTGCAATCGCTGTAATCAACGTTCCAATCCCCATCATAAAGCCAATTTTAGCTAGAGGTACTTGTTCCAAAATAATGTTGAACATCAGCGGCAGCGCAATACCAGTTCCTAAGCCTTGCACCACACGACCCAACAGTAAAACTGGAAATTCCGTGGCAAATGCATCCAAAGCTAATCCGGCAATAAATAGTAGATTAGCCACTAAAAATAGTGTTTTAGTTCGGAATCTCTTTTTCAAAAGTGCTGACAAAGGCACCATAATGGCCACCGTTAATAGATAAATCGTTGTCATCCATTGTACCAATGCTGTACTAACGTGAAATTCACGCATCAGTGTGGGAAAGGTAATGTTCATTGCCGTTTCAACGATCACACCGCAAAACGACATCAACCCAGTTGCTAACACCGCACCTAGTACCCGCGGTGAAATTTTTTCCGTCATTTTAAACCTGCTTTCTTACGCATAATAATGTAATATCTTTTTAAATATTGTTAATTCGGTCACGCTAAATTGATCGCGCAACTTTTGTTCCTGTTGATCAATGTACGTGCGCACAACCGACTCTAAGCCCAATGCCTTATTGGTTAAACTGATCGTTTTTTGCCGCGCATCAGCCGCTGCCACTTGGCGGGTAATCAACTGCTTCTTCTCCATTCGCTGTAAAATCAGTGTAGTCGTTGAACGTTGAATCGCAAATTCCACTTCGATATCGCGTTGTAACACTAGATCAGCCCGATGGCGACTGAGATAATCAATGATCGATAGCTGCACACCAGTTAAATCATATTGTTGAGCAAATTCGTCAAATTGCCGACTCATCTGATTAGCCGCTTGTTTAAGTAAACGGCCAATATTTTCTGACATTTTTTCGCTCCCTTTTGTTTATTTTTTAATCGTTAGCTGGCTAACAATGTATTAGAATAACATCAATTTTTATTGATTGCAACTGGTATAATAGAAACAAATTAACTAAAGGAGCCCCTCATGAACAAACCAATTATGCACGATCCTACTTTTCTCGCCCAACCAGCAGTACCAGCTACCAAGTCAGATGCGGCAGTCATTACTGATTTATTGGACACCTTAAAAGCTAACGCTGACCGCTGCGTTGGCATGGCGGCTAATATGATCGGCGTCAATAAGCGAATCATTGTTTGCCAAATGGGACCACTGGCTGTACCAATGGTCAATCCAGTAATCACCAAAAAAAGTGGTCTGTTCACCGCGGAGGAAGGTTGCTTGTCATTAACTGGTCAGCGCAGCACTAAACGCTACAAAACAATCACCGTCAACTATGCTGATCAAAATTTTCAGACACACACTCAAGAATTCTCTGGCTGGGTGGCCCAAATTATTCAGCATGAAGTCGATCACTGTGCTGGTATTTTGATCTAAAGTAGCGTGAATTGATTTTTATGATAATCGATGACTGTGGCTTGTTTCATTTCACTAAGCGTCGCTGATAAGGCTGAGCGCTCAACACCTAAGAAATCAGCCATTTCCTGTCGGTTATAGGGTAATAAAATAGGATTAGTTTGTTGGCGACGTTGCTCCCAACGCAAATAAGTCAGCACCTTATCCGCAATGCGCCGCTGCCCCAGAATTTCCACTTTCTGATTGAGCAGTAGGCTTTTTTGCGCTAAAATTTGCAATAAATTACTGACGACTTGCTGACCACTAGGTAATTGGGTCAGCAGCAATAAACGTTGTGGCGTAAAAAATAAAATTATCGCCGCCTGACTAGCATCAACCGAAACCGGTAATCCACCAGTAGCTGCGTAAATATAGGCCTCACCAAAAATATCACCAGGCTTAATTGTCGCGACGATCATCCGATTGCCTTGAACATTTTCCTTAACGATCTGCACTTGTCCAGCGCAAACTAAGCCGAATGTCGTCACCTTTTCACCAGCTTGCCAAATCCTTTTACCAGCTGCAAATACTTTTTGTGTCGGTGTAGCTGCTGTTAATAACGGCGCTAATTGGGCCTTAGTGACACCGTTAAACAAAACTGAAGTTAATAAAATCGACGTAAATTGTTGCATAAATTTCCCTCCAAGTTACTTCACTCACCTATTCCGTTGGAAATCCAACCGCTTTTCAACAATAAAAGCGCTATCATTTTAGATAATACTTATGAAATAAGGGTGATCAATATGGTAGTCAAAGAATCAATGTTCTGTTTCCAATGTGAACAAACTATGCAAGGTATTGCCTGTGAACACGGCGGCGTCTGCGGCAAAACAGTCGAAACTGCCAATCTGCAGGACGATGTCATTGGCGCATTAATTGGTTTAGCCAAGGTTGTGCCACCAGAAAATACAACAACGCCGTTAGCAAGGTTAGTTTTGGATGGCTTATTTACCACCTTGACTAACGTTAATTTCGATGATCCGGCAATTCAAGTGATTTTAGATAAAATTGAGGCGGCCGCAGCTGATGTTGAAGTTTACGATATGCAGCAGTTGTGGCATAACGCCGACGATGATATTCGTTCATTGAAAACATTGGTATTGCTTGGGTTAAAAGGAATGGCCGCTTACGCTCATCAAGCGGCTGTGTTGGCTTATACTGATGATACGGTTAATCAATTTTTCCTTAAAGCACTGCGCATGATTGGCGACGATGAAGCGACCCAAGAAGATTTACTCGCATTAACCATGGAAACCGGGCACGTCAACTTTGCTGCAATGAAATTGCTTGATCAGGCCAACACCGAAGTGTACGGCAATCCACGACCAACTGAGGTTCCACTAACGATTGAACCGGGTCCGTTTATCGTCATTTCTGGCCATGATTTATACGATTTGAAGCAGTTGCTAGACCAAACTGCCGGCAAAGGCATCAACGTCTATACTCACGGTGAAATGTTACCCGCTCACGGCTATCCGGCCCTGAAAGCTTATCCGCAATTAAAGGGCAACTTCGGTACCGCGTGGCAAAATCAACAGAAGGAATTCAAAAAACTGCCGGCACCGATTTTATTTACCACTAATTGTATCATGCCTGTTGGGAAAAGCTATCGCGACCGTGTCTACACTACTTCTGTCGTTGGCTATCCTGATATGGTGCACATTGGCGCCGACAAAGATTTCACACCATTGATTGATCAGGCATTAGCCCTCGGCGGCTACACTGAACCACAGGAACTGACTGGTATCAACGGCGGCCACACTGTCACCACTGGTTTTGGCCATGATTTTGTGCTCTCAAAGGCTGATACCGTAATTAAGGCAGTTAAAGATGGTGAACTGCAGCACATCATTCTTGTCGGTGGTTGCGATGGCGCCCGTGTTGGTCGTAATTATTATACCCAATTTGTCGAAGCAGCACCGGAAAACACGTTAATTTTAACCTGTGCTTGCGGTAAATTCCGGTTCAACGATATGAATCTCGGTACAGTTGCCGGCTTACCGCGAATGATGGACATGGGCCAATGTAATGACTCCTACTCTGCTATCAAGGTTGCGCTGGCACTGGCCGATGCTTTTGATTGTGAAGTTAACGATTTGCCTCTCACCTTAGTACTATCTTGGTACGAGCAAAAAGCCGTTAGTGTATTACTGACCTTGCTTGCTCTAGGCATCAAAAATATTCATCTTGGGCCTACCTTACCAGCTTTCGTTTCACCACATGTGCTAGATTACTTGGTGGAAAATTTTGCGTTAACGCCAATCACGACTGCTAAAGCTGATTTAGCCCGAATTTTAACACCACAAATGTAACTCATACTAATAAAATAACCCGCAACTGACTTAATTGCCAATTGCGGGTTATTTCACTGTCTAACCACTTAATGCTCATACTGAAGCGTTGACTCAAATACAATCTCCGCCTAATTGGAGCAGCTTATCAATTGAAACAATCAGCATACACTTGACTAGACAGTATCTGTCCAGCTAAAATATAGTTGTCACAATCAGTATCCTTAGCACCAACCAAAATAGGCAATAAAAAGCCACAGCCACGCTGCAGCAAAAGGAGCATTAACATGGAATATGGACAGGCGTACCGGCAAGTTTACATTTTTCAGCAGTTACTTGATGGCAATATTTTAAATAAACAGCAATTGGCAGATAAGTTTACCGTTGATCCACGAGCGATTCAACGTGATATCAGCGATTTAAATGCTTACTTAACCAATGAAGAAAGCTACTATCAAATCACTTATTCACGTAGTCAAAAAGGCTATGTGCTCAATAGCGACCAACACGAACTCACTAGCAAAGAAGTTTTACTTCTAGTCAAAATTCTACTAGCCAGCCGCGCGTTAAACAATCATGAAACCCAAAGTACCATTAATGGCTTATTAAACTTGATCAAATCCAGTGAGCGCCAATCCGTTAAACCATTAGTCCAAAACGAGCTCACTTTTTATACCCCCTTGGCTCATCAGGAACCACTATTAAATAAAATTTGGCAACTCAGTCAATACATCACCAAGCAACAACAAATTACGATCACATATCGTCGTAATCGTGGTCAAGAAGTTGAGCGGACGATTCTCCCGTTGGCGCTGACCTTTGATCAATATTATTTCTATCTAATTTCCTATAACGATCAATATCAAAGCAATTTGATCTACCGCATCGATCGAGTGTTGAAATTTAGTCCTGCCACTAAAACGATGCGTACCAACGCCAATCGTTTTAATACCAGTGACTTTCGTCAGCGCGTTCAGTTCATGTACGCTGGTAAATTAATGACCATTCGCTTTCAATTCTGGGGCATCGCTGAAGCCGCCCTTGATCGCCTCCCTACCGCTCGTATCACTGATAAAGTAGACGAACATGACGTTGTGCTTAAACACAACTCCTACGGTATCTCCCTAGAAGAGATCAAACAACTAAACGCCCAACAAGACGCCCTTCATGGCCGCAAAAATAGCCCCGATAATGGCAGTGTTATTATTGAGGCTGAAGTCTATGGCACAGGTATTTCAATGTGGTTGCTCAGTCAGGGCGCTAACGTGAAAGTGCTGGGGCCAAGCACTTTTGTCCAAGAGATAAAAATGGAAACACAAAAAATGCTAAATCGCTATAAGTGAACTCAGATTCAGGACTAATTATCGCTGGCCTAGATGGCGCTCATCTAGGCTTTTTTGCGTCCTTTACTGTCGTTCTTAGTCGCATTTACCTTGTTGCTCTGCAATACAAGACGTCTTACCAATAACGAATCGTATCACTTGTTCATGTATTTTTAGTGAGTCAAGATTATGGAGTATGGTATATCTAAGCCACGAATCGCAAATAAATAGTTGCGCAATCTTACCAGCTAATGACCCGCTGTTCAGTTTTTGGATTCGTTTACAAAATAATCACAAACTGTTACGATGCAGCTGTGGCGTATAACGCCATTAATTATTTTAATTGGAGGATATAAAAATGCGAGCAAGCGAATTTATTGCGCTGGTTAAAAACAAGTTGGTTGTTTCTTGCCAGGCTTTACCTGGTGAACCATTATACACAGAAGCTGGTGGCGTAATGCCGTTAATGGCTAAAGCTGCCGTCACCGCAGGAGCAAGCGGAATTCGCGCAAATTCGGTACGCGATATTAAAGAAATTCAAGCAGTGACCACTTTGCCAATCATCGGTATCATTAAGCGGCAGTACTTACCGCAAAGCCCATTTATCACGGCAACACAAAAAGAAGTTGCTGAATTGGTGGCAACTGGTGTGGCTGTTATCGCCTTAGATTGCACTAATCGGCCCCGCCATGATGGTTTAAGCATTACTGAATTTATTCAGCAGATCAAGGCTAAATACCCTGAGCAATTATTCATGGCTGATATTTCCACCTTGGCGGAAGGTGAAGTGGCTCACGCAGCCGGCATTGATTTTGTTGGCACTACCTTAAGCGGTTATACACCTGAAAGTAAGCAACTCACCGGCCCTGATTACAGGCTGATCCATGATTTGGCACACCAAAATATTCCTACGATTGCTGAAGGCAGAATTCATACACCAGAAATGGCTAAAAAAGCACTGACCTGCGGTGCCATCAGTGTCGTTGTCGGTGGTGCCATCACTCGCCCTTCAGAAATCACCAGTCGCTTTGTTGCTGCTTTAACGCAATAAACTAGCTGGCGATCATTAAATCTGTTATCTTAAAACTTCAACCACGATACTTACTCATAAAGGATAATAACTATGGAAATCATTAAGCTAAGTGACGCCACCCGTGACCGACGCCCAGAAGTAAGCCGAATATTTGTGGCTAGTTTCTATGACTGGTTAAAGTTTTTCTCTAAAGATCAAGCTAAATTAACGCGTGCTTTTACGCATATTTTCAATCCGGCCGTTTTTTATGTAGCGATTGCGGACGGCGCTGTTTTAGGCTTTGCGGCCTGTACTGATGACCGTGTGCCTTCAATTAGGTTACAACAATCAAAATTACGCCATCATTTGGGTTGGTTCCGCGGCACAATTGCCTACAAAATTCTGAAAAAAGAATTTGAAGACAAGCCTTACCCATTTAAAATGCAACCAACGATGGGCGCCATTGAGTTTGTAGCAACCGATAGTCAGCACCGTGGTCGTGGTGTTGCAACGCAAATTATCCAATATTTACATGCGCATACCCCTTATCAAACTTATGTGCTAGAAGTTGCAGACACTAATACAAAAGCAATCAGCTTATATGAAAAGTTAGGCTACCAAGTCTTTAAAAAAGTGGCTGAAACGCACCCTAAACAAAGTGGCTTTAACAATTATTTATATATGAAATACACTAAAAAAATGCATGCTACTCGTTAACTCGAATAGCACGCATTTTTAAATTGAGTCTTATTATTTCTTAGTAATATAGCCTTGTGCTTTCAACAATTCTGCACATAAAATGGCCCCACCGGCAGCGCCGCGAGCAGTATTATGTGACAAACCGACAAACTTCCAGTCAAAAATCTTATCCGGACGTAAGCGGCCAATTGAGATCCCCATGCCATGTTCAAAATTCACATCGTAGCGCACTTGTGGCCGGAAATCATCAGTCATATATTGAATGAATTGTTTTGGTGCCGTTGGTAAGTTTAGCTTTTGTGGTTCACCGCTGTAACTTTCCAAGGCAGCAATCAATTCTTCCTTAGTCGGATTTTGTTTGAAGTTCACAAAAGCCGCCGCAGTATGTCCATATAAAACTGGTACCCGCAAACATTGGCTAGTGATCACTGGTGATTCAGCGTTGACGATTTCGTGTTTATCTGCATCGACATGGCCAAAAATCTTCAATGGTTCATCTTCAGACTTAGCTTCTTCGCCGGGAATATATGGAATCACATTACCCACAATCTCAGGGGCATCTTCCAAAGTTTTACCAGCGCCAGAAATAGCTTGGTACGTAGTGGCAACGACTTGCGTTGGTTCAAATTTCTGCCATGCCGCCAACGCTGGCGTATAGCTTTGAATTGAACAATTTGGCTTAACAGCGATGAAACCGCGCTTTGTACCTAAACGTTCACGTTGATATTTGATAATATCGGTGTGGTCAGGGTTGATTTCAGGAACGATCATTGGGACATCTGGTGTCCATCTGTGCGCACTGTTATTCGAAACAACTGGCGTTTCAGTCTTAGCGTAGTCCTCTTCAATTTTACGAATTTCATCCTTAGACATGCTAACAGCTGAGAATACAAAATCGACCTGTGACGCAACCGCCGCAACATCCGCTGCATCTAGCAATACTAAATCCTTCACGTCATCAGGAATTGGCTCTTGCATCTTCCAGCGGCCATTAACAGATTCGGCATAAGTTTTGCCAGCACTGTGCGCACTAGCCGCAACAACCACAACTTCAAACCATGGGTGATCCGCTAGTAATGTTACATAGCGTTGGCCGACCATCCCGGTGGCGCCAATCACACCAACTTTTAATTTATCACTCATCTTAATAACCTCGCTTTTTACGTTTCACTCGCTATAATAGCGTTAAACCACATGAAAAATCAATGATAAAATTCTAATAATTCATTGTAAGTTATTAATAAAGCCGCTTATTTACTGCTATAGCGGGCTTTAAGCACCAACAAAAAATTAGAATTTTTTAAAATTGTCCCGCCAAAATCAGTGCCAACAACAGCATATTTTCATTTAATGACACAAAATTATTTGATTTTACCGCTACGAAAGGCGCCGATCATTTCCCAGGTCAAACTCAATGTTGTGTCATCAAGTGGAATTTTGTCACGGTCAAACCATTTAGCAACGGATAATTCGGCCTCATCAGAACGATATTCTTCAGTAGTATAAGCATCTGGTGTAGCAATATCAGCGAAAAAGCCCATTAAAATTGATTGTGAAAATGCCCAGGGCTGACTCTTATAGTAGTGAATATGGTTGACCTGTAACCCAGTTTCTTCAAAAACTTCACGGCGAACGGTATCTTCTAAGGTTTCACCAATTTCGACAAAACCTGCGATCAAGGCATAGCGGTCATACCCAACAGCATATTTGGTCAATAAGAGTTGATTATTGCGTTTAACCCCAACAATAATTGCCGGTGAGATTTTCGGGAAAATCTGTGCGCCACAATTTGTGCAAATTAAGTTACGCTCTTCAGTCCCCTTAACCAAGGCCTGCCCACAATGGCCACAATAGCGGTTTTGGAGATACCAATTAGCTAAATGGGCAGCGGTAGCAGCAGCAAAAGCTAGCCACTCTGGCTGCAACGTCCGTAAGGCATTTAAGCTAGCGTATTTAAACGCCGTGGTCTCCTTCAACGTCAAATCGTAGGTGAAAAAGCTGTGCTGCTCAATTGATAATAGATAATTAGGTTGCGTAAATTCTGTTGAATAAGCGGCGCGCAAGTCAGCAAAAGTTGGCATTTGTTGGCTATCAGCGTGCTGCTTCAGTAATAACTTACCTTGCTGGATGATCACAATATAATCGGTCGATTTAAGTGGCACTTCTGGTGTGTATTGGGTATTTAAAATGTGCGGTTGAATATTTTGAAACATTACTTTGACCTCTTCTCAGCTGATATGCTTCATATTATACCAATTGTCGCAAAAAGCAAAAAGGTTTGTCGATTATATGCATAATAAAACGGCGTCACCACTTTACTGGCGACGCCGTTTTATTATTGCCTTATAGGTTAAACGTGTGACATAAGACACTGTCGCTCGTTCTTAATAACACTGATTGCCAAGTATCAAAATTAACACTTATTTCGCTAAACAGAACGTGCTTCCCGTTGTCGATTGGACTATTGCCGAAGTGCGGCAAGTCCAAGTCGCAGCTCCTTCCGCTTGCCATGTTTTAACTTAGCGGTCTTCGCCATAGTTAAATGGTCAACGTCCGTAACGCCAAAGATTTTCGGCACGAAAATCACCCACTATTGTGGAGTAGTATGCTAATACTCAGGAGCTAACCGTCTTATGTCACACTCTCGCTTTATTTAAAAATTAACCTTCACTAACAATAACCAATGACTTGATTGCTGTCCGTTGGTCCATAGCTGCATATGCGTTTTGAATATGGTCGAGGTCAAAGCGCTGTGTAAATACTTTGCCTGGATTGATTTTACCGCTTAAAACGGCATCTAACAGTACCTCTTTGTCATAAGTGGTGACTGAAGCAATGCCGCCACGTAAGCCGACATTACGCCAGAATAATTGATTCGTGTTCATTTCTGCTTTTTGCGGTACACCGACACGGCCCACGATAGCCCCTGGACGGCCAACTTGAACAGCCGTGGCAACAGATTGTTCTGTGCCGACACATTCAAGTACGGCGTCAGCGCCATTATTATCAGTTAATGCCAGCACGCGTTTAACGGCGTCGTCCCCACGTTCAGCGACAATATCAGTGGCACCAAATTCACGCGCTAACTTTTGTCGATCTTCATGGCGACTCATAGCGATAATACGTTTAGCCCCACGTAACTTAGCTGCAATCACGCCACACAAGCCGACGGCGCCATCACCCATAACAACAACTGTATCGCCAGCTTTAACTTCAGCGCTGGCCGCGGCGTGGTAGCCGGTTGCCATAACATCAGCTAACGTCAAAAGTGAATTCAATTGTTCATCGGAATAATCTTGTGGCTGACCAGGAATCTTAATCAATGCCCAATTTGCATTGGTAAAACGTAAATATTCCCCTTGATAGCCGCCATTACCGCCAGCCTCTTGATTCTGACAGTTGCCATCAAAACCAGCTAAACAAGCAGCACAATGGCCACAACCGTGTGTGAATGGAACGACCACAAAGTCACCAGCTTGAACATCAGTAACTTCAGCACCAACGGCTTCGACAACGCCAATCGCTTCATGGCCAACTAATGAATTAGGTTCCCGCTTAGCAATACCACGATACCACCAAAGATCAGAACCGCAAACACAGGCACGGACAATTTTGATCACTGCATCAGTGGGTTTTTCAATTTTAGGCTTAGCTACCTCTTGGACGGCAACTTTACCCGGTTCAATAAATGCTGTTGCTTTCATTTAAAAACATCTCCTAATAATTAAATGGCCAACTTGGCCTGTAGTTTTGCTAGTTCTAACTTGCGTGTTTGCCGTGGCAAAAAGCGGCGGATATCTTCCTCATTATAGCCAATTTGCAAGCGTTTTTCATCAAACATGATTGGGCGCTTTAACAAATCGGGATGCTGCGCAATTAGGTCAACCACTTCACTCGTAGTCAACTGATCCCAGTCCAGCTGTAATTTATTGTAAATGCGTGCTCGCGTAGAAATGAGATCCGCTGTCCCATTTTCAGTCATGCGCAATAACTGCTTAACTTCCTTGGGACTGAGTGGCTGCGCCATAATGTTACGCTCGGTAAATGGAATATGGTGATTTTGAAACCAAGCTCGCGCGTTGCGGCTGGAACCATTACTTGATGCGATATAAAGTTTAACGGTCATTAAATTTCTCCTCATAAATTAAAAATTCTGCTGCCACCATGCCTTTACTTTAGCGATTGCAGTAGCTTGATTTAACGTCATGCTATCCATGCCAATACCTGGTTTAACCGGTTGTCCAGCAGCTTGGGTAAAGTCTTTTTCGTAGTCCCCTTTTGTGCCAGCGTCAGTATAAAATGGCGCTAGTACCGCCTTCGTGTTTTGACCTTGCTGTAAGAACGTCAACACTGGTGTTGCTAGTGCGCCTGACCATACAGGACCGCCTATCAAAACGACGTCGTACTGGTTTAAATCAGGCAAGCTACCAACTAATTGTGGTAGCGCGTTGGTCGCCCGCTGTTTAGTCGCAATATCAGATGTGGCGTACATGTCGCTAGAAAAAACGTCGGCAGCGACTTTCATTTCATATAAATCTCCGCCAGTCACCTGCTGTAACAAGTGGGCCAGTTTAGCTGTGGTCCCTGACCAAGAATAATAGGCAATTAAAACTTTTTTCATTTGCTGCTCCCCCTAATTAAATGCTGATACCTTTATTTTAGTGATCTTTTAGCTATACGTCTAATGCCTATATTTATACGAACTATGCTTGTTAAGTATAGACTTGTTCAACTCGACTAGCTTAGTCTAAACCCTCGTCTGCACTCCATAGCAAGACTTATTTTTAAATTTTTAGTCAAAAAAACAGCAGCTGCTACACTGCTGTTAATACTGCGTCTAATATACGGGGCGCTTGTTCTCTCTAGTGGTTGGATCCGCCAGACTCAGACTGTCATCGGCGCCATACGTAGGATCCGCCAATAATTTTTAAAATTAAATCAGAAACACTTTGCCGAGACACAGAAACGCCGCCGAATGGTTCAGCCCTTCTAGTAACACTGTAGGCCACTTCAGCCCGATCGTTTAGCCATGGTAAACGCAATGTCGTATACGTTAAGCCAGACGCCGCTAACAATTTATCTGCTTCAATCGCCGGCTTTAGCGTATTCCGAGCAACGCGTAAGTGCCAACGACCAAATTCACCAGTCACTTCATTATAAATACCGAGAATGTTAGTTGCCACCACACGTTGGACGCCATTAGCCTGCATGGCACTGATCACGTTTTTAGTGATGCTGTTATCGTGTTCTTGATCAGCCACAGCAATATAAACCATCGCTTGACCTGGCATAACGCGCTTTAACACCGCAATATCAGTAATATCACCTTCAACAATGGTGACTTGGGGATTATCAGCTAACTCACTTAGACGCTGATGATCACGTAAAACTAAGGTTAGCTGGAGATGCTTAAATGGCGCTTCAGTTAAAATTCGTTGTACCACAAGTTGCGCGATTTGTCCGTTTGCAGCTAAAACCAACAAATTCATGTTGAATCCTCCTATCAAGTTGAAGCCTATGGTGTTCTTGCTCAACCTTAGCGTAAGTTGCTGATTTCGTAGCTAGCGGTACCAACTTAAAAATATTAAATTAATTATTTGCTACCCAACTAGGTGTCATTTCAAAATTGTGTCGATCTGGTCTAACTCGTCAGCTGTAAAGGTTGAATTGTTCAGTGCCTGTAGATTATCATCTAAATGCGCCACACTAGTCGTTCCGATAATAACACTGGCGACGACTTGATCACGCAACAACCAAGCCAACGCCATTTGACTTAAGGTCTGTCCACGGCCTTGTGCTAACTGATTCAACTGATTTAATTTCGCCACAACCGCTGGCTTGCCTTGAGCAAACAACGCACTGTTCGTGTGATGAATTGGAAAGTCCTCAGGAATACCTTTTAGATAGCGCTCAGATAACAAGCCTTCACATAGTGGCCCATAAGCAATCAAGCCTGCACCAGCATCAGCCAAAGCTTGCGTTAAACCGCTGGTGACAACATGCGGGTTCAGCATATTATAGCTCATTTGATCGAGAACAAATGGTGTCCCTAACTGCTTGAATAAAGCGATGGCTTGCTGTGCTTGCGGCGTTTCATAATTGGAAATACCCACGTATAACGCCTTACCTTGCCGAACAATATCATCTAAAGCGCGAACGGTCTCGGCAATTGGTGTCGTATCATCAAAACGATGGGCATAGAAAATATCGACATAATCTAATTGCAGGCGCCGTAGTGAATCATCAATACCCTGCAACATCGATTTACGTGAAGTGCCAAAGCCAAATGGCCCCTCGTGGATCAGATAACCCGCCTTAGTGGAAATCACTAACTCGTCACGATAAGCTTTGAGGTCAGTGCTTAACACTTGGCCCAGCAGGGTTTCGGTGCTGCCAAAGTCAGTCCCATTGTTGCCATAGTTATTGGCCACATCAAAATGGAAAACCCCTTGATCAAAAGCGTGTAAGATCACTTCTTGCCGCGCCTTCAGT
Source organism: Loigolactobacillus jiayinensis (assembly GCF_003946445.1). GTDB lineage: Bacteria > Bacillota > Bacilli > Lactobacillales > Lactobacillaceae > Loigolactobacillus > Loigolactobacillus jiayinensis. The sequence continues at coordinate 8,721 of NZ_RHOF01000001.1, read as the reverse complement.
GGGTCATTACTCCCATAATGCCGCCATAAACCTAACGAAATTGGTGGTAGCATTAACCCAGTTTGTCCAGCGTGACGTACCTTTAATTGATCATAACGTTGATCTGCTGCTTTATACATTAAAAATTGCTTCCCTTCTATATTACAGTATTATCAGTTCATAGATTCAGTCTACACCCGCACCATTTCAGTCTCAATAGCGCTTTCAAAAAACGACATCAGTAACAGATTCTTAGCTTAAAAAAGATACCCAGCGCCAGTTTTATTTTTCTGACCTTAGGTACCTATTTCAGAGCTAATTAATATGTTGTCTACAAAACGCCAGCTAGTCTAATCCCTTATTCCTCCAAGTATTCCTTAGTCGCCGCAATAACTTCGACCAATCCTTTTTTCGCGTCAGCAAAGAACATACCCGTTTTCTCGTTGGCGAACAATGGATTTTGAATACCCGCATATCCAGTACTCATCGACCGTTTGATGACAACGATCGACTTGGATTTATCCACATCTAAAATCGGCATCCCAGTAATAACAGTGTGCGGTTCCCGAGCTTGTGGATTAGTAACGTCATTAGCACCAATAACCAATGATACATCGGTGTTTTCAAACATAGCATTAGCTTCTTCCATCTGTTTCATTTGTTCATACGGTACATTAACCTCAGCCAGCAAAACGTTCATGTGCCCTGGCATTCGGCCAGCAACTGGGTGAATAGCGTAGTTCACATTGATACCATGTGCGAGTAACAAATTAGCCAGATCAGACACTTCACGCTGTGCCTGTGCTGCCGCTAAACCGTAGCCTGGAATAATCATCACGTTTTTAGCATAGGCGAGTTGCACCCCAATATCGTCGGCGGTGGTCGTTTTCACATCAACTGGAATATCAGTTGTTGCAGCACCCCCACCGTCATCAGTGCCAAAACCACCAGCAATAATTTTTACCACTGAGCGATTCATCGCAGCAGCCATTTGTAAGGTTAAAATGGTCCCTGCCGCACCAACTAACGCACCGGCAATAATCAGGATTTGATTATTAATAACAAAACCAGCCATGGCAACGGCTAAACCAGTAAAAGCATTCAATAGTGACACAACAACAGGCATATCGGCCCCACCAATGGGAATCGTCATTAAAATACCGAAAACGAGACTAGCAACGATCGCTATGGTCAAGATCCATGGGCTACTAGCAAACCCAACCGTCATCGCAATTGCCACTAAAATAATCAGGACTACCACTCCGTTTAATAGCTTAGCCCCAGGGAACGTAATTGGTTTACCCGACACTTTTCCGGCCAATTTTCCAGTGGCAATCAACGAGCCCGAGAAGGTTATGCCACCAATGATCATATCGAGGATCACCGGAATTGAAAAGGCCAATGCCAAATGCTCGCCATTCGGTTGACTTAAATAATCAAAGGCACCAATTGCTGCGGCCGCACCACCACCAACAGCATTGAATAAACTAACGAGTTGTGGCATATCGGTCATTTTAACCGTGCGTGCTTTAACGGCGCCGTACGTGATTCCAAGAATTAGCGCCACCGCCAATAAAAGCCAACTGATCAGCGTTGCCTCATTTTTTTGAAGCGCAATTACAAAGGTCATGACAACGGCTAAAACCATCCCTACTGCCGAAAGTCGATTGCCATTGCGGGCTGACTTAGGCGTGCGCATCATGTGTAACCCGATAACGTAACAACCAGCACTAATCAAGTATGACAAAGAAACAACAGCCATTAATGGCGACATCATTTGTCATCACCGTCCTTAGCAGAATTTTTTGTCGGCTTAGGCTTGGAAAACATGGTCAGCATACGATCGGTAACAACGTAACCACCAGCCACATTAATGGCACCTAAAAATACGGCAATAAAGGCAATGACGTAGAACAATGCCGACTGGGCCTCTAGGGCAATCAAAATACTACCGACCACCACCACCCCATGAATAGCATTTGCTCCAGACATCATTGGTGTGTGTAACGTGGCTGGGATTTTACTGATCACTTCAAAACCAACGAGAAAACTCAATACAAAAATGGCGAAGTTGGTAAATAATTGCTGGCTCATATCAATGGACTCCTTCCGCTACTTTGGGTTCAGCTAAGTCCGGTAAATTCATAATTTTACGCAAACGTGCATTGATAATTTCGCCATCTATGGTCGCTAGTAAGCCTTTAAACACCTCATCAGTTGGATCGATTTGGATTGCGCCATCCACCATGAAGGCATTAATGATCGATTGCACATTTTTTGCAAAAAGTTGTGACGCAGAGTTAGATAATTCACTGGCTAAGTTGCTAGCACCAACGATCAATGCGCCCTGCGCTGTGGTCACTGTTGCAAATGGTTGACTTGAGGCAACGTTGCCACCTAAATCACTAGCCGCTAAATCAATGAAAATTGTGCCTGCCTGAGCTTGATCAACGCTTGTTTGCGGTACTAGCAATGGCGGCTTTCGCCCTGGCACCTGTGCAGTGGTGATAATAATATCGTTTTGCGCAATAAAACCAGCTAGTTCTGCCTGCTGGGCTTGGTGTTCTTCCGTAGTTAACTCGCGTGCATAGCCGCCAGTCCCAGCACCGTTGGCCACTGTGCTGGTTAAGAAAGTTGCCCCTAACGACTCGACCTCTCCTTTAGAAGCCGCTCGTACATCGTAACCGGAGACGACTGTCCCTAGTCGTTTAGCCGTGCCAATAGCTTGCAAGCCAGCAACACCAGTTCCTAACACTAATACTTTGGCTGGTTTCACCGTGCCGGCAGCAGTGATCATCATTGGAAAATATTTAGCGTACAGATTGCTGGCCAGTAAAGTTGCTTTGTAACCGGCAATACTAGCCTGTGAACTCAAAACATCCATGGCCTGCGAGCGACTAACCGTCCGCGGTAACAGCTCACAAGAAATCGCAGTGACCTTAGCATCAGCCAATCGTTGAATTTTATCTGGCACCAACAACGCGCTTAATAAGCCAATGATAATCTGACCAGACTTTAACGCCGCCAAAGTATCGTCGCCGGGCTCATTGACGACAACCACAATATTTCCTTGTGTCAGTGCGGTCTGGCGGTCAACGATTTTACCACCAGCTTTTTCATAGTCGGCGTCAGCAAACAAAGCTAACTTCCCGGCACCAGCTTCAATTAGAACTTCAAAATCGTTTTTCACTAATTTCTTCGTGACTTCAGGATCCAGTGCAACTCGTTTTTCATGTCCGCGGTTTTCTTTTAATACTGAAACCACTATACTCATGGTTGCTTCACTCCTTCAGCACAACATGGCTTCCGTATTGCTGTGCGATCTCATCTTATCTAGAATAAGCAAAATTTTCATGACAGCACTGACTAACATTTTTAGTTAAGCTAATTGCAACGAAAAAACTGAGGATTAAGCGCCGTAACCGGTTAACTTTACTGCACTTGAAATCAGCTTAAGTGTAAGCGCTATCATTTTAAGTTACAAGTGAATTTACACAGATAAATTAGCCTAGTTTTTTTGCTGGCTGGTGGTGAAGTCAGTCACAAGAGTTTTAAGCACGTCATTAAACAAATCCTTCCAGCAGGCTAATACATTGATTACGCACTGCCTCTACAATATAATGACCCTATTCATTGCTCGCATTAATTAATCTAAAGTGCTATAACTACGCTTCTTGTGCCAATTTTAATTTGTCCTTAATTAAGTTCTTACCGACTTTAAAATAGCGTAATTGCGAATCAGAATCACTCCGCCAACACCACCGATCAATTGATAACAATAAATTTGCCGGATTTACAATCTAAGTGCAACACCTAAATAACTAGACCAAAAAGGCCATGAAGCCTTAAACTTATAAGCGACAAAACCAATAAGTTAGGACGGACTTCATGACCCAATCTAAAGATATCATCAAACGATCATATAAACAACTATCAAGTGAGGAGCGTGGCCAAATCCAGAGCCTTTATGCAGATCATTATTCGATCAGAGCGATCGCTAAAAGATTGGCCCGTGACCCGAGCACGATCAGCCGTGAAATCAAACGTGGTACCGTTACTCAAATGTCTAGCTATGGTGTTTTTACTGAATGTTATTTCGCCGATACCAGCCAAATCCAATATGAACAGCGTCGCCTAAAGTGTCATCGAAAAAGCATGCTGGAACACAATCCTGAATTTTTTGAACAGTTGGCAATTGTGCTTAAAGCAAAGTTCCGCGTCCATAGTGTTGATAGTTTTGTTGGGTCCTACAAACAAGATCATCCAGCTGAATATTGCCCCGCAACACCGACCGTTTATCGCTATATTGATCGCGGGTTATTAACGGTCGCCAATATCGACTTGCCGCAAAAGGTCAGCCGTCACGCTAAACCTGGCTCTGGTCATGTGCGGCAGAATAAGAAGGTCTTAGGTGATTCAATCGAGCAACGTCCGGCAGCTGCTAATGATCGCTCTGAATTTGGCCATTGGGAAGGCGATCTGGTCAAGGGCAAACGCACGAGTGATCAACCAGCCCTACTCACCTTAACCGAACGGATGACGCGCTATGAAGCAGTTATCAGAATACCGAACTATCATGCCGCAACTTGTAAGGCAGTCGTTCAACAGTTTGTGGATAAATTTGATGATTCAGTGGTTAAGTCACTCACTTTCGACAATGGCGCCGAGTTTTCTTCACTTAATGAAGTCACCGGCACCCACCTGTACTTTGCTCATCCTTATACACCGTCAGAGCGGGGCAGTAATGAACACCTCAATGGGTTATTAAGAGAATTTATCCCTAAGGGGCGATCCATTGGTGACTTCAGTGATGAACATATCGAACGGGCTACCGCTGCTCTAAACCAACGGCCACGTAAAATCTTCGGCTACAAATCGGCTAATGAATTTATGACTGCACAATTACTTGCATGACCTAGACCACTTATAAGTGAAATCTGGCCAGTGTTGCACTTGATTTGACAATTCGGGATAACAATAAATTTCTAAGTTTTAAACGAAAAATAGTTGCTTTTTAGCGCTAACTATAATATGATCATATCAAAAACTTACTAAAAGTAAGTAAAACGAATGGAGGCCAACCAGCCATGGTAAACGTAAATGAACTAGAATTCGGTATTGAAACTTTCGGTGATATTGTTGCTAATGAAGATGGCAGCTTAAAAACAGCTGCTGAATCGATCCGCCAAATTATTCATGAAGGTGAAATTGCTGACCAATTCGGCATTGATGTTATTGGCGTCGGTGAACATCATCGCCCTGATTACAGCGTTTCTAGTCCGGAAACCGTTTTGGCTGCAATTGCCGCGGTAACTAAAAATATTAAGTTAGCGACGGCAGTCACTGTGTTAAGCTCCGACGACCCAGTTCGTGTCTATGAACGCTTTGCTACGCTGGATGGTTTATCTAACGGGCGCGCACAAGTTATGCTCGGCCGCGGTTCATTTACCGAATCATTCCCCTTATTTGGATATGATCTAACTGACTATGATGATCTATTTAACGAAAAATTAGATTTGTACAATGAACTGCGCAAAGAAAAGCCAGTTACCTGGTCCGGTAAATTCCGCCCAGCTTTAAAAAATCAAGAAGTCTATCCTAAAACTGAAAACGGCGAATTAGAAACTTATATCGGTATTGGTGGCTCACCGGAATCAATTATCCGCACCGCCCGTTATGGTTATAAAGTTATTTTGGCAATCATTGGTGGCCAAGCTGATCGCTTTAAACCCTACATCGACCTCTACCATGCGGCAGCAAAAGATTTAAATATGCCGGAATATCCAGTTGCTGTCCATTCACATGGCTTCATTGCCGACGATGAAGATAAGGCCATTGAAGTTGCCTTCAAGAATATCAAAGCTAACTTTGACCGCATCGGTTTGACGCGTGGCTGGGCACCAATGAGTCGTGAACAATTTGATAACGAAACTCAGGTTGGCTCATTTTACGTTGGCAATCCAGAAACTGTAGCCCAACGGATCGCGCGTACAGTTGATTTACTTGATCTCGGTCGCTTTGATCTTGTTTACGGCGCTGGCAACCAAACTGTAGCCCAACGTGAACGGATGATCGAACTTTACGCCACTAAGGTCATTCCCCGCGTTAAAGAAATTTTGCAAGCCAAGGAGGCGGCGAAATAATGACGATTAAACGTGTAGGTATTTTAGGCGCCGGTAAAGTCGGCATCGTTCTCGCTGGTCTTGCCTTGGATGCGGGTTATACTGTCCGAATTTCAGGATCAGGTGACGTTAAAAAGATTGCGCTAACGATAAAAATGTTAGTGCCTGGCGCGATTGCAACAGAGAATACTGACGTGATCGCCAACAGCGACATCATTATTTTGGCGATTCCCTTAAGCCGCTATCAAAATATTCCGGCCGCCCTACTCAAGGGTAAATTAGTTATTGATGCCATGAATTATTGGTGGGAAACAGACGGTATTCGCGAAGAAGTCTTGGCACCAGATACTACTTCTAGTGAACAAGTACAGGCCTACTTTAACACCAGCACACTGGTCAAAACTTTCAATCACATGGGTTACCATAACTTACAAGAAGAAGCCCATGCTGCCGGTGACCCCAAACGCAAAGCCCTTTTTGTGACCGGCGATGAGCATACTGCTGTTAATGAAGTTGCCCAATTTGTGGACACCTTAGGCTTTGATCAAGTTGTTCATTATCAACTGGCTGATGGCATCATGACTGAACCAGGTAGCCCACTATTCGGTGCTAGTTTGAGCTATACCGATTTAAAAGATGTGATCGACCATTTCGACCAGACTGAATTTGGCAAGAAAATCGCAACCGCTAAAAAAATATAACGCCACTTCTTAGCGTATTTTTAAAGGTGATAACCCCTGTTCTTAACGGGGGTTTATCACCTTTTTTATTGGTTATTTCCAGTTAAACGGCCTAACAAAGCAAGCTGTCCTTAATTACCAGTTGCTATAATATGTCATACCAGCCTATTATTATATAAATAGGTACATTTAACAAAAGTGAGGCTGCATAATGACAAAGCCAACAAAATTTATACAAGTATTGATGGTACAGAAGACAACTACTGCAAATGAACCAGCTCGTTTCGTCTTAGGTTATACTAAAAAAACAGCACAACCAACAATTACGACAACGCTGGATTCCCAACAAGCATTAACCATCTGCCTCGATCCCGCAGATAGCGATTATATTAAAACACCACTTAATCTAGCTAAAGAATGGAAAAAGGCTTTTACTAACTTTATTGAAATTAACGAAACCCAAGCGTTATCAAAAGCTGCGGTCAAGGCATTGACCCAAGAACGAAATCAGTTAAAAAAAAGCTTGAAAGCACAACTAAAAGCTCAATTTGAACTGGCACCTACGCGACCAATCAAACCTGATTTACAAAAAGGTAATGTGACCCCAGCAGGCTACAATTATTTCTTTGAAAAATACAATAATGATATGTCTTGGTTAATTTTTCAAAAATCTAAACGCACACTCGCAGAAAATCAAACCATGCAAAGTACTAGAGGCGATTTTATCAGCTACGCGGCTGGGCTTGCTTATGATAGTGACCATTTGGCGCTTAACACCTTAGTCGTTTTGTTAAATCCTTCTGGTGGGAAAACACTTAATCCAGATGTGAATTTTCGCGAATTTCATGCGGCCAAAAATCCAACTAATCGTGGACTACGGCAGATGTGCGCCGAATATCATTTCCAACCAGAACAAGGGCCAAAGCTTGACTTACAAGGTGCTTTAGCAACTGATCTGATACCACAAATGATCGAAACAAAGTCGCCCAAAGTTAACTTGAATGCCATTGGCGTTGACGCCGCGGTTGCACGCTTATGGCGCATCGCTAATGCCATGATTTTTTATAATGCCAAAAATCCGCATCACGATACGCCACGGTTGGATGTCGTGTTTATGCTTACGCAAACTAATAATAAAAAGTCAGCCATCAGTGCAGCACCACAACACTTCGTTGACCAACTATTAACGACAGATTTTGCTAACAAATTCCTTTTTGCTGCTGGTTTAGCCGCTAATGATCCCACTGCGATTCGCGTTTTCAAAGTTGATGGCCATCCTTCAGCACAAAATAATGATCGCCGCGCCACCGACTATTACGCCCTAACTAAACAAATGCAGCCCCAGATAGCTGCTGGCGCTACATCAGTTGATCAAGTCTTATTAACACCGTCACAACAGCAATCATACGCTCAACTATTGGCCAAAACTGATCTAGACTGGCCAAATTATAGCGACCAATATAAACAGCCAGATTGTGTTGCTTATAATACTTATCAAGATATTCCAGATGCTGTTGCAAGTTTTGGTAATTTTTCAAAAAACGCACCTAAATATGCTGTGAAATATGCTGGCTGGCAAACCAACGATGCAGTTATTCACTATGTTGAAAAATTTGGGTCAACGGATAACTTCAAAACAAACTTAACCATCATTTCAACCACCAATCAAACCAGTGCTTGGCCGTTCTTACATGATGCTGCTATCGACCAATTACGTGCCGTGATCAAGCAACCTGCATTGACCGTGCTCCAACTCGATGGTTCTGTTGTTACTAAACTTGAACTAACACCCTACCTAGCTGAACTGGTGACCGTGCAGCTAAAAGGCGACGAGCAAACTTTCATTTCATAATAAAATATCACCTTATTATTTAGTTATTGAACACCCCAAATTGTCAAATCAAGTGCAACAGTATCGACCTATTCTTATAAATTGGTAT